>CAXUNT010000053.1:0-31995 GCA_964252595.1 uncultured Armatimonadales bacterium
GAATTGTGACTGAGTGTTCATATTTGTCTTCTCCGTGTTATTCATAGCGGAACTTGCTGGCGCCAAGCTGAAGAATATCGCCAACTTCCAAGGCGTGCCGCGAAACCGCCGCGTCATTGACAAGCGTGCCGTTCGTGGAAGAAACATCATAAACGACAAAACTGTCGTTCTCCTGGCCGATATGGGCGTGAACTTGCGAGACTGTCGCATCCCGTGCCAGCACGATGTCGCTGTCCGGGCGTGCGCCGAGGGTCAAAGGCTTGCTGGACGAGAGCGCGAAACTTTGTCCGAGATAGGGGCCTTCAATAGTGACCAGGGACGACCCGACGCGCGGCAGGACCCGCAGGGAAGGGCGTGCGCCATTGGCGGCAGCCTTGCCGTCGGCAGCAGCTTTGCCGTCCAGGCTGCCGGAGCCATTGTCGGCTTCCAGCGTCGCCTCTCCTTCGGCCAGGCCGGGATCGGAGTAGCGCTTCATCACGATGGTGCGCGTTGACTGGTAAACGCGCCTGCTTTTTTCCGGTTCGGGAGAAGGCGCGGCAAAAGTCGTGCGTCCGTAGCCGGCGTAAGAGTAATTCGCGGACGTGCCGACGAGCTGCGGTACCCGGTTGACAAAGTAGGCCAGCATTTTGGGTGACGCCGCCGCCAGGGCGCCTGCCGTGTTCCGCATGTTCTCGCTGTCCACAAGGCCGACGCCGACGACATAAAGAATGCAGTCCATATGCGGTGCGAGAAGGAGCGCATCGGCTACAACGGCGGCCGGCGGCGAATCCACAATCACCACATCGGCCGCCGCCCGAAGCGCCTGCATCGCATCGGCCATGTGCGGCTGAGAAATCAAATCAATCGGGTTCTGCGCGGCATTTCCCCCATGCAGCATGGACAGATTCGCTGTTTCCGTCGGCACGAGAACGTCGCTGACGCGCAGGGCACCGGAAAGAACCTCCGCCAAGCCTGGGGGCGATGTTTTTCCCGCCTGCATCAGCATAGAAGGCCGGCGCATATCGGCGTTGACCAGCACCACACGCCGTCCCGCCCGCGCGAACGAATAGGCCAGCTCGGAAGCGGTGAGCGATTTGCCTTCGCCGGGCAGAGCGCTGGTCACCATGATGGTCTGGTGATCATCCAAATTCACGCCGGTGCGCTGGCGCATGGCAAGGCTGAGGTTGACGCGGGCGGCATTGTAAGTCTCAATGAGATGCGGGGGCTTGCTGCCGCCCGCAAACTGGTTTCTCTCGGCACGGGTCATCTGCGGCAGGACCGCGACCACCGGGCCGTCCACGAGGCGGCGGACATCGGCGGCGGTCCGCACTGCGCTGTCCATCTGTTCCAGGAGCAGCACGACCAGCAGCGCCAGGACCAGACCGATCCCAAAGCCGATCAGCAGGTCATGTTTCGGGCTGGGGCGAAACGGCGCTTCCGGCGCAAACGCCGTTTGGACGATTTGGACATTGCCGCTGGCGACATTTTTGTTGATCTGCGCGGCTTGAGCCGCGGCGCTGGCGGCATCGTAGAGTCGGTGGGCCTGGCTTGCGCCGTCAATCAAGTTCTGGGCTTCCTGGCTCAACTGGGGCAGGTCCACGATCTGACTCTGGAGCAGGTCGCGCTGGGCGACGGCTCCGGCCAGTTTCACTTGAACGGCGCGAGCGGCGCTTTGCGCGTTGTCGCTGGCGGCCTGGAGCGCTCCCTGGTCTTGGAGCGAAGGCTGGCTTTCCAAAGTTTGCAGCGCCTGATTGAGATTAGCCTGCGTTGCTGCAATCTGGCCGTCCAGCTGCGAGAGCAGGATTTGGCCGTATCCTTGAGGTGTCCTCTTGTAGCGCTGGGCGGTCTCAAAGCGCTTTTGTTCCAGATCGCTCAAGTCTCTTTGAAGCTTGAAAACTTCGCTGTCATCCCGGACCGTGTGCGTCTTGGCGATGGCAGCTTTGCCTTTTCGGAGCTGCGCGAGTTCGGCCGCCGCTGTTGCCTGCGCCGCAACATTGTCGTTTTGCAGGCTGGCGACAACGGCGTTTTGGGCCGCTAGGGCATTCAGCGCGGCGGTTTTCTGGGCCTGAGGGTCCAGGACGCCGATGCCGCCTAAACGGTGCGACTGCTGAAACTTCAGAAGCTTGGCGTCGGCGACGGTCACCTGATGCTGGGCCTGCGCCGTTTGAATGGCAAGCTGGGACAGGTTTTCTTCGCTGTCTTTTTGTGCCAAAGCGTCTTTATAGGTGACAAACGTCTGGCAGAGCGTATTTGCCCAGTCAATTGCATGCTGCCGGCTATCGGCGACTACTGCCAGATCAATCACATTGTCGCCGTCTTTTCGCGGGGTGATTGTGGCGGCGTTTTGCAGCGTTTCCGGGCTGATGCCGAGCTTTGCCGCCGCTTGCTGCGCCAGCTCGCGGCTTTGCAGCAGGGTGAGCTGGGTCTCAATCGATTCCACCATCGGAGCGCTTGCGGCTGACTGGGTGGAGGCGATCATCATCGGCTCCCGCTGAACCAGGAGGATCTGCGCGGTCGCCTGCCACGCCTTTGGGCTGCGTTTGGAGAGGATTACGGCCGTGAGCGTCGAGACGGCGACAATCAAGATGATCAGCCACAGGCGTCGCCAGGCGATCAGCGCCAAGTCATGCGCGGTCATGACCGGCTCGGCAGGAGCGCTGGGCGGGGCGGTATAAAAAGAATTGCTAGGTTGAATTTCGTTCATGAGCGATAATTTGGCTTGGCCTTACTTTCGGCATTTTCTTACTTTCGGCATTTTCTTACTTTCGGCATTTTGATTCAGGGCGACAAGGCTTCTGCCATGCAGTCGGCTGGGGTGATGCCGATTGCAGAGGAGCTGGAGAGCTGAGAACCAGGTTATAGACGGAAGTGTACAAAGGCGGTTCCAGGAATAAGGCGTGAAAGGCCGCCGCGACGCGTTCTGCGCCGCCCGCTTGAGCGAGGTAATCATGAACAAGTGCGGTTTTCATAAACGTTTTCTAGTTGTCAATACAGTATTGCAAGTTTTATGCCAACAGGAAATTGCTGGTTTCCTCCGGCGAACTGCCGCCTTGGATCGCCTGTGACAGCCTCTCCCTGTCGCAATACCGTTAATAGGCTTAATAGAAAGTTATTGTTGCTCACTTTCACTCGTATTGCCCCTCAACAGACCGGTTGATCCGATTTTGTAACCTGTTTGTAACAATCATGAGATGATTCTCGTGGAGGCAGCAGGTCCTTGGCCTGCTGCAAACAGTTGAGGAGAAAGTTCTGGAAGCTTGGCCTGAACGTTTCGCAGCGAAAGGAAGAGGATTGGAGCAGGCTGCTACCCGCCGGGGCGCAAAAGCTGGTCTACGGTGACAAAGCGAAAGCCGCGGGCTTTCAGGCGCTGGATGATCTGCGGCAGAATAAGAAGCGTCTGGGCGCTGCCGTCGTGCAGCAGGATAATCCCGCCATTTGAGATGGTGTCCAGCGTGCGGGTTTCGATCACCTGCGTGCCGGGGTCGGCGTAGTCGCCGGGATCGTCGCTGTACAGGATCATTTTGTATCCAAGCGCCTCGGCAGACTCGGCGACCGCCCGGTTGTACTCGCCGCCGGGCGGACGGAACAGATGCGGCGGATGGCCGGTGATCTGGGTCAGGACATCGCCGCAGGCTTTGATCTCGGTATCAATATACTCTGGCGGGATTTTAATCAGGCTGACATGGTCGTAGGTGTGGTTGCCGACCTCATGGCCGCCGGCGACTTCCGCCCGGACCAGTTCTGGATACTGCTCGGCGCGTTCGCCGACCACAAAAAACGTCGCGGGAACGCCCGCAAGGTTCAGGATTTGCAGCAGCTTCGGCGTGTAGGCCGGGTGTGGGCCGTCGTCAATAGTGAGCGCGATCTCGCGGCGATTGGGATCGCCGCGCAGCACTTTGTCGGTGCGAAGGCCGCGCAAAAGCTCGGTCTGGTCCTGGGCGATTAGCTCCAAAGTGCTGCGGTACACTTCATGCTTGGCATTGAGCCAGTATTTATCCCGCTCGGCCTGCACGAGCTTCAAAGCTTCGGCGGCTGGCAGCTTGTTCGGCGCGACCGAGGACGCGTGGGAGTTCTGCGGGAGCGGCTTGGCGGCGAGCGGGCCGGCGCAGGCCAAAGCAAGCGTGCCGAGCAGTGCCGCGCAGCCGATCAATTTTTTCTCAGTCATAGGACCTGTGCTCATAGGACCTGTGCTCATAGGACCTGTGCTCATAGGACCTGTGCTCATAGACCTGTATTCGCGGCATGCTTCTCTCTTTCCTCCCGGCGCAAAGGCGTTTGCCTGTTCACGGTTCCGGGGATGACAGGTTATGACTGCTGCCGCCGAAAAAGTCTTGATTGTCCATGACCGCCTGTGCGCCGAATACGGCTGCCCGATTGCGTATTTCGGGGAGCTTGACCCCTTGAGCGAGCTTATCTCGTCGTTGTTGTCGCACCGGACCAAAAACGCCGACTCGCACCGGGCCTTCCAAAATCTCAAAGCGCGGTTCCCCGGAGGCTGGGCGGAAGTCCGCGATGCGCCGCTGGCCGAGGTCCAAGCCGCCCTCGCCCCCTGCACCTGGCCGGAGCAGAAAGCGCCGCGCGTGCAGGAGATTTTGCGGCGCGTCACCGACGAGCGCGGCGAGCTGTCGTTGGACTTTCTAGAAGACCTGCCGGTGCCGGACGCCCGCGCGTGGCTGGAGCGGCTGCCGGGGATCGGGCCGAAGACCAGCGCCGCCGTTTTGTCGTTCAGCCGGCTGCACCGCCGCGCCCTGCCGGTGGACAGCCACCATCATCGGGTCGCAGTCCGATTGGGCCTCATCCCCGTGTCCGTCTCCGTTGGTCCCTCTCACGCGCTTTTAGAAGCCCAGCTTCCTGCCGAGTGGTCCGCCCAGCAGGTTTATGACAATCACGAGGTGTTGATGCTCCACGGCCAGCGCTGCTGCTTCTACCAAAACCCCGACTGTTCCCGCTGCGTTGTCCTGGACTTATGCCCGTTCGGGCAGGCGCGTACAAAGATGTGATTTCGGGTACAAAGCAGACAAGCGGGCGTCAAAACGCCCGGCACGGAAAATCTTGTTCTACAGGAGCCACCCATGCTGCGTCCCCTTCACCTCGTTATCGCCCTGTCTGCGCTGCTGCTTACGCCCCCGGCGTTCAGCCAGTCCAGCGCCCCGACGCCGAGCGGCAGTTTTGCCGCCGCGCTGTCCGGTACGTCGCGCCCGCTGTCGCTGACGCTCAAAAATTTGGATGGAAGCTGGCGCACTTTCAGCCTCGCCGGCGGCGGCGACTCGTCCGGTCAGTTCAACCTTTATCTGGCCGTGCTGACGGGCGGCGCTCAGACGACCTATTACACCAAAGGCGAGACGGTCACGCTCGGCGGCGAAATTTATTTGATCGCCTACCGCCAGAAAAGCAGCGTGGATTATGCCGCGCTCCTGAAGAGCGGCAGCGGCGATCTGCCGCCGGCCCCCAAGCTGACCCCCGATACCGTGCTGTCGCTGTCTTTGCTGAACCTGCACTCGGTCGGCAGCCTGAACGATATTCAGGCGTTCTCGCTGCAAGCTGCACTGAACCCGCCGCCGCCGCCCGCGCCTGACCCCATTCCAGCGTCCACGTCCAACCTCAAGCAGATCGGCCTCGCGCTCATCCAGTACACGCAGGACTACGATGAGGTGCTGCCGCCGATGAAAAACGCGGCGGTCACGAAGGCGGCGATTTATCCTTACGTCAAGTCCGATGCCGTGTTCCAGGAGCCGCCGACAAATGTGGCCTACCAGCCGAACACGTCTCTCTCCCACCGCAAGCTCGCGAGCTTCCAAGATCCGGCCTCGATGGTGGTTTACTACGAGCTGGCGCTGCAAAGCGATGGGTTGCGGGCAGTCTTGTTTCTGGACGGCCATGTCAAGCGCCTCGCCGACGCCGACTGGCAGCGCGTGAAATCCGCGTCGCACGTCCCCAACCCGCCGCAATCTGTTCAATAGCTCTGTTCAGTAGTTCCGGGTACAATGGCGGCATGGCACAGACGGAAACAGCAGAAGGAACCGAAATGCAGGAAGTGGAAGACCGGCTCGGCATGACCGACGCCCAATGGGCGCAGTGGCAGGCATACACGCACGGCTACGGGGAGCAGGATGCGAACGGTATTGACATATCGCTGATACGTGAAAACCTGCGCGTCCCGCCCTGGGAACGGCTGGCAAAGCTTCAGCGGAATTTATCTTTTTTCAAGGAGGATCGCATGGACGCAAAACAAGTCAGTGATTTCCAGCAGATCATCGCCGTTCTTGCGGCGGCAGGACTGCGTTTTGTGATTGTCGGCGGGGTTGCCATGCGCCTGCAAGGCTCCGCTCATATTACCGACGACATTGACTTTGCCGTGGCGCGGGATACGGACAATTTAGAAGCGGTTGTCAAAGCGCTCGCGCCGTACCATCCTTCTTTGCGCGGTGCTCCGCCCGGCCTGCCATTTTTCTGGGATGTACGCACCCTCAGAAACATAATGAACGTAACGCTGCGGATGGATTTGGGCAGCGTGGATTTGCTCGGTGAGGTTGCCGGGATTGCGTCATTTGAGCAGCTTTGGAACGACGCGACGGCAATAAACCTTGATGGGTCGCCCGTGCATGTTGCTTCCATCCCTTCTCTGATTGCGATGAAGCGAGCCGCCGGGCGTCCGAAAGACTTATCGCATCTGATGGAACTGGAGCAAATGCTCCTCCAAAACGAAGCGTCTCAAACTGAAGCGTCTTAGAAAGATTTTTTAGGTATAATGGCCTCATTATGTGCCGAATTCTAGTGGTGGATGACGAAGAAGAAGTGCGGGAGGCGGTGGGGCGGCGTTTGTCGCGCGAAGGGTACACGGTGGAAACCGCGCCAGGGGAGGACGGCGGCATCGAAAAGATGCAGACGGCCCCGCGTGCTTACGACATTGTGATCACCGACATGAGTATGGAAGATTCGGGGTCCGGCATACGGATCCTGGAAAGCGCCGTCGCCCGCGACGTGTTCACAGAAGTGATCATCCTGACGGCTTACGGTAATGTCGCCAATGCGGTCGAGTGCATGAAGCGCGGGGCATTCGATTATGTCGAGAAGAATATGCCCAATGTAGACGTGTTTGAGCTGCTGTGCCTCAAAGTCGCTCAGGCGGTCGAGCGCCGCCGCAGCGCGGTAGACACCGTGCGCCGCTTGGAAGCGTTCAGCAAAAGCCGAGGCACGGCCGAAGTGTCTTAGTCCGAAGGGAAACGGAACTTTCTCCCAATCTCATCGTTAAAGAACAGCAAAATCAACGCAGTGAGGACCAGGCGATGACACAGATTCAAGGCGACACACTGCAAAACTGGGACGACGCATCGGCCCGAGAATGGCTCGTCACCAACGGCATCGGCGGGTACGCGTCGGCCTCGCTCGCCGGGGCGAACACGCGCCGTTACCACGGCCTGCTCGTGCCGGCCTTCTCCCCGCCGCTGGGCCGGGCCGTGCTGCTGTCTAAAGCCGAAGAAGAAGTCCGGGTCGAAGACCAGTTGTATCAGCTCTCGTCTAACAAGTATCCCAGCGTCGTCCAGCCCCAAGGCTTTCGGCACTTGACGTATTTTGACACCCGGCCCGTGCCGACCTTCACTTATATTTTTCACGAAGAAACCGTTGTTTTAGAAAAGCGCATCTGGATGCCGCACGGCCTCAACACCGTTTACATCCAGTACACGCTAGTGAAAGCTCCCGAACCTGTCAAACTCGCCCTGGTGCCGCTGCTGGCGTACAAAGACTACCATACCGAGCAGCACCGGTGGGATGGATTTACCGCCGCCATGACCGACGAAGGCGGCGGGCGATGGAAGTTTGTCGCTTACCCAACCGCAAACCCGCTTTATTTAGCGATGAAGCCCCCGTTCGGGTTCGTAGACCATTCCGGCTGGTTCTTCAACTTCGAGCATCCCCGCGAGCAGGAGCGGGGGCTGGACTTCAGCGAAGATTTGTACTGCCCCGGACGCTTTTCCGGCATTCTGTCGCCTGGCCAGACAATTACACTGGTCGCGACAGTCGAAACCAGCCAGCCCGACGAGCCGGAGATCGCGCTGGCGTCCGAAATCGCCCGTCAAAAGGCCCTTCTCGACAAGGCGGAGGTCACGCCGACCGACACGGCCCGCGAGACGCTGACACTGGCCGCGGATCAGTTTGTCATTGAGAATTCGGAGAAAGTCGCCCGCGCGACCATCATGGCGGGCTATCCGTGGTTCACCGACTGGGGCCGGGATACCATGATCGCGCTGCCCGGTTTGTGCCTGACGACAAAGCGGTTTGGGGTCGCCAAAGAAATTCTGACATCATTTGCGGGTGCGGTCAAAGATGGTCTGCTGCCCAATCGCTTTTCGGACAATGGAACAGGGGCGGAATACAACACGGTAGACGCTTCTTTGTGGTTCTTTCAGGCCATCTATGCTTACGCCGAAGCGTCCGGCGACTGGGACTTTGCCCAAGCCGACATGCTGCCCGTTCTCCAAGTCCTCTTAAAAGCGCACATCGCCGGAACCGACTATCACATCGGTGTTGACCCCGCCGACGGCCTGCTGTCTGCCGGGGAGCCGGGCGTGCAGCTCACCTGGATGGACGCCAAAGTCGGCGACTGGGTGGTGACCCCGCGCACCGGCAAACCGGTGGAAATCCAAGCGCTGTGGCACAACGCGCTGTCCATTGCCGCCGAGATTGGAGAGAAAGCTGGGCAGGCGGACTTTGCCGCCGACTGCCGCGCCCGCGCGGAGCAGGCTAAAGCGTCGTTTGCTGCCAAGTTCTGGAACCCGGACAGCCGTTCGCTTTATGATGTGATCGCTCCCGACGGCAGCCCGGATGCATCGGTGCGTCCCAACCAAATCTTTGCCGTTTCCCTGCCGTTTCCGGTGATGGAAGGCGACCAGGCCAAAGCTGTGGTAGGCGCCGTCGCTGCACATCTTTTGACGCCGTTCGGTCTGCGGACGCTGGCTCCCGGCTCGCCGGATTACCACGCCCATTATGCGCCCGGCGACCCCACGGCCCGTGACGGCGCGTACCATCAAGGCACGGTCTGGCCCTGGCTGCTCGGCGCGTTCTGCGAAGCGCATTTGAAGACCTACGGTGACAAGGCAAAAACTCGCGCACTTCTGGACACGCTTCTGGCCGCAGGCTTCACGGAATACGGCGTCGGCACCTTAGCGGAAGTCTTTGACGCCGACGCGCCCTACAACCCGAACGGCTGCCCCGCGCAGGCGTGGAGCGTCGCCGAAGTGCTGCGGGCGCTGGCGCTGACTTCGTAGTGGCATAAACATAAAAAAAAGCCCCGCCGTTTCCGGCGAGGCAAAGGAACACAGGAGAAGACACGATAACAGAAATCATTCTGATACGCTGATTATTGGCGTCTTTGCCGCACTTCTTTACTCCTGTTACGAGATATTTGCCCGGAAAGTTTCCTCATGCCTGAACCTGCTCCCCAAACCCTGACGCCTGGCCCGAATTTGATCGTGGAAGGTGTCCCGCCGATCCCCCTCACACTCGCGGAAACCCTGCGGCGCTACACCGAGTCCCGCGCGGCGCTGTTTGCCGACTGGCACCCTAAACAGCGTGAAATGCTCATTCGAACCCGCTTTGCCGACACCGCCCAGGCGCATTCCGTGGCGTTTCCCGGCGGCGACCGGCAGCAAAAGACATTCTTCGCTGACACCGTCGGCGCGGCACTGTATGACCCCGTGGACGGCGCACTTTTTGTCTTTTCTAAAGACACCGGCGGCAATGAGTTCGCCCAGAACTATCGCTTGGACCTGGCAAACGGGCAGATCACGCGGCTGACCGACGGAGCCTCTAAAAACAGCCTCGGCCTCTGGTCCCGCCGGGGCGATTGCCTGGCTTACACGTCCACGCGGCGCACCGGCAAAGATGTGGATTTTTATCTCCAAGACCCGCGTAATCCCCAGAGCGACCGTCTGCTGGCGGCCCTGGAAGGCGGCGGCTGGTCCCTGCTGGACTGGTCCCCGGATGACAGGCAGATTTTGGTCATGGAATACGTCTCCATCAACGAGAGTTACCTGTGGCTGATGGACGCGAAGGTGGGCGGCAAGACGCTGCTGACACCCAAAGGCGGGCCGAAAGTGTCCTACTCGGCGGCGAAGTTCGCGCCGGACGGCAAAACGCTGTTTGTGCAGACCGACAAAGACTCGGAGTTCGCCCGGCTGCTGTCGCTGGACACCGAGACGCAGGCGCTGTCGCCGCTGATGCCGGACCTCGCGTGGGGCGTCGAGGGGTTCGCAATCACGCCGGGCGGGTCGTGCATCGCCTTCGTCACCAACGAAGACGGTCTGAGCGTGCTGCGGCTGTACGACACCAAGACGCGAGACGTAACGCTGCCTGAAGGCATTCCGAAGGGGATCATCGGCAGCCTGAAATGGCACGCGAATGGGGAAGATTTGGCGTTCAGCGTGACTTCGGCCCGGTCGCCGTCAGACGTGTATTCGCTCAACGTCAAAAGTCACGAAGTGACCCGCTGGACTCAAAGCGAGACCGGCGGGTTGAACGCCGAAACGTTTCAAGAGCCGGAGCTTGTCCGCTGGCCGAGCTTTGACGGGCGCGAGATTTCCGGCTTTTTGACCCGCCCCGACGCCGCCGAGTTTCCCGGCCCGCGCCCGGTCATCATTGTCATCCACGGCGGCCCCGAAGGGCAGGCCCGGCCCGGCTATCTCGGCCAAAGCAATTACTACGTCAATGAGCTGGGCATCGCCCTTGTCTTCCCGAACGTGCGCGGCTCTGACGGCTACGGCAAAACATTTTTGGATCTGGACAACGGTTTTCTGCGCGAAGACACCTACAAAGACATCGGGGCGCTTTTGGACTGGATCGCCGCGCAGCCTGACCTAGACCCAAGCCGCATCATGGTCAGCGGCGGCTCCTACGGCGGCCACATGACGCTGGCCGTCGCAACTTTGTACAGCGATAAAATTGCCTGCTCTGTGGACATCGTCGGCATGTCCAGCCTCGTGACATTTCTAGAAAACACTGAAGGCTACCGGCGCGACCTGCGGCGCGTCGAGTACGGCGACGAGCGCGACCCCGCCATGCGCGAGTTCCTCACGCGCATTGCTCCCATCAACAACGCGGGGAAGATCAAAAAGCCGCTGTTCATCATTCAGGGCCAAAACGACCCGCGTGTCCCTGCATCGGAAGCCCTGCAAATGCGCGACATCGTCCGCGACAACGGCATCCCCGTCTGGTTCCTCATGGCCGACGACGAGGGCCACGGGTTCGCCAAAAAGAAAAACATCGAGTTCCAATTCTGCGCCACCGTCCAATTTGTTCAAGAGTTTTTGCTCGGAGACAAATTAAGTACGTTAAAACGACGGCAAAACGGTGTATAATAAGCCACTATGGCAAAATACACAATAGACCTCGGCACCGAATTTGAGCAACAGCTTAACCAGGTCGCTAAAGATAAATCTCTGTCCAAAGCCGAGATTATTCGCCGCGCCGTTGCTACCTACGTCGTCATCAGCCGCGAGGCAGGCCAGGGCAACAAAGTCACCATCACCGACAGCCAGAACCACATTTTGAAAGAACTTGTCACAGTTTAACCGCTATCTCAAACGCATCTTCGGCTTTAACCTCCCTGACCGCCTGCTGGAACGTCGCGCTCTGCAAACCGCAGGGAGATACCCCGCGCCGGAGGCCCAAAGGCGAATGAATAACCCCGTCATCTAGCCTCGCGCCACTCTGCAACTTCCTAGCAAGTCATGGTAGAATGCTTGTATGGCTTCGAGGCGAACAATGGTTGCAGGCGGGCTGGCGCTGACTCTGCTGGCGCTGGGGGGTGGGGCGGAGATCGGCCATCGGGCAGTGCATGGGCATGGGCGCTGGCACAAGATCGCGTCGAGTCTATACCATACAGTCAAAGGGCAGCCTGTGATGGCGGCGCCGCTGCCGGCGGAGCGGGCGGATGGGCCATTAGTGATTTACACGGACGCGCTCGGCAACGGCTGGCAGGACTGGTCGTGGGGAACGCGGAGCCTGCAAGCGACCAGTACGGTGCATACAGGGAAGTTTTCCCTGACGCTCTCGCCGGGGGGAAACCGGGGCGTGTACCTGCACCATGACCCGTGCAGCACCGCCGGGTACGGGACGCTGTCGGCGTTTGTGTCCGGGGACATGACGGCGCAAGTGTGTCTGGTAGACAGCGGCGGGAACTGGGGCGCGAAAGTGCCGTTGAGTCGGTTCGTCACGTCGGACCTGCCGGGCTGGCACCGGCTGCGGGTGCCGCTGGCGGATTTAGGTGCGACGCGCGGGGGGGAGACCATCACCGGGATCATCTTTCAGCCCTCGCAGGCCGCCGCGCAGCCATTAGTACTGGACGAAGTGGCGCTGCTGCCGGACTTGTCGCTGCCCGCCACGCCGACTTCCGCGACGGTTGCAGTGACGGTGAATGAGAACGCCGGGCGGCACCCGATCTCCCCCTATATCTACGGCATGGCGTTTGCGCCCGATGATTACCTGGCGGACCTGAAGCTCGGCGTCAACCGGTGGGGCGGGAACGATAAATCGCGCTATAACTGGGTGCAGGGCAACGCCGACAATGCCGCGCGGGACTGGGAGTTTCGGAACCGCTATGCCTCGGACGCTTCCGTCCCGCCGGGGGCGTCGTCCGCCGCCGACAAGTTTGTGGCGGGGAACAAGGCGCGTCAAGCGGCAACGCTGCTGACCGTGCCGACGATGGGATGGGTTGCCAAAGACTCAGATAACAGCCATCAATCAGTCAATGTTCCCAGCCCGGATAAGACCGCCGGCTATGACCCGGCGGACAACCGCGCTCGCACAAGTGTCAGATCGGTCGCCCGCAAGAACGCGCCGTTTTCCGTTGCGCCAACCCTCGCAAGCGGCGTGGTCTATCAAGACGAGTGGATCGCCCACCTGAAAAAGACGTTCGGGCCGGCCTCAAACGGCGGCGTCCAATTTTATGCGATGGACAACGAGCCTGACCTCTGGGCCTCCACCCACACTGACATCCACCCGGCCCCCATGGGCTATGACGACGTGCTGCATAACTTTTTGGACTATGCTTCGGCAGTCAAAGCTGTAGACCCGGCGGCGTATATCACCGGCCCCGTGTCCTGGGGCTGGACCGGCTACAATTACTCGGCGCTTGATCGGGGCGACGACAATTTTCACACCTTTGCCGACCGGAAAGCGCATGGCGGCGACCCGTTTCTGCTGTGGTTCCTCAAACAAGTCCATGCCCACGATGTTTCAGCGAAGACGCGGACACTGGACATTTTAGACGTTCACTTTTATCCGCAGGAAGCCAATGTGTATGGCCAACAGGCGGACAAAGCGACGCAAGCCTTGCGGGAGCGCTCTACCCGGTCTCTGTGGGACATTGGCTACACCGATGAAAGCTGGATCGCCCAGCCGATTGCGCTCATTCCCCGCCTGAAAACTTGGATTGAGGCAGGTTATCCCGGCACGCGGATTGGGCTGACCGAATGGAACTTCGGCGGCGAGAAGGACATCAGCGGCGGCATCGCAACCGCCGACGCGCTAGGCGTGTTTGGCCGGGAAAACATTTATCTCGCGAACTATTGGGCTTACCCGCCGAAGAACAGTCCAGCATATCTGGCGTTTAAGCTGTTCCGCAACGCCGACGGGCAGGGCCACGGCTTCGGCGACGTTTCCTGTGCGGCGGCGAGCGCCGACCCCAGCAAGCTTTCGTGCTACGCTGCGACCGACAGCCGCTCCGGCGACCTGACGCTCATACTGGCCAACAAAATGCCGAAAGCGACCGTGACTATGCTGCTGACCATTTCGGGCCTGCCGCCGCCCGGCCCGGTGAAGACAAGGATTATGAAGATGTGGCGCGTGTCCGCCGATAATCCAAGCACGATTGCCGCTTTTCCGCCGTCGCCGCTCCAAAAGACGCTGGCTCTGCCGCCGCAGTCGGTGACGCTGGTGCGGATCGGGACGCGGCGCTGATTCTCCGCCGAAGAAGCCACGGCATGAATGCCCAGGCTGAGACGAAACAGTGTCGCGGCGACACAAGATTAACTGGCGGGGTGTTTCTGTTCTTCCGTCCCCTGGACGGTGTTTTATGCCAGCCTCGGCATTCATGCCGTGGCTTCTATGCCGTGACTCTTATCCTATGGCATCTTGACTCCTGTTTATGAACTCACTTCTTCAAAACCAGCCGCCGGAGACCGATAAGGGAGAAGCCGGGCAAATCGGGTCGCGGCTGCCGACGGCGGACGATTACGCCCGCGCCGTGCGGCGGCGAAACGGGAAATTTCTCGCTGGCGGTACCGTGCTGGCGACCCTTGTGGCGGCGGTCTTCGCCGGCCTGGGAAATATCTTTCTGCCGCTGGTCGTGCTGGCGGCGTTTCTTCTGCCGATCCTGCTGTGGCGGTTTCCGCGCATCGTTTTCTACTTTGTCCTAGCGTCTGTGTGTTTGTTTGAGCTGGCGCAGATGACTGGGACAAACGGCAGCGTGTATGCTGACTCGCTGACTGACCGCATCCCCGTTTTCTGGAACATCAACACGATCTTGCAGATTTACGGTCATACGGATTTCAAGGGCGTTCCCCTGAACCTGCTGGAAGTACTGCTGCTGCTGGCCGGGGCATGTGCTTTGGTCCGGTCGGCGTACACCAAGACCGCCGACTTCCGGCCTGGCCCGCTTTTGTGGCCGATTGGGATTTACACGGCGTTTGTGCTGGTGGCCTGGGTCAACGGCATGGCGACCGGCGGCGATTTTAAGATCTCGCTTCAGGAAATTCGCTCGCAGCTTTATTTCGCGTTGGCGTATCTCATGGCCTATAACATGATCCGTGACCGGACACAGAGGGACGCGGCGCTGTGGGTCATGGCGCTGTGCATCGGCCTGAAGGGCATTTTGTATACGCTTCGGCGCTACGTGACCCTGCACGGTTTCCCACTGCCGGATCAGGGCGTCGGCAGCCACGAAGAAGCGTTCTTTTTTGATGTGTTTATCGCCTTGCTACTGGCGTTCTCGGTCTGCGGGACATTTCCAAAGCTGCGGAATGTCATGCTTTTTCTGCTGCCGTTTGTCGTCCTGGGGAGTCTTGCATGCAACCGGCGGGCGGCGACCGCGGCATTTGTCATCATTCTGCCTGTCCTGATGCTGTGCGCGTATCAAGCGCTCCCGAAGCGGCGGCGCTTGATTGGTTTGCTGTCCGCCGTCGCCGCGCTGGCATTCGCGGGCTATTATGCGGCGTTTAAGAACAGCAATTCCATTCTGGCCCAGCCGGCCCGTGCGATCAGCTCGCAGTTCTCGCCGGACCCGCGCGATGCGTCGTCTAATGCGTACCGGGATGCCGAAAATGCGGACTTGATGGCGACCATTCGCTCGGCCCCACTCGGTTACGGTTACGGCAAAAAAATGCTTCATGCCGTGCCGATTGCCGACATCAGCGCGGAATATGAGTGGTGGGACATTATGACCCACAACCAGGTCTTGTGGGTGTGGATGCGTGTGGGGACCTTCGGGTTTCTGGCGTTCTGGATGATGATTTCGGCTATTCTCATCAACGCCGCCCGAACGGTACGCAATGAAAGCCTCCCGATGGAAACCCGGTCCCTGGCGATCAGCGGAATGCTGATTATTGGGTCGCTAATGATCTTTGGCCTCTTGGACCTGCAATTCTCCAATTTCCGGGATATGCTGTTTGCGGGCTTGTGGACCGGCATCATCGCCGCCCTGCCCACACTGTCAGTTCAGGAGCGCACGGCATGAGCGCGGAACCGCAAAAAGTACGGGTGGGGCGCAATGTCCTGGTGACGCTGGCGACGCAGCTTGTGTCGTGGGCGCTGACATTTGCCGTGACGCTGTTTCTGCCGCGCTATGTCGGGGCCGCCGGCCTCGGCAATCTGGCGCTCGCGGACTCCCTGGTCGTCATCTTCGGCGTCGTCGTGCCGCTTGGTACGTCTACTGTGCTGGTGCGGGACATTGCGCGGGAGCCGGGCCGGGCCGGCAGCCTGCTTGCCGCCGCGCTGCTGCTGCGCTTTCCGCTCGGCCTGCTGATGGGCGGCCTCGCGGTGGGGCTGACGGTGCTGCTGCATTATTCGCCCCTGGTGCAGCTTCTCGTCATGCTGGCCGCCGCCGGCATGGTGGTCGCCATGCTGAACGACGCTCTGGCGTCGGTGCTGCAAGGGCAGGAAAACATGGCCCGGCAGAGCGCGGCGACGCTGGTCAACAAGTTTCTGTTTGCCGGCCTGACGATCCTGCTCATCTTCGGCCATGCGCCGCTCTGGGCGCTGGCATCGGTGACGCTGCTGACAGGAGCCGTTTCGCTGGCCGTCAATGCATCGGCGTTCCGGTCTCTGCTGCCGACGCTGCGCCTGCCGTCTGTCGGCGAATTCCGCGCTTTGGTAATCGCTGGGATGCCGTTTATGGGCTGGACCGTCTTCCAGACCCTGTACAGCCGGACCGACCCGATCATTCTGCGCGTCGTCGCGGATGCAGCGACAGTCGGCTGGTACGCGGCGGCGTCGCGGCTCGTCGGCACGTCCCTGTTCCTGCCGGCGGCGATCACGACCGCGCTGCTCCCGGCCTTGTCCCGGCTGCACGGCACGGACACGGCGGCCTTTCGGCAGCTTTGCCGGCGGATGCTGGGGATTGTGATGCTGTGCGGCATTCCGATTGCACTGGTGCTGCTGCTGGTCCCGGACCGGCTTGTCGGGCTGCTGCATTACCCGCCGAGCTTCGCGAATTCGGTTCCGGTGCTGCGGATCGGCGGCCTGACGGTGCTGCTGTATTATGCCGCGATGGTGCTGGGAACGGCAGTAATGGCGTCCGATGGCCAGCACAAAATGGTGCGAGCGTCCTTGATTGCTACGATTGTCAGCATTCCAGCGTGTTTTGCCGGGGCGTACTTCGGCATGATGTTCTGGAAAAACGGCGCGGCGGGGGCGATTGCAAGCGACGCCGCCGTGGAAGCATTTTTGGTTTACAGCTATCTGCGAATGCTGCCTGCACAAACACTGATTGGCGAGAATCTGGTCTTTCTAAGCCGTTGCGCTGCCGCCGCCCTGCCGATGGCGGCGTTTCTAGAGCTGATGTCCCGCAGCCGCGCCGGAGTCTGGATTTTAGGGCCGTGCGTCGCTATCTACGCCGTCATGTGCCTTCTGCTGCGCTGCATTAGCGCTCAGGATATTCTTATGGTCCGGCAGCTTCTCGCGAAGCGGGCCTGATAGGAAAGAGTCAATTTGGCTGAAGTGTATGATTATCCCGCCGGGTTCGACGATCCCGGCAACAAGAATGCCTGGTTCGGGGAAATTATCGGCAGCGGCAAGCGCGTGCTGGAAGTCGGCTGCGCGACTGGCTATGTCGGCGAGCATCTGGTCAAGCAGCAGGGGTGCCGCGTGGTCGGCATTGAATACATGCCGGAGCCGGCGGCGCGGTCGCGGGCGCGAGGCTGCTACGAGGACGTTCTGGGCGGCGACATCCAGGACCCGGCCACAGTCGCGGGTCTCACGCCGGGCAGCTTCGATTTCGTACTGTTTGGGGATGTTTTGGAACATCTCATTTCCCCGGAGCAGGCGCTGCGGAATGTCGCGCCGCTGCTGGCCCCCGGCGGCCACGTTTTGATCTGCGTGCCGAGCATTATTCACTGGTCCCTGCGCCTGAAATTCCTGCGCGGCCGCTTTGAATACACAGACACCGGGCCACTGGACCGGACTCATGTGCATTTCTTCACGCCCCAGACTGCCCGCAAACTCGTCACGCAGGAAGGGTTCCGCATCGTCAAAGAAAGCGGCGTCGTCTGGCTGCCGTCGGTGGTCTACCGCCTGCCGGCAAAAACGCGCCACCGCCTGGAAACGGCGTTTGCCAAGCTAAGTCCCGACTTAGTCCACGGACAGGCGCTTTTAGACGTGGTTCGGGAGCAGGCATGATAGAAAAAGCTTTGAACGCTGAAATCGGCTTTTTCTTCGGCGGTGAGCTTGATCCGTCTTTGGCGGAACGCATCGCGCGGGGCGAGCATCCGCGCGTCGAGTTCTTGGAGCTGATGCAGGAGCAGCCAATGCGCCTGCTGTCGTTCGCCGACGTGTCTGCGTCAAACGCACTGTCGGTCGCGCTGGCCCGCCGCGCTGGCGGAGGATACTGGGGACTGGCCGCGCTCGGCAGGCAGCAAGAAGGGCTGCGCTCGGCGCTGACGACAGGGGAAGATGTTGGCCTGCCGCTGGCGCTGGTGCAGAAAGCGACCGGTGGCACGCTGCCGGTGTTTATGATCACGCACGGCTCGTACTTAGGCTCGCGCAAAGGGGCGCTGGCACTGAAGCTGCTGCGGAACACGCCAAATGTCCATTTTCTGTGTCTTTCGGAAACGCTGGCGCAGCGCTTGATTGAAGTTCATCATATTCCGCAGGTTCGTGTCCGCAACATCGGCTACGGGGTAGACACGCGCTTTTTCCGGCCCGATCCAAGCATTGCGCCCTCGCCTCATCTCGTGGCGAGCGCAGGCATGGCGAACCGGGATTACAAAACGCTGGCTGCCGCCATGACGGGCCTGGATGCCGAGGCGAAGATCGCGGCGGACAGCGCGTGGTTCCGCAGTGATCTGGACATCGCCGGTCAAAGCCTGCCTTCAAATGTGGAAGCCCGGTCCTACGGCAACTACCCTGGCCTGCGCCGTCTCTATGCCGAAGCCGCCTGCGTCGTCGTGCCATTGTACGACGCCGTCCACGCCTGCGGCTATGCCGTGATCGCCGAAGCGATGGCGATGGGGAAACCCGTCATTACGACCAAGATCGCCGGGCATTCGGATTATGTCATAGACGGCGAGACTGGCTTTTATGTGCCTCCCGGCGACGCGGACGCTCTGCGCTCCCGCATCATGCAGCTTCTGGACAGCCCTGCGCTTGCGGCGGAGATGGGCAGGAACGCCCGGCGCTTGATGGAAGAAAACTACACGCTGGAAGCCGCGAACCGCCGTCTCTTGGCGGCACTGGAACCCGCCGGGCCGGTTCCGGCGGCGCGTGAAGCGGTCTCTACTTGATGAGCCGATTGTCCCTGCCGAAACTCTTGTCGGTGCTGCGCTCTGAGCTGGGCGTCCTGCCGTTCCGCTTATGGCTGGCGGACCGGCTGCTGGCGGGCTTGCCGCTGGGCGCGGGCGGACGCCTGCGGACGCGCTTGTACCGGCTGGCCGGCCTGCACATCGGGCCGGGAACGCTGCTGGCCGGGCCGGTCCAGTTCGGCATGTCCGGCGACCCGCGCCAAAATTTTCAGATCGGCGGTCGCTGCTTTCTGAACAGTCCGGTGTTTGTGGACACGTCGGGGCCGGTGACGCTGGGCGATAGGGTCTCAGTCGGGCATCATGTGGTGATTGTGACTGCCAGCCACGCAGTCGGCTCGCCGCTGTTCCGGGCAGGGGACGTGCAGGCGCTGCCGGTGCGAGTGGAAGACGGCGCGTGGATCGCCGCCGGGGTGACCCTGCTGCCGGGAGTCACGGTCGGTGCGGGTGCGGTGGTTGCGGCGGGAGCCGTGGTCACAAAAGATGTCCCGCCGAACACCCTGGTCGGCGGCGTTCCTGCGAAGCTGATCCGAGAGCTGGACACGTTATGAGCCAAATGTCCCCTGTATTTCTTTCCGTCGTTATTCCGACCTTTAACCGCAAAGACAGCCTGCAAAAGACGCTGGACGGTCTAGCGCGGCAGACGTTCCCGGCAGAACAAATTGAGGTGTTGGTCGTCTCCGACGGCAGCACCGACGGCACCGATGCGCTTCTGCGGCAGTACGCCGGAGCCGCACCGTATGCTCTGCGGGCAATCCTCCAGCCGAATGGCGGCCCGGCCCGCGCCCGAAACAACGGGATTGAGAACGCGCAGGGCGAAGTCGTTGTCTTTTTAGATGACGATGTGGAACCCACGCCGGGCTTTCTGGCCGTCCATGCCGCTCATCATGCCGATCAAAACCGCACGGTCGTGATCGGGCCGATGCTGCCGGACCCGGCCCTTCTCTGGCGTGAGCCGGCCTGGATCGCCTGGGAACATGCCATGCTGGAGAAGCAATACACGGCCTGGCGCACCGGAGAATGGGACGGCTGCGGGCCGCATCACTTCTACTCTGGGAATGCGTCGGTGCGCCGGGAGCATCTCGTCGCGGTCGGCGGGTTTGACGAGCTTTTTCCGCGCCAGGAAGATGTGGAGCTGGCCGTGCGCCTCCAAAAACAGCGCGGGGTCCAGTTTGTCTATGCGCCGGAGGCGCGGGGAACGCATCGGCCCCAAAGGCGCTTTGCGTCCTGGCTTGCCGTGCCGTTTGCCTACGGGGGGTTGGACGTGGTCCGGGCGCGGCGGGGCGACACGTCGTGGGAGACGGTCCGGCATGGCTACCACGCCCGGAACAAAGCCACCCGCCTGCTGGCCCGTATGGTTCTGGCCTTCCCAATTTTGAGCCGTCCGCTGCGGGCGCTGCTGCTGCCGGCGGCGCAGGCCGCGTACCGCCTGCACCGGGCGGGGGCGGCGTTCGCCGCCCTCAGCGTCATTTACAACCTGCGGTATTTGGAAGGCGCACAGGCCGAGCTTGGGTCCCGCGCCGAAATGATGCGTGTGCTTGCTCCTGGCGCAATTCCCCAAACTGTGTTATAATCAGTAAGCATGGACACGCAAAGTTTACAAGATACGCCCCCAGACTCACCGAAGCTGCGGCAGGCAGAGAAGACGCTGACACAGGAATACGCTGCCGCGTCTGCCGACATCCCGGCGACCCCGCCGTCGGGCGGCGACTTCCACGCGGCGTTTGCGCTGGACCCCGATGCCGGAGACAAAAGCCCCATTGCCGTCGTGATCGGCGATGTCGCCGGACATGGCCCGGAGCAGGCATTGCAGGCCGAGCATATGCGCGAGCTGCTGTCCGACTGCCTTGCCGTCGGGCTTTCCCCGGCCCAGACGCTGTCCGCCGTCAACGCCATGATCGAGCCGGACCCGAACTTTGAGGGCTTCGGCACGGTGTTTGTCGGGATGCTCGAAGCCGGCACGGGGAAATTAGTCTACGCCAGCGGCGGCCACGAACCCGCGCTGATCACGCCCGCCGATGCGAGCAGCCCGGACGCCGTGCAGGAACTCGACGGCACCGGCCCGCCGGTCGGCGCGTTCCCGCCCGCCATGACCCGCTTCGAGCAGCACCAGGCGACGGTGCCGCCCGGCGGGACGCTTCTGCTTTACACCGACGGCGTCTCCGACGCCCGCCCTCCGCAGTCTCGTTTGGAGTGGCTCGGTCTGCCCCGCCTCAAAGCCTTTCTCGTCATGCTGGCCGCGCTGCCGCCCCGCCGCCTCGTCCTCCGCCTCCTGCGCCGAGTCGCCCTCTTCTGCCGGGGCCGCTTCGGTGACGATGTCGCCGTCATGGCAATTCGCCGCGCCGCCAAAAAACCGCAAAACTAACGCTTGACACATTTTGTTGCCCGTGTTACAATAAGACATAGACGCTGAACGCCGGGCGTCTTCTACGGCCTGCGACTTGGAGGACCTATGCTGACTTCTGCGCCCCGTCGTTTGTGCGCCCCGTCGTTTGTGCGCCCCGTCGTTTGTGCGCCCCGTCGTTTGTGCTGCTAAAGATTAGCCTTTTAGCAAGCCTTCTGCTTTGCGCTCCTCATGTTCGTGCCGGAACCTATGTTTGGCAGACCACCGACCCAAGCACTGGGGCCGTTACCGCTCAAAGCCCTACCTTCAGCGGCGGCCAATGGTACAGCGGCTACCGCAATCCATCGGGGCCGTTTCCCTACGAAGGCGGCAGCACCGGAGACAGCTCCGGGCAGACTTCTTCCAGCGGCGATGTCACCGCTACTTTCACCTGGTCCGACCAAAACAACCCTGCTGATCCTGCGCCGCCCTGCATCGTCACGCAGACCTGCACCGCCGCCTGGTACGCCGGCGGGTTCTTTTTCTTCCCCACCGCATCTTGCAGCGACGGCTTGGGCGACCCGGAAGTTGACACCGCCTCCGGCGAGTCCTACTCCGGGAGCAGTGTTGGAACGCAGTACAGCGCTCAGTCTCCGAGTTCCGGGGTTATCAAGGTGACGCTGAAGGGAGCGCAGGCGCAGATTGATCCGGGCAGCAACCGGTACGGCTCGTACAGTTCAACGGTGAGCTGGTCGGTCAGTGTTTCTCCTGTCACCATCTCGCCCGGTGGCGCGATCCAGGACAGCAGCGGCGGGTACAACATCCTCGTCGGGCAAGGCTGCGGGGTGGGCCTGAGCGGTATTCCCTCGACGCTGCGGAACAACACTGCGAACCCGCCGACCTATCAATGGTCGGTCAGCGGCGCCACGTTCCAAGATTGGTCTGTCGTTTCTGACCCGAACAATCAGTCACATACGACGGAAGTTGATGGTCCCGGCCCTCTCACCAATTCTACTGCCCACTGGTTCTGGAACGATGCACAACAGACGCCGGAGACAGTCACTTGCACCGCAACAGTAACGCCGCCTGCGGGGCAGGGTAGCCAGTTCAGCGTGACGGCGACGCAGAAGGTAACGGTATATGTGCCTTCTTGGACAGCGACCAATGCAACTGGTTATGGCTATGTCGGCTACCCCAACTCCTCTCAATCGCTTGAACTGTATGCCGGCCCTTCCGCCGCCATGCAGCAGAAAAATCAAACAGACGGCTCTGTCTGGGTTGCGACTGTCTCATCTCCGTTAGCGGCTTTTACGGGCGCAGGGCAATGGGGGTATGCCCAGATTATCAACCCTGGCGAAAACTTTGTGTTGACCGACGGCTCAAGGGCTGCCTCGACAGACAGCGGAGTCCCTGCGCTCGACAATACGTTCCCTTACGAGGGAACCCATACGCTTGATGGCGGCCAACAAAAAGATGGCGATGCTCCTGCCCTTCCGTTGAACGACGCCTTCGCCGAAGTCTTTATGACCGATGTGTTTAAAACATACCTGATGTTCCGTCCATCCGGTTCTGACACACGGTGGGTTCCTTTAGCCGAGACTGGTTGGGACACGGAATTTGACGCCAAAGAACCAGGCTCCGGCCACTGGACGGACTACCCAGCAAACACGTCTGCGGGGCCGGTCCTACCCATTTTCGACTTCAAGCCACAAAATGTTTATCCAAGCTGGAACAAAGTGCTTCCAAAAGGGACAGCTTTGTTCCACTAACAACTTTGCTCACGAGGAGTTACACCCATGAACTTGACAATCATTTCTTGCGCTCTAGCTTTGATAGCCTGTGCGTTGCCTTGTACGGCCCAGGGCAGCATACCCCCAGTAAGTATATCACAATCGAGCCCGACCATCACACAACAATTAAGTTCCGCGGCTCTGCTTCAGAAACTAAAGAGTTTGAATTTGCACCGTCTCAGCGGCCCGCTTTACCAATCGCTGCAAGAAAAAGCGCAATCGGATGCATGGATGGCGACCATCAATCGCTTAGATAAAGCCGGTACGGAAGCCTTGCACCTCAAGAACTTTGCTGTCGCCGAAGCAAGTTACCGCGAGTTAGTTCAGATGGGTACGCTTGGCCCCTTTCCTTACTACGGTCTAGGGGAAGCCCTTACTGGGGAAGGTAAAACGGCAGAGGCACTGGCCGCCTACAAAACGGCAGTTTACTGGCCGCTGAACCGCGACCCGCAAGCCATCGCGCTTGGTCAGGCAATGGGCATCACATCCAACCTGCGCGGATGCTGCGGACTATCCGACGCTATCGGGTGGATGAGGTGTACCTTGCTGCTCAGTCAGACTGGGCAGAACGAAGAGGCTTTCTCTGTTTACTCGCAGGCCATCCGTTTTGCCTCCGATACCACTCGATCCGGCATCTCGCTCTTGCCCACTGCCGGACCGTCTTCTCCCGCCGAGTTTCAAGCCGCCGCGCATGTTGCGCTTGGCTTGATGAGCGGCGATCTGCCGGGCGATCACGAGCGGGCGATGACAGAGTTCGCGCAGGCACTCCAGCTTGCGCCGGACTCCGCCGCCGCGAACTTCTACTACGGCTACGGCTGGCAGCGGCTTGATCTGCAAAGCAAAACCCGTCTGGCGGATGCGCTGCAGGCGAAAGCCGCCTTGCAGAAAGCCGCACTTACGGATGACGAGACTGTCAAGAAAGCGGCAAGTGAAGCCTTGCGCGGGTGGCGCTAGACAGCAGAAAACGCCCGGTCTCAGGGTTGAGGCTAGGCGTTTTGCCGTGTTGGAATAGCCTAGAACTTCATCCCCAAGCTCGCCGTCGCCTTGTAATCGGGCGTCGCTTCGGCGGTCGCGGCCTGCTGGCGCTTGCCGCTGAGGCTCAAGCTGAAGCGGTCGCCCAGGGTGTGGGTGAAGCCGAGCGTGTAAGCCGTGGCGAGGGGAACCGACGGGTCAAGGCGGTTCTGCTGGGTTTGATAGCCGACCGAAAGCTGCGTGGCGGCGGAAAAGCGCAGGCCGAGGTTGGCGTGGATCGTCTGCTCGACATCAGGCGTGTCGTAGGTGCGGGACCAGTCGCAGCCGCCAGACAGGGCGAGAGCGCCAAAACGGGTTTCCAGCCCTAAGCCGCGCCGGGCGAGGCGCTGGAGCGTGTCTCCGCCGTCATCGGGGTTCTGCGCGTAAGTTCCCGTCAGCTTAAATGTCTTGATCGGGGTGAACGCCAACTGGGCCGTGCTGGTGTCCAGCAAGTCTGCGGAATTTGTGTCTGTGCTGGGGGCAATCCGGCTTTTGTAGCTCCCCGACAGTTCCAAAGCCGAAAAGGGATGCAGGCTGCCGCCGACGGTCGCTTCGGACGTGCCGAGCGTGTCCGGCGAGCTGCCCGCCGAGGTCTGGCGCAGGGAAAACCCGGCTTGGAGCTGAACCGACGGCTTCGGCGTGAGCGCAAGTGTCACCGACTGCTGATCGGTGGTTGATGCGCCGAGCTTGGACTGGTCGGCGTCGGCCTGCACGGAGAGGGTCTTGCTGGGGGTCAAGACAGTCTTCAGATTGATCGCCTGGCTGTCACTGGCCGCGCCGGGCGGGTTTTGGCTGCTGTACCCGGCGCTGACATCCAGCGTTTGTGTCGCCTGAGAATTGATTAAAAGCGCCAAGTTCTGGGTCGTGCCGCTGTTTCCGGTGTTAGCCTCGGAGACATTCGCCGAAACGTTGGTCTGGCGGCTTGGGGTGAGCGTTAGCGCGAGGGACGACTGGGTCTGGCTGTCATCTGCCGCTCCCGCCTGGGTCATCGGGTCGGAGCGGGTGAACGAAAGCTGCGCCTGGACCATTTTCGTCGGCGTGAGCGTGCTGCCGAGGGTCAGCACCTGCCGGCCTGCTTGAAAATCACTGGTTTGGGAGGCGCTGCCCGCGCTTGGGTCCAGCCCCGCGCCGGCGCGGGAAAATCCCAGCGAAAACTTCCCCCAGCGCCCGGCCTCCGTCGAGCCGCCCAGTGACATCCCCGTTCGGTCGGCATGAGGATCGGTACCTGACGCCATTTGCGGCGTATACACGAAGCGCGACGAAAGCCGGCTGCTCGGCCCGCCCCAGCCGAAGCCTGCGCCGAGCGTCACGCCGCCGGACGTATCGGCGGCTTTTCCGAGGGCATCCAGCGAAAAATAGCCGTTTTGGTTTCGGAGCAGGTCTACGGAAAGGGGAATGGTCTGCCCGCCACCGCTGTGCTGCGATTGTCCGGGAACCAGTGCGTAAGTGACGGACACGGCGGAGTTTGCGGGAACAGGGTGCGTGAATGTGACGGTTCCTGCGCCGCTGTCTAAAGCGTAGTCAATGCCGCGAAGCTGGGTCTGCCCGTTGACCGAGACGGTTTCGGTGTTCGCTTCTACGCTGTTCCAGCGCAGGGCAAACGGACCAGGCGTGCCGCTGCCGACAAAAATGTCCTGCACCGGCGGCGTATCGGCGCGGCAGACGGAAATCATGCAAAAAAGAGCAGCGAAAAGAAAAAGTGCGGCGGGAACGCGCATAAACTGAGCCTCCAGTGTGCTTGGAGTGCTGCGGCGGAGAAAAGTTTCACCCAATAAAAAGCCCGCCCCCGAACTGAGGAAGCCCCCCGCCCCAATTCTGGGGAGTAATACGGAGAAGATCTGGCGGAAGGGGGGGCTTCCTCAACTCTTAGGCACGTCCTACGTAATAGGTGTTGTCGCCGGTCTTCCGCACCGTGTCACCGACGGCATTTGCCATGTCCGCGAGTGGCGCGGCAGGGTCCGTGCCGGAGAAATCGGCGGTCACGGGCTGGGTCGGAGCCGAAGAAACGTCCACAATCACGGTTGCGCCGTAATGCGCGGCGACAGCCTGCATTCCGTCCAGAAAGCTCGTGTTGACCGGGGCCACGATGGCAGGATCGGCCGCGCCGAACGGTGTGAAAACCGCTTCCACGCCGGCGGGCTGGCTGGCCGCATCGGGCTTGTACTCGGCCAGCAGGTTCAGGGTGCTGCCCGCCGGCGGCGCGTCCACCGGTGCAATGGGGATTTGCAGACCCTGATGGTTGTTCAAGTGCTGCCCCGTCACGGCGGGCGTGGCGTCGCCGAGGTGCGACGGGTCGGTGATCTGCTCGGTAGCCGTCACGACATAAGCGCTGACAGTCGCAGCGGGGATGTTTGACGGCAGGTGCAGGTTGAACTGATGGAAGCTTGTGCCGGGCTTGGTGTCCACACTCTGCACCAGGCCCGTGACTGCTGAGGCTTCGCCGCCGGGAATGATGCCCTCAGACGTTGCTCCGCCAGGATTGCCCGGATGGGTCAGCAGGATGCCGCCGACTACGACAACCGCCAGAGCCGCGAGGGCACCACCAGTGGCCCGCTGGCGGGCGGGCGGCACGAACCAGCCGAGCCAGCTTGTGCGATTTGCCGACGTGACGCGCTGCTCCTGCTGCACGGTCGCCCGCTCCATGACTCTGGCCCGGAAGCCGGCCGGCGCTTCCAGCTCTTCGCCCGCTGGCTGCTCCAAAAGGGCAAACACGGCCGCAAACTCTTCGTAGTCGGCCCGCGCCGCCGGGTCGGCTTCAAAGTGCTGTTCCAGCGCCTGCCGCAGCGCCGGCGTCAAAGTCCCCTCGGCGTAATCCGAGTAAAGTTCCTGCGCTCGTTCGGTTTTCATAACAGTCGTCCTCACTGCCTTTCGCGGGGCAATGACTATAGGGAATCACAATCTGAAAAAATTGTGAATTTTGGATTGATCATCAGGCGTAAGCCTGTCTGCGTATCCGACGGCGCTACGAGTTGAAAAGTTCCCGAATGCCGGAAAGTTTTTCTTTGAGGGCCAGCCGCGCCCGGTTAAGGCGGCTTTTGACGGTGCCGATGGGCAGATCCAGAATCTCAGCGATCTCTTCATACGACTTTTGCTGGGTGTGGTAGAGCGTCACCATCGCCCGCTGATACTCCGGCAGGTCGCCGACAGCTTTTTGGAGAATTTGCGCCCGCTCGGATTCTTCCAGCACAGCTTCGGGGGTAGGGGACGGATCTTCAATTTGCCGGGCGACGCTGGACTCCCCCAGCTCTAAATATTCGTCTAAGGACGTTTGCGGGTGAGATTTAGCTTTCTTGCGCTCGTCTAAAAAGACGTTGGTGGTGATCCGAAACAGCCAGGTCGAAAACGAGGAATCGCCCCGGAATGTCCCGATGGCATTGAAGACGCGCAGAAACGCATCCTGCGCGACATCATTGGCATCATCGTAATTGCCGGTCAGGCGGTACGCGAAGTTGTAGACCTGCTTTTCGTACTTGCGAACAAGGTCGTTGAACGCTCCCAAATCGCCGCGCTTGCAGCGCTCGATGAGCGCTCGTTCTTCGGCGGACACGGCGGCACGCGGCCGGGAATGGGGCATCGCCGCATCATCCATTGTCATCCCTCGCGGCTGTCTTCGGCGCAGTTCTTTTGGTAGCACTCATTGAGCGTTATTTTACCCAGATTTCCTGCGGTTTGGACACGGCGCATTGCCAGCTTTCGTCTTCTCCAGCCTTTGGGTGAAGACCGAGGCCGAAACTGCCGATAAAATACTCGTGAAGACCATGCCTGCCGCTTCCCCGACCCTTGCCGCCTCCGCTCCGTCCGCCGCGCTGACGTTCAGCAGCGCAGGCCGAATTGTGTCGTTTGACGCCGAAGCCGAGCGGCTGTTCCACTGCCGGGCCGGGGATGTAGTGGGCGAAGACATCTGGTCGCTTCTGCCGCTCTTCCCGCGCAGCCTGCTTTCGGAGGGGCGGGAATCCGGAGGGCAGTTTCTGCGCCTGGACGCCTGCCCGCGTGACGGCTCCCGCGTTCCCGTAGATTTTGTGCTTTCCCGGGTGGCGTTCGGCACGGAAATTCTCTGGAGCGGCGTTCTGCTGGTGCGAAGCCGGCTTCATCCCGAACAGGAAGCCCTGCGGCGGTCGGAAGAAGCCCACCGAGCCGTGTTCGAGCGGGCGCTGGTCGGGATTTTCCAGTCGTCGCCTGATGGCCATTTTCTGCGGGCGAATGCGGCGCTCGCCTGCATTTATGGCTACGATACTCCTGAGTCGCTCGTAGCCCAGCATGTAGACGCCGCCCGCGATTTGTATGTGGACCCCAAGCGCCGTGCTGAGTTCCAGCAAGCGCTGGAACTCGGCGAGACCGTCACAAACTTCGAATCGCAGATGCGGCGGCGCGACGGCACGCTTCTTTGGGTCTCGGAGAACGCGCGAGCGGTTCGCAGCCCCGACGGCGCCCTGCTGCACTACGAAGGCACGGTGCAGGACATTTCCGCCCGCCGCCGCACGGAAGACGCCCTGCGCGAAAGCGAAGAACAGCTTCGAACGATCTTCGACGCCGCCGCCGTCGGGATCGCCCGCGTGGACATGAATGGGCGGCTGACCCGGACGAATTCCGCATTCCAGAATATGCTCGGCTTCACCGCCGAAGAGCTGCATGGAATGGCGCTGGCCCGGCTGACTCACCCGGACGATGCCTCGGCGAACCTCCAGCGGCAGTGGGACTTGCAGGAAGGGGTACGCGACGGCTACCAGGTCGAGAAGCGCTACTCCCGCGCCGACGGCAGCCCGTTGTGGGCGACCCTCACGATGTCGCTGGTGCGGGATAGCGCCAGCTCCCCGCTTTTCGCGATTGCCGTGGTCGAGGACATCACGCAGAGCCGGCAGGCCCAGCAAAAGATTTTGGCCCTGAACCGGCACCTGGAAGAGCGCGTGGAGTATATCGCCGCACTGCACCAGATAGACCTGGCAATCATGTCCAGCCCCAACATCGGCGAAACGCTGGAGCTGGTTTTAGAGCAGGTCCGGGCGCAGCTTGGGGTAGACGCCGCCGCTGTTTTGACCTGTGATCCCGAAACCGAAGACCTGTTCTATGCCGCAGGGTCCGGGCTGCATCGCTCCGTGGCGTCCCTCCCGGCGCAGGCGGTTGGGTTCGGCCCGGCGGGCCGGGCGGCGCGGCAGCGGGAAACGATCGACCTTTCCAATCTCACCTGGACCCCGGAAGTCTTCGCCGATGTCCCCCTGCTGGCGTCGGAACACTTTGCCGCGTACTGGGCCGTGCCGCTGGTCGCCAAAGGCACGCTGAAAGGCGTACTGGAAGTGTTCCACCGCTCGCCGCTGCTGCCGGACGCCGGCTGGCGGGAGCGGCTGGACATTCTCGCCGGACAGGCCGCCATTGCGATTGACAGCGCGGCGATGTTTCAGGACATTCAGCGCTCACATCAGGAGCTGATGGCAGCGTATGACGCGACCATTGAAGGCTGGGGCCGCGCTTTGGACCTGCGCGACCAGGAAACCGAGGGCCATTCCCGCCGCGTCACCGATCTGTCCGAGCGCCTCGCGCGGGTGCTGAATGTGCCGGGCGCTGACTTGGTCCACATCCGGCGCGGCGCTTTGCTGCACGACATCGGCAAAATGGGTGTTCCCGACCGGATTCTGCTGAAGACGGACAACCTGACTCCGACCGAGTGGCGGGTCATGCGCCGTCACCCGCAGGACGCCTACGATATGCTTTCCCCGATTGCGTTTCTGCGTCCGGCGCTGGACATTCCCTACAGCCACCATGAAAAGTGGGACGGCACCGGCTATCCGCAGGGGCTGCGCGGCGACCAAATCCCGCTGGCGGCCCGCTTGTTCGCGGTGGTGGACGTTTGGGATGCCCTGCGCTCTGACCGTCCATACCGCGCGTCCTGGCCCGAAGCAAGAGTTCTGGACCACATCCGCTCCCTGTCCGGCACGCATTTCGACCCTTATATCGTCGTCGTCTTTCTCCAGATGATGACCGACGCCGCCCCGGCGCAGTCCGAACCCGAAGGCGGCGATTTACTTCCCTTGCTTCTTGCGGCGTAACCGAAGCGGCGCAAAACCACTTGACTTTCCGCCAGCAACTTGGTACACTCTTTTCAGAAATCAGAAAAAATCTGTTGCTGAAATCAGGAGGCACCATGACTATCGCCGCAGTAGAACTTGCCCAGCGCGGCCAGCTCACCATTCCTAAATCTCTGCGTGACCTCTATGCTCTGAAAGAAGGGCAGAAAATGAGCGTTGTGGATATTGGCGGCGTGTTCCTTGTCAGCCCTCGCCAAATTCGGGTAGACGCTCATGCAGACGCCTTACGTGACGGCCTTTTGGCTTCCGGCGTTACGCTGGAAGACATGCTGGCAGACCTGCGGCGGAGGCGTGAGGCCGATGGTACGGAGTAGCTCTCGCTTCGGTAAGCCGCGCGTGTTCTGGGACAGCAGCGAAATTATCACGGCGATCTATTCTAAAAAGCCGCATACGGCGGCCCGTCAGCTTTTGCAGCTTGGCGACCTCGGCTTTGTTGATATGCGCTACTGCCGTGATGTGGTACGGGACGTTCAGTATCTTGTGCAGAAAAGCCGCCTGGAACTGATGCCGGAACTTGCATTGATCTTGGACCGCGCTGATTTTGCCGGCGAGCTGGCGCAGCCGGCCCCTGAAACCGTCGACGCCTGCATGAGCATGACGGCCTACCGCCCTGACGCCCGTGTTTTAGCCTGTGCGATGGAATGCGACGCCGATGTTTTTGTCACGACTGACAAGCAGCATTTTCTTGGTAATCCTTTGATCGGACCGCCAGCGACCCGCTGCCGGGTGATGACGCCGCATGAAGCGCTGGAATGGGTTCAGGAAGAACTGCGCCGCCAAGCGGTGGAAGAGCAATAAAACAACGATGCAGATTGCCGCTTATATTGTGACTGTTTATGCCGTGCTGGTCGGCTGTGGTGGATTTGCCGGCTACCGCGCGGCGAAAAGCCTGCCGTCGCTGATCGCGGGCAGTCTTAGCTTTCTCGTGCTTCTTGCCGCCGCGCACGGCATCCGAACCAGCCAGGCGTGGGGCTTGCCGCTGGCGCTCGCCTTAACACTTTTCCTCCTCGTCTTTTTCAGCTTCCGCTACGCCAAAAGCAGCCCCCGCGCATTCATGCCGGGCGGCCTGATGGCGATTTTGAGCCTGCTGACCCTCGCCGGACTGTTCCTGACAAAATAAATAATCCTTGTGCCTGCTCCGCGTAGAAGTGCGGGGACTTGGCATGGTTTGTGCTGGTATGAAGAGTGCGGCTTCCTGCTTTACCCCTGCCGCCGGCAATCGTGCCGTTTTGCCTGCTTGCGCCTCTGCCTTATCTTTCCAAGCCTTTATCTTTCCAAGCCTTTATCTTTCCGCCATTGTCCTAAGCGGTTCTGCTTCACAGAAAGGAACATCTTGTGTTCATTATCTCTCCTTCCGTCTTCCACAAACACGCCGCGCGACGGGCGGCCCGCACCCGCCTGGCGTTGACCGGCCTCGCTTTGGCCGCGCTGGGCCTTGCGCCCGCCGTCCACGCCCAGTCTACCATCACAAGCACTTACACCACGGCGGGTGCCTACAGCTTCCTGGACCCCGCGGGAGTTTTCTCCCCGAACGTCACTCTTGACGGCGCGGGCGGCGCTTCGGGCTTCCCCGGCAACAGCGGCGGCAGCGGCGCTTCGGTGATGGGAACGCTTGCGGTGACGCCGGGAACGACTTATGACATCTTGGTCGGCGGCGGCTTCGGCGACTCCATCGGCAGCCTCGGCGACGGCGGTGGCGGCAACCGCGGCGGCGGTGGGGGGATGGGACGACGATTTTCCTGAACGGCTCTGCCCTAGCGATTGCCGGCGGTGGCGGCGGGAGCCAAAGCGGCGGCGGCGCGGGT
>CAXUNT010000054.1:0-3018 GCA_964252595.1 uncultured Armatimonadales bacterium
GTGGGGAACAGGACAAGCCAAACCGCCACCTCCGACGCCTATTTCCGGCTCCCCAGAATTGGGGCGGGGGGGCTTCACTGCGCGAAAGGCATCTCATGCAATTTTTACGAAACCTTTTTGACGGCAACGAGCGCGACATCCAAAAATACCGGAAAGTCGCTGACACAATCAACAAGCTGGAACTGGAAATGGCGGCGCTCTCCGACGAAGCGCTGCAAGGCAAGACGACCGAGTTTAAGAAACGGGTCGCGGCGATTATGGACGCCGAGTGCGAGCGGCGCGGCACCCAGTGGCACGATTTAGCACGGGACGACAAACGCGCGGTCTGTGACCTCGCACTCGACCCGCTGCTGCCGGAAGCATTCGCTGTCGCCCGCGAAGCGGCGAAGCGGACCATCAAGATGCGGCCGTTCGACGTGCAGCTCATCGGCGGCATGGTGCTGCATGACGGGCGCATCGCCGAGATGCGGACCGGCGAAGGCAAGACGCTGACGGCGACCTTGCCGATTTACTTGAACGCGCTGACCGGCAAAGGCGTTCACCTGGTCACGGTCAACGACTACCTAAGTAAAGTCGGTGCGGTCGCGATGGGGCCGCTGTACCACTTTTTAGGGCTGTCGGTCGGGATCATTCAGGGCCAGAGTCCTGAAACCGGCGATCTCGGCGGCACCTATATCTTCGACCCGGAATACCGGCACCCGGACCCGCGCTACGATTTCGCCCGGCCTGCGGGGAGCCGCCGGGAAGCGTACAACTGCGACATCACTTACGGCACAAACAACGAATACGGCTTTGACTATCTACGGGATAATCTGGCCGTGCCGGGGCAGGAACTAGCCCAGCCGGAATTGATCTTCGCGATTGTGGACGAAGTGGACTCCATTCTCATTGATGAGGCCCGCACCCCGCTGATTATTTCCGGGCAGGCCGAGGCGTCGTCGGATTTGTATGTCAAAATGGACCGCATCGTCCGGCAGCTTCAAAACGAGCGGGACTACAAGATTGAGGAAAAGCAGAAAACGGCAACGTTTACCGACGACGGCCAGCGGCGAGTGGAGCTGGCTTTGGGCATTCAGAACCTGTCCGACTCGGAAAACCTGTCACTGATGCAGCACGCAGGCGCGGCCCTCAAAGCCCACGCAGTCTGGAAGCGGGACATTGATTACCTCGTGAAAAAGAACGAGGAAGGCAAGGAAGAAGTCGTCATCATTGACGAAAACACCGGCCGATTGATGTTTGGGCGGCGCTGGTCCGACGGTCTCCACCAGGCGGTCGAAGCCAAAGAAGGCGTCAAGATCGAGAACGAGAACCAAACGCTCGCGACAATCACATTCCAGAATTTGTTTCGGCTGTATCCGAAGCTCGGCGGCATGACCGGCACGGCAAAGACCGAGGAGGACGAGTTCCGCAAGATCTACGCCCTGGACGTTGTGACAGTGCCAACTAACAAGCCGATGATCCGCAAAGATCAGGCAGACATCATTTACAAATCGCAGGAAGCCAAACTGCGCGGGATCGCCCGCGAGATTTTAACGCTCTTTGCCCGCCAGCAGCCGGTGCTGGTCGGAACCCGCTCAGTTGAGATGTCCGAGCGCGTTTCCGACCGCCTGCGTTACGACCGCCTGCAATTACTGGCGCTGTCGGATCTGCTGCGCGACAAGTTAGAAAACACCAAAGGCTTGGACAAGGCCAAGTATGCCGAATGGAGCGCAGTCTTAAACCAGCGCTTGTCCCCCTACGGCGCGGCCAAAGGCGAGAACCCGCCGCTGCTGACAGCGGGCCAGATGTCCGAAGCCGCGAAGTTCTTTAATATGACGACCAGCATGGCGGACCAGGCTAACCGGGACGCCCTCGCGGCCCTGCTCGGTATTGCGCCAGAAGATCGCGAGCGTCTTGACGAAGCCCTAACCCACGGTATTCCCCACAACATTCTCAACGCCAAATCGCACGAGAAAGAAGCGCATATCATCGCCGAAGCGGGCCGCAAAGGCCGGGTGACGGTCGCGACGAACATGGCGGGGCGCGGCGTGGACATCCTGCTCGGCGGCTCGACCGTCAGCGAGATCGAGTCGGCTAAAGGGGCCAGCGACGATTACGACTACCAGCGCGGCGGCAAGCCGCAGATCGGACTCACCCCGGTCGGCGAGCGCGGCAGTGCGGAGCATCAGCGCGAAGCCGAAGAAGTCCGACAATTAGGCGGCCTCTATATTCTCGGCAGCGAGCGGCATGAAGCCCGGCGGATTGACAACCAGCTCCGGGGCCGAGCCGGACGCCAGGGTGACCCTGGCGCATCCCGCTTCTACGTTTCACTGGAAGACGAGCTGTGGCGCTTGTTTGGTGACAAGGCCAATTCGCCGCTGCTGCAATCCTGGGCGGAAGACCAGGCGATTGACGCCAAAATGCTGTCGGCGATGATTGCACGCGCCCAGAAGAAAGTGGAGCAGTTCTACTTTGATCAGCGGAAGTCAACACTAGACTACGACGACGTGATGAATGTCCAGCGGGCCAACATCTACGGCGAGCGGCGGCGCATCATGGAAGGGGCCGACCTACGCGACACCATTGCCGGTTACCTCAGCGACACGGTGGAAGCTGAGATCGGCCAGTATGCCCCAGAAAGCGTCCCGGCTGACGAATGGGATCTGGAGGGCCTGTACAACACGCTGGGCCAGACGTTTCCTATCAGCCAGTACGCACAGATAGACGACCTCAAGAACAAAAAGCGAACTGAGCTGGTTGAGTATGTCACTGCGCTGGCCGAACAGTCTTACGCCGACAAAGAACGGCATTTTGTCGAGAACTTAGGCGAAGAGCAGGGCCTAGCCGAGATGCGGGATTTGGAGCGCCGCGTGACTTTGCAGTCTTTAGACCGGCACTGGATGGAGCATCTGTCCGCCATGGACTACCTGCGCGAAGGCATCGGCTGGCGCGGCTACGCGGGCATTGACCCGCTGGTGCTGTACAAAAAAGAAGCTTACGATATGTTAGGTGGCAGCATACTTGAGCTGCGCGCATGGG
>CAXUNT010000054.1:3028-30381 GCA_964252595.1 uncultured Armatimonadales bacterium
ACGCCAACGCGCGACGCGGGGAGTAACCCCCCCACAAACAAAAAGCCCGGCACGACCAGTGCCGGGCTTTCCTGCATTATGACAGAATTGTCACCGAAAGCGCCTTTTCCTACTTCTTCTTCACTCTCAGTTCATCCCCTTCTACTTCTACTGTCACGGTATCCGCCGACAGCGATGCCGTACGGAGGACCGTTCGGCAGATCCGCAAACGCTGGCCGCCCCAGACTGTCAGCGAGGCCGGGCCACTGGGCGCGGAGCCGATGACTATATGACCGCCGTTCTGCCGGATCGACAGCCGTGTGCCGTCGGGCCAGCCAAGCTGGGCAAGGGCTTGTTTCGGCACAGCTAAAGCCCCGTCGCGCCGGGTCTGGCATCGGGTGCCTCTCGGCGTTTGGGCCGCCGGGCGGGGCAGAACGCAGCCTGGCCCGGCGGGGGCGCTGTCCGTGATGTCTCGCGCCTGATCGGCAGGAACGGGTGGCAGGGCGGCTAAATCGCGAGTCTGGTAGGTGCGCGGCTTTGTTTCTTCCCAGTGGTATAAAAACGCCCGCGCCTGCTTTGTCCCGCCTGCGGTGATAACAGGGATTGTCCTGCGCTCGTAGTCATAGTAGGCCATTGCGCCAGACTCGTAAATCTCGCGGACGCTCGCGGCAACTTCACGGTGCTGTACGGGGTAACGCTCGCCTTTCAGGAAGTTGGAAATATCCAAAGCCGTAAAGCTGGCTTTCGCCCGCATCTGGTCTAACACGGCCTGCTCGATCAAGTTTGTCAATGCGGTTGTCATGGGGAGTTCCTTTCCAGAAGCCGGGAAAAATTACGCCATTGCGATTTCGGCGATGTAGCGCAGGGTGCATTGGGACGTTTTGTAGATAATAAACTCGTTGTGGATCAGATGCGTCCCCTTACAGCCCTGGACGCTGTGAAAGCCGCGCGGTGCTTCTTCCCGGTAGGTTGGGGCCTGCTCCGTCTTGACCTTGCCGAGAGCCACATCGGCGAGAAAGAGGTAACCGATGTCCCGCTTGTTGCTGGCCCATACCAGCGAATACTGGGCGCTTTTGCTGCTCTGGTCGGCGAAATAAATCCCCTTACCAAACATATAGCCCGACACTGGGGCGTTCTTTGGGGCGATCAAGAGGCCGCGCGACAGTATTCCCGCCATGTTGCAGTTTCTCGTGCCATGAAACAGGCCCTGCAAGTTGCCGATTGTCTTGCCGTCGGTCTCAAACCGCCGCCGCTCTTCCGGCAGCTCGGCGGTGAAGATTTTGTTCACCCGCAGCTTGAAGCCGTGCCGCGCCGACTGGGTTTCTAAGACCCGCCGCTCGACCTGCTTGTAGGCAGGATCTTGGAGGGGAACGACGCTCAGATTCGCGCCGAGCGCCCGGTACTTGCGGTCGGTCTCGGACTCCAGATCGCCCTGCAAGTGGTACACGTCGCGCATGAGCTGAAGCAGCTCTTCCTCGGTGTCGGCTTTCTCGATGCTGTTGATGGCGACTGCATCTAAATCTGTCCAGCGGCCTAAGCGATGAGGGACGAGCGAGTAGTAGCGCGAGGTCAGCGGGACAATTTGGTCCTTGTGGTCGCGGGCAATCGCAAAGCGTATTTCGCGAAGTGCATCCGCCCCGCGCTCGATCTGCGACTTGCTCAGGCTGCCGAGGGGCGTTTCAATGCGCCGCACCAGCTCCGACTTCGACTCGTCAAAGATATGCTCGATGAACCCAGCGATCTCCGGGACGAGTGTGCTTGGCTTCACGCCGCGCTTTTGCTGAAAAGTCTGCTCCGTGTTTACTTGCAGTTTTTCGCTGCCGACGGCGGCTTTTTCCACTTCCACCAGCACATAACCCTTGCGCGGGCTGGTCTTTTCCCGCAGCAGCTTGGCATAAGCGTCCATCGCGGCCTCCCGGCTGTCAAAGTCGCGGGTCTCTTTGACGCCCACCGATCCGACCCGGCCATAATGGGTGAACAGCCGGAACTGCCGGGGGCTGCCTTCATGGACTTCCAGCACATAGAATTTGTTGTTATTCGCCTCCAAACTCGTCTTGCTGAGGACGGACGAGGCGGAAACCGTGTAGGTGTCGGGGAAGGGGGCATGGGCTATTGACGGGGATGTCAATGTCGCGGTCATGGGTCAGTTCTCCTTACACAAAGTCAATTCTCAATGGTCAATTATTCGTGGATCTTGCGGCTCCGAAAAAACTATACCTCGTATTTGGGGCGCCATTTCCAAACTCGGCCAAACTGGTTTTGCAATTTGGCCGAGTTCTCACGACATGAGAATTTCCGAGGCAGCAACTCCTTGTTTGACAAACCGCACCGCGTATGAGACGCTCATGTCGTAATCATCCCGGCGGGTTCATGCCGCGGGGCTTAACCGCCGGCGATCGCGCCGACGATCAAGAACGGCTCCGCTCCCACAGACACGGCATCAGGCAGGGGGGTGTCGGGAGATTCATGCGAAAGGTCTTCCCCGCAGGCAAAGAAGCGCAGAAAGGGCCGCCGCTGCTGAGTCTGGTACTCGCGGATCGTCCCACGCAGCATCGGGTAGGAGGCTTCCAGGGAGTCGAGAAGAGACCGCTGAGTCGCCGGCCCGTCGTGCGGGACGCTCACTTCTTCGCCGACCTGGGCCAGCGAGCGGAGGTGGTAGGGAAGCTGGATTCGGATCATGGACGGGAGTGTCATGGCAGGGTCTGGACCTCGACGGACAGGACGGCAGGCAAGTCGCGAACAATCGGGAACCAGGAGTCTCCGCTGTCGGAGGACGCATAAACCTGTCCGCCGGTCGTTCCAAAATACACGCCGCACGACTCCATTGAATCGACGGCCATTGCATCCCGCAGGACATTGACATAGCAGTCGCGTTGCGGCAAACCGTTTGTCAGCGCTTCCCACTCGTTGCCTCCGGTCCGGCTGCGGTAGACCCGCAGCTTCCCCTCCGGCGGGAAGTGCTCCGAGTCGCTCTTGATCGGGACGACATAGATTGTTTCGGGCTCGTGAGCATGGACATCAATCGGAAACCCGAAATCGCTGGGCAGATTGCCGCTGACCTCATACCAAGAATCCCCCGCATTATCACTTCGCATCACATCCCAATGCTTCTGCATAAAAAGCACCTCAGGCCGCGCCTGATGCATGGCGATCCGATGGACACAGTGTCCGACTTCCGCGCTCGGATCGGGCATGAACTCGGATTGCAGGCCCTGGTTGATGGGCTTCCAAGTTTCCCCGGCATCGTCGGAGCGGAACGCACCGGCGGCGGAAATCGCAACAAATATCCGCGCGGGGTTGCTCGGATCAAGAAGAGTCGTATGCAGACACATTCCTCCGGCTCCCGGCTGCCAAGAGGGTCCTGTCGTGTGGCCGCGCAGCCCGGACAGCTCGTGCCAGCTTCCGCCGCCGTCTGCCGAACGAAACAAAGCCGCGTCTTCCACTCCGGCATAGACCACGTCCGGGTCGGTCAGTGACGGCTCTAAATGCCAGACACGCTTAAAGTCCCACGGGTGCTGCGAACCGTCGTACCACTGATGCGTGCCGGGAATGCCGTCGTAGGGGAATTCGTTGCCCTGCGGCTGCCAGGATTTCCCGCCGTCGTCGGAGCGCTGAATTAACTGCCCGAACCAGCCGCTGGACTGCGCGGCATAAATGCGGTTCGGTACCAGGGGAGACGCCTTGAGATGGTAGACTTCCCATCCCCCAAAGTGTGGACCGTCTACCTGCCATTGCTCACGCCAGCCGTCGGATGTCAGCACAAAGGCGCCTTTGCGTGTCCCGACGAGGACTCGTACCCCGGTCATAGGTCGCTCCTTTGCTGGCGCACTTTCTCCGCCGCAATCAGCGTCTCGATGTCGTACCCCCAAATCATCAGGCCGTCAATGCGGCTGTCGCTGATGACGACTCCACTGAAATTGATGTCTGAGAACCGTGCGCCACTGAGATTGATGTTCTGAAAAGTCGCCTGCTCCAAGCTGACATCGGCAAAAATCGCTTGTTCCAGCGCCACGTCAATAAACTGCGCGTTCGCCAAGTTTTCTTCCTGGAATATCTCGTTCATGCGGTTGACCCTCCCGGAACAGCATACCAGAAGCGGATGAACACGCAGGCATAAACAGCCGCCGGGCAGGGGTGATTTCCGAAAATTCTCATGTTGTGAGAATTCCACCGTGTAAAGCTTGTCGTGCGAGCTTCAAACGCAAAAACGCCCCGCCGAATACGGCAGGGCGCTTTCGGGCGCGGCTTACGGACGGCGCAGCATTTGCTTCATTTCGGTGACGTTGCCGGCGTTCGCGAGGGCTTCTTCTTCAGAGATCAGGCCCGCACGGACGTACTTGATCAAGCACTGGTTCATCGTCTGCATGCCCCAGAAGTTGCCCTCGGCAATCGCACCGTAAAGCTGGGACGCCCGGCCTTCTTCAATCAGCTTGGAGACGGTCGGGGTCACGACCATGACCTCCACCGCACCGACGCGGCCCGTGCCGTCCACGCGGGGAGGCAGTTTTTGCGAGATGACGCCGCGCAGGGAGCCGGCAAGGCGCAGGCAGACCATGTCCCGGTCCTGCGGCGGGTACATGTTGATGATGCGGTCCAGCGTCTCAGCGGCAGAAGCCGTGTGCAGTGTCGAGAAAACCAAGTGGCCGGTTTCGGCGGCGGCTAGCCCGACACTCATGGTTTCAATGTCGCGCATTTCGCCGATGAGCAGCACGTCCGGGTTCTGACGCATCATGTACTTTAAGGCATCGGCAAACGAGTCCGTGTCCAGGCCAATCTCGCGCTGAGACACAATAGACATTTTATCCGGGTGCATGAACTCAATCGGGTCTTCGCAGGTGATGATGTTCGTGCGCCGGGTCGAATTGATCAAGTCCAGCATCGCGGCGACTGTCGTGGTCTTGCCGGAACCTGTCGGCCCCGTCACCAGTATCAGACCCTGACGCGATTTCGTCAGTTCCGACAAGACCGGCGGCATGCCAAGCTGTTCCAGCGAAAAGATTTTCAGCGGGATCAGTCTTAACACCATGCCCATCGAGCCGCGCTGCTGATAAACATTGCAGCGGATGCGGCAGACCCCTTCCACTTCAAACGCCAGGTCCAGCTCGTGCCGGTGTTCAAACCGGCCGATCTGCTCGTGGCTCATGATGCTGTATGCCAAATTGCGGCAGTCGTCTTCGGTCAGCGGCGGCGCATCGGTCATTTGAATACGGCCGCTGATCCGCATCGCCGGCGGGCTGTTGGCTTTGATGAAAACGTCCGATGCTTTTTTTGACGCTGCCACTTTGAGCAGCTCATGCACTTCTTCCATTGATTATTTTCCTTTGATCACTTTCGTGTTCCCGCTTCCAGCCGTGTCACGGCCTCGGTGTCGTCTAAGTTCGGTTGTCGTTGGGGCTGAACGCGAGACAGCCGCGCCGTCAGAAGATAGACCACAATGCCCGCCAGTGCCGCCGCGCCGAGAATAGCAAGCAAAATTCCGAGCGCGGAACGATGGCCCGCATGGCCTGCCGCCTGGGTTTCAGGCAAACGGCTGAAGTTCTCGTTCAGCACTTGGATTTGATACACATACGACGAGTCGTGCTGGTCCAAAACAACTTTGATGTCATTGTCGGCATACGACCGCACCCCCTGGAACTGAAACTGCGGCCCGACAATGAACACGGCATTCAGACGCTTGTACCGCCGGAATACCCGCGCCAGGGCTTCCACGGGAAACGTGTGCGACGAGTCTTGAACAACGCCCGGCACGGCGAAGGTCACGCTGGTCATTGCGCCGGGCCGGTTCGTCAGCGGCGAGGCCGTCTCAGTAATGCTCCGAGAACTGATCGGCCAGCCCGTCGCCTGTGTCAAAGCATCCATGTCCGTCGCCGCCTGGGCTTGGGTAACTTTCGGGTCATAAGTGATGGAGACCTGATCCAAACCACCCGGCTGCTGGTAGACCAAGATCAGCACGCGCGGCGGCCCGGAAATCGTGGGAGCGGCAGGGGCGGTCTGTGCGTAGCTTGGCAGGCTAAAAGTGAGCTGTGCCAGCAGCAGCAAGAAAGCGATGGTCAAGCCCCCCCGCCCCAATTCTGGGGAGCCGGCACAGGACAAGAACCGGAGGCCGTGTGGTCTCAGTCTGTATGGCTCCCCAGAATTGGGGCGGGAGGGCGTCTTCGGCGCTTCTTGACTTTGCAGATTCATTCCTTTTCCTTGGCGATTTTTGCATACATCGCCAGCGCACGTTCCCGCTGAACCGCATGGTCTACCACGCGCGGCGGATAATCCGGGCAGGCCAGCGCCCGCTCGGCGTCGGACAGCTTCCACGGGGAGTGAACAAACTTCGCCGGCACCCGCGAAAGCTCCGGGACCCAGCGCTTGACATACGCGCCGTCTGGGTCGAACTTTTCGCCCTGCGTCGTCGGATTGAAGATACGGAAAAACGGCTGGGCATCGGTTCCCGTTCCCGCCGCCCACTGCCAGCCGCCGTTGTTGGCGGCCTGGTCGCCGTCCACAAGCTGCTGCATAAAGTATTTCTCGCCCCAGCGCCAGTCTACCAGCAGGTCTTTGGTCAGAAACGACGCGACAAGCATTCGGCCCCGGTTGTGCATCCAGGCAACGACGTTGAGCTGCCGCATGGCGGCATCAATAATCGGATATCCTGTTCTACCCGTTTTCCAGGCTTCAAAAAGAGTCTCGTCATTTTCCCATTCCAGCGCATCAAACTGGGGCCGGAACGCGCCTTCGGTGACGTGGGGAAAGTGGTGCAAAATCTGCAGATAAAAGTCGTGCCAGGCGATCTCCGTCAGAAACGTCGAGTGCCCCGGCTCCGCCCGATGCTCGCCTTTCTGCTCTTCGTCCGGCTTGGCTTCCGACGGCTGATCCAGTCCCGCGCGGCGGACGGCGTCTACCACTGCCCGTGCCGACAGCGTGCCGAGGTGCAGATGCCGGGACAACAGCGAAGTGCCGTCCACGCTGAGAATATCCCGCACCCCATCATACGCCTTGATCTTTTGTGTCAAAAACTCCGCCAGCAGCGCCTGCGCCCGGTCTTCCCCGCCGCACTCAAACTCCTGCGCCGTCCCAAACTTCAATTTATCTAAGGACGGTAGCCCATCGCTTTTGGCATCTTTCGGCATCGGCACAGCCTTTGGCATCGGCTTCGGGCCATCGGCAGGTCGGCTAAACCATTCCCGCTTGTACGGCCCGAAGACCGTGTAGGGCATCGCGGCCTTCGTCATAATCTCCGGCGGCTCAAACAGCGACAGCCCCCCAAACGTCTCGATGGCCGTGCCGCGCGGCTTCAATGCCTCCGCGACCGCTGCATCTCGCTTTACGCCAAACGGCTCATATTCCCGCTGATGGAACACCGCGTCTGCCCCGAACTCTTCCACAGCCTTGACGACCTGCTCCGGCACCTTGCCCTGACGCACAATCAGCCGCCCGCCCAGCTTTTGCAGATTGGCGTCCAGAACGCCGAGCGCGTCAATCAAGAACGCCACTCGCGCCGCGCCGGTATCGTCGCGACCCAGAATGTCCGGGTCAAACACAAATAATGGCACCACACGTTCCGCCTGCTCGCAGGCCGCGAACAGCGCCGCGTTGTCCGACACCCGCAGGTCCCGCCGCAGCCAAACAATCACCGTCCTATACTTCTTGTCTGTTGTCTTATCTTTCGCGTGGAGCATAGTTTCTATTATACTCCTGCCAGTAGGCAAGATGCAAACGTTGCTTCAACATAAAAGCAAACGTGAAAACAATTCATAAATAAAGTTTAACGAGTGCCTGCTAAAAGTATTGACAATGCTTTTCTCGACCATTATAATAGTCTCAAAGCAATAAACGCTTACGAAATCGGCTTGTTACGGATTGCGAGGGAAAATTTTATCATGTTTTCGTCTTTGTCCTGTTCTCAGCAGCCCAGCCGTTCCCGCGCGAGCCTTTACTAAGTAAAGGCGCTCCCTTTCTTGGCCCTTGCTTCTGTTAGCTTGTTTTCCCTCGCACCCCGCCCGGCTCAGGCGCAGGCCCTACCGCCTGGTTGGTCCGCCGTTCCCTGCGACGCCACCGGCGACACTAGTGGCGTGACTGGCTTCCAGGGAACACAAACCGGCACCCTCACACGCACCGGAACTTACAAAGACATCAACGACTTCATCCTCGCCAATCCCGACTACTACAATGACGGCAGCTACGAGACCGCCGCTGCCTTCTACATTCGCCCTGCCTACCTCAACGCGGACGCCGGAGCCGCTGCCCCCGTCAACGCTATCGGCGTCGGCTCAAACTCCGACCCCGGCTCGATGTACGGGATGCAGGCCCTCAACTACTTCAACACTCCTGGCTTGGGAGGCGTCTTTGACGCGCCCGGCTACAACAACGAGGCCGTGTTTGGCACACTGGCGACGGATGTGAGCGCAGGTCTGACCGTCTACTTCAAGTGTGTCTGGCAGGGGAGCGGGCCGCAGCCGGCGTATCCTGCCGCGATGAGCCTGAAGGTGACAACGACGGTGACGACGACCGGCAATGTAAACTACCGCAACTCTGGGCTGACAAGCGGCCTGACTGCGACAGCTAATGCTTCGGACAGCTTGGGCGACAGCTCTAGCGTACTGGTCACCTCACCGTCTGACGCTTCCCCGCCGCCGCTTGTCACTTCCTACATCGTCCACGCCTCAATAGACAGTGGGACAGGGATTGCGAGCTACGGGTTTTCGGGGACGGCGCAGATGATGGTGGATAATGAGGTACAGTATACGGACGCTCCTTACGGGCGTGGGACGTACATTCACCAGGCGACAGTCAATGCGAATGCGATGATCACCGCGCAGGCCGCACCCGATAGCCGCATGGTGACGATTAGCTCAAGCCTTGGACAGACATCTCACAAAAGTACGACTAACTTTGATGATGATGGCGTGGCTCTACCTGACCCCGACCTTCCTACACCAGACGGCACAACCAATGCCAACTCCGTCAAGCCAACCGCAGATGATGATGAGCTAATTGTCTATGCTGCTGCCCCTGCCGGCTCATGGGCAGCTAGTTCATCGTATACATGGCACCTCGTACAGGGGCAGCCGTACCTCTCGTCCTCAGATGGTACGTTCACCATGCCTAACGATCCACCGAACAATTATGAGGCGCTTTATAGTCTCGCAAGCACAACTAGCGGGCGTGAACACGTTTACATCCACTTGACGGATGCCGCTGACGGCGCTAACGCCACGAATAACTACTACATCAGCTGGCACGATCCGGTTGAGAACTGGGCAAAGTTGGGAGGGAGTACGGAGGTTGCGCCCAAGCTTTTCGGAACATCGGACAGCGCCCAAGCCGCCAATGGGTTTGCCAACATCAAGATTGCCCCGGATGAGGTAGATTGGAGCGTTGCGGAACACGCAGGCGGAGGCGTTATTACCACTGCCGCCGCAGTTCTTGCGATAGCGCAGCCGGAAACAAGTCCGGTAGTTATCGGGCTGATGACGGCAGCGGGATATACCTTGAGTGTTGCTACTCCACCTGACCCAACCATCTATACGCCGCAAGGGACAGAGGCGCAGTTTGAGGCGGATGTGGACACTCAAAACAACATTACCAGCGGGAATATCGCAGGCATCTTTTCGCCGGGGTCTCAACGGATGGACCCTACACTCGCAGCTCAGATTGCAGCCTCCGGTGACTTTGCAGGCTACTTCGCGGGCGGTCATGACCACTCATTCTATTTTAGCGTACAAGCTTACCGTCATCGCTTCGCTCAACCCTGGATTGGCGATGGCTACGGGGCGCAGGGCTATTATGGAAGAGCGTCCGGGACAATTACTACATCAGGAAGCTACGAGTACGTTTACGACTGGACCTAATCCAGCATCTGATGTTTTGTTCCAGCGTCCTGGTTCCATAGGGCAGTGAGAACTGCCCTGTGGATTGCTCTTCCGAAGGGAAAATTGATGTTGCTCTATAACAAAATCAAGCACAATTGTTGGGTCAACGCCTGCCTCATTCCAATGATTGGTCTAACGACTTTATTTAGCCCGGCTGTGCAGGCGGACGGCGGCTTGTCGAGAGAAGCTATCCAACAATGGGCGAGGGCCTCACTTGCGAGAGACTATGCCTGGTTCAATTCACCTTGGATAGATGATGACCGACCGTACCAAAACATCCGTAACAAAATCGGTCAAGCTCTCGCAGAAGGTCAAAAGCCTTTGGCGGTCTTGCAAAGATATCGAACCCTCGCTCAACAACAGCCAGATAACCCCCAAGCGATATTTGGTTATGGCTATGCCGTTTATAAAGCCGAAACGCTACCAAATGGTCCCAGCGAGGCGGATACTTTTCAAGATAGCTGTAATGTGTCTAAAATGTGGACAACAGTTCATGGCCCACATACATACGACTATGTGCGTCTTATGTTCTTACATGAGTCACTTAGCTCACCTACTCCTGACCTGATTGCCGTCGGAAGACGCCTGCTTGCCCGCAGCCCAAACGATTATGAAGTGGAATATGGGCTGGCGACTATGGCAAGCGTCAGTCTTAAACCGACAGAACGCTCTCAAGCCTTAGTCTATCAGCAAGACTTGGCGCAACGCTTCCCAAACGACCCGCGCCAATATCGCCTGGCGGCAGAAATCCACCGAGCTGCCTCGGCCCGAACGCACAGCAATACCGAAGCCGCAAAATCGATTGCCGCTTATCAGCAGTATCTAGTTCTTGCTCCTCAGTTCCGAGCAAAAACAGAAAATGACATTAGGTTAATGAAAGAGCTTCAAGGGATGTGGCGCAACGGGTAGCTGAGTTCAGGTTGCTGTATACCTACGAGAAGGGGTAAACTAAGGCTTCAATCGCGAAAGCGTTTGGAGCTTTTTTATGTCAATGCTTACACACGAAGAAACACGGGCCGAGGTGAAACGCCCGGCGGATTTTGAGGCGTTCTGGGCCGGTGTTAAGACCGAGCTTGCCCAAGTTCCGGCAGACTGGGAGCGATTGCCGGGGGCGGGGGGCGAGACGGCGACCCACACCGTAGACTGGCTGCGGTTCTCGTCGCTGGGCGAGTCGCTAGTTTACGGCTGGCTGGCGGTGCCGAAAGCTTTGACCACGCCGACAGGCAATCGGGGCTACTTGTGGCTGCCGGGATACTCGCTCGGCAACCCGCCGCCGGGTCCCGAATCGCTGTATCCGGACACGGTCACGCTGGGGCTGAACCTGCACGGCAACCTGCCCGATATGCCCTACAAGCACCCTAGCACATCCCGTGCCGATTATGTCACGGCGGGCATTGACTCGCCGCAGACCTACATTTACCGGCAAATCCTCGGCCACTGCCTGCGGGCTTTAGACGTGCTGGCGGCGCAGCCGGAAGTCGGCGCACATCGCCTGATAGCCGGCGGCATGAGCCAGGGTGGGGGACTGGCGCTGGTAACGGCGGCGCTGGCTCCACAAGTGAAATTGTGCCTCGCGGATATGCCCTGGCTGGGTGCGCTGGAACTTGCGCTTTCGCTGCTGGACCGAGGCAAGTACAAGAAAATGGGCGCAGGCCGCTACCCGGACGCGCGAGGGCTGATCGCCGATTATGCCGACTCGCGCCCGGAACACGCCGCGCAGACCTACGAAACTTATGCTTACTTTGACCCATTGTCCCATGCGTCAAGCATCCGTTGCCCGACGCAAATGAGCGCGGGCGGGCGCGACCCAAGCTGCAAGCCCCCGACGATCTATGCCGTCTTTAACGAACTTCGCTGCGAAAAAGAAATGCTGTTCCTGCCGACAGTCGGCCACGACATCGTTCCTGCCATGCACGACGCGCACTGGAACTGGGTACAACGGGTCTAAGACTGATCTAGGAGACTCATCATGGCGAACGAATATGAAGACGAAATTAAAAGCACGGCGGAAGATCAAATCGAAGAGCATATCGGGCTGACCCAGCCGGATGCCTTCGAACAGCCCCGCCCGGCGGACACCGAAACCACAAGGCACCTGTTTGCGGACGGCGGCGACGGCAAGGAAAAAGAAGCCACCCTGCATAGCCACCACGCAGGAGCGAGCAGCGACGCCCCGGCGTCGAGCGGCATCCCCAGCGCCGAAAAGCAGCACGGCCAAAAGGGCGAAGCGTTCGACAAGCAAGCGGAAACCCCGATGGCTGGGCGTACCCAGCCTGCAACCCAGAGTACGCAGTAACAAAGTACCCTGTAGACGATGACTCTTTTGCTTGGTATTGACATCGGCGGCACGAAGTCGGCGGCCTTAATCGGCGACGCTGAAGGGAATGTGCTGGCGCGGGCCTCGGCGCTGACGCCGCAGACCAGCTTTCCTGACGCTTATGCCGTTCTGCTCGGTCTGGTTCACGATGTTTGCCGCCAGCACAGTGTTTCCCTGGCTGAAGTGGCTGCCGTCGGGGTGTCCTGCGGCGGCCCGCTTGACTCGCGCACCGGCACTGTCTATGCCCCGCCCAACCTGCCGCACTGGGGAGACGTTCCGCTCCGGGCGATGCTGGAAGCCGACCTCGGCCTGCCGGTGACGCTGGAAAATGACGCCAACGCGACCGCACTCGCCGAGCATCGGTGGGGCGCGGGCCAGGGCTGCCGGGACATGGCGTTTCTGACGATGGGGACTGGTATCGGCGCGGGTCTGATTCTTGACGGCGCGTTGTACCGGGGACGGCGGGACCTGGCAGGAGAAATCGGCCATGCGACGATCTACCCCGACGGCCCGCCCTGCCTCTGCGGCAAGCGCGGCTGTTTAGAAGCGCTGGCGTCAGGAACCGCCATCGGGCGCATGGGCCGGGAGCGCACGGGCGAAGACAAATTGACTGCCCACGATGTTTGCACCCGCGCCCGCTTGGGCGATCCGGTCGCGCTGTCGGTCATTGCCGATGCCGCGCTGGCGATGGGCATCGGCCTCGCGAACCTCCTGCAAACGCTCAACTTGGAGCGCATCGTCCTCGGCACCCTGGCCGTTCATGCCGCCGATTTGTTGATAGACCCAATTCGCGCCGCGACCGAAACTTATTGCTGGCCGCGCGTCTGGGACGGCGTTTCCATCGTCCCGGCTGCCCTCGGTGACGCCGCCCAGGACAAAGCCGCCCTGGTGCTGGCCCTGACCGACGCAGTTTTCCCCCTCTAAAAATTTCCTGAAATAATTGTTGTATTTGCGATTGACAAAAGACAAATCCTGTATTATAATGGGCTTACTTTTGCACATTCGTATACGCAAAGACTACTTACTAACAGAGTGAAGTTGCACTTGCATTAAGAACCTATTGCTATAATTGCTACATAATTAGCCTGAGAGTGCCTGCTGAAATTGATTTTGTAAGACCGAGCCTGTACGACGATGAACAGAAAGGATACGAAATGACACCCAATTTCTTTGCCCGACTGAGTTTGCCGGCGAAAGCGCTGCTCTTCAAAGCGCTGCTTTTGGCCTTCCTGCTGTCCGCCCTGCCGAGGGCGTCGGCGCAGAACCAGCTGACGGCCAGCCAGCCGTATTTCATGATCGTCAACCAGAACAGCGGCAAGTGTCTGGACCTCATCGGCGGCAACACCGCAAACGGCGCTAACATCAACCAATACTCCTACGACTATAACGGCCCCAACCAGCGCTGGGCGCTGCTCCCGACAGAGAACGGCAATCACTTCAAGCTGGTTTCTTATGTCAGCGGCAAGGCGATGTCTATTGCCAACGATTCAACCGGCAACGGCGCACAGCTTTGGGCTTATGATTATGCCGGCGGGGACACCAGCCAGCAGTTTGACCTGGTCCCGGCGGGGAACGGCTGGTACAACATCAGAAACGTTCGCAGCGGCCTGGTGCTGGACGTTGCCGGGTTCAGCACCGCCGACAATGCGATGGTGCAGCAGTACACCAACAACAACACCAGCAACCAGAAGTGGCGCCTCCAGCCCTGGGGAAATTATTACCTGCGGGCCTCCGGTGGGCGCTACGTCTGTGTCCAGAACCAGGGCAGCACAAACGGCAGCCCGATCATCCAGTACGACCAGCAAAACAATCCGTGGTTCAAATGGAACTTCTCTACCGAGGGCGACGGCCAGTACGGCTTGTTCAGCTTGAATGCGCCCAGCCGGGTGCTGTGCGTCGCGAACGGCTCCAGCGCCGCCGGCTACAACTGCCATTTGTACGATTACAACCCCAGCAACGTCGGCGACCAGAAGATCAGCATTGTGCCGAAGACCGACGGCAAATTCAAGTTCTATTTCCTGCATGACGGCATGAGCTGGGACATCCCCGGCGGTGCCATCGGTGCCAACGTTCCCTTGCAGCAGTATCCCGACAACGGTAACATCTGGCAGGAGTTCAGCATGGAGCGCGATTACGGCGGCTCCGCCAACTCCATCTATGCCGTCCCGCAGGATACTATCCCTAATCCGGTCGGCGCCGGCGCGGTCTCGCTACGGATTTTGAACGGAACAAGCGGCGCGTACCCCGACTCGCAGGTCTATTGGGGCATTCTCGGACAGGACCCGGCCAACGGCAACCGCTGGTCGTATCTCGACATCAATGGCAACTTGCAGCCGATTTCGGCGGCGCTGAACAATGCGCCGGGGCATCTCGTCAAGAACGGCGTCAATTACGCCAACATCTACTCGACGGTCAGCCAGAAGCAGTGGGTCAACCTGCCGAAGCTGAGCGCCGCCCGGCTTTACCTCAGCGTCGGCAGCCCGTGCTACATCACCACCTACGACAGCGGCTTCGCCGGGCCGGACATCAACAATCCCAACGACCCGAACGCAAACGTCTTCTTTGATTTCACGGAGTTCACCCTCGACGGCTCCGGCTACCACGGCAACACGACGCGCGTGGACATGTTCGGCTTCCCGATCCAGCACCGGGTCGTCTCGATGGACGGCACCTTCGACCAAACCGTGGGCGAGCTGGAGTCGGAATCACGCTCCCGCATCTTCACCGAGTACCAGAACGAAGTCGCCGCTCCGTTCAAGAGCCTCGGCACCGTACAGGCGCCCTACCGGATCGTCGCGCCGATCCACGGCTCGTTTGCCGCGGGTCAGCCGAACGCCAATTACTTCGCTGGCTATTCCAATGTCTCAACGCAAGACATTCTGCTTGGCACCGGCGGTGCGGCGGATCCAGGCACGTGCGCGTCCCTGAACCGCCATGTCTACACCCTGCCGCAGTCGAGCTGGAGCAATACGTCGCTGTATTATAATGCCGCGCCGGCCAATTTCTATGCGAAGTTCTGGCATGACCACGACATCAACCGCCTGGCCTACGGCTTTGCCTATGACGACTACGACGGGCAAGCATCGTACATCTCGATCTCGAACCCAAAAGCGGTCATCATCCGCGTAGGCGGGTAAGCCCGCGCGGGCAAGTTAAACTTTTTCAAGAAAAGCACTTGACAGGCTTCCCAGCCTGTGTTACAATGACAGCAACCCCGGACACTCTCCGGCTGCGCCCCCGGCTTCCTGAATGGGCAAACCGAGCGCAAAGAAAGGCCGTCCCTCTCAGCTTCCGCTGAAAGGCACGGCTTTTTTCTTGTTTTATCGCTTTCTTGCTTTACCGCGCTGTCGGTTAGTTGGAGGTCCATTCCGGAGGGAGGTTGTTGAGCGCCCATTGCTGCCCCGGATAGTTAGCTCCCGTGCCGTTGGCGTTAGCGCCGTAGCAGTCCCATAAATCCTGGCTGATCGTTGTCGTCGCTCGCATCGCTTTGACATGGCCGTCAAAGAACAAAAAGTTGCTCAGGCCGCCGCCATGAACCAGTACGCCGGACAAAGAAGAACCGCCGTTGCCGTTGCCGGCGGCGTCCACACGGTTGTCCATGTAGTTTGCATGGGCATCCGGGTAGACATACCGTGACTCGCAAACCATGATTGTGTTGGCGGGGCTTTGAAGTGTCGCCAGAGTTCCGCTGGACTTGATATAGCCGGTCGCCGGCCAAAATGAAATGCCGCCTGTGTTGGTGTTTCCTCCAAGCTCGTTAAGGCCGGCATCCGCGTTCACGGCATAGCTCTTTGGAAAGCGGCTGGACTCGTCGCCGGTCGCGGTTGCTCCGCCAGGTGTCGTTGCGCCATGTCCGGCTGTGGACCAGGCTGCGCCGTTGTCGGGACAGAGGAAGACGCCGCCGCCGCTTGTCTCTGCGTAGACATTATTCGGGCCAAGCGCATAATCATGGCCGCCGTTTTTCATGTAGGGATATATTTCGTCTTTCCACTCGCGTTCGTTTTCTCCGCCAGCGACTGCTGTGTCACGCACCAGGGGCGGAGCTTCATCGGAGTCTTGAAAATATTGCGTCATTCCCAGGCCGATCTGCTTCTCGTTGGACAAGCACTGGGTTCGGCGGGCGTTCTCGCGGACTTTCTGAAAGACTGGGAACAAGATCGCGGCAAGGATCGCGATAATAGCAATGACAACGAGCAGCTCAATCAGCGTGAAGCCGCGTAAAGGGCGGCGCTCTGGAACAACAATCTGCATGGTTTCTCTCTTGCATACTGAAACAAGTAAATTAAAGCCATCATACCACAACCTGGTTAGCTTTAACACGGTTCCATCGTCGTAGAAATGATCGCAGCCAGCGCCGCCTTGATTTCATCGAGGCGGGCGATCTGTACACGCCAGAAATTTCTGCTTTACTTGGCTTTATACGCCGCCACTTCAAAGCGGTTGCTGCGGTAGCCGTCGCCGGTGCGGAGCCACTGCCAGGCCGACTCCAATAAGTACGCGGGCAGAAAGAAGGGTCCCCATCTTCGCCCCTGCCGAACATGGACCATTTCATGCGCGTGCAGGGTGGGGATCAGTTCATGGCCTGCATACAGGACCACGTCGCCAAGCGTGATGGCGCTCGCCCAGCCTGCGCGGGACAGCAGCCCAATCAGCCAGCCGCCGGACACTTCCAGCATGAAGTCGGCACGGTGCCAGGCTGCTTTGCCACCGAGGGCACCCAGCAGGCCAAGGAGGCTGTTGCCGCTGTTCCACAGCAGAGCCGTCAGGAGTGACAGCCGTAATTTTCGCATGGTATAATAGGCTGAACTCCGCTTTTTCTGCATCACTTCTTCCGCATCAAAGGATCTCTTATGTCTCCTTCCGATTTCCGTTTGTCTGCCTCCCTAGCAGCGGCTTTTCTGCTTTCGCCGGCGCTGTCCGGCTGCCACTCGAATCTGCTGGCACGTTTTCATCACCCGAAACCACAGGCCATCGCGGTCCGGCCAAGAGCCGCGACGCCAGCCCAGGCCCTGCCGATGCTCCCGGTGGACCTCACCAAAGTGCAGCCGAACGAAGCGGGTCTTGTCCCGATCTTAGAATACCACGATCTCGTCCAGACCGCGAAGACCACCGGTTACCAGTACCCGGCAGCGGCGTTCCGGCAGGACATGGAATGGCTGTACGCCCACAACTACCGGCCGGTGAGTTTGGACGACTACGTCAACGGTAAAATTGACTGTCCCGCCGGGATGTCCCCGGTAATTTTGACGTTCGACGATGCCCTGCGCGGCCAGTTCAACTACACCGAAGACGGCAAAATTGACCCGAACTGCGCGGTCGGTATTCTGGATGATTTCCATGCCAAGCATCCTGATTGGCCCTTGAAGGGAACGTTCTTCGTCTTGACCGACGTGGGAACGACGCTGCCGCCGCCGTTCTACCAAAAATCGTTCGCCCAGGGCAAAATGGATTATCTGGTCCACGAAGGCTTCGAGGTCGGCAACCATACGATCCATCACAAAGCCGGCATCCGGCACTGGCCGGACTCCCAGGTGGAAGCAGAGCTTGCCGGCGCGGTCGCAAACATTCACACCTACCTGCCGAACTACAACGTAGACACGCTGGCGATGCCGTATGGCGTTTTTCCTAAAAACAAAAAGCTGGTCATCAGCGGTGCGAGCGGCGGCCAGACCTACCACAACCTTTGCGCCCTGAAGGCTGGCGCGGACCCGGCGGCCTCCCCGATGGGCAAAGACTTCTACGGCCACAACTTTGATCCTTACTACATCCCGCGCATCATTCCCGGCGCGGGTAAGTACACGATCCGCTACTGGCTGGATTTGATGGAGAAAAACAAAACCCTGAAGTATGTCAGCGACGGCGACCCGAACACGTTCACCGTCAGCGCCATCGCCAAAGGCCAGATGAACCTGCCGCGCCTGCAAAAAGCTCACCTGCACCTGCGGGTCTACAACGGAACCCAGGTGAGTTCCAGCAGCTAATGCGCCGTCGCCGCGTGAAAGAAAGTCTGCCAAGCAGCGAGATCGCCTGCCTGAAGCTGCTGTCGCTCGGCGTCCAGATTGACACCCTAACCGAAGCGCAGGAGCGGTATTCGGCCTCTTAGCAGGAAGGCACCTTGAGCCTTTTTGCTCTGCTAAGAAAAAGCCCCAGTCTATGTAGGCCGGGGCTTTTGTGCTGGAAAATTAGGAAGCGTGAAGAATAAGAAGCGTGGGAATAAATTCCTACGCTGTGGGGCGCAGACGCCGAGTAGCCGCCTTCGCGGGTACAGGAAAGACTCTTGCATTGCTCTGCTCTTTGTCTGCGAAGGCGGACATTGGGCGCTTCGTCCCACAGCGCAGAACTTCAGTTCCACGCTCTTCCTGATAAGGCAGCGAAGATGACTGACGAACCTACGGACACAAACCCGTTCCCGGAATGGCTGGAAGAAGTCGCAAACGATCCGCTCATTGTCAATGTAAGCGAAGAAGGGCTGTTGCTTGAATGTCGAGCGAATCTCTGGACGTTCTCCATTAGCCAAAGCCAGGCGCAGGTCACAACTGTAGAGGATGTGCTGAACTTCTTGTCGGCAGTTATGCAAGCTCGCGAACGGCAAATCAAAGTGCGTCCTGGTCCGATGAACCCAATGGTTTTCTACTGCTGGTTTGATAAACAAGCAAGCCAGTTACACTTCAGCCTCGTGTCTTCTTCTCACAACTGCCTCCCATTTGGGGTGATTGTGCAAGAAACCGACGACTTTGCACGGGTTGTAGAGCCTTTTTTGAGCAGTCGCCACCATGACGGTATCCCGTCAGACGAGTTTATGACGCAGGAGGAATCAGACAAGCGGAGGCTTCCAGAACCGCCTTCCTATGTTCTGCTGGTGGCAACAAAGACACTGCCGACTAACTGACAGCTTTCGCTTTGCGCTTCACGTTCGCCCGCAGGACGCCGTGTTTATGGGCTGTGCGGCTGTGATAATGAGCTGTGAAAGCAGGACGCTCCCAGGCGGGCAGGTTGCCTGGATCGAAGCGGGTGGGGGTGCGGCCCCGGCACAGATAGGCCAGCGGCGCGGCGGGCAGGAGGATGAGCAGCGCGAGGGCGACGGAGCGGAGCGGAAGGCGGGGCATGAATGTATTATACCACGGCGTTTCGCCGGGTATAATAAGCGACATGGACAGTGTGACGATTTTAGGACTGCGGGTGGACCGGGTCTCGGTGGGCGAGACTTTGGCGGCGATTGACCGTTTTATTCAGGAGCGGACGCCGCACACGATCGTCACCGCCGATGCGTCTATGGCCGTCATCGCCCGGCAGGACCCGGAGCTGCACGCGATTGTGGAAGGCGCAGACCTCGTCACGCCCGACGGGGCCGGGATACTGCTGGCCTCGCGGCTGCTCGGCGTTCCTGTGTCGTATAAAGTGTCCGGGGTAGACCTCGTGGCCCATCTCTGCGCTTTATCGCCGGGCAAGGGCTACCGCATCTTTTTTCTCGGCGCCGCGCCGGGAGTCGCCGCCGAGGCTGCCGAAAAGGCGCAGGCGCGGTGGCCGGGGACCCATATCGTCGGGGTCTGCGACGGCTACTTCACGCTGGAGCAGGAGCCGGGCGTGCTGGCCCAGATCAAAGCCGCCGCGCCGGACATCGTGATGGTAGCATTCGGCATCCCCAAGCAGGAGAAATGGATCGCGCGGCACAAAGCGGCCCTCGGCGTGCCGGTCTTTATGGGCATTGGCGGGTCGTTCGATGTCCTGTCGGGCCGGGTCAAGCGAGCACCGCTGTTCATGCAGCGGTTCGGGTTTGAGTGGCTGTACCGGCTGATCCAGAACCCGAAAAAGATCAGCAAGGTGATGACCCTGCCGCAGTTCGCCATTTTAGTCCTGCGCCAGCGGTTTCTGGGCGCGACCTAACCACTCACTATTTCTTTTTAGGCGGGTCTTGGGTCGTCGTGATCGGGCCGACTATCACCACCGGGCCTTTTTTGTCCTTTTTCTTGTCGCCGTCCGCCCAAGCCGGATGCGCCAGGCATCCAGCGAAGGTCAAAACCGCCAGCGCGGCGCAGAGCAGTGTTTTTGTTCGTTCCATGGTCATTAAGTCCTTATTCGTCAAAGATTAGTCGCCAGAATCGTCTTAATTGTTCCCAGAATTTCCGGCTCTCCCGCGCGAACTTCGGCATAGGGACTCGGCCGTCTGTGGACTGAGTTCGACATGCAGCAGGCGCTTGGCATTGCTGCCGACCTGGGCGAACACGGAAACGGTTCCCGCTTCGCATTTCGGGCAGCGGTACACGGTCGCACTGGCATAATTTTGTGAGTCAACGCTGCCGGCTGGTACGATCTTCAGCAGACTGCTCCACTCTTGATCCTGAACACACCGAACCATTTCCCCTGCCTGCCGGGGCGCCGCCTTGACAACTTTTGTCCCGCGCATCCAGCGCCGGCATGGCTCGCAGAAGGGTTCTACCAGGCTGTAGCGCCGGGCCACGGCGGCGGCTGTTCCTCCAGCGACCGCTGCCTCCGCCAGAAGCAGCAGCCAGTACCAGAGGCCGCTCAGGACCAGGCCGCCGGGATTTTCAGCCGACGATGTACCGCCGGATGAGGATTCGGAGTAGCTGTGCGAAGAGCTGTTCGTCAGCGTGACCCCGTTGTCAGCCTGAACACGCAGAAAAAGGCGAAGCGTCCGCCACGGGGTCAGCCGCCGCTCGGCTTCTCCCTGTGCGGCGCTCGCTGTAAGGCCGCCGCGCTCTGCCAGGAAGCGTGACACGGCCTGCACCAGAGCAGGCCGCATCTGCTGGCTGTCCAGCGTCAAACGGACTCCGTAAGTCAGCGCTCCGGCCAGCAGCGCGGTCGCAACAATAACCGGCAGACTACGGCACTTGCCGAGTGTCACGCCCCACTTGACAATCAAAGCGACCAAAAGCCCCGCAAAGGCTGGCATCAGCACCGGAATATCCACGAATCTTGTCAGCCCCTGGTAGAGTGCGCCGACTAGGACCGAGCCGAACAGCGCGACACCGATCAAGATCAGTGTCCCTGCCACGGGAGATTTCCCGCTGAAACGATAGGGAGTCAGCGTTTCCTGTGCTTCATTCAACATCGCCGCCTCTCCTTCCCAGTGTTTTCCGACTGACTCTTGGTCATGCCCGCGCTGCCAGCCGCCCGATCTCTTGCAGCTTTTCCTGGACGGCGGCGCGTTCCTGCTCATTCTCAAATGAAAGAACGGCAACGGCTGGTGCCGGCTTGGACGCAGAGATCTCTGTGTAGCGGACCCGGAAGGCAGGCCGGACGTTGCGTCCTAAGTAAAGCGTGCCTTCGTCTTCCACGCGCAGGCTGCCATCCTCTATGACGGCTGCCCAAAGGCCGGCGCGGTCCCGGATGCTGCCGTCGGCTTGCTTGACCGAAGCATTGATCCGAGAAACAAACATTGCCTTGCCGGTTTCCGTCTCCGCCAGCATCACCGGGACCTCAAGAAATCTCTGCGCCGTTTTCGGCCCTAGCCTCAGCCGGCCGGACAGACGCATCGCTGACGAAACACTGTCACCCGGTGCGGAAATAGCTCCTCCAAATGTCCGGGGCGCTCGCTGAAAAATAATATGTTTCTGCGCGACGCTCAGAAGAATCAGCGCCAGCGGAAGGCCCGCCACAAGAACAGTGATGAGGTAAGAACGCGGATCAATTGGCCTGTCGCCCTCATCCAGTTGAAACGCGGTGCTGACCGTGTATGGTCCCAGCAGAAAATTGTTGTCTTTCAAGTGGCCGTACAAGTCCGAGGGGACCTGCCGAAAGACGCCCGTGATGGCAGAAGGAGAAGCCGCGGAGTTTGAAGCCGCCGACCCCTGGCGCTTGATGAGCAGTGCCTGATGAGTCTGCGGATTCGCCATCGGCTCGTAAAGTTCCTGGGCACCGTCACCCTTGCCGACAAGCGTTGTGCTGCCGTCAACCAAGCCGGTGACGGTCACATATTGATTGAGCGCTCCCCCGGCCAAAGCCTGCGAAAGCGTCATCGGGACTGGCGGCTTTCCGTAAGCCGCCGCATCACGTCGCTGAATATCGCCGCCGATGCCGAGTGCCGTCAGGCAGGCGATGATGATCCAAAAATGCGAGGGGATGCCGTTCACGCGGTAACGGCTCATCCGCGCACAGAGAAAAGCAACCCAGCCCATCAAGCGGCAGAAAAGAAGCATCATGATTTAACTCCCCATCCTGGGCTGTTTTCCATCACTAATTCGCCGCCGCTGACTTCGTACCCGCCGGACAGCCCCGGCACCGGCTTCAAGAGGCGGTGCGAGTCGAGGTCTAAGAAGTCAAAAGCGCCGGTGCCGGCGGCAATCTGCGCCGCCGCCGCAATCCCCGCTCCGGTTTCCAGCATACAGCCGAGCATCAGCTTCTTGCCGAACGCCTGCGTCAGCGTGATGATCTGCAACGCTCCTGTGATGCCCGATTTCATCAGCTTGACATTGATGCCGTCTACGGCATCCGCCTGAAGCAGCGCCAAAACTTCGGCGACGCTGCGGGCGGACTCGTCGGCAAACACGGGAAGCGAAGTGTAATCGCGGACATACTTCAGGCCCGCGACATCGCTTTTGTCCACCGGCTGTTCCAACAGGTCAATCGCTGCGCTCATTTTTTCCAACGCCTGCGCGAAAACGACCGCGGCCTCGGGCGCGAACCCTTGGTTCGCGTCAATCCGCAGGCGGATTTTCGGCACAGCCGCCAGGACGGCTTCAATCCGCGCAAGGTCGGCATCAGGTCCGTTCGGATCGCCGACTTTGACTTTCAGCGCCCGGAAACCGTCCTCCCAAGCCGCCGCCGCCAGCGCCGACGCTTCGCCAGGAAGCACAATCGGGATCGTCACGTCGGTCGTCACGCGCTCCAAGCTGCCGCCAAAATGCTGCGAGAGCGGCAGGTGACGCGCCTTCGCCCAAACGTCGTACAGGGCAATCTCCAGCCCCGCTCGCGCCGCCGGAGCGTCCGCCAGTAGTGTGTTTGCGCGGGTCAGCAGCGGGCTTAAGCGATCGAAGGACAGGCCGGTAAACTCTGCCTGCATTCCGCTCAGGGCATCCAGGACCGAATCGACGCTTTCGCCCGTCACATACCCGACCGGGGCGCTGGCCCCCAGCCCTGTCATCCCATCTTCGGTTTCGATCTTAATACGAACGTTCCGCGCCTCGGTCGCGGTCCGAGCAGCAATCACGAACGGCGACACCAGCGGCAGGGTCCAGGGCTGGGCTGAAACGGAAACAATACGCCCAAAAGCAGTCGGCATGGTGTATTTTACCGCACTTTTGCGAAACCGGCAAGCGCAAAGGGATGCCGCAGGAAAGCACTGTCCCTGGAAAGCGCCGGGGTATAACCATCAGTAAGAATCATGAACAAGAAAACCGAGACTGCCGGCGGACCGGCGGACGATCCGGCGGCGCTGATGCGCTCCGAAATCCAAGATTATCTTCATATCAGCCAGCAAAGGCGGCGGCTTTTCCCCCGCGCCGCTTTGGTCGGCTTGCTGGCGGGGCTGATCGCTATCGCGTTTCGCGTGGTTCTTGCCGCCGCAGACGCGCTTCGCAATGAACTGATTGCTTGGGCGCATCATTTCCCGCGCTTCGGCTGGCTGCTGCCGATCTGTTTCAGCGCGGCCGGCGCGACCCTGTCCGTGTTTCTCGTGCGGCGGTTCGCGCCCGAAGCGTCGGGCAGCGGCATTCCGCATCTGGAAGCGGTGCTGCATCGCTACCGGCCGCTGCACCGGAAGCGCCTGCTATTCGTGAAGTTTGTCGGGGGAGCGCTGGCGCTTGGCGGAGGACTGGCGCTTGGCCGCGAAGGTCCCACGGTGCAGATGGGCGGCGCCGTGGGTGCGGTCGTGTCCGGCTGGCTCAAGGCCGGCACACGCGAGCGGCTGACTTTGATCGCGGCTGGAGCCGGGGCGGGACTGGCCGCGGCGTTCGATGCTCCGCTCGCCGGGGTTATATTTGTTTTGGAAGAAGTTCAAAAAGACTTCCGGCAGGCGGTCTTCGGCTCCGCGTTCATTGCGGCGGCGGTCGCCGCCATTGTGACCCGCTTTGCTTCGGGGCAGCTTCCCGATTTTCGTGTTCCCAGCTATTCGGTTCCTTCGCTGGCAGCCTTGCCGGTGTTTGCGGCGCTCGGCCTGGCCGCGGGCCTGCTGGGCATGGTCTACAACCGCAGCTTGATCCGCACGCTTGATATTTTCGGCAAGGTTCCTCCGAAGTTCGCTCTTTTGCCGGCGGCGCTAGTCGGGGAAGGGGTGGGCCTGGTCGCTTGGTTTCTGCCGTCGGCGGTCGGCGGGGGGCATCCGCTGGCGGAACGGTTTCTGCAAGGCCATGTGACCCTTGCCGCCGTTCCAGCCTGGTTCCTGCTTCGCTTCGTGCTCTCGCAGGCGAGCTACGGCACCGGCGCACCGGGGGGCATCTTCGCCCCGCTGCTCGTGCTGGGGGCGCTGCTGGGCCTTGCGTTCGGCGAAACCGCCCATCTTTTGTTTCCCACTGTCGTGCCTATCCCGGAGATCTTCGCCGTGGTCGGTATGGCGGCTTATTTTACGGCAATTGTACGTGCGCCGCTGACGGGCGTAGTGCTGATTATTGAAATGACCGGCAATTACGCCCAGATGCTTCCCCTGCTCGTGGCCTGTTTCTGTGCTTATCTTGTGGCAGAATGGCTAGGCGAGCTTCCGATCTACGAAAACCTGCTGGAACGGGATTTAGGGCGCGGCGGGGTGCTTCCCGATGCGGACGGTCCGATCGTGATGGAACTCGAAGTCGAGCCGGGCAGTCCGTTTGAGGGATGCGAGCTGCGGGAGCTGGGACTGCCGCCCGGCTGCATTCTGGTGAGCTGCCGCACCGGCAGCCGGGAGTGGCTTCCGACAGCCGAAACCCGCCTGGAAGCGCATGTCCATGTCACCGCAATCGTTGCGCCGGAAGCCAAAGGGGCGATGACGGTTCTGCGAAACGGGTGCGAGGCCGCAGACTGAGCCTGCGGGGATGCCGGTCGGTCCAGTCAGGCATTCACAATTTTTTCACCCCCGCTTAGGTATACTTGTTGCCATCATGCGTATTCTGCTGATTGAAGATGAAGTTCCCATTGCCGAGGTCATCAAGCTGGGCTTGGAAGGGGCTGGGTACACGGTCGTGATGGCCCATGACGGGGTTTCCGGGCTGGAACGCGCCCGCGAAGGGCGCTGGGCGTTGCTGGTGCTGGATGTGATGCTGCCGGGCATGGACGGCTGGGAAATCTGCCGAACGCTGCGGGACGAGCGCGATCCGACTCCCATTTTAATGCTGACGGCGCGGGATGCGGTGTCGGACCGGGTGCATGGCCTTGACTTAGGCGCCGACGATTACCTGCCGAAGCCGTTTGACTTCTCGGAGCTGATCGCCCGGGTGCAGGCACTGCTGCGCCGGGAGCATCTCCACAAGACGCGGACACTGACAGTCGGCGATTTAGTCATAGACACACGCCTGCGGCGCGTCACCCGCGCCGGGTCCGAGATCACGCTGACCCCGCGCGAGTATACGCTGCTGGAAGCGCTGGCCGGTCGCGAAGGGCAGGTGCTGACCCGCGAAGTCATTTTAGAGCGGGTTTGGCTCGACGAGGAAAGCTTGTCTAACACCGTAGACGTGTATGTCGGACTGCTGCGCCGCAAAATTGATGCCGGGCATGAAATCAAGCTCATCCAGACTGTCCACGGCGTCGGCTATGTCCTGCGGTCGCCTGACAAGGTCGGCGAGAAAGTGGATTCCAAACGATGAAGCCACGTTTATCTTTGTCGTCCGTGCGGGTGCGTCTGGCCCTCTGGAACGTCGGCGTTCTGGCGTTTGTGCTGGCCGGGCTTGCTATTTTATTCAGCGTCACCCTGCGGGCGAACATCAGCGCAGCGGTTGATCGGCATCTCAGCCAAAGAGCGCATCATGCCCAGCGAGTTTTGGACGATCCCCAGCCCGATCGCCGTCTGTCTCGCCCTCCTCCCGGCGAAGACCCCGACTCCAGCGGCGAGATGCGCCCGCGAGTATTTTTCCCCAACGGTCAGGGGTTCACTCCTACCGACACGCCGCTGGATATGGCCGGACTGCGCCGGGCGGAAGCGGGCAAGGAATGGTACGCGACAATCCAAAGCGGTCAGGGCGATGTGCGCGTGTATTCCATGCCGATTGTACGAAACGGCACTGTTGTCGGAACAGTTCAGGCGGGTACTTTGCTGACGCACATCTACGCCGAACGAGCGCGGATGACCGCGACTTTTCTGTATCTTATTCCAGTCGTGCTGCTCGTCGCCGGCCTCGGCGCAGCGTTTCTGACCGACCGGGCGCTGCGTCCGGTCCGGCGCATCGCGGCAGCAGCGAACCGTATTGAAGCAGAAGACCTCACGCACCGGCTGCCGGTGACGGGCGACGACGAGTTTTCAGACTTAGCGGAAACGATCAACAGTATGCTGTCGCGGCTCGAAGCCAGCTTTGCGCGGCAGGAACAAGCCTTCGAGCAACAAAAACGCTTTGCCGCCGATGCGTCCCATGAGCTGCGAACGCCGCTGACGATCATCAAAGCCAACACGTCGTTGTCGCTGTCTGAGCGGCGGACTGCCCCGGAATACGAAAAGACGCTGCGAGCGGTAGACACCGCGGCCGACCGAATGACACGCATTGTCCAGGACTTGCTGCTTTTAGCGCGGTCCGACGCCAACCAGCTTGCCTACGCGCTCACGTCCGTTTCTCTAGACGACGTTCTGCATTCGGCCGTCGCCGCCGTGCCGAAAAGCGACGCCGCGCCGCTTGAAATTGACCTGCCGGAGCCGCTTTGGGTGCTGGGCCATGCTGACAGCTTGACCCGCTTGTTTTCCAACTTGCTGGAAAATGCGGTTCGTCACACGCCGCCCGATGGAAGTGTCACGGTCACTGCTGAAACTCTCCGGGAACAAATCGTCGTCCAGATCGCCGACACGGGGAGCGGGATCGCCCCGGAGCATCTGCCCCATGTCACCGAGCGGTTTTACCGGGTGGAAGCCGCCCGCTCCCGCGCTCAGGGCGGGACGGGCCTCGGCCTCGCCATCTGCCGCTCGATTGCCGAAGCGCACGGCGGGAATCTGGAAGTTTCCAGCGTTCTGGGACAAGGGACTACAGTTCGTGTCACTTTGCAGGCTGGGCCGAAACAAATTGCACTTTCACGCAATTTTCATTTAACCCTCGTAGAATAGAAATCAAGAACAGTATCGCGACTCTCAC
>CAXUNT010000055.1:0-2442 GCA_964252595.1 uncultured Armatimonadales bacterium
GTGGAGCGCCGGCCTTTGGGCGTCCTCCCGCGCCGGTGAAGTCCTCGCCGGGGCTGGGGCTGTTCCTCGCCCTCAGCGGGGGACTGCTCGCGCTGACTCTCGTGATCTTCGGCTTGAAAGCGCTCTGGCCGAAGCCTGCCGTCGTGCCGACTTCGTACAAGACCTACACAGCGATTGACAGCTCGTTCTCCTGCGATCAGCCGGCGGGCTGGTCGCTGCATGAAACAGGGGCGACCAACGGCAACCTCGCAACGGTAGCCTTTGAAGGCGGCCCGGCGCGGGTACGCGTGATCTCGGACGCCACCGGATCGCTCATAGGGGATATTCAGAACGCCGGAAACGCTAACCTGCCGCCTTCCCAGCAGGTCCCCGCTGTTCAAAAAATCCACATGATGGATGAAAAACAGCTTGCGGCCAGCTTGCCGGGCTATGACGAAGGGGACGCCCAGCCCATCCAATCGGCATCCGGTGATGCCCGCGTGTCTGAATGGACCGCCGGGGGCAGCCTGCGCGGCTACCGCGTGACGATGCTGGGCCGGGAGCGTGAGTTCACCGTCATCTGCTTCTGCCCGGAGCGGGACTGGCCGGTCCTGCGCCCGGCGTTCCAGCGCATCATCGGCTCGGTCAAGTCCGGCAACCCTTCGTAAGAGACCCTGCTCGGAAGAACCTCACCCGGAGTCGGAGTGGCCGGGTGAAGTTTCTCACGAAGGCGAGCCGGGTAAATAGATAGGGTCTTGAAGCACTTCTTTACCCTGCGCCTTACTGCATTTCTCGTCCTGGCCGGGCCGCTTACGGCACAGGCGCAGATGAGTTCCGCCCCGTCTCCCACCGGGGCGACCACGAATACGCCTAACGCCGCCCCGGCGTCTCCTGCCGCGCCGTCTGAGCCGTCGCCCTCCTATATGTCCCCCAACCAGGTGCCGTCCGCTGGTCCGGTGGATAGTGGAACTGCGCCCTACGGCGCTCCGTCTTCCTCGGGTTCGTCTTCTTCGGGTTCGTCTTCTTCGGGATCGGCCTCGCCGCAAATTCCCACTTCCAACTCGCCTATGCCGTTTCCGTCGCCGACCGCGCCGAATGCGTTTGGGCAGCCGCTGCCTGCCGCCGCGCCGACCTCACTTCAGACGGTGACGCCCGGCGCGGTCCCGCTGGTGCTGACTGCCGACGACGCAGATATTCTAGAACTCCGTCGAACCCTAATCATAAAAAAAACACTCAAAGACGTATTTGCGGCCCGCGCGGGGGTCCGGTCGGCAGCAGTCTTGTCGCCGCCTGTCTTCACCATCGGTCCGGCATTTCAGACCGGCGGCACGACCGACGGGCTTTTGTTTGAACAGCCCCTCGAACTTAACGGCACGCGGGGCGCACGCACTGAGGTTGCCCAGGCCCAGCTTCGCTTGACGGAGGCGCAGGCTCTGGTTCAGCTTCAAGCGCTGGTCTACACGGCCCGGACCGATTTTGGCATGCTGGCCCGCGCCCAGGAGCAGCTTCGCCTCGCCGGAGAAGTTCGGCGAGTGACGGAAGAATTTGATGCTCTGGCCCGGAAACAAGTCGCGCTCGGCGCACGGCCCGGCATCGAGGCCCGCTTGACCGCGATTGAAGCCGCACGGGCGCGGGTCAGTGAAGCACAGGCGTCCGGTGAGGAACAAGCGGCGCGGGCGCTGCTGAATGCATATCTAGGCCGCGCCCCACTGGACCCGATTGTCGCCGCGCTGCCGGAGTCTTCTCTGATCCCGGCGGTTGATGTGGTGCTGGCCCAGCGTCAGGCGCTGGCGGCGCGGGGTGAGATCGCCCAAGCGGAGGCCGACCGGGACTTGCCGCAGGCGCGGGCGTCGCTGTCGCGGGCGCAGGGCCGGCCTGATCTGGCCCCGGAGTTCCGCATCAGCCAGATCACTCCCACTTACATGGATGCCGGCTTCGGGGTCGTCATCACTGTGCCGCTGGATTACGGGACGCGGCGCGAGCTGATCCGGCAGGAAGACTTCACCGCCGATGCCGCCCAGGCGCGAGTCATCGGGACGCAGGCTCAGGTTCGGGCTGAGACGGTGCAGGCGGCGTCGCGGCTTTCCGCAGCCCACGCGGCATTAGCTGAGTATGACCAAAGCATTGTCAGCGATGCCCGCGCCGTTCTGCAATCCACGCAAACGGGCTTTGCCGCCGGGGCACTGACGATTGTGGAAGTCCTGAATGCCGAGCGAACGTTCCGCCAGGTCTCGGACGAGCGGCTTGGCGCACTCGCCCAGGCCGCCCAGGCCGCCGCTGATTTTGACCGGGCCGTTGGCGTCCTGCCGCCGGTCTTGCGAGCGGAGCTGACGAAACAATTCGGAACAACAGAACAGGCAGCGCGATGAGCTTTACCGGAAAACTGCGCGATACCCGCCGCCGCACCCAGATCTTTTTTTGGCGCATCCCGCAGTGGGTTTATATCGGCCTGCTCACACTCGG
>CAXUNT010000055.1:2452-30142 GCA_964252595.1 uncultured Armatimonadales bacterium
GCACGGCAGGCTTCTTTCTCGGCCACGGCGGCAAGTCCAGCCAGAAGCCGCCGGGACAAGAGCAGCAGGCCATGCAGCCGCCTGCCGCGCCGAGTGGTCCGCCGACGATTTCGCTGGACCCGCAGCAGCTTCAATATGCCCAGCTTCAAACCGGCCGTGCGTTCCGGGCGACCCTGCCGTCGCCGCTGGAAGCGGTCGGCACGGTCGCGCCGAACATCAACGGTCAGGCCCAGGTCGCGCCGCGTTTGGCCGGCAAGATCGCCAAAGTTTTGGTCAACGTCGGCCAGACCGTCCAAGCCGGCCAGACTCTTGCGTATGTGTCCAGCCCGGATTTATTTCAAGCGCAGGCCCAATACCAGGACGCTATTCTGCGCCGTAATGCCGCCGGCGTGACCCTGCGCCGCCAGCTTCAGCTTGGCCGTCTCGGCGTCTACGGGCGGTCCGCACTGGAAACGGCCCGGCTTTCCGCCGCTTCGGCGGCGGGCGAAGTCACTTCGGCCCAGGCTGATGTCGTGGCGGCCCAGGCCCAGGTCGCCCAGGCGTCGGCCCAAGTGGATTTCGCTCAAGAGCGCTACGCCCGCGCCGAGTTGCTGTACGATGCCCAGCTTTTGTCGCGCCAGGACTTGCAGCAGGCCGAGGCCGAAGCCCGGTCCGCGTCGGCGAATTTGCAAGTGGCGAAAGCGTCGCTTGCCGCTGCCGTGGATCGTCTGCGAAATGCCCGCAACCGAGCCTCCATCACTGAGCGAGCGCTGGCGCGTCAAGGACAGGTCTTTCAAAGCGGAGCGCAGGCCGGGGAGCAGATAGACCCAGTTCGGAGCGCCTATATTCAGGCGTCGCATGAAGTGGAAGCGTCCGGTGCCCAGCTTCGCCTGCTCGGTGCGCCGCTGGTGGACGAAGCGTCGCCGACTGGCGGCCTGCTGCCGGTCCGTGCGCCGATCTCCGGCCAGGTCAGCGCCCGGATGGCATCGGCAGGGGAAGCCGTGACTCCCGACAAGCCGCTTTTGACCCTGACCAATCTGCGCGTTGTCATTGTCCAGCTCAACGTTTACCAGGAAGACATTGCCCACCTGCGGCCCGGCCTACGCGTTTTGGTGGTCTCTAACACCGCGCCGGGCCGCAACTACCGAGGCGTGATCTCGGTTCTCGGCACGGCGATAGACCCGCAGACGCGCACGGTGCCGGTCTACTGCGCTATTCGGAACCCGGACAACTTTCTGCGCCCCGGCGTTTACGTCGGCGGCACGATTTACGGTGCGGCCCAGTCCGGCGTGGTTGCCGTGCCGTCCGCCGCCGTGCAGATTGCCGAAAAAGGCGGCCATGTCGTCTTCACGCCCGGCGACAAGCCCGGAGTTTACGTCGCCCAACCGGTGCAGGTCGGCCCGACGGTCGGCGGCTTGACCCAGATCAAGCAGGGCCTGTCGCCCGGCCAGCCGATCGTGACCACCAATGCGTTTGTGCTGAAAGCGCAGATGATTAAAGATACTTTGGATTGACCCGCCTCCTTGCTTCGTAACAAGTTACTTCGCAGGGGTCCTCCCCAAAGGGGAGGACGAAGAGGTAAAGAGATAGGAAGCTTTTCTCAGCTCCTAGTCCTCCCTCTTAGGGAGGACCCCTGCGAAGTAACTTGTTACGAAGCAAGGAGGCGGGTCTGAAATACTGCCATGATCAATAAAATTGTCGGATTTGCCATCAAGCAACGCGTCGCCGTCATCGTGATGACGCTGTTTCTGCTCGGCTTCGGCGTATGGCAGGCCGTTCAGCTTCCGATTGACCCCGAACCTGATGTCACCAATGTTCAGGTCGTGGTCAGCGCCCTTGACCCTGCGCTCGGCCCGCAGGAATTGGAGCAGCGGGTGACGTTCCCCTTAGAGCAGGCGCTGGCGGGGATGGCCGATCTTGACCGTACCGAAAGCATCTCCCAGTACGGCTTGTCTCAGGTGACGTGCTACTTCAACGAAAAAACAGACAGTAACATGGCCCGCCAGCATGTCACCGAGCGGCTGCAAAATGTCCAGGGGCAGCTTCCGGGCGGCGTCAGCGCCACGATCCTGCCGGCGACCACAGGCGTCGGTGAAATTTTACATGTGCGGATTGCCGGCGGGCCGATGACCCCCATGGAGCGGCGGTCGTTTGCCGACTGGGTGATGCGTCCGCAGCTTTTGCAGGTGCCGGGCATCGCCGATGTGAACGTGCTGGGCGGCCAGGTCCGCCAGTGGCAGGTGTCGGCAGACCCGCAGGAGCTGGCCGCGCGGGGGCTGTCGGTGGGAGACATTGACACGGCGCTGGCGGCGAACAACGCGAACATCGGTGGCTCGTTTCTTAATCAAGGCCCGACCGAGCGGATCGTGCGTGGGATCGGCTACCTGCAAAGCTTGGACGATGTGCGGAAAGTCGTGGTGGGGGCGCAGGACGGCGTTCCCGTGACGCTCGCCCAGGTCGCAACGGTAAACGAAGGCCCAGCCCCGGCGCAAGGGTCGGCCACGTCCGATGGACAGGGAGAGACCGTGGTTGTCCTGCCGCTCCTGCGGATCGGCGCGGACACGAGGACAACGATGCAGGGCGTGAAAGCCAAGCTCGCCACGCTGTCCAAAAGCCTGCCGCCTGGCACGCAGCTTGTGCCGGAGTTTGACCGGACGGCGCTGACCAAGTCCACTCTTGATACCGTTATCCATAACCTGGTTGAAGGCGGCGTTCTGGTCATCGTAATTTTGTTCTTGTTTCTCTTACAGATCCGGGCCGGCCTGATTGTCAGCGCCATCATTCCGCTGTCCATGATGGTCGCCATTATGGGCATGAGCGCGTTTCACATCTCGGCGAACTTGATGAGCCTCGGCGCGATTGACTTCGGCATGATCGTGGACGGCGCGGTCATTATTGTGGAAAACTCAGTCCGGCGATTAACGGCGGCGGGCAAAGATCACGACAGCAAGAAGCTTTCGGACGACGAGCGGCACGATTTGATCCAGAAAGCCTCCGCGGAAGTGCTGACGCCGAGTGTCTGGGGCATCACGATCATTCTGGCGACCTACCTGCCCGTTTTGACCCTGACTTCCATTGAAGGCAAGCTGTTCAAGCCGATGGCGCTGACAGTCATGTTCGCCCTGATCGGCTCTTTGCTGCTTTCGCTCACGCTGATCCCCGCGCTGTGCGCGATCTTCCTCAAAGCCGGCAGGCAGCCGAAGAACAAGCCTTTAGAGTGGCTGACCGAGCGGTACACAAAAGGCTTGGACCGGGCCATCAAGCATAAATGGGTGACGATTGGCCTGGCGCTGGCCTTTGTCGGGGTGTCGTTCTTCTCGGCCACGAAGCTCGGCTCCGAGTTTGTGCCGACGCTGGAAGAAAATAACATTGACATCTCGGTCTACTACGACCCGTCCATTGACCTGCCGCAGATGATGGAGCGCTCGACGCTGGCCGAGAAAGTCCTGATGCAGCATTTCCCGCACGAGATCGCCCATGTTCTGACCCGCATCGGACGCTCGTATGTCCCAACCGACGCCATGCTGCAATCGCAGGGCGACATCATGATCCAGCTTAAAGACCGCAAGGAGTGGACTGATGCCAAAGACCAAAAAGAGCTGACCGCGAAGATCACGAAAGTCATGGACGAGGTGCCGGGCTTTTCCACCGATTACACCCAGCCGATTGAGAGCCGGATGTTTGAGATGATCTACGGCCAGGGCCAGACATCGGACTTCGGCGTCAAAGTCTTTGGCCCCGATCTTAATGTCATCCGCCAGCAGGCCGAGAAAATTGCGGCTGTGGTCCAGACGATCCCGAATGCCAAAGACGTCAAAGTGCAGACGACGACCGGGCTGCCCCAGCTTGTCGTGGCGATCAACCGGGACGCTATCGCCCGCGACGGCATTTCCATCGCGGATGTCAACACCGTGATCGACTCGGCGATTGGAACCCGGACGGCGACCATGGTAGTGGACGGCTCACAGCAGATCGAAGTTACCGTGCGCCTGAAGTCATCCGCCCGGCAGACCGCCGATCAGATCGGGCGCGTCCTGGTCTCCGGCCCGCACGGCCTTCAGGTGCCGCTGTCCGAAGTCGCCAGCATTCAGAACCTGGACGGTCCTGTGGAGATAGACCGGGAAAACGAAAAACGCCGGATCATGGTCAATGCCAATGTCGGCGGCAGCGATTTGGGCGGCTTCGTCAAGGCCGCCCAGCAGAAGATTTCGTCCCAAATTCACCTGCCGCCTGGCTATTCGCTGGCTTACGGGGGGGAGTACGAAAGCTTGCAGTCGGGCCGCTCTCGGTTGGCGCTTGTCGTCCCCATTGCCCTTGCCGCTATTCTCGCTTTGCTTTTGATCGTCTTCGGGCGAATGCGCCAGGCGTTAATGATCTTCACGGGCATCCCCCTGGCAATCAGCGGCGGCATCTTGGCCTTGCATCTGCGCCATCTGCCGTTTTCCATGACCGGAGCGGTCGGCTTTATCGCGCTTGGCGGGATTGCGCTCTTAAACGGCATCGTCATGCTGTCGTTTATCAACGACCTGCGCCGCCAGGGAAAAAGCGTTAAAGACGCCGTCGAAGAAGGCGCGCGGGAGCGCCTGCGCCCGGTCCTGATGACCGGCACGGTCGCGACCATCGGCTTCATCCCAATGGCCGTGTCGACCGGGCTAGGTGCCGAAGTCCAGCGCCCGCTGGCGACAGTGGTGATCGGCGGCCTGATTACGTCCACGCTTTTGACGCTGTTTGTCCTGCCGACGTTGTATTCCTGGTTCGAGCATGACGATGACGGCAAGAAGAAGCGCCGCCCGCGCAAGCACACCCCGCACCGAAGTAGTGCGAACGGAACCCAACCATCTGTGCCGGAAGCTCATGGGTATCTCCCAGCCGAGCAGAAAGAGTTAATCTATAAGATTGAAGGCGCGAGGAAATAGCTTGGATGCCATGTGCTGAAGCACACGGCTATTGGGCGCAGACGCCGTAAACTATGCCTTCGGCGCACTCAGAGCATCTTGTCGTAAATCTCAGCCCCACGAAGTGGGGGTTCTCGGCGTCTGCGCCCAATAGCCGTGTGCTTCAGCACATGGATTTCGGTGTTCCCCCTCTTGACAACATCCCCGGCGTCCTTTACAATAGGACTCTATGAACAAACGCATCTTTTCCCAGTGTGCCGGCATCGCCGCCTTCAGCACACTTTTGACTGTCTCCGCTCACTCCCAGGCCGACCTGCCGCCGCCCCCGCCGCCGATTGGGCCGGCTCCCAATGCCCCGCAGCCCGCCATGCCGCCGATTTTGCCGCCGCAGCAGGCCGCTCCCAATTTTTTTCCGACGGCCCCAATCCTGCCGCCCGTCGCCGCCGGGCCGGCGCCCATTCAGGTGGACGCGGCGGCGGGCCGCCACGACATCAGCCCCCTGATTTATGGCGTCGCGTTCGCGACCAAAGCTCAGCTTCAAGCCTTAAACGCGCCCTTGAACCGCAAAGGCGGCAACGCTGAGACCCGCTATAACTGGCGCTTGAACGCCACAAACCACGCGAACGACTACTTCTTTGAGAGCATCGCTGAGACAGATGCCACGCCCGGCGCGGCCGCAGACTCGTTTATTGCCGGTACCAAAGCCGCTGGCGCCCAGCCGATGCTGACAATCCCCATGCTCGGTTATGTCGCCAAACTCGGACCTAACAGGCAGACCCTGCCCGGCTTTTCCGTTGCTAAGTATGGGCCGCAGCAGAAAACCGATCCCAGCCATCCCGACTCTGGGAATGGACTCAAGCCCGACGGCAAGACCGAGATCACGGGCAGCGACCCGAACGATGCCAACACCCCGGCGACGCCGGAGTTTCAGCGCGGCTGGCTGACGCACTTGACGTCAAAATGGGGGAAAGCGGCGAACGGCGGGGTTGGCTACTACTTCTATGACAACGAGCCGAGTCTCTGGAACTCGACCCACCGAGATGCTCATCCCAACGGCGAGACGATGGACGAGCTGCTCCGCGACGTGATCAGCTATGGAACAATGGTCAAATCCGTGGACCCGAATGCGCGTCTGCTGGGGCCGGAAGAATGGGGCTGGCCCGGCTATTTCTACAGCGGCGCGGATCTTGCCTACCGCGGCACGCACGGCTACCAGGGCGGCCCGGACAAAGCCGCGCACGCCGGCCAAGATTTCATCCCCTGGCTGCTGACCCGTCTGCACCAGCATGAAACACAGACCCATCAGCGGCTTATGGACTACCTGACCGTCCACATCTACCCGCAGGGCGGCGACAGCGGCGATGATGTTTCCCCGCGCATTGAAGCGCTGCGGAACCGCTCCACTCGTTCGCTGTGGGACCCGAACTACACCGACGAAAGCTGGATCAACGACAAGATCAATCTGATCCCGCGCCTGAGAGCCTGGGTTAATACTTACTACCCCGGCACAAAAATCGGTGTCACGGAATACAACTGGGGGGCGGAAAAGACGATGAGCGGCGCGACCGCGCAGGCCGACATTCTCGGCATCTTTGGCCGCGAAGGGGTAGACCTCGCGACCCGGTGGACCACGCCGGATACGGCGACGCCGACCTTCAAGGCCATGCAGATGTACCGTAACTACGACGGTAAAAACAGCGCGTTCGGCTCCCTCGGCGTTTCTGACAAGACGCCCGACCCCGATACGCTCTCGTCGTTCGCGTCCGTCCGCCGCTCTGACGGAGCGCTGACCGTCATGGTGATCAACAAATCGCTGACCACGCCGACCCCGATCTCCCTGTCCGTCGCCCATTTCGCCGGAACCACGGCGAACGTCTGGCAGCTCACGGGTGCCAACACCATCACGCATCTGCCGAACGCCGCCCTGCGCGGCGGCGCTCTATCTACGACGCTGCCCGCCCAAAGCATCACGCTCTTTGTGGTGCCGGCAACGAAGTAGGGTGGGGCTTGCCACTACCCAAATCCTGTGCCAGAAGGCAGGAACAGGAAAAAGGGCAGGGATAAACCCTGCCCTACAGGCTCATTTCGGCTTTGACTTCACCGAACATCTGGACGGCGTAGGCGAGATCGGCGTGGGAATGCGCGGCGGAAATCTGGGTGCGAATCCGCGCTTTGCCCTGCGGCACGACCGGGTAGGAAAAGCCGATCACATACACGCCCTTTGCCAGCATCGCATCGGCCACCTGGCCTGCCAGCGCGGCATCACCGAGCATGATGGGGACAATCGGATGCTCGCCGGGCAGGAGCGTGTAGCCAAGCGCCGACAAACTTTCGCGGAAGAAGCGCGTGTTACCTTCCAGCTTATCGCGCAGCTCGGTAGACGCCGACAGCATTTCCAAAACGGCCAGCGACGCGGCGGCGATCGGCGGGGCGAGCGTGTTGGAAAATAAATAGGGCCGGGAGCGCTGGCGCAGCAGCGAGACAACCTCCTTGCGCCCGCTGGTATATCCGCCACTGGCCCCGCCGAGGGCTTTGCCGAGCGTTCCCGTCAGGATGTCCACCCGGCCCATCACGTTTCGGTACTCATGCGTGCCGCGCCCGGTCTTGCCGAGAAAGCCGGTCGCGTGGCAGTCATCTATCATCACCAGTGCGTCGTAGCGCTCGGCCAGATCGCAGATGGCTTGCAGGTCGGCGATGGTGCCGTCCATCGAAAACACGCCGTCGGTGGCGATCAGCCGCGTCCGTGCGCCCGACGCTTCTTGAAGTCTAGCTTCAAGCTCGTTCATGTCGTTGTGGGCGTACCGGAAGCGCTGGGCTTTGCACAGCCGGATGCCGTCAATAATGGACGCATGGTTGAGGGCATCTGAGATAATGGCATCTTCCGCGCCCAGAAGCGTCTCAAACAGGCCGCCGTTGGCATCAAAGCAGCTTCCGTACAGGATCGTGTCCTCCGTGCCGAGAAACTCGGAGAGCTTCGCTTCCAACTGCTTGTGCACCCCCTGCGTCCCGCAGATAAAGCGCACCGACGCCATCCCGAAGCCCCATTCGTCTAAAGCCGCCCGCGCCGCCGCCAGCACGGCTGGGTGTTCCGCCAGTCCTAAGTAATTGTTCGCGCACAAATTAAGGACCAGCGGCCCGTCGCCGACCCGTACATGCGAGTCCTGCGGCGTCGTGATGACCCGCTCCCGCTTGAACAGCCCGGCGCTTTCAATGCTGCCGAGTTCTTCCGTCAATCGCTCTTTGATCGCTCCGTACATGGTCAACCTTTCAATACTCTGCAAGCGTGGAAGAAGCGTGGGATTGAAATCCTACGCTATGGGGCGCAGACGCCTAATGTCCGCCTTCGCGGACAAAGAATTTCGTCACTTTCTCGCTCTGCCTTCGTTAATAAGCTCCGCTTTGATCTCGTCAAAGCTCAGATTTGTAATAATCTCCCCGTCTTCCAGCCCGCGCTTCCAGAAATGCTTTGGGTGCGGCTCGACGAACTCCGGCTCGATGACCGTACCACGACATTGAATGTCGATATAGCCTTTCTCGTTGCGCTGGCTTCGGAGGCTAAACTCAGTGCATGGGAAGCGGCGCGGTTGATTGAGTTCCGGGTCATTGTCAATCGGCTCGTACTCGTACAAGTTCTGCCCAGTCAGATACAAGACTGTTCTGTCGGCAAGCTCGACAAAATAGTGCGAGCCTTCGTCTTCATATTCTTCCAGTTGAAACGCGCGAACCGCTTGATAGTCGGTCGAAATTAAAAGTCCTTTGTCTTCCAAGTCATGGATATATTGATCTTGATCAAATCCTTGTGCGAGTTTGCCCGTTTCATCGCCTAAAAGGAAAATCGCTGCGGCGAGAAGCGCGACGAACAGCGCTGCAATACCAACTTCAATCAGAATATCTTCTAATCTCGATGGGTGAGGAAGCAGAAACGTGATCAGCAAGACAGCGCTAGACAAACCTATAACAACAAAGATAGCTGCCAGAATGACCCGCATGGAGGGCTACTCAGTGTTTTCCCAGTCCAGAATCACTTTGCCGGACTGGCCGGAACTCATCACGTCAAAGCCTTCCTGCCAGCCCGCGACCGGGAAGCGGTGGGTGATGACCGGCGTGATGTCCAGGCCGCTTTGGAGCATGACGCTCATTTTGTACCAGGTCTCGTACATCTCGCGGCCATAAATGCCCTTCAATGTCAGCATATTGAAAACCACTTTGTTCCAGTCTATGTCAATCGGCCCGGACGGAATGCCGAGCATGGCGATCTTGCCGCCGTGGCAGAGCGAGCCGATCATGCTTTGCAATGCCGCTGGGGAGCCGGACATTTCCAAGCCGACATCAAAGCCTTCCTGCATTCCAAGCTGTGCTTGAACTTCGGAGAGGCTGCCATGAGCGACATTCAGCGCAACGGTCGCGCCCATCTTCCGGGCAAGCTCTAAACGGTATTCGTTGACATCCGTGACGACGATAAACCGCGCTCCGGCATGGCGGGCGACGGCGGCGGCCATAATGCCGATGGGGCCGGCACCGGTGATCAGCACGTCTTCGCCGAGGATCGGGAACGACAGGGCTGTGTGGACGGCATTGCCGAACGGGTCGAAGATCGCGGCCACATCCAGATCAATGCCGGGGCGATGGTGCCAGACGTTTGACATCGGCAGCGCGATGTATTCGGCGAACGCACCGGGGCGGTTGACGCCCACTCCCGACGTGTCTTTGCACAGGTGCCGCCGGCCTGCCAGGCAGTTGCGGCAGCGGCCGCAGACGACATGGCCTTCGCCGCTGACAATCTCGCCGGGAAAAAAGTCGGTGACATTCGCGCCGACTTCCACAATCTCACCGACAAACTCGTGCCCGATGGTCAGCGGCACGGGAATGGTCTTCTGCGCCCAAGCGTCCCAGTGGTAAATGTGCAGGTCGGTCCCGCAGATGCCTGTGCGCTTGACGCGGACTAAGACATCGTTAATGCCGACAGCGGGGACCGGCACGTCCTCAAGCCACAATCCCGGCTCGGCACACGCTTTGACTAATGCTTTTATAATCTACTCCTCGCGAACGGTTCCAATAAAGCTATCCTGGGTCAGCGGCAGGTCTACCCGGCACCGGCGGCGGTTGGACTCATAAGCCGCAAAAATGATCTCCGTGGACTTCAGTGCAAAATGTGCCGACAGCAGCGGCTCCCGGTCCGTTCCCAGTGCGTCTACCAAATCGGCGATGCCTCGGCTGACGGCATCCCAATGGTGTAGGTCGTCGGGCTGGTCTATCATCTGCCAGCCGCCGCTGTGGGCGTTCATCAGGCGCAGATGCGGCGCATCCCAGCGCACCTCCATCATGCCCTCGGTGCCGATGAGGCGATGGGCGGCGTCCTCATGCGAGTGTTCCCCTGTTGTCAGGAACGCCCGCACACCGTCCTCAAATTGGAACTCAATCAAGCCCTGGCTTTCCATTGCGACTGCAAAAATCGTGTGATCCTTGCGCCAGTCGGTCTGGGCCATGACCCACGAGGCAGGTAATTCGTTCTGATAGTAAAAAAACATATTCAGCCAGTGAGTTCCCCAGTCGTACAAGTCGCTGCAATTTCCATAAATCTGCACCAGCTTCCCAATCGCGCCGTCGTCCAGCAGCTTCTTTGCGTGTTGAAAGGGGCCGAGCATCCGGCGCTGATGGTTGAACGACAGCTTGACCCCGTGTTCGTCGCAGACCTGGACCATTTCCTGCGCGTCCGCCCAGGTAGTGGCCATCGGCTTTTCGCAGTGAATGGCCTTGACTCCGGCCCGTGCGGCGTCCAGCACAATCGCGGCGTGCTGATGCGGCCAGGTGCAAACATCCACAATGTCGGGCTTTTCCGTCGCCAGCATTTCGTGGTAGTCGGTGTAAGACTTCGGCAAATCGTACTTTTCCGCAAACAGCGCCGCCGCACTTGCATCAAGGTCCGCACAGGCCGCGACCGTGCAGCGGCCTGTCTTCAAGAAGCCGTCTGCGTGGCGGTAGGCCAGCCCAAAGCCTGTTGCGCCTTCGGTTCCCTGGGGGCGGCCCGTGCCGATAAAGGCGACTTTATAGGTCGTGTCAGTCATGACTGTTTCCTGTCTGTTATGTCAAATCCCGTGCGGCACGATCAGCGCTTTGACCACCGCGCGGGACTCGACTGCGGCCAGCGCGTCCCCGGCCTCCGTTAAGCCATAGCGGGCCGAGATCATATCAGTCCAGGCGAAGCGGTCGCCGAAGCGCGACAAGGCTTCCATCGCCCGGTAGACATGGCTGAAGTCTACGCCCCAGCAGCCCTGCATGGTTAAATGCTTGCGGTTGATGTCCCAATGGGGATTGATCTCGGCAGGACCATTGTCCGAATACTGGCCGACAACAACATACCGCCCGCCATCGCGGGCCATCGCGCAGCCCATCGGCACGGCCTGCGGGCTGCCGCTCGCTTCAATCACGACATCGGCCCCGCGTCCGCCGGTCGCTTGACGCACGGCAGAAATGGTATCGGGACCAAGCGTAATCGCCGTGTCTGCGCCCATCTTTTTGGCTGCCTCTGATCGGTGCGGGACGGCGTCTGTCACACCGACCCAGGACGCGCCGGAGGCGGCGGCGAGGGCACAGGCGCTCAGGCCGACCGGACCTGCGCCCTGCACGACCACCCGGTCACCGAGCTTGATCTGAGCCAGATCAACCGCATGAAGCGCCGTCGGCAGGCCGCAGCCGCCGGAAATCCAGAGTTCGGGCGTAACCCCGCCGGCGAGCTTCACGATCTTGACGCCGGGCTTCAAATAGATCTGCTCGCTCCAGCCGCCGAGCAGGCCATCGTCCGCGCCGTAAGTGATCCCATAGACGCGGCGGTGCGGGCAGCGCGTGCTTTGCTTGGCGACCAGGCAGTACCAGCAGTTGTAGCAAGTCCCGTAAACGTCGAGAAACGTCACGGCGTCGCCCGGCATAATCAAGTCGCCGCTGATGTCGGTGACAGGACCGTTCGTGTCCAAGACCTCGCCGACGGAGATATGGCCGGGAATAAGCGGGTAGGGGACACCCGCCAGCCGCCCATGCCAGAGATGCACGTCGGTCCCGCAGACTTCCGATGCTAAGGTTTTCAGCACCACCCCGCCGGACTCCAGAATGGGTTCCAGGTAGGAGCGTACTTCTATGGGCCGGTTCGGGGCTGGAATCACTGCGGCGCGTACCGTCATCACTTGTCTTTCTTGTAAACGGCGCGGACGCCGGCGTCTACCGGGCGAAATGTCAAGCCCAGCGCGGCGTCGGCATTGACCCCGCGCGACGTGTTATCAAACAGAGCAAACCCGATCAACCCGCGCGTCAGGGGCGGGGCGGGCAGGCTTTCGAGAACGCTCGCGACGCCGTTCATCGCACCGACGGGTAAATGAACCACCGGGCGTCGTCGTCCGAGCGCGGACATCAGCAGATCCAGCGCGGCGTTTGTGCTGAGCGTGTTCGGCCCGCAGGCATCCAGGACCGTGTTCTCGGCGCGAGGATCTTCCAGTGACGCCGCAACCGCGGTTGCCAAGTCGTCGACATGGATTGGGGCGGACAGTGTGCGTCCATTGCCAAGCACCGGCATGACTGGGCCGGTTTCAATCATCTGGGCCAGGCGCGAAAAATAGTGGTCGCTGGGGCCGTACACAATGGACGCTCGCAAAACCGTCCACGGGATGCCGCTTCTTTGGACCCAGCGCTCGGCTTCCAGCTTGGCGTCAATGCCGGGATGCTCCCCGGCCAGTTCTTCCCGCACCGCCGCGCCGCTGAGATACACCAGCCGCTTCGGCTGCCCGTGCGCCTTCAGCGCGTCTATGACATGGCGCGTCCCTTCGGCGTCTACCGCGTGGAACGTGTACTGCTTTTCCGGCTGCTCAATGGGAAAGCCTGGAAATTGGTGCGCGATGACGACCGCATCTATTCCTGTCACGGCTGCTATGAGGCCGCCCTCGTGCCGGACATCGCCGCGCACCACCTCAAAGCCCTCGTATTCGTTTTCGTCTTTGGTGCTGGACAGCAGGCGGACCGCATGGCCGCGCTCCCGCAGGGCGCGTGCCGCCGCCAAGCCGATAAAGCCGCAGCCGCCGGTGATAAGAATATACATATGCCTACTCCAAATCTTCCAACGCTCCTTGCAGGGCGGGGACAAGCTGCTTTTTGCGGGAGACGATATTGCCAAGGTCAAACTCACTGGGACCCTGCCGCGCGAACGGCAGGCCCGCGCGGATGGCCTGGTCGCCCCGGCAGAGCAGGCGGCTTTGGATCGTCACCACATCCGTGACCATCAGGCAGATCAGCGCCAGATTTTCTTTTTCTACCCGCGCTTCCAGCGCCGCCACTAAATCGGCCTTGCGGTCCGGCAGTTCCTCGAAACCCGTCACTTCCACTTGCGCGACGGAGACCGACTTACCCGCCATCTCGTAAGATTTGCGGTCGCCGTCCACAATCTCGTCGGCGGAGCGGTCCGCCATGCCGGGCGAGGCTTGCAGGAGATGCTGGCCGAAATCGGGGATGTCTACGCTGCACAGCCCCGCCAGCCACAACGCCGCGCTTTGGTCGCGCCCGGTGGTGGTCGGCGAGCGGAAAACCAGCGTGTCGGACAGAATGCCTGACAGCAGCAGCCCGGCGATCTCCGGCGGCGGCACGGCAACATAGCGGCGGCAGGACTCCGCAACCAGCGTGGAGGTGCTGCCGACAGGTTCCACAACAAAAGGGATCGGCAGAGCGGTAGATGCATTTCCGAGGCGGTGATGGTCCAGAACGCCGACTATCTCGGCTTCGTCGGCCCCCGGCACAGCCTGCGCCAGCTCGTTGTGGTCCACTAAAATCAGCTTGGCGCGGGGCGGCTCCAGCAGGCACTGCCGGTTCGTTGTCCCTAAGTAACGGCCTTCATCGGTGACGACCAGAAACTCTTCGCCGCCGCCCCGCAGCAGCGCCCCGCGCCGGTCCCGGATACGGTCCGAGCCGGGAAGCTGGGGAAGGTCTTCCACAAACGTCCGGCAGTTCTGGTCGGAAGCGCGTATCTCGCCGCTTGCGATCTGGGCATAGGCCCGTGCCAGCGCAAGCGGTGTCAGGCCACCCAGCAGTTTGCCGCCGTCTTCGGCCACGGGGACCAGCCGCTCGCCGACAGCAAGCCTTGCCATCGGCTCGGCCAGCGTGTCCCAGGGATGCACCGGCGGCTGGGGTTCGGCGACATGCGCGAAGGTCGGCGCGGCGCTCGACAGAACGCGCGGCGGGCGGACCCCGAAGTAGCCCAGAGCGAACGCCGCCTGCGCCCCGACCTGCCCAGCGCGGGCAGAAATGACTTTCTCGTCGGTCGTCTCGGACAGGCACCACGCATAGCCGACCGCCGAGGCAATCGCATCCATGTCCGGCCGCTGGTGTCCGATAATGTAAGTCAGGTCCGAGCGCCACGGATCATGCCGCTCGCGGGGTATCGCCATGCAGTTCTGTCTCCCTCTACAACTACAACCGATTATACCCGTGCCAACGGCTTCCGCAGACAGATTATGCGAAACATTCAACTATGGTGATTGTCTGTCCGCATGAGAAAACACTTTAGCGGACACTTGTTCTGAAAGGGAACTTGAACCAATGATGTCAAAAAGCATTCAACTCGCGGCTCTGGTTACTTTGTCATTGGCGGTATATGGAACATTTTCGTCGCCGGCCCAAGCCGCTCCGACTGCTGTTCTCGCCTTGTCTGCCCCTTCGGCCCTGCCGCCGTCCGAAACACTGACACGGCTCGGCATCAACCCGAAAGTGCTTGCTGACCTGCTGAAACAAGGCGCGGCCAGTCATTCCGACGCTATCGTCATCATCAAAAACGATGAAGTCGTCGGCCAGTGGTATTTCGGCAAGACGCCGAAGCCGATTGAAGCCATGTCGGTGACTAAATCTATCGCCGCGCTTGCCATTGGCTGCCTGCTGCACGACGGCAAGCTGAAATCTTTAGACGAGCCGGTCTGTGACTTCTACCCAGAATGGAACCAGGGGCGCAAGAAGCTGATCACCGTTCGGCAGCTCCTGAACCATACGTCGGGCCTTCAGGCGGAAACAGTCGGTGACGACATTCATAACCGCCTAGATGCGGTGCAGCTTGCTCTTTGCGCCGAGCTGAGTTCCGATCCGGGCGCGACCTTCTTGTACAACAACAAGGCCGTCAATCTGCTTGCCGGCATTGTGGAGAAGGCATCCGGGCAGCGGCTGGATCGCTACATGGACACCCGTATCTTCGCGCCGCTCGGCATCCGCGACTACCAATGGAATACTGATCCTGCGGGAAACCCCTTTGTATATTCTCAACTCCAAATCCATGCTCTAGACCTCGCGAAGATCGGGCAGCTAATGGCAGATGACGGGATGTGGCATGGGAAGCGCCTGCTGGACAGTGCCTGGATCGCGGAGATGACCGCACAGCCCGGCCAGTTGTTGGAGCCGGACTGCGGCTTGCTGTGGTGGCTGGAGCACAAGCAGATTAGAGTAACGATAGATGCCGGCATTTTAGATGAGTGGCGTCAGGGCGGCGTCCCAGCGACCTACATTGCCGGCGCGGCTCCGCTCGTCGGGCAAACCCTTCCCCCAGCGGAACTCATGGCGAAACTGAACGTCGTGTTCGGCAGTCACGAAAACAAGCTGAAGTACCTCTACAACCGCAGCATTCCGCAGTTTCGGCTTGCCAGCCCGACCGTCGCTTATAACGCCAATGGGTCTCTGGGGCAGTATCTCGTCGTTGTTCCTAAAGAACATCTCGTGGTCGTGCGTCAAATCAGCTACGATAGCTTTAAGAGCAAAGACACAGACGAGTTTGCGAGTCTGCTTAAGCTAGCGCCAGCCCTGGTAGGGGAAGAAGTCGAAGATCAGTGACCTTAGAAACAGCAAAAAGCCCGCTGTCTTCCAGACAGCAGGCTTCTATGTATTAGTGGAGGTTAGCGGGTTCGAACCGCTGACCTTCTCAATGCCATTGAGACGCGCTACCAACTGCGCCAAACCCCCACAACAGACGCCATGATACCCGCCGCCGCGCGAAAAATCAAGTGCTGTGCATGATTTTTTAGGAATGTGACATCAGACAAGGTCATCAAGACTGCTCGGTATGTTTCGAATTGCCCCGTGCGGCAGGACGGCGTGGACGCCGCAGACGCCGTTGACGATCTGGGTCACGCGCAGGTCCACGGCAACGCTTGCCAGCGCGAGCGCGTCTTGACGCGGCAGGCCGTAGCGCGTCATCATCAGCTCCAGCATCGCGTTCAGCGCTTTAAACATCGCTTCATTCAAATCTTCGTGAAAGCCCAGCGTCAGCCACCCCGACGGCGTTTTCGCACGAGGCGTCGTCAAGTGAAGATCAGGATGCAGGATAAATGTCAGCTCCACCTGTTCCATCGGACACTCAATCGCCATTGTGCTGACTTCGCCGTCTCCTTGCGCGGCGTGACCGTCCCCGGTCGAGAACAGGCCGCCGGGAACGGCAATGGGCAGAAAAAGACGGCTGCCGGCGACCAGCTCTTTGCAGTCCATGTTGCCGCCGGTGACGCGCGGCGGCGGGGTCGGCTGCGGCCCCGACACGTCCGCCGGCATTCCCATGACGCCCATAAATGGCCTCAGCGTGACCTCATGCCCGTGCTGGTTCGTGCCGGTCATCGCATCGGGGTCTAGGTCCCAGCGGTGGGTGACTTGCGTCAGGTCGGCAACGCCGAGCCGCCGGTTCGGCAGATTGTCCCAGCCGCCAGCCAGGGTCCATCCCCACGCGCCGGGCCGCACGACTCCGATCTGCATTTCCAGGGTCATGCCCGGCTCCGCGCCTTCCACGAACACCGGCCCGCAGAGTGCATGGCCGCTGTCCGTTTCCGGGTCACGCGGCGCAAACAGAGTTCGGGAAAAGTCGTCTGAATGGTACTGTTCCAGGCCCCATCCGGCGTCAAGCGTTTGGAACCGCACCGTGTCGCCGGATTGAATAGTCAGCACCGGCGGCAAGTCACGCGAAAAGTGGCCGTGCAGGGACGCACGGCTGAGTTCAAGTTGATGAAGCGCCATTGAAGTTTTCCTGTCTTAACAAGGAGTGTCCCACAAGCGATGCACAGGGAAAGCGAGCGTGGAACTGAAGTTCTACGCTGTGGGGCGAAGCGCCTAATAGCCGCCTTCGCGGGTACAAGATCGGATGTTAAAATAGGATATTCTTGCTCTGCTCCCACGTTTCTGACTTATCATCTAATCGCCGTAAGCATCGCTGACAATCTTCGCAATCGTTTTTTCGGGCTTGCCGCCGACGTAGAACCAGAGCAGGTACGCCAAATGGCCCAAAGTCCAGACGGCCAGCAGCGGCCAGTAGACGGAAGCGCTGAAGAGAGGAAAGCGGACGGAAAGCTCCGGCAGAAGCTGGTACGCACGGTAAGCGGCGAACAGATACAGCACGACGCCGCCAAAGGTAAACGAGACGGTGGACGCGCCGATAAATGTGTAAGGGCGTCCTAAATCTATCGCCACGAACTTTGGCGCAGGCGTTCGGTAGATGTAAGCGTCCTCGATCTCATGCGCGACCAAAAGCTTCGCGCCGACAGCCTGGTTAATTTTCTTTTCCAATGCCGTGGAGTAGATGCGGGCGAACAGGTTGTATGTCAGCAGGTACGCGCAGAAGAAGCCGGCATAGACAATAAAGAACGGCAAAAGCAAAATCGCCGCGCGGAACGGCGGGTAGAGGCTGAGAGCGATGTTCGCCAGGGTCAGCACCGTGAACAGGTGTGTCGCCTGGAAAAACTGGACATAGTAGCCGTAGTGCATCCCGCGCATCCGCTCAAGCTGGGCCTGCATGACGCGCAGATGCACTTCGTTGACTTTTTCTTCGGCGATATGTTCGGTGGTTTCGGACGCCATCGGCTACTTTAAGCTCTCTAGAAATGCATACAATGGGGCGCTTTTGGCGGCAGGCATATGGTATACCGGCATCGGCTTCTCGACATGGCCGCCGTCTTCAGTAATGCCCGTGTTCATCACGCGTTCAAACGTGGCGAGCTTGTACTGCTTGGTGACGCCGTTTGCCCGAATGCTTGGCGAGAAGCCTTTCTTGCCGGTATAAGCTGCGCCGTGGCACGAATTGCAGCCGTTGGTTTCCGAGATGCCTTTGCCGGCGGCAACGAGTGCCGCACTGCCGCCTGCTACGGGGTGCTTCACAGCATGGACGGGAGCGGCTGGGCTGGTCTGAATGCCGGCAAAAACGGCGCACAGGCCGAGGGCCGCCGTCAGCACGGCGGCGGATTTGAGATTGATGTTCATAAGGTGAATACAGGCTCCCTGGTGTAACATAAGAGAATAGTACCCGGCGCTGGAAGCGCCGGGTTCTTTGACACGCTCAGACTTCCTCCGCCACGCCGAGGCCCTGCCCGCGCAGCCAGCCGAGGGCGGCTTCCACGCGGGCATCTTCCCCGGTCAAGCCGACGACGAGCCATCCGCCGTTTTTGGCGTCAATGTCCGCCCGCAGGAGGTTCGGTGACAAATCGTAGTCGGTGACAAGATGGGTCATCACCGGGGCGCTGATCTGGTCCAGCGGAAAGTGGATGCGGTACTTCTTTTCGGTCGGTGTTTTGGCTGCTGTCATAAGAGATACGTTCGTCGTGGCAGAGGAAAGTTCCTGCAAGAAGTTCCCCCGCCCCAATTCTGGGGAGCCAGAGTAAGAACAGAGCCGGACTGGGAAGAAATGTTCTTCCCAGTCCGGCTCCCCAGAATTGGGGCGGGGGGCTTCCTGCTAAGACTGCGTGACGGGGGTGACTTGGCCGCCGTTTTTGGCGGACTCCCAGGCGGCTTCGGTCAGCTCAATGGTCCGCAGGCCGTTGATCGGCGCGGCGGCAATAGTCTCCCTGCCGAAGACGGCATTGACGAAGTTCGTGTCCACGTCTGAGCCTTCCGGCATTTGCGACGCATCCAGCACGGCGGTCTTACCGTCAGTTCCCTGCACCCGGAACGTGCCGTCGTTGCGGACATAAAACGAGCCGTTGTCGCACCAGATGGTGATGTCCTCGTACCACCCCGCCGCATCCCCGACCACCGAAATGTTGCCGTGAGCGCCGTTGGTGAACTTGATGGACAGGGCGCTGTTGATGTCTACGGGTGTTCCCCGGTTGTCCATAAACGCCGCGACTTCTTTCGGGGCTAATCCCGTCGTCCACAGCACGATGTCTAAAAGATGCGAGCCGCTGTCGTTGATCTGGCCGCCGCCGGACTGCGCGGCGTCCTGGCGCCAGGTTCCCGCGACGGCTTTGGCCCAGCCCTGCTGCTGCAAGGCGTTGATGAACTGGACCTGCCCAAACTCGCCCGACGCGATCTTTTCTTTGATGTACCGGAAGTGGGGCATAGAATGGCGCTGGTAGCCCAAGCCGACGACTTTTTTGGTCTCCTCAATCTTTTTGAGGAGTGCGTGGGCTTCGGACACTTTGTTCACCATCGGCTTTTCCAGCAGCACATGGCAGCCGGCGTCCAGGCTGTCCATCGCCATCGGAAAGTGCAGCGTGTGCGGCGTGACGATGACCACCGCGTCGGGCTTGACCTCGGACAGCATTTCTTTATAGTCCGCGAATGTCGGGATGTCTGCGGCCGCGCTGTGCCGCGTTTTCGTCCGCTCCAAAGCCTGCGGGTTGATGTCTACCAGCGCCGCCAGCTCGACTTCCGGCATCGAGAGCAGCTTACCGATGTGTCCCTGCGCCATACCGCCGGTGCCGATCACCGCCATCTTCAATGTGTCTGCCATGATATATATGTCCTCACTCTGACTTAGGTAAGATGCAGCCCGTGTTCGCCGTAACTGTCCGAAATTCCTGCCGCCGTTTCCGCCAGCAGCGCCGAAACAAATTGCGGCATCTGATTGGATACCTGCCGGACGACGCCGACAAGCCGCCGGAAGTTCTCCCCTTCAAACGTGTCCTGCCCAGCGCGGCGGCAAAGATTGGACAAGCCCGTCGCCACGCCGTCATTGTCCGCGTACTGCCGAAGAAACTGCGAGTGACCAAACCGCGCTAGTACATGAGGCAGATGCGGCAGCGATTTCCCCGTCACGGCTTCCGTCCACCGGGTCGCCAGATGAAAATCGGCGGCGGTAAACGCGCCGTAAAAGCGGTCCGCAAGCGCCGGATCAGTGCGAAGCAGCACGGCGTCCAGTGCCATTTCCGTCAGCACATGGGCGACAAAAAAGCGGCGGACGCGCATTCCATCAAACTCTGCACGCGCCAGCAGTTGACTGACCTCCGCCGACGCTTCGGCAAACGCAGCGGTTTTATGAAACGCCGTGTCGGTCGCGAGATGCACTGAAACGCCCGCGGCCAGCGCAGCTTCAAGCGGCGTTTCTGCCCGAAAACACTCCGGGCGCAGGCGGACACGCTCTGCGGCCAGCGGCAGCAGGTCCGGCAGCGCGGTTCCCAGTACATAGGCCGGAAGCGGCTCTGTCGGCGTCAGGAACTTTGTCGCGACTGCGTGATGGGCGAGGAAGTTCACCTGTTATTTGATTCTAATCTAGAAGATTTGTTGCCAATTCTGCGACCCTGACGATCATATCCAGCTTTTCGACGACTTCTGGATCAACTTCTTCCTTTAAAACAAATTGTGCTAACTCATGGTAGTTTGTTTTACGCAACAAGTTCGGCAAGTGAAGCTTGGCGAAGTACCGCCTGAAGAGTGGGTCTAGAAAGGCATCGGTAGCCTTTGTTTCGGGGGACCAGGGATCAAAGTTCTCTAGGGCAATTCGTTGAGCATCTATCACTTCCGCGATAGATGCTCGCATGGCCGCTTCGCGTTGACTAGATTCAGCGTTCGAAAACAGGTCGTCGCTTCCTCTTGAAAGTGCGTAGCGAATGAGTACATTCTCAGTGCATAAATAATTTTCAATTTCCCGCTTCCGCCACATTGTCTCCAGCAGCGGTGTTTCGACAGCAAGGATTTTGTTGATTTTGTCAAACAACGCTATTCCAACTAGATTCGTTGAGGCTTCGCGTAATCCGTAAAAATGGTCTCGTGCTTTTTGTGGATCGTTTCCATCAACCGTATGCAAAAATGGCTTCTCTAAAATATCCGCCGCTGGATGACTCAAGGTTCTCGCAAAAGTCTGCAAAATTGCAAGATCTGTTGTTCCTTCTAAGTACAGCACCCAACCGGTCAGTTGCGATTGATAATAATCGTCAAAGCCAATGTCACGCAATGACTTTAAGACCTGGCTTGCCCTTCCATCTACACGATGCGGTTTTCCGACAAAGGCGATGACAATGTCGCGATCCGCCGCTTCATTCAGTACCACTTCTGAATGGCTTGCAGCGATAATTTGAGATCCATTTTCCTGAGCGGTCTGCGTTAAGAGTTGATAGATTTGACGCTGGCGCAGTATTTCTAGGTGAGCGTCCGGTTCATCAAGCAACAACGTTGTTCCGGGATTTCGGTACAAGTAGGTAAGCAGCAGCAATGTCTGCTGTAAGCCGCGTCCGCAGGAAGATATGTCAAGCTCAATGCCGCTCTGGTCCCTGTAAGACATAGTGACTTCGCTGCGCTCTGTGATGTATTGAGGAGGAAGCAGATCCACTCCAAACAGGCTGCGGATTTGGCTTGTCAATTTTACCCAATCTTCGGTGAGGTAAAGGCTCTCATTTTGTACGTCGTAAGCAATGCTATAGCAGAGGTTACGCAATACTTGGGCAGTTTGACCTTGCCCGATAAGAACTGCGATTTCTCCCGGCTGCTTGAAGAACTCGCGATCTGCTAAACCGGACATGGGAGGAAGATAAGCGACGCGAACACTTCTTGCTTCGTCCGGTACCGCCATACGCTCTACTTCTGTACCATTCTCGCTGCCTTCCTGCAAGCGAAGAGGGCGGCAGTAAAACGATTCTTGATTGGTGAAGTCGAACTCTAAGCCACACGTCCATACTTTGTCTTCTGTGACTCCCTCAACCGTAATATCTATGCGAATGTTCTGTGTGCGCTGTACCCCGCCATTAACTCGTTCCACATTACGGACATGCAGCCCATTCCAAAGCAAGTTGGCAGTCGGAACGGGAATTGCAACAAGGTCACGTCTGTTGATTGTGATCCCTGAGCGTTGTTGCGCTTGTGACTTTCCGCCTCGCTTCTCTAGCCACCGGCGTAAACCGATCTCCCACAGTGCCAGTGCTTGCAAAGCAGTTGTCTTTCCCGAATTGTTTGGTCCAATCAGCACAACCGCTTGCCCAAGCTCGATGCTCACATCGTCGAGCTTCTTGAAATTGCGAATATGAATGTTTGTCAGCATGGGTTTATCATCTTTACCCGAACAAGTCCATCGTCATCTGCGACGGGTCGGGGCGCTTGGCGACGGGGACGGGCTTCGGGAAGAGCGCGTCAAACTTGTCTTCGCCGACGGCTTCTTTCAGGCGCCCGGCGAACTTGTACAGCTTTTGGGCGTAGTAGTCGGTGTCTTCGTCTTTTTCGTAGTCTTGCACCAAGCCAAGCGATTTGTCGCGCTTCTGGTACAGGGACACGAACTCACCCTGGGAAATGCCCGCGCCTTTGATGGCGTCGGCGGCGCGTTTTCGCATTTCCGACGATAAGAGCTTGTCGGTGACGCGCTCGCGCTTGGCGAGTAAATCTATCGGCATCTGGCCCGCTTCTATTTTATCCATCAGCTCTTTGTACAAGTGCGACAGCTGATCGGGATTTTCGTCAAGTAATAAATTCACGGCATCGGTCAAAAAGACGCGCCCGTAGCGCTCGTCGGCGCGGGAGCGGAGCGACGAGCCTTTGAAGATCTTGTGGCCGTTGGGTTCGACCAAGACGTAATTTTTCATCTTCAGCGACAGCATGGCGGCATACGAGCCGTCATGTGCCAGCCGAATGCCGGGCGGCAGCGTCGCGCCGATCTTTTCGACATACGCCAGCTCATCGGCCTCGGTCTGAACATCGGCGGGCGGCTTGAAATAAACGCCGTCGGTGTCTATCTCGATGACGTGAGCGCCCTCAGTTTCGAGCTCCGCCGCGATCTGCTTGACAATTGCTTGGCCTGCCTCGGTCACGCGCCGGGCGGCATCATAATCGTTAAAGTAGAACGGGCCGCCGACATAGCCGTAGAACGAATTGATAATCGTCTTGAACGAGTTTTGCAGGCCATCCCAATACGCATAATCGCGGGTGTCTTTGGGCGTCGTCTTCAGCCGGCCTTTGGCTTCCAAGCGCCGCTGGGTCAAATCCGACAGCAGGGGCAGGAAGATGCCTAATGTGTCCGACGCCGGCCCGATCTTCTGGGTCAGCATCAGGCTGGGGTACAAGCTCTCGACATCGGCCTTGACAATCGGCTTGACCACGCCGGTCACGCGCACCTCGGTGTAGCCGCCGGGATAGGGCTGGGGCGCTCGCTGCTTGGCGACGGCCCGGCCCTGACGCAGATACTCGCGCAGCAGAATCGCGTTGATCTTTTCGCCGCTGCCCGTCACCGCAACATTCTGGTACGAGTCCGGCACCATCTGAGTCTGGTAGAACTCGGTCGGGGCGACCAGCGCGGCCAGCGCGGCGGTTTCTTCCACGTCCTGAGCCGCGTAAGTCTTCACTTTTTCCGGGTCTTTTTGGTAAATCTCGACAATCTCGGCCCGGTCCAAATACACGCGGTCAGGCGGGGCGATACCGTAAGTCTGGGCACATTCTTTGAGACCGTAGGAAGACACCTGCCCGCGGGACCAATCGAAGCGCTGCACTTGAAAGAGCGTGTCCAAGATATGCCGCCCGTAGAGATAAGACGGCGTAAACTGCCGGGAGTTCGTTCCAATCGCGCAGTTCCGCGGCATCCCGACCACAGCCGGAGACCCGTACCGGCCCAATGTCGGCGCGATGCCTAAAGCGCCCATCCGGGCGATGATATACGGCAGGTCAAACGAATAAAAATTGTGGCCTTCGACCACGTCCGGGTCCCGCGTCTCGACAATAGACAATAGCTCGCGCAGGATATCCGCTTCGGGACCGATCAACACGTCGGCAAAGCCTTTGTTATCGGAGACGCTGATCATGAAGATGGACGCACCCGGCAGGCTCGGGTCCAGCGAAGTCGTTTCAATATCAATTTGCAGCCGCTTCAAGTCGTCAAATGCCATGCCTTTGAAGAGCGTGTACCCCGTCGCGACCATGAACTGCTTGATCGCGCTGCCGTACTGGCAGACCCCCGCGTGCTCGTCCCGCAGCGTCCGCTTGGCCTCTTGGTACGCCCGCCAGCCCGACGGAAACCGCACCAGCCAGTTGTAGCCGTCGCCTTCCAAAGCCGTCGTTTCCGCCCCCGGAAAATGCCGCTCTTTGTCAGTCGCCAGCCACGGCACAAACGGCACGATTTTTGTCTTTGTTTCGTCCCCGTCCCGCAGAAACAGCGTCGCATCTTTGTCGCTCGTTTCCACCGCGACAATCCGCTCCGTTGGGTCCGTCCCAAACAGCACTTCGTCTAAACGTGCATCACTCATACGCTTATTGTACCCGACCCGCCGGACTCTGCACCCTAGACGGTATACGCTTAGAGACTGCGGTGACCAACTTGTGACTAATACTCAGGCTTGTAGATTTCTACACCGGCATACTCCGCAACTACTGCTCCTACACGCTCCATTTCCGCCCTGTTTGGCCCGTAAAGGCCACTATTACCAATCTCTTCCTCCGTGCCGCCCATTGTTTGAAAACTCAGTTTTAGCACGATGTTTGTTTCGCGTCCAGCTCTTAAATACTCTTTGCCTACATGAACACTTTGTACTTCCGCGAGTGTGCAGACCACTTTTTCATTGAATATCACAAAGTTGTGCTCTCGGTTGAAAATGAAAGTCCACGGTTTCAGGTAGCTTGCACCATAATAGAGGCACACTAAAAGCATCGGCAATGCAACAGCCAGGAGTTCATAGAACCCGCTTTCATGTTTGTGATAAACAAAGGCACCCAAGAATGGTATCGTCATCACGCTGAGGAACAGAAGCACGTAGCCGCACAACACTAAAATACACGGAAGTTTACGGCGACAGATGAGAAGCTGACCCTCCTGCAAGCGGACAGACAGTTTGTTCATGCTCCTGTATTACCGCTTGGAAGGCTAATGTCCTGCTTGGCGCAGCCTAAAATTAACACCGGTGATTCGGGGATTTCGCCTTCGCCTAGCTTAAGATAATGTGGGCAGTCTAACGGCGGCAAATGTGGTAAAATGACGGCATCGCGCGGAAGGAGAGCAACTTGATGGAAAATGCCGTGGTTGTGAGAGAATTACCAGCAAACGCCGAACAGGTGGAGGCCGAGCCGCTTGAGCAGGCCAAGCCAGAGCCATCCGAGTGGGTTGTTCGGCGTCCGAAACGTAAGACGGTGACTGAGGAAGAAGCGCTCAAATGGATGAAAAGCTTTGCTGCCGAGCGAAAGGAGCCGTTCATTGCCGCTGTCCGAAAAAGCAAGGGTTGAGGTCTACATCCCGGACTTGCCTGCGCCCGCCTACCGAGAATTGTTGGAACGCTTGGAGCGGGAGTTTACCTTCGGGTTTGGCGGCTGTACTATCCTGCGCGGATTGAGCGGAAGCTACTTGTCCGATCTTGGTGTTCCCATTCAGGACCGAATTACTTTGATCTATACAGATTTGCCTAATGCGTTAAGCCGCGATCTGCCGGTCTTGTCTACTTACGCGGATGAACTTCGTGAAGCTGCCTTCGTTGCACTTAATGAAGAAGCCGTTCTTGTCACTGTCACACAAGTCTATCATTCCTGATCACAAAGTTTCTATTGTGGGCAGGGGGGCGATGCGGCGGTTGACAACAGGCTCGTCGCTGACGATGACGCCGTCTTTGAAGCGCAGTATCCGCTTGCAATGCTCGGCAATGTCTTCCTCGTGTGTGACCAGCACCACTGTCTTCCCCTCGTTATTCAGGCCCTGGAAGATCGCCATGATTTCTTCGCCGGTCCGGCTGTCGAGCGCCCCGGTCGGCTCGTCGCCGAACAAGATCGGCGGATCGTTGACAATGGCGCGGGCGATGGCGACGCGTTGCTGCTGGCCGCCGGAAAGCTGGGACGGCGTGTGGTCCATGCGGTCTGCGAGGCCGACGCGCACCAAAGCACGCTTGGCACGCGCTTCCCGCTCCCGCTCCCCTGAATAAATCAGCGGCAGTTCGACATTGCGAAGGGCAGTCGTCCGGGCCAGCAAGTTGAACTGCTGGAACACAAACCCCAGCGTACAGTTGCGGATCTCGGCCAGCGTGTTTTCTTCCAAGTTCGCTACTTCGTAGCCGTCCAAAGCATACGATCCGGAAGTCGGCTGGTCCAGGCAGCCGATGATGTTCATCAGCGTAGACTTGCCCGACCCGGACGGCCCCATAATTGCCACCATTTCCCCGGCCTCAATATGCAGCGAAATCCCTTTGAGCACTGTCAGCGCCATCGTGCCGGTCTGATAGGTCTTCGTAATTTCAGTTAGCGTGATCAAATTCTTCTCTACTCGTACCGCAGGGCTTCAATCGGAGACAGGCGGGAGGCTTTCTGAGCGGGGTAGAAGCCGAAGAAGATGCCGACGGCGGCGGCGAAGCCAAATGCCAGCAGCACCGGCGGCAGGGTCAAGATCGGCGTGTAGTCCGAACTCAGGCGGCCCAATAGCAGGGCGCCGCCGGTGCCTAGCGCAATGCCGATCACGCCGCCGAGCAGCGATAAAACAACGCTTTCAATGAGAAACTGCCAGAGAATGTCGCGCCGTTTTGCGCCGATGGCTTTGCGGACGCCGATCTCGCGGGTACGCTCTGTGACCGAGACCAGCATGATATTCATGATGCCGATGCCCCCGACCAGCAGCGAGACACCGGCGATGGACGCCAGCAGAAATGTGAACGTCCGCGTCGTCTGCTCGGCAACGGCGGCGATCTCAGCTTGGTTGTTGATCGTGATGTCGTCGGGCTGCTCCGGCTTGCGGTGATGGAGCTGACGCATCAGGGACGTGATCTGCGCCGAAGCTTCGTCCATTTTATCGGCGTTCAGGGCCTGAATGTCCGCCGTCGTGACCCGGCCATGCGACCACCAGTGTCCCAGTTTGTCCTGAAACGTGGTCAGCGGCATAAACACCTGATCGTCGGCGTCCTGAGACCCCACCTGCCCTTTGCGAGCCATGACTCCGACCACACGGTACGATGTGGAATTGATGTGGACGCGCTGGCCGAGCGGGGATTTGCCCTTAAAGAAGTCGGTAGCGACTTTAGCACCGAGAATGCAGACCGGAGAGCGGGCGCGAAGGTCGCGCGGGGTGAAGAACCGGCCATCGGCAATGGAGAAGTTGCGGATATCAGCGTAATCCGACCCAACCCCGTCCACCGTCGTGTTCGTATTGACGCCATTGCCCTTGACCTGGGCCGGCGTGATGTCTTCCCCGGACAAAGCCGCGACGGCAGGGCATTTCTTCAGGACGGCGTCCATATCGTCAAACGTGATATTGCGTGACGATCCCGCGCCGCCGAAAACGCCGCCGCTTTTGGTCTGGCCCGATTGGATAATCAGGACATTCGTGCCGAGCGCCTGGATCTGGCTCAGCGTCTTCTGCCGGGCACCTTGTCCGACGGCGATCATCGTGATGACGGCACCAACCCCAATGATAATGCCAAGCATCGTCAGCATCGCCCGCATTTTGTTGGCGGCGAGTCCCTGCAAAGCGATGCGGACGCACTCGCCGAGGTTCAGCGCCGGCGTCCGGTTCTTCTGGAACCGATGCGGCCCTTCAGGTGGTCGAGCGGGCAGCGGAGAAGCCGGACGCGGCGGCTCCGGGGCAAGAAGTATACTCATAAAATGCTGTCTGCTTCCTATTAGCTAACCAATGGTGCTAGTTTTACAAGCTGAACTGTGCTAGCGAGAGCGGCAC
>CAXUNT010000056.1:0-2700 GCA_964252595.1 uncultured Armatimonadales bacterium
GGACTCGTTGACCACCAGGGCACGCCCACCGACATTGCGGCCATTAATGGCGGCAATTGCCTGCTGGGCTTCGTCCTCGGATGCCATCTCGACAAATCCGAAGCCGCGCGACTGGCTGGTGTAGCGGTCGGTCACGACCTGAGCGGACGCGACATTGCCGGCCTCGGAAAAGAGGTCGTGCAGTTCCTGGTCGGTCATCTGATAGCTCAGGTTGCCGACATAAAGTTTGGTTGCCATTGGAAGGAATGGCTCCTTTCAGAGTGTGATGTCCCAGAAGAAATGTGAATCTGGAACGCAGAGACGAACGTGCCTTTTTCTCGTCTTTTTCGTCTTTTCTCGTCTCGTCTTTTCTGTCGTAGGACAGCCAACATTTCGGAGGTCTTAGGCACGTCGGCGGCACCGAAGGAAGCAGCACGAAGGGACCGGGCGACACGGAAGCGGGCAGCGAACCGGAATCGAACATGGAGCGGCGAAAAGAAAGGCCATCGGGACTGTTCCCGAATGCAAAAACATTATACCACGGCTTTTTCCTCAGCGCAAATGTTATTTCTGTTGTTAGTTTCGCGCCGTGTCGGGGCATGGCTTTTTCTCCTGCCATCACAAAAAGCCGCCGCATTTTGACAATGCAACGGCTTTGTGTGCGAGATTAGTTGGCTGAACCGACTGGAATATGCTTCAGTTCAATACCCTTGCTGGTCAAGATCTGATTGATGTGCTGATCCAGTTCAGGGTTTGTGCCTTGCCTCATGCTTTCAAGTGCATCTAGTGGAGAGTATCCCGTTTGGGACCATCTCTCAGGAGCAACACCCTGCATCTGCGCCAACAGATCGGCGGCGTTCGCGGAGCCGACCTGTACAAGTGCACGAGCCACATCCAGCGCTTTCCACGGGTCAAGGCTAGGATCGGCTGCCAGTTCCCGCCACACCGGCAGAACATCCGGGTCGTGCATGGAGAACAATGCTTTGGTCGCGAATTGGTAGTTCGCCACTTTCGGGTCATGCAGCACCGTCTGCCGAAGACTTTCCGCGACGGCGTGCAGGTGGTTGATATCTTTGTTCGTAATCGTGATAGGTAGCGAAAAGTTCTGATTGTCAACAGAATTTTCGCCGGAGTCATCATCTCTGGTATAAGTCAAGTGGGTTGACAGGCTCAGGCGATATTGTCCCGGTGCAGTGGGTTGGAACCTGCGGCTGACTACAATATAACCTTCCTTTTGACCGTCCGGCTCAACCGCCGTACCATCCGTGAAAATGCCCCCCCTTGGGGGCTTGGCATTAGGAAGAGACTGCACGAGTCGGCCCGATGCATCGCTCAACTTCATAGTAAGCCAAGCGTCTTCCATTTTGCCCATGTAGATGTTCATCCTGCGGTTCTCAAGACTGGTGAACTTGTATTTCACGACTATTGGCTCGCCCAGCCCAATATTCCTCTCAGCGAGCGTGAACTCCAGCAAGGTCGGGCGCGGAGCTTCAGCGGAAGCCGTGTGCGAAGCAAAGGTACAGCTTGTGATGCACAAGGCCAGCAATGCCAGGGTTGGATGTTTCATGGTATAACCTTTGTCCTTTCAAGGAAGCGGTTGTGGCAGTGATGTTGAACCGTCTTTTGTCACTGTGAATGAGTAGCCAGATGCCGAATTTGGATCAGCGATAACGGCATCCGTGATTGTGAGCGGCCCAGAGTTTCCAGGAATCTGTTGCTCGGTTCCAGACTGCATGGTGGCAGGATCGTTAAACTTGTAATTCTGGGTCAAATTGAAACTGTTAGCTTGATAAGGTTTCGCGAAAGCATCAGTGATTGGGGCTTGTCCGTTCCCCCAACTGTGGCTGTCGGTGATGCCATCAACTGAACTTGCGTCAACAGCAACTGAGTCGAAATGGAACGGAATTCCCCATCCGAATGGGGCAGGAGGTGCATATTGAGTAACACCATTGATAGTGACTGATGGACTAGAAGGAGCATCCACATTCTCGTGAATTGTTTCCCCCGCTAAGTCCCCCATAACCCCATCTGTAGAACTCCATTTGTACTGAAACTGTAGTTCGCCCGCAGTTTTAATGACTGAGGTCTGCGGAGTTACGTTGGGGAAGTAGGTGCGCCGAAAGTTGTACGGCTGTGCGTGGATAGCGATGGTGATAGGACCGACGGAGGCGCTTGCGTCCCCACCTCCTTGCAGGCCCGGCGTGCCGGACCCAGACGCTGACAGCGGCAGTGTTATCGAAATGGAACCGGACTGCGACGGCTTATACTCCGGCTTCGGCGTGTCGGAAGTGCCAGGCGACTGTGCATTCGGATCGAACGGATCATGGAGACCGTCATCCGCCAGCCCTGCCTGTTCTGGGTTGCCGTTGTTCTGACAGTTGCCTATAGCGGAAGACTGCACGCTGAACAGGACGCTGGATGGTGCAGTGTTGTCGGAGTTGCTGTCGGAAGTCCAGGTCCCCGTAACGGTGACGCTCATGCTTGCGGTCGCTTTGATTGGCGGAAAAGGTCCACCACCGAATTGACGACCAACCCCGTCGCCTGCGACAATCTGAGGAATGGGAATGGGACTAGTGACGGGTCCTGTGGGGGCGGTCTAGGTCTGTGAGCGTCCCGTATTGGTGCTGGCTGTGCCGGAGCCAGAAACGGTCCAGACCCAGTGGCCGGCATGAGCGGGAGCGGAGAGAAGAATCACCGCAAGACTAAGCACGGCGGCAGAGA
>CAXUNT010000056.1:2800-29919 GCA_964252595.1 uncultured Armatimonadales bacterium
AGCGCGGCGGCAGAGAAGCGCGGCGGCAGAGAAGCGCGGCGGCAGAGAAGCGCGGCGGCAGAGAAGCGCGGAAACGGTCAAGTTTGAGAAGTGGCACGGTGGTACTCTCTTTCTTCATCCGGATGTCCCGACAGGCTGTCATGTGAGGCATACGCATCGTATCATGCCTCACACTCCTTGTCAAGCATTTGTCCGAAATCTGCAAACGTGCATTTTTGACAGGTTTTCTTGCCAAATCGGACGGGTATGATAAGAACATGGAAATGGGGAGCTATCTGCTGATTACGCGCGGGATGACTGTGCGGGGAACCGACGGCGATCTCGGCACGGTTGCCGAAGTCGTGGCCGATGCGGGCGTAGACGTTTTTCGCGGAATTGTGCTGGCGCATGGCTTTTTATCCACGAAACACGCATTTGTGCCGGGGGAAAACGTGGTCAGTGTGGAACATAATATCGTCAAAGTCAGTCTCTCCAAAAGTGAGGCTGAACAGCTTCCGCCCCCGGTCACCGGCGGGCAGGCATTTGAAGGAAGGAACGAACTACTATGAAGACAGCAAACGTGATGACATACCTCGGCCTTGCAGCGACCGTCGCTGCCGGCCTTCTGGCCCCGATTGCGGCGCATGCCGACCAGAACTCGAAAAACCAGTGGCGCAACCTCGGCATTGGCGGCGCCGCCGTCGCCGGTTATGGGCTTCTGCACCACAACAACACCGCCACGCTTTTGGGTGCCGCCGGTGCCGCTTACTCGGCCAATCGCTACGAGCAGGATCGCCATCACCAGTCGCAGGCGCAGGCCGCGCGGGACCGGCGCGCGTACTACTACCGCCATCACACCCGCCGCCATTACCGCTGAAGCTGAAACACGAACGGGGCTGCTTGATGCAGCCCCGTTTTTTTGTGCGAACCGGGTATTATCACGGAACCGAAGCGCTGCTTCCTGCGTACAGAAAACAGCGGCAAGCGTGCCTGCACTTTTATTCGGTTTAGAAGGTCCGCACCCGTGAACACTTCCACTCGCCGCCACGCTTTCACTCGCCACGCTTTCACTCGCCACGCTTTCACTCGCCACGCTTTCACTCGCCACGCTTTTACTTTGATTGAGTTGCTCGTCGTCATCGCTATCATTGCGTTGCTGACGGCAATTCTGCTGCCGGTCTTCTTTTCCGTGCGCGGCAAGGCCCGCCAAACTGTCTGCGTTTCCAATATGCGCCAGATCGGCCTTGCGATTTCCCTGTACGCCCAGGATGCCGACGATCTGTATCCCTATGGCAACGATCCGTCGGACGTTTTTACGAAACCAAACATCTGGCTGAACAGCCCGTACTACAGCCAGGTCTACGGGATGCTGCCGCTGAACCAAATCCTTCAGCCTTATATGCAGAGCAAAGAACTCTGGCACGATCCGTCGGACAGCGGCTACACGGAGCTGGACGTCAGCGCCTATGACGGCTTCGGCATTCCGCTGGACGCCACGCCGACCGCCTTCCAAAGATTCGGCACATCCTACCTCTACCGCACGGAAATCGCCCTTCTGCACACGCCGTATGGGGCGCTGGTGGCGTATGACAGCGCCGGAACCCCGCATGAAGGCGCGGAAGTCAATGTCCTGATGGACGGCAACGGTTCCTGGCACGGCGGCTTTCTCGTCAGCCAGAAGCGCTACAACGAGTTGATGGGTGACGGCCATGTCGTCAATCAGAATATCGCGCAGTACGGCGAGACGTGGAAACTTCAGCTCAAGCACCCGTAACATCCATGTCCCAATCTATTTATGCCGCCCGCTGGATTTTGCCGATGGACGCGCCGCCGATGGGCGACGGCGAAGTCGTGGTTGAAGATGGACACATTGCTGCGGTCCGCGCTCGTCAAACTCCGGCGGCGGAGTGCCGGGACTTCGGCGACGCCGTCCTGCTGCCGGGCCTGGTCAATGCCCATTCTCACCTGGAGTACACGGCCCTGCGCGGCTTTCTGGAAGATGTGCCGTTCTTTCCCTGGGTTCGCGCCCTGACCGCCTCTAAAGCGTCGCTGGATGCTGACGACTGGCTTTGGTCCGCCCGTCTCGGCGCTCTGGAATGCGCGGCGTCGGGCATCACCACGCTGGGCGACAACACGGATGCCGGCGTCACCATGCGCGTCCTGTCCGAGTCAGGCCAGCGCGGCATCGTCTACCAAGAGCTGTTCGGCATTGATGACCGCGAGCCGGTCGCTCCGATTATGGAAGCGCTCCAAGCCAAAATCGCCGCGCACCGTGCCTGCGCCTCGGAGCGTGTCGCCATCGGCGTTTCTCCGCACGCGCTCTATACGATCCGCCCCGAGCTCTTTACCGCCATCAACGCCTACGCCGCTGCCGAACATTTGCCGACATCTATCCATATCGCGGAGTCGCCTGCCGAAAGCGCTTTGACCGAGCGCGGCGAAGGGCCGTTCGCCGAGATGTACGCCCGGCGCGGCATCAACTGGGACGTGCCGCATTCAACGCCTACGGAGTATGCCAATTTCATGGGAGCGCTGACGCCAACTACTCTGGCCGTTCACTGCGTTCACCAGACCCCCAGCGACATCGCGCTTTTGGCTGAAACGCAGTCGGCGATCATCCACTGCCCGAAATCCAACGCCAAACTTGGCGCCGGGATCGCGCCGCTTTCGCTCTGGCTCAAAACCGAAGGTCTGCGGATCGGCCTCGGCACCGACAGCGCGGTTTCCAACAACTCGCTTGACTTGTGGGAAGAAATGCGCTTCGCTCTGCTGCTGCAACGAGCAAGCCGAGAAGACGCTGAAGCCGTTACCGCGCGGGATGTCCTGCGGCTGGCGACTCTCGGCGGGGCCGAAGCGATGGGCTTGTCCAGCCAAATCGGCTCCCTCACCCCCGGCAAACGTGCCGATTTGATCGCCGTCAATCTGACTCCGCCGCACGCCGTCCCTGCCACCGACCCTTACGCCGCCCTCGTTTACTCCGTCCGCGCCTCCGATGTCGTCTTCACCCTTTGTAACGGCGAAGTCCTCTACGACAACGGTGTCTGGCCGACGCTGGACCAGCTCGCCATCTACGAGAACGTGCGGGCGGCGCGGGCGAAACTGACGCAGGGGACTTGAGGCTATTTGGCGAACTTTACCCGCCTATGGCAGCAAAAACGAAAGCAGGACGATTGGGAGCGGAAGGCGAGAAGCACGCCGAGAAAGCCGGCGGGCGCGGCGGCGAAGAGGCGGTCGGGGCGGTGACGTTCTTGGCCGGGCTTCTGATCGCGGCGTATTTGTTCTGGACCAACCCCGATCCGAAGTCGCCGGAAGCGTACTGGTACATCAACACGGCGCTGTGTCTATGGGTGCCGCTGATGATTATCGTGCTGTTCTTGAAGCAGGAGCCGAGCCAGTTTGGGCTGACGCGCGGCGATCGGCGGCTGGGCCTCAAATGGACTCTGATTGCCTGGGTCGGTATGGCGCTGGTTTTAGCGGTCGTCGTTTCGGTCCCATCGCTGCGGGCGCAGTTCCAAAACCAATACCTGTACGGGCGGCTGTCTCAGCCGCTGTCTGGGGTCGGTCCGGTCTTCTTCATGCAGCACGTCAACCTCAAAGCGCTCGTCTATTACGAGCTGGCAATGGGGTTTTATATGTTCTGCTGGGAAGGCTTTTTTCGCGGCTTTCTCTTGTTCGGCCTGCAAAAAAGTTTTCTTCGTACCTGGGGCGCGGTCATTGTCCAGGCCCTGCTGTTTGCGCTTCTGCACTGGTCGTATGTGCCGGTGGCGTCCAAGCCGCCCGCGGAAGTTCTCAGCGCCATTCCCGGCGGGATCATTCTCGGCATTCTCGCGCTCCGCACCCGCTCGTTTTTGTACGGCTTCCTCGCGCACTGGGCGATCTCCGCGACGTTAGACCTGATTTTGCTGGTTCCGTTTATTTTTCACCGTTTTGGGTAAAAACAGCGTAACCCCAATTTATAGCACCTTCAGCACTTTTTCTTAGGAGACAAATCGCTTATGGAGACATTGCGGATCGAAACCAGCCTGCGGCACGAAAACGATATTCCCGTGCTGGATGTCACCGGCGAGATCGACATTTACACAACGCCCCAGTTCAAGGAAGCCGTCTCGGCGGCGATTGACCAGAACAAGCCCGCGATTGTCATCAACATGGCAAACGTGACCTATATGGACAGCAGCGGCTTCGGGACGCTTTTATCCGCCACCAAGCGCCTGCGCCCGCTTGACGGTGCGTTGTACCTGTCGGGATGCAACGAAGCTATTCAGCGGATGCTTCAGATCACCCGACTGAACACGATCTTCGGCGTCTACGCCACCGAAGCCGAAGCGCTCGCCGCTGCAAAGGAGCCGCCTGCCGCGGCTGTTCCTGCATAGATCCGTGCCGGGCGATTTTAATCGCCCGGCATCCGCCTTTTTCTCCCAACGCCTGCGGCAGCAAATATCCCCGCCGCCGTTCCCAGTGCCAGACAGAGCGCGTACAATCCGACCCGAAACGCCGTCGGCTCATAGCGCATCTCCAGGTCATTGTTCATCGCGGGTATATTTCGCTGTTGCGGCGTGAACGTCAACGTCCGAAACACGTTTGGCTGTTCTGCAACTATTACCGGCTCATTGGCGAAGCAGGTGTGCCAGCCGGGGTACCACTGGTCAGCGACCTCAATCTGTCTCGGAAGAAGCTCCTTAGTCAGCAGAAAGACTCGCGTTGGGAAAAGCGCAAGCGCCTTGACTTCCTTCCCATCATCTCTCTGCACCCGCGGCAGCGCGGCTTTGTCCTCGTAAACATAATTTCCAGCATCTTGAAACACTGGTGTCAGGCCCGGCAGCGGCGTGAGCGAGACCGCATAGCGCGCTCCGGCTTGCCGCGCTTCCGGCGACATAAACCCATTCGTGAAGACCATGTTGCCGTTTTCGGGCGGGGCAGGGGAGCTGCCGTCCATCGCCCCGGCAAACCCGAAATACTGGCCGGTCAAGAGCGAGTCATACCCCTGCGTGTCGTCCAGCCCGTAGACCGTCGCGGAGTTCGGCGGCAGAATGGCCGGCGGCGGCCCGTAAAAGCTCCAGGGCTTGTTGAGCGGCATGATGCGGCCCTCGGCTTGGTGGGCCTGCAAGAACGCAATCAAGGGCGTGACGGGATACACCGCTGACGCCGGAGCAGTTCGGTTGAAGCCATAGCCTGCCGCCAGCAGGTCAATCGCCGTGAGAGCGACTAACGCAGCACCCAGGCGCGACGCCGTCAGGCTGCCGCGCCGGTACAGCCAGACAGCAGCGGCAGCCCCCAGCAAAACGCCGACCGGCAGACGCCATAGGTCGCTTTCCATTGCTAAGTTCGCGGCTAACGTTCCTGTCGGAGCCGTTGCGTTAATCCAAACCACTGCAAAGACAAGGATGCAGACGGCCAGTACGCCAAACGCTGCCGCGGATTTGGTCAGCGCTTTGGAGTCAAATTGACGAAGAAGCGCGTCCACGCCCACAGCCGCCAATGTCGGCACGCACAGCGACCACAAAACCAAAATCCGGCCCGGCGAGCCGGTCTGCGCCCAGCCGGGAAGGCCAAAGAACAGCACGGCGTTCAGCGGCGTTCCCAGCGCCAGCAGCAGCGACACCAGAGCTGCAACTGTGAAGAAGCGCGTCACTGCTGACGCTCGCCAGGTCATCAGAAGCGCGGCAACCGCCAGCAAAAGCGTCAGCACCCCGACGTAGCAGGCATTTTCCATGTACATGCCGGGACCGCCGTTCGTGCCGACTCCCCAGTAGGTCCCGCGTGTCGGACTGCCGAAAAAGCCGGGCGCAAGCAGCGTGACCAAGTTGACCGGCGGCACGGCCAGCCGGACATAACCCGCGTAAGCCGCCGTGTTCACGGCCGCTCCCGCTCGGTGCGACATCCGAGACAGCTCAATCGCCGGCAGAATCTGGGGCGCGGCCACGCCCAGCATCAGCACGATGGCAAGCATCGCGATGCCGAGCAGCGGCTTCCACTGCGTCTTGAGCCGTGGTGTTACGCGAAACAGCGCGTAGGCAATCACGAGGCTGAGGCAGTAAAACGCGATCTGAAGATGGCCCGCCAGCAGCATCAAACCGAGGCAGAGACCAAGCGCAGTCGCCTGGGGCGCATTGGGACGCGCGGCGGCGCGATCTACCAGAAGCAGGGCCAGCGGCAGCCAGCAGGAAACGCACAAAAATGTCGGCAGTTCCAGCCACGCCACCTGCCAGTGGCACATCTGCCAGGCGACTGCACCGAAAAGCGCGGCGGGCCGGCTGAGGCCAATCGCCGGCGAGCGCAGGAAGGCGTAAAGGAAACTGCCGGTCAGAAAAAGGTGCAGGAGGACGCTGACGCCGAACGCACGGGCGACGGGAAAAATGCAGAACAGCAGATTAAAAGGGTAAAAGACCGCTGATTGGGAGTTTGCGACAAACGGCGTCCCGCAAAACTGATGCGGGTTCCAAAGCGGCAAATAGCCGGAGCGCAGCGTCTGCGCCGCGAACAAGCGCCACGGGTAGAACTCGGCCATGCCATCCCACATCAGCGGGTTCCAGGGAACTTGGGCCTTTGGATCGGCGCCGCGCCACGGCGCGATGTCCTTGAGGAGGTCAGCGGGGAGGAACACGTCGCCGCCGAAGACGACCGGAGCAAGCAGGAGGCAGGGCAGGAGGGCAAGAACGAGAAAAGGCAGGCACCGCCGAAGAAACTGGGGAAATCGCTGCATGGGCGGCGGCTACAACTCCATCACTGCAAGTAGGTCAGATTGCGGCGGGCGACATCGTTACCCTGATCCTGGGCCAGAACACGGGCAAACTCCGCTTTGGCTTCCTCGTACCGGCCCAACATGGTATATGTCAGAGCGAGGTCGTTGCGGGCCAGGACGCTGCCGGGGGCAAGCACGGCCGCACGCTCCAGAGCGACCAATGATTCTTCAAACTGGCCGATGAACCCCAGCACCAGACCCATCTGGTGATTGGCCTCCGGGTCGTCCGGGTTTTCATCCAGCAGCGCCTGGAACTCCGCCGTCGCTTCTTCGTAACGGCCTTCGAGCTTGTGGGCAATCCCGCGTTCCAGCCGCTCCTCCTGCATTCCCATTGCTTGTTACTTCCTACGCCGTGCTTGTGTTATTCCAAGACTTGGCCCGGTGCAAGACGTGCGCCCCGCGCCCAGGCGTCAGCAGCCATCCGCCCTCTAGACTCCGGCTGGACTTCGCGCAGACAGAGCATTCCCCTGCTTGTATTAACTGTTATACCACCGCCGCCGAGGGTTTCAATCGTACCAACAGCACCAGGCCCATTCTCGCTCAGGGCATCCACCACTTCCGTCCGCCAAATTTTCAGGCGCTTGCCCTGCACGAACAGATATGCACCTGGCTTCGGCGTGACGCCCCGCACCAGATTGTGCAGTTCTTCGGCGGGCCGCGCCCAGTCCACCTCGCCGATGTCCGGCGGCAGCGACGGCGACAGCGTGACCCGCGCTTCATCCTGCGGGGCGCGCGGGCAGTCGCCGGCGGCAACGGCGGCGAGCGTCTGCATCAGCAAGTCCGCGCCGACCTCCGCTAGCTTCATTTCCAGATCCCCCAAGTCGGCCACGGTGTCTAAGCTCAAAGACGCCTGCTGCAAAATGTCACCGGTGTCGAGGCCGGCGTCCATCATCATCGTCGTGACCCCTGTTTCTTGATCGCCCGCCATCAGCGCGTACTGCATCGGAGCCGCACCCCGCCACCGAGGCAGCAGCGAGCCGTGAACGTTGATGCAGCCGAGTGGGGGAATATCCAGCATCCGCTGAGGGATAATCTGGCCGAACGCGGCGACGACAATAATTTCCGGGGCCATCTCGCGCACGGTCTGGACAAACTCTTTTGCCCGCACTTTCTCCGGCTGGAAGAGCCTCAAGCCCATCTCCAGCGTTGCAGCCTTCACCGGTGACACCGACAGTTTCCCGCCTCGCCCCTGCGGCTTGTCCGGCTGTGTCACGACGGCAAGAACTTCATGCTCCGGCGACTCGTGAAGCTTACGGAGAGAAGGAACGGCAAACGGCGATGTGCCGATAAAGAGTAGGCGCATAGTGTTTCTAACAAGACAAAAATAAGACGATGGCGTTTGTGCGATGGCGTTCACGCCATCGTCCTATCACGGCTTGACTCTTTCTCAAGCCGCTCATTCCCGCGTTTGCGGCCCGTCTCTATCCGCTTCCTCGTCTTCCATCTCTTCTTCCGTGATCCAGTGCAGAGACGCCGGATCGGCATGGTCAATGAACAAAATGCCGTCCAGATGATCGTTCTCATGCTGGATCACCCGCGCGGTCAGGCCGTCGCCGCGAATGCGAACAGGCTTGCCGAACTGATCCATGCCTTTGACCACCACTTCCGCCGCCCGCGCCACATCGCCTTGCAAGCCGGGGATGGACAGGCAGCCTTCCACCCCGACCTGCTCGCCTTTGCGGCCTAAAATCTTGGGGTTGATGATGGCCTGGAAGCCATCGCCGGCGTCGTAAACAAAAATCCGCTGCAAGATGCCGAGCTGCGGGGCGGCCAGGCCCACGCCGTTCGCGGCCCGCATGATCTTTTCCATATGCGTGACCAGCTCCGCCACGTCTTCGGTGATCGTCAGCACCGGCTTGGACTTCTGGCGCAGGGTGTGGACGCCTGCGGTCTCGTCGTACTTGACAATCGGATCGTCGCGCCGAATCATCTCCGCCAGCCTGCCCCCGGCTTTCGCCATTGCGTTTTCTCCCCTATCGCTCATTGAAAAGAGTATAGCACAAAATGTCACAGCATACTCAGCGGGTCAATGTCAAGCGTCATGCCGGAGCGCTCGGTTGCCGTCATTTGGGCAGTCCCGGACTTCAGCAAACTTAACAAGGTGGGCTTGGTCGGCGCACGAAGCGCCAAATGCCATCGGTAGCGGTTCCGCAGGCGCGACAGGGGGCAGGCGACCGGGCCGAGAAGCTGCACGGCGCCGTCAATGCCGATCTCGGCCCGCAAAATCTCGGCGAGGCGCTGCGAGCGCTGCCGCGCTTCGTCTTCTGATTCGTCGGTGAACACGACATTCGCCATGTGCGAGTAGGGCGGATAACCGAGTTCTTGACGCTGGGAGATCTCGGAGGCGTAAAAGCCGACGTAGTCGTGGCGCGACGCGAACTGGATGCTCTCGTGTTCCGGCGAGAATGTCTGCACGACGACTGTGCCGGGAACTTTGCCGCGTCCGGCCCGCCCTGCCACCTGGGTCAAAAGCTGGAACGTCCGCTCCGGCGCACGGAAGTCGGGAATATTGAGGGCCATGTCTGCGCTGACCACGCCCACCAAAGTCACATTAGGAAAATCCAAGCCTTTGGCGACCATCTGGGTGCCAATCAAAATATCGGCGTCGCCGCGCCGGAACGCTCTGAGCGTCTCAGCATGAGCGCCCTTGCGGGACATGGTATCGCGGTCCATCCGCAGAGTGCGGGCTGCCGGGAACTGCAAACGAACCGCATCTTCCACTTTTTCGGTCCCTAGCCCAAACGGGCGCAGGCGCAGGCCCGCGCATTTCGGGCAGGCATCGGGACTGCGGCGCTTGAAGTCGCAGTGGTGGCACTGCAAGTACCGCCCGGCATGATGGTAGGTCAAAGACACGTCGCAGTTCGGGCAATGAAAAGTAAACCCGCAGTCCCGGCACAGCAGAAACGATGCGAAGCCGCGCCGATTGAGAAAAAGAATCGCCTGCTCGCGTTTATCTAGGCAGCAGGCGAGTGATGCCGACAGTTCGGCTCCGAAGACCGAGCGGGGAGGCGGCTCCGGCTTAGTCTCGCCCTTCTTCGGAATAGGAGCCGGCGGCGGCTTCATCTCGTCGCGCAGGTCCACCACGGACACGGGGGGCAGCGGACGGGCGCTGATCCGCTCCGGCATCTCAATCAGCGTGTACTCACCCGTCTGCGCCTTGTAGTAGCTTTCAACCGACGGCGTCGCGCTACCCAGCACGACCGTCGCTCCGGTTTGCACGGCCCGGAACCGGGCGGCGTCGCGGGCATGGTAGCGCGGCGAGGAGTCTTGTTTGTACGACCCATCGTGTTCCTCATCCAAGATGAGGAGGCCGAGGTCGGGAACCGGCGCAAAGACCGCTGACCGTGCGCCAACCACGACCCGTGCTTCACCCAATTGAATGCGTCGCCATTCGTCGTGCCGCTCTCCTAAAGACAAGGCCGAGTGCAGGACCGCCACTTCATCCGCGCCAAACCGCGCCTTGAACAAGTCTAAGACTTGGGCGGTGAGACCGATTTCCGGCAGCAGAATCAGCGCTGTTCGGCCTGCGTTCAGCGTTTGGCCGACGGCGTCTAAGTACACTTCCGTCTTGCCTGATCCCGTGACCCCGAACAGCAGCAAAGTTTGCCCGCCGCGGGCCTGTATGTGCCTGCCGATCGTCGCGGCTGCCGCCGCCTGAGCATCGGTCAGGGGCGGGGCGTCGCCGGCGACAAAACCGAAAAACTGGAATGGGTCCCGGCGCATCGGCACTTCATTGTACGACGCCAGCCCTTTGTCAGCCAGCGCTTTAGCCGCCGCGCCTGCGCTGGCCCCAACCGCCAGGCCGGACATCGGCATTTTGGCCGCTTTACTTTCCGACTCCGCGGCAATCAGCGCCTTCAAGAGCCGTGCCTGCCGGGCTGCGCCGGAACGCTCTAATCGCGATGCTTCTTCCCCGGCGATGTCCCCGGAAACCGCGAGCCGCAGCAGGCGGACCATCTTGCGCCGGGCAGGAGGCAGCTTGACCGACCGCTCTTCCGACACAATGCCTTTCTTGCGAAGCTCCAAAAGCGCCGGGCCGGGCTTCGCCAATCCTAGCGCTTTTGCTAAGCGCCCCGGCTCCGCTGACCCGCCGAGGGCGGCCAGCGCCGCCGCCAAATCTTTCTGCGCCGCCGCCCGCGATCCCGCCAGCTTCTCGTCCCAGTCGTCTGCCAGCGTCAGAGTCGTCTTGATCTGCGACGACATCACATCCGGCACAATTAACCGTAGGGCGTCCCGCCAGTCACACAGCGTCTGCTCTGTTACCCACTGGGCCAAGTCGCGCAGATCCGTCCCGAACGTCGGCGCGTTCTCGATCCGCGCCGTGAGGGGCTTGATTTTCGCCGCCATCTCAGCAGGGCAATCGTCTCGGAGACCGATCACATACCCTGCCGCTGTCTGCGCCCCGAACGGGACCAACACGGCATCCCCGACGGCAACGAGAAGGGCAGGGGGAACTGAGTAGGTCAGCGGCTGCGGCAGCCCGGCCACCTCAATTTGAACCACAACATCGGCAAATTGAGCATTAGCATATAAAGATGACTCGCGCATGGGAATCTATTATACACCAAGTAGAGCTTCATCAGTTTTTACGGGCGACTAAAGTCGCGGCAACAAGTACACAAAGTCTGCCTTCGCAGACTGGGGGATTTCCGAGTGTTCCTATGTTCTTAACCTGCGAAGGCAGGTTTTGCGCTTTTGTTGCCGTGACTTCAGTCGCCCGTAAAAACTTACGATATGTTACTTAGGGGCATGCCAAGAATATGTTCCTGCCACGGCCTCTGCCGCTTTTTCTCTGCCCGCGTTGGCCCAGCTACTGGCTGCTGGTCAGCGTCACCGCTGCCGGCGGCAGGCCGGGGGCTATGGCGGAAAGCGTGACCGGGCCGGACCCGGTGGCCTGCACGATGGCAAGGCCCCGGCCCTGATAAGTATCGTGCGTCAAACCTTTGCCGGATTGCGTGTCGTTGATGTCGCCGTTGCCGACGCCCAGAAGAGCCGCCGGGCCGGAAAGGGCGAAGGTGATTGGCAGAGCCGCGTCTGGGACGCGCACGCCTTGAGCGTCCACGACCCGGAACTCCACATGGCCGATGTTCCGGCCCCCGGCGCTAAGACTGGTCGTATCAGGCACCAGCCGAAGACGGCTGGGAGCGCCTGCGGTTTGCAGGATGAACGTGGAAACAACGTGGCCTTCCCGCAGTCCTTCCGCTTGAAGGGTGCCGGCGGCGTAGGGCAAGGACCAGGTGATTACGCCCGCGACGGCATCGGCCTGGCTCTTGGTCCCGACCACTGTGCCGTTCAGCGTCAGCCGCACCTCCGGGCAGTTGGAATAGCAAGAAACGGTGACGGTTGACCCGGCAGGCCAGTTCCAGCTTTCCGTGACTCTGCGCCGCCGACCTTGTCCGTCTGCCCCGTTCTCCTTCGCTGGGGCAGCGCAAAGATAGACCATCGGTTTGTCGCTCCACAGGCTCTGGCGGAACCAGCCGAGCGGCTTCTTGAACCCGCACAGGTCCAACAGGCCCGCGCCGCTGGCACGCTGCGGCCAGCCGTCGGATTCGCCTAAATAATCAATCCCGGTCCACAGAAACTGGCCGCCGACATAGGCATTGTCACGCACTGCCGCCCAGGCATCGTAGGAATGGCTTGTTTCGCTGCCGTACAAAAAGCGCTTGGGATACTTTTCGTGGTCTTCGGGATAGCGCGACTCTTGGTAATTGTAGCCGTCAATGTCCAGCATCTCTCCCAGCCCGACAGCGTCGGACATGTCCGCCGCCGCCAGCGCTTCGGTGACAGGCCGAGTCGTATCTAACTCTTTCACGGCGTCAATCAAGGGCCGGGCCAGGATCGGAAGATTTTCGGCGCGTGGGTTCAAAGGCCGGTAATTATTGCCTAGGACCGGGTGCGAGAAAGGATCATTCGGGTAGTCTATCTCGTTGCCGATGCTCCACATGATCACGCTGGGGTGGTTGCGGTCTCGCCGCACCATGTCCTGAATGTCCCGTACCGACCATTCGGAAAAGAACTCGGCATAGCCGAACTTGCTGGGCGGGCCGGAATTGCGTCCCTGCACCCATTTGTTCTTGGACGGCGTCCACTCATCAAACGCTTCTTCCATCACCAGCAAGCCCAGGCGGTCACACAGATCCAGCAGCTCCGGGGCCGGCGGGTTATGGCTGGTGCGGATGGCGTTGACGCCCATCTCCTGCAAAAGCCGCAGGCGGCGCTCCAGCACGCCGTCCGGCACGGCCGCGCCGAGGCTGCCTGCGTCGTGGTGGATGCAGACGCCTTTCAGCTTGGTTGGGATGCCGTTCAGCAGAAAGCCCTGGTCGGGATCAAACTTCAGCGTGCGGATGCCGAACGGCGTCACCGTGTCATCCTGAAGAACCCCGCCGACAAAGACGCGGCTGTGCAGAGTGTATAGGGTCGGGGCGGCGAGAGACCACAGCGCGGGATGCGCGACCCGGACGTTCTGCACCGTCGGCCCGCTCTCCCCCGCAGCCAGTGTGCCGCTTGAAGTCTGGCTGGCAGCTTCGTGCCCTGCCGCGTCCTGGACGCTGGACGTGACAGAATACGAGGCAGGTTTCGGGCCGTCGTTGACCACGGTGGTTTCAATCCGCACCTGGGCCGACGCGGGCGAGATGGCAGGCGTCGTCACCGACATGCCCCACGTCGCAATGTGCAGCGGGCTGGTCATCTGAAGCCGCACATGCCGGTAGATGCCTGACCCGGTGTACCAGCGCGAGTCGGCAAAGCGGGAGTGGTCTACCCGGACCGCGATGATGTTCTCGCCGCGGAATGACACAAACGGCGTCAGGTCATACACAAAGGCGCTGTAGCCGTAAGGCCGGCGACCGACAAACTGGCCGTTGATCCAAACTTCGGAGTTGTCATACACACCGTCAAATTCAATCGTGAGTTTTCGGCCCTGATCCGCCGCAGGCAGCGAAAAATGCTTGCGATACCAGCCGATGCCCCCCGGCGCGAACCCGTTGCCGCTGCCGTAGTCGCGGCTGAAGGGACCGTCACTGCTCCAGTCGTGCGGCACGCTGACGGTCTGCCAGGCCGAGTCGTCAAAAGGAGCCGACATGGCATCGGCGTAGTCGCCTTGGCTGAACCGCCATCCGGCATCAAAGCTGTGAGTTGTTCGGGCGGCGGGCGGTGCTGCGGCCTGCGATGGCGGTGCAGAAGCCAAAACGGCGCAGGCGATGAGTTCAGCAATGCCGAGCAGGAACAATGTTTTCATAAAGTCTCCATTCACCGCACTTTGCTTTTGTTCCTCCTGCAAAATTGCAATAGTGTCATTGGGAGGAATTTGGTCGCGATAGGGAGAAACACTGTGAAAAGTGCCGGGTGATGGTACTCTCAACAAGGAGACAGTGAATGAGATTCAACGGTGTGACATTACGCGCGGCCCTCGCGGCTTCTTTCCTGAGCAGCCTGGGCGGGCCTGCGTTGGCGCAGGCCGTTTCTCCCGGAGCCAGTCAGCCTTATACCTGGCGCAACGTGACGGTGATTGCCGGCGGCTTCGTGGACGGGCTGATCTTCAGCCCCGGCCGCGACGGATTGATCTTCGCCCGCACCGACATCGGCGGCGCGTACCGCTGGGACAGCATTGCCAAGCGCTGGGTCCCGCTCAACGACTGGGCTGGCGGAAAAGACGGCAACCTGCTTGGCTGCGAAAGCATTGGCGTAGACCCGGTCAATGCCGACCGGTATTATCTGGCGCTTGGCACCTACACGTCGAACGGCAGCGGCAACGGCGCGATTGTCCGTACCACTGACGGCGGGCGCACCTACAAGCGCACCGACGTGCCGTTCAAGATGGGCGGCAATGAAGATGGGCGCTCCGCCGGAGAGCGGCTGGCCGTTGATCCCAACAACGACAACATTCTGTACATGGGCACGCGCCATGACGGTCTGTGGAGGAGCGCCGATGCAGGTGCGACTTGGGCGAAAGTCAACTCGTTCCCCGTGGCAAGCCAGCCGAACGGCACTCCCGGCGTCGGCGTCATCTTCGAGGTTTTCGATAAATCCAGCGGCACCCGCGGCACGGCCACTCCCGTCATCTATGCCGCCGTTTCCCAGGACGGGCCGGGTCTGTACCGCAGCGCCGACAGCGGCGCGACCTGGCAGGCGGTTCCCGGCCAGCCCGCCGGCCTGCTGCCCCATCAGGGCGTTCTGGCGTCAGACGGCTCCCTGTACCTGACCTACGGCAATGCGCCCGGTCCCAACGGCATGAGCGGCGGCGCGGTCTGGAAGTACGACACGAAAACATCAGTCTGGACCGACATCTCGCCCCAAAAAGGCGGCTTCGGCTACGCCGGCCTGTCTGTTTATGCTCCCAACCCCAAGACCGTGATGGTCACTACGCTGGACCGCTGGAACCCTGGCGACACGCTGTTTCGCAGCCGCGACGGCGGCGCGACTTGGACAGATATTGGACCGAAAACAGTGCGAGACTGGTCCCTGACGCCCTACCTGACTTTCGGCAACAAAGAGCCTCGGCTGGGCTGGTGGATGGGGTCACTCGCGATTGACCCGTTCCACCCCGGCCATGCGATGTACGGGACCGGCGCGACGATCTTTGAGACGCAGGATGTGACGGGGGCGGACGCCGGCGCGGCGACCCACTGGAAAGTCGGGGCGGTCGGCCTGGAAGAAACCGCCGTGATCACCTTAGTCAGCCCGCCGGCAGGGGCGCACCTGATCAGCGGGCTGGGGGACATCGGCGGCTTCCGCCACGAGAACTTGAACGTCTCCCCGGCCGGCGGCATGTTCACGCCGACGTTCAACAACACGGACAGCATTGCCTTTGCGGAGAACAACCCCATGCTCATGGCCCGCGTGGGCCGTGGGGCGGCGCAGGGGATCAGCGGTGCGTTCTCGGCAGACAACGGCGTCACCTGGACCCAGTTCGCTTCGGCGCCGGCCGGGGTTCGCGAGTCCGGCTCCATTGCGCTGTCTGCCGACAGCGGCGCCCTTGTCTGGGCGGCGCCCACCGGAGGAGGCCGAAGAAGAGGCGGCGGCGGACAAGGCGGGGGCCAGGGAACAATCGTTGCGTTCTCCCATGACCGAGGCGCGACTTGGCAGACAAGCGCCGGGACCGAGGGCGTGCGGCGGGCGACGGTTCTTGCCGACCGCGTTTCTTCCAGCACGTTCTACCTGCAAAGCGGCGGGCAGCTTTTGGTCAGCGCCGACGGCGGCGCGACGTTCGCCGCGAAGGGCAGCCTGCCGGATGGCGCTCACTCCCTGGCCGTCGCGCCGGGACATGCGGGCGACCTCTGGGTCACCGCTGGCGGGAACGGACTGTACCATTCCACAGACGGCGGCGCGACCTTCACCCACATCAACACCCTGGCCGATGCCCAGCAGGTCGGCTTCGGCCACGCCGCGCCCGGCCAGACTTATCCGGCGCTGTATGTGACCGGGGATACGCACGGCGAAAACGGCGTCTTCCGCTCGGATGACGCGGGCGTGACCTGGGTACGGATCAACGATGCCGCGCACCAGTACGGCTACGGCGGCCAGGTGATCACCGGCGACCCGCGCCTCTATGGGCGCGTCTACATGGGCAGCAATGGCCGGGGCATCCTGTATGCCGATCCCGCGACGAAATCACCCGTAGCGAAATCAGCGGCCTCGCGCTGACAGCGCTTCCGCCGATAGAAAATCCCCCAGCCGCTTTGGTTTGGTAGGCGGATCGCCGGCTGCCCAACAGCCATTTGGAAGATGTGGAGGCCGTTCGTTAATAAAGAAAGTAATTCTTATGCCGCCTCTTCAGGTTTTCCATTACATTGAAGCGCTGAATGCATTCCTCGTCACACCAAAGTTCACTGCGGTTTCTGAGCGGCTTGGACTGACCGAGTGGACACCGGTTGTGTGAATAGGACGGCTCTTTTTTCTGGACAATGACTACGGAGAGCATTGGTTCGACAACTGGGACGAAAGAGAAGCACTGGAAGCACACGCGGCAGACCTGGGCATTGATGACAGCGAACTGATGATCATCAACCCGTGGCGCTTTCAGAACGGCAAAGACGGACCCTGTAATACCGACAGTATGCAAAAGGCATTCTGGACTGATGTCCTAAAATCTTTAACTTTAAGCCATGAACTGCTGTTTGAGCAGGCGCGTGACAACAACCGGAAGATGAAGGAAATGATGGAAAAATATCCAAGCTTCCCCTCAGACTTGTTCCTCCCGAATTTAGAAGAACGGATTGCCGAGATGAAAGCCGTCGGCGTTTGACTTTCCGCCGCCTGCCCGGTATACTGAACACACTCTTTGGTATGGAGGCAACGTGGCACATTTAGAAGACAATGGGGCGGGCAGTGCGATCTGGAAGAAGCGGCATACGGCGGCGCATGTGTTAGCGCAGGCGGTGCTGCAAATGTTTCCGGACGCGCGGCTTGCCATCGGGCCGCCGATTGACGACGGCTTTTATTACGATTTTGAGCTTCCCCGCTCGCTGACGCCCGCCGATATGGCGGAGATCGAGTCGCGGATGCGTAAAATCCGCAAACTCGACTATCCCCTGACCCGCACTGAAAAGCCCCGCGAGGAAGCGCTGGCGTATGAAGCGGAGCGTGGGCAGCCGTACAAATCGGAACTTATTCGCGACCTGCCGGAAGGCGAAACGATCTCGTTTTACACCCAGCACGATTTCACGGACCTGTGCCGGGGGCCGCATGTGGACAGTACCGGGCAGATCGGCGTCTTCAAGATTGACCGGATCGCCGGAGCGTACTGGCGCGGCGACGAAAAGCGGGCGCAGTTGCAGCGCGTGTACGGCGTTTTGTTTGACACGCAGGAAGAGCTGGATGCGTATTATGTGCGGCTGGAAGAAGCCAAAAAGCGCGATCACCGTGTTTTAGGCAAGCAGCTTGGCTTGTTTGCGTTCAGCGAGGACATCGGCCCCGGCATTCCACTGTTTCTGCCGAAAGGCGAGATGGTCCGGCACACGATGGAAGAGTATGTCCGTGATTTGCAGACTCGCTACGGCTACGAGCATGTCTGGACCGGGCATATCGCCAAAGAAGAGCTGTACCGCAAGTCCGGGCATCTGGACAATTACGGCGATAAAGTGGCCGGCGGCATGTTCCCGCCGATGGTGGACCCCGGCGGCGAGCGCATCCGCCTCAAGCCGATGAACTGCCCGTCGCACATGACCTTGTTCAACACGCAGATGCACTCGTATCGCGACCTGCCTCTGCGGTATGCCGAGTTTGCGACCCTGTACCGCTACGAAAAAAGCGGCGAGCTGAACGGCCTGACCCGTGTTCGGTCACTGACGCAGGACGACTGCCATATCTTCTGCACCCCGGACCAGATTGAGTCCGAGTTCACGCTGGCCTTGAAGCTGATCCGGGAAACACTGCAAAGATATGGCTTCGACGATTATTATGTCCGGCTTTCGCTGCGCGACGACAACCCGGAAAGCAAGTTTGTTCGGGACGACGAGAAGTGGAACCTGGCGGAAGCCGCCCTGCGCTCGGCGCTGGATGCAAACGGAGTGGAGTATGTGGAAGCGTCCGGCGAAGCGGCCTTTTACGGCCCCAAAGCGGACTTCCTGACCCGTGATGTGCTGGGCCGGGAGTGGCAGATTTCTACGATCCAAGTGGACTTCATCCAGCCCGCGCGGCTCGGCTGCTCGTACATTGGGGAAGACAGCCATCCGCACACGCCGGTCGTCCTGCACCGGGCGGTGACGGGGTCCACGGAGCGCTTTCTCGCCATTCTGATTGAGCAGTACGCCGGGGCATTCCCGACCTGGCTGGCACCGGTGCAGGCCCTGATCCTGCCGATCGCCGACCGGCACAAGGAGTATGCCTCCGGGGTGCAAACGACGCTGTCCGACGCCGGGTTCCGCGTGGAAGTCGATGGCCGCAATGAAAAGCTCGGCAAGAAGATTGCCGAAGCGAATGTCCAAAAAGTGCCTTATATGCTGGTCATCGGCGACCGTGATGTTGAGGCGGAAACGGTTTCCGTTCGCCAGCGCGGCGGCACCGATCTGGGCGCTCTTTCCGTAGAGGATTTCCTCAGCCGCCTGCGGGAAGAAACAGCGGCCTAGTTTCCCCGCGTCCGAAGGACGTTCCCCTGCCGGGGTTTTCCACAACCCCGGCCCTCCTTCGGCAAATCGCCCAAACTCTTGACAAAGCCCGGCGACCCGGCTATAATAAGTCCAGAAGAAAGCGCGGGAGTAGTTCAGTGGTAGAGCACTTGCTTCCCAAGCAAGTTGTCGCGAGTTCGAATCTCGTCTCCCGCTCCATTTTCTTCTGATCACCCTCTTTTATGGCGCCGTGCCCAAGTGGTAAGGGAGAGGTCTGCAAAACCTTTATGCAGCAGTTCGATTCTGCTCGGCGCCTCCATTTCCAAGATTGCTTCCTTCTTAAGTTAAGAAGGAAGCTTTTTCATTGGCCGGCAGCAATCTCAATTCCTGCTCGGTTTGCGGCACGTTTATTTTGGACACTGTCGAAGCGCTTGCATTGAATTCATCTTACAGCAAGTGAGGAGATAAAACCATGGCGATGCTAGACAATAAAGTGGCGTTTGTGACGGGCGGGGCGAGCGGGATTGGGCGCGGGACAGCCCTGCGGTTCGCCGCCGAAGGGGCGCGGGTGGCGCTGGTGGATGTGGCGGCGCAGCAGGACGAAGGGCAGAAAGCGGTCCAGGAGATCGAGGCAGCGGGCGGGCAGGCGCTGTTTGTGACCTGCGATGCGTCGGATGCAGACGCGATGCAGGCGGCGGTGGAGCAGACCGTGAAGACGTTCGGCAAGCTGGACATCGTGTTTGCCAACGCCGGTATCAATGGAGCCTGGGCGCCGCTGGAAGAGCTGACGCCGCAGGAATGGGACCGGACCATCGCGATTAACCTGCGCGGGACGTTTCTGACGCTGCACTTTGCCGTGCCGCACCTCAAAGCAAACGGCGGCGGCTCGGTGATCGTGACCAGCAGCGTCAACGGCAACCGGACATTTTCCAATCCCGGTGCGTCGGCGTACTCGACAAGCAAAGCAGGCCAGGTGGCGCTGATGAAGATGGCGGCGCTGGAGCTGGGCCGGCACAACATCCGGGTCAATGCGGTCTGCCCCGGCGCGATTGAAACCAACATCGGCGACCGAACGGAGCAGCGGCACACGGACACACTGGGGATTGAAGTGGAGATGCCGCAGGGCAGCCCGGCGGTGCATGGCGGGCAGGGGGAGCCGATAGATGTGGCCGATACCTGCCTGTTTCTGGCCTCGGACCTGTCACGCCATGTGTCCGGTGTGGACATCTATGTAGACGGCGGCGCGTCACTGCTGCGCTAGACGTGCGGGGCGAAGCGCAAAAAGAAACCGCTCGGCTCTTCTCGGGAGGGAAGGGGAGGGCGGTTTTTGCTTTTGCTGCTTAGACTTTCGGACGGTAGTAAGAAACGGCGTGCTGGTAGATGGTGACTTCGCTGCGGTCGGCTTGGACCAGCCGCAGAGCTAAATGGTCATGCCAGCGGATCGCGCCTTCCAGCGTTTCTCCGCTCAGAAGAGTGACCACCAGCGGGGTGCGGTTGTCGCGGTATTTGATGAGTTCAACTTCACGCGGGGAAAGGCGCTCTTCAGGATGCGTCATTCCCCGCATTTTTTCCACTTGCGAGATTTCCATGAGAAGGGTTCTCCAGAAATGCAGTCATCGAGGACAGTATTTTTCGGCTATTTCTTCTTAGGCGCAGCTTCGACTTCCGCTTTGTGGCGGGCTTTATGGCGCTCTTCGGTTCGCTTCCGGGTGCGGCGCAGTTCTTTGGCACGGACACGCATGGGTTAATTCACCTCCTTTAGTTTAGTTCGGACTTGGTCGTCGTCTACCGTGTATTCAGACAAAAATTCGCCGTTGAAGAGAACTACCGGGATCTGCTCACCATACTCGGCAAACAATTTCGGGTCATCTTGGATGTTGACTTCTTCCAGGGTAAACGGCGTTTCCGCTTGCAGAAGAGTCAGCGCCCGCACCGCTTCTTCGCAGAGGTGGCAGCCGGGCTTGGAATACACGGTGAGATGCGCCGTCATGGACGCATTATAGCCGATGGGCGTCCGCTTGTCAATCGCCGGGTATGATACCACCATGGATATTCTTGTTCCCGAACACCTGCACGACGAACTTACAGATGCGGCCCGTGACGCCGCACCGGGCGTGATCCTGCGGCCTTACGCAGAAGACGGCCCCGCTGAAGACGCCTGGCAAAGTGCCGAAGGAGTCCTGCGCTGGGTCGCCGGCAAGCGGTTTGCGGCACTTGTCGCAGATTGCCCCAGTGTCCGCTGGCTGCACACGGCCAGCGCCGGCGTGGACCATGTGCTGACGCCCGCGGTCAAAGCCAAGCCCGGCATTGTTGTCACCGACTCCGGCCCGGCGTTTGAGATCGCCATCTCCGAGTTTGTTCTGGCCTGGATGCTCCTTGTTGCCCGCCGCCTGCCGGAGTTGATGGCGTTTCAGCGAGAGCATCGCTGGGAATCGCTGACCCAGCAGGAATTGTACGGGCAGACGGTCGGCATCGTCGGCCTCGGTCCCATTGGCCTCGGCATCGCCGCCCGCGCCAAAGCCTTCGGCATGAAAACGCTCGGCCTGCGCCGCCGCGCCTTGCCTGCCGCCGGGATGGATGAAGTCTTGACCGGGCCGGATGGCCTCGTGCGTCTGCTGACCGAAAGCGATCATGTGGTGATCGCCGCCGCGCTGACCGGCGAAACCAAAGCCTTGCTAGGCCCGGCTCAAATTGCCTCGATGAAGCCGTCGGCCTGGGTCATCAACATTGCGCGGGGCGCTCTGATTGACGAGCCTGCGCTGATTGATGCCCTGCGCGGCGGCAAGATCGCGGGGGCGTGTTTAGATGTCTTCGCGCAGGAGCCGCTGCCGACTGATAGCCCGCTGTGGGACATGCCGAACGTCCACATCGCCCCGCATAACTCGCCCGGATGGACGGCGGGCCTGCGTGAGCGCCAGAAGGCCCTGTTTTTGTCCAACTTAGGCCGGTTCTCGCGCGGCGAGCCGCTGGAAAACGCCGTGGATATCGCGCGAGGATATTGAACCTCTCACAGAACGGGCGACTGAAGTCGCGGCAACACGTTCACGAAACTTGCCTTCGCAAGTTAAGATTAACTTCCGAGTCCACGAAGGTGGACTTTGTGCTTTTGTTGCCGCGACTTCAGTCGCCCGTTTCCGAAATTCAAGCAGGGAAAACGCCGCTGCGCGTCGAACCATACCGCCATAATGCAGAAGAGTACTGCTTGAATTGCTAGGAGTATCAGAAACGTGCAGCGAGCCAAACGACTATCCTTGATCCCGCCGTATTTGTTCGGCGAGATCGCAAAGCTGAAAGCTCAGGCCATTGCCGAAGGGCGCGACCTGATTGACCTCGGCATCGGTGACCCCGATCAGCCGACCCCGCCGGAAATCATTGACCACCTGGCCGCCTATTCGCACGACCCGACGACTCACCGCTACGACGAGTCCAACATGGGCCGGGCTGAGTTCCTAGAAGACGTGGCGACTTGGTTCCAAAACCGCTTCGGCGTTGCGCTGGACCCTGCCAGCGAGATTCTAGAATTAATCGGCAGCAAAGAAGGACTAGCCCATGCCGCGTGGGCCTTTATTGACCCCGGTGATGTTGCACTGGTTCCCGACCCCGCGTACACCGTGGTCAAAGTCAACACGCTTCTTGCGGGTGGAACCCCTTACGAGTTCCCACTGCTGGCGGAAAATGGCTTCCTGCCGGACTTTGTCCAAATCCCCGGCGATGTCGTCAAAAAAGCGAAGCTGATTTATCTGAATTACCCGAACAACCCGACCGGGGCAGTCGCCACCAAAGAATTCTTTCAGGATGCTGTGAACTTCGCCCGCGAGACCGACACGCTCATTCTCCATGACTGTGCGTATTCGGAAGCCGGGTTTGACGGCTATCAAGCGCCGAGCATCATGCAGATTGATGGCGCGAAAGACGTTGCCATTGAAACGCACTCGCTGTCCAAGACCTTCAACATGACCGGCTGGCGCATCGGCTTCGCCGTCGGCAGCCCCGATGCGTTGCGGGCCTTGAACACGATCAAAGGCAACGTCGACTCCAAACAGTTCGCCGCGGTCGCTCTGACCGCCGGCTGGGCGCTGAACCATGCTCGTAACGACGAAGCCCTGGCGCTACTTCAGCGCCGCCGTGACGTGCTGGTAGATGGCCTGAACCGCCTCGGCTGGTCTTTGGAAAAGCCCAAAGCGACCTTCTACGTCTGGGCACCCGTTCCCCCCGGCTACACATCCGCGACCTTCTCCCGTGAGCTGCTCGAAAAAGCCGACGTTCTCGCCATCCCCGGCCTCGGCTACGGCCCCCACGGTGACGGCTACGTCCGCATGTCCCTGACCGTCAGCGGTGACCAAAACGGTGAAAAGCTCGAAGAAGCCGTTCGCCGCATTGAAAAAAATGTCAAGCTGGACTGGTCCGCCAACGCCAACGGGGCCGCACTTTTGGGCGATAGTTCGGGTTAGGGCAGCTTGAGAACCGGGCATTAAAATACCCGTCTGGAAAGCCTACGGCTGACCGTCCTGCGGACGGAAAGATTACGCAAGCCCGTTCATCGGTATCCTGTCCGCAGGACAGTTGGCGCAGCCTCCAAGACGGGTATTTCAATGCCCGGTGATTGACCTGTCAATAAAAGTTCCAAAATCAATGAGACTTGAAGCAGTGTTTTTGGACCGGGACGGGGTGCTGAACCCGCATATCCCTGGCGGCTACTTGTTGCGGACGGAAGACGTGACGCTCCTGCCGGGCGTCGCTCACGCAATACGCAGGCTGAATGAGGCTGGGCTGAAAGTGATTGTGATCTCTAATCAGCAGGGTGTCGGCAAGGGGCTGATGACGATGAGTGACCTCGCGGCCATTCAGCAGCGCATGGCTGAAATGCTCCACACTGAGGCCGGGGCGCATCTGGACCGCTGTTACTACAGCACGGAGCTGGCCGCTGAGAACTCGCCGCGCCGCAAGCCCCAGCCGGGAATGCTGCTGGAAGCGGCTTCTGATTATGGGCTGACCCTGGCGAATACGCTCTTTGCCGGAGACTCGCCAACAGATATTGCCGCGGGATACGCCGCCGGGGTGGGGCAGACCGTGCTTTTGCTGTCGGGCGGTATCAGAGACTACGCGCCCGGTGACTTTCATCCTGCGCCCGATCTTGTCTTCCGCACGCTCACTGAGCTGACAAACTGGGTCTTGGAGCAGAACACATGATCAAAGCCACTGCCCCCGGACGCTGCGGGCTGGTCGGGAACCCGACAGATATGTACGGCGGCTCGGTGCTGTCGCTGTCCACCCGGCAGCGGGCCTCCTGCACGCTGACCGAAGCCGCGGAGATGCAAATCACGGTGTCGGGGCAGTCCCAGGCCCTGCGCTCTGCTGATGATTTGACTTTGCGCCCGGGTGATTATCTAAATGTTGCCCGCGCCGCGCTGTCGGCGCTGGAAATAGACCCGCAGACCGCCGCGCCGTTCCATCTGTCCGCAGCGACTGAAATTCCGATGCAGGCGGGGCTAGCCGGCTCGACTGCGATCTTGGCCTGCCTGACGGGGACGCTGCTCGCACATCTCGGCCTGCGCCTCAACCCCTACGAGATCGCCGAGCTGGTCCGCAAGATCGAGTATGACGTTCTCGGCATTGTCTGCGGCTTCCAGGATGCCTACATGACTGTCTTCGGCGGCCTCAACTTCATGGACTTTGCCGGCAGAAACAGCACGGAAGCGCTCGAAGTCACCACGCCGTTCGGAACCGTCGAGCCGCTGGCCCCGTATGTCCGCGACCTGCCGTTCGTGCTGGCTCACACAGGCGTCCGCCACCATTCCGGCTCCGTCCATGCGACGCCCCGCGAGCGCTGGCTGGCTGGTGACCCTGTTGCCGTCCAGGGCTACGCCGAAATCGCCGGATCGGCCCGCACAGCCAAACGCGCCCTGTTGTCCGGCGACTATGCGACGCTGGCTGCGCTGATGACTCGCAACCATGCCATCGTCCGCGATCTCGGCGGCAGCGGCGACGCCAACGAAGCCCTCATCGCCGCGGCCTTGAACGGCGGTGCGTCCGCCGCCAAGCTCGCCGGAGCCGGCGGCGGCGGAACCATTCTTGCGCTGACCCTGGACCCCGACCGCACGGTTGCCGCGCTTCAATCCGCCGGAGCCGAAGCCATTCTATATCCTGCGCCGACGCCGGGGCTGACGGTGGAAATCACAACTACAGCTCAAACCCCATCTGTTCCATGATGATCTCCAGCACGCGGCGCTGGGCGATGCCTGATGAAAGCGACTCTTCAATAACTCGGCCGACCGCGAACGTTTCCGGCGGCTCGCAGGCGGCGTCTACCCATTCCTGATCCCAAAGATTTTCCGCGCGGACATAGTGGACAAAATCGCGGAACGCTCTGGAGGAGACTTCCAAGCCTTCCAACCATGCCGCCGGGGAGTTGCCACGCAAAGTACGCGCAGGGACGTCTTTCGGCTGCCAGCCGACTGCCTCGTACATTCCGCCGACCCACCCGCCCGTGCTGATCTCGGAATCTGTGCTAATTGCGGAGTTGTCCCCAAAAAGATGCTTCAGCGTTTCGCGCAGCGTTCGCGGCGGCTCCACAAAGCGTACCACCCGGTTCTGAAAAGCAAGCGGAGCGTCTAATTGCCCATCAGAAAGAAGCCGCGCACACTCTAAAATACGGCGTTTGGCGACGTAGTCTTTTTCCAGCAGGCGATCTGTTAAATCCATGTTTCGTTTCCCTCCGGGTAGTGTCGTCACAAGTGACGCGGTCTTGTGCTGATAATGAACCCCGCTGGGACCGGGCAGCAGGCGGATCTGCTGCGCCGCCTGCCGGTAGGCTTTCGGAGATAAACCAAACGCTTTCCTGAACGCGCGAGAAAATCCTTCAGGCGTCTGATAATCCGCGTCAAAGGCAAGGAGCGTGATCGCCGTTTTCGTCGTGCGGAGTTCATACGCGGCCCGCTCCAGCAGCATTCGCTTCCGTAATGCCCCCGGCGACTCGCCGACCGTGCGCTCGAACACGCGCTGAAAGTGATAGCGGCTGAGGCAGGCGTTCTGCGCCATTGAGCTGTCACCGTCTTGCAGCGTGCTTTCCACCGCCGCCAGCATTTCCCGCTGACGCTGTTCTAACTGCCGTTCGGATTGCTTTGGGTTCATACGCCATTATTGTACCAAAACTTCAAGCCTGCCGCTTGACCGATATTGCTCATTTTCTGCAAGAGTTCATCGGGTATACTTTGAGGTATGCTGACTGCGACTTTCATTCATGCGCCGGGGGTGGGGCCGGCGACGGAGCAGGGGCTTTGGGCGCAGGGGATAGGGTCGTGGGACGATTACCAGGAACGGGCATCGTCACTCAAACTGCCGCCGCGCCACAAGATCGCGCTGGCGCGGACGATTGACGACAGTGTTGCAGCGCTGGCCGACGGGCGGGCGGATTTTTTCGCGCATTCTCTGCCGAAGAAAGAACACTGGCGGGCGGCCTCGCAGTTTCCGAAAATCGGCTACTTGGACATTGAGACGAACGGCGGCATGAGTTCCGACTCCATCACGCTGATCGGGCTATATGACGGCTTTGAGACGCATCAGTACGTCAAAGGGGAAAATTTAGCCCAGTTTGCCTACGAGAGCCAGGATTACGACGGTTTTGTGACGTTCTTTGGGACCGGATTTGATTTGCCGTTTCTGAAACGCCGCTTTCCCGTGCTGGAGTCGGTCTTTGCGGACCGGTTTCACATCGATCTCTGTCCGCTCCTGAAGCGGCTCGGCCACACGGGAGGACTCAAGAAGATCGAGCAGCAGTTGCACATCGCGCGGGTGCCCGAAGCCGACGGCCTGAGCGGCATGGACGCGGTGCGGCTGTGGCGAGCGTATCGGAAAGGCGGGCGAGGGGCGGACGAAGCCAAGCGCCTCCTGCTGGCGTACAACAAAGAAGACGTGGTCAACATGGAAACGCTGCTGCGTTATGCGGTCCCGCGCTTAGAAGCTCAAGCCGGGTATACTCACCTAAACACACCCCTCAAGACATCCCTGATCGCAGCGGGAAAGGAATAAATGGAAATGGAACAGCAGCAGACAGGCGGCAGCGGCACGGGAGAGCCGGAGATCACCGAAGAAGTGCAGGCAGAGCCAGCATCCGCGCCCGCGAATGGAACCGAGACCCCCGCCCTCAACCGGGCCGACCGCCGGGCGCAGGCCAAGGGCAAGAAAACAGGCGGCGTCGGCCCGAACTTGAACACGTCTGGCGGACGCGGGCCGAGCAAGCCGACTTCCGGCCATGCCGGGCAGGTCCGCTTCCCGCGCACCGGCCATAAGTAATCCGTGATCTCATGCCCGGCGCATCCCGTGCCGGGCATTTCAATAGAGGATTCCCCCAATGC
>CAXUNT010000057.1:0-7804 GCA_964252595.1 uncultured Armatimonadales bacterium
GTCCCGCTACCGACCGCAAGACCTGTCAAAGCCGCTGCTTCGGCGTGAACGTGTCCCGTGATTTCAATGCTTTCCGCGCACTCCGGCATGAACGAGTACGGGATCTGGGCCGCTTCCAGCACTTCCCGCGACCAGCGCCGGTTCTTCACATCCAGTAGCGCGGTCCCAGACGCGTCGGACACTTCGGTCGCATGAACCCCCGTCAGCTTGAACCGAAGGTAATCCTTCGGCAGCAGCACTTTGACGACCTGACCGTAGAGTTCCGGCTCATGGTTTCGGAGCCAGACAATCTTCGGGGCCGTAAACCCGGTCAGCACCGGGTTGGAAATATACTCTACCAGGTTTTCCTGACCTACCTGCGCCGTGATCCAGTCGCACTCGGCCTGTGTCCGCTGATCGCACCACAGCAGCGCCCGTCTTAAAACTTTGTTGTCTTTGTCCAGAAACACGGACCCGTGCATCTGCCCCGACAGCCCGATGCCCGCGATCTCCTCGCCTTGAATGCCCACTTTCGCCAGCACATTCTGCGTGGCCTTCACGGTCCCCTGCCACCAGTCGTCCGGGTCCTGCTCCGCCCACTGCGGCTGCGGCGTATACAGCGGATATTCCTGCGTGTCCGACGCCACCGCCTGCCCGGTTTCCGTGATGAGCAGCGCCTTCACCCCGCTCGTCCCAATGTCCAATCCCAAATAATAGGCCATAAGTTGCTTTCTCCGTTGATGATGTACCCTGGATTGAAAATCTAGGGCTATAAAAGTGCAAGATGTCCGCCTTCGCGGACGCTGGAGTTTTTGTCACAAGCTACTGTAAAAATCAGCACCGCGCTGTTCCTGCTTACTTTCGGCTCATCGTGTCGGTCTGCTCCTGTTATACTTCCGGTGATGTCCTTTGTCAAGGCAGACATAAAAATCGCCTGGCCCTCTGACACGAATGCAGAGGGCCAGGCGATTATAAGCGATCATCAACGGAAAAGAAGTCAGGCGGTGGTGTCTATGTCTTGGCCTAGATTGGCGGGCATGGGGACGCCGGTTTTGAGCATGATGTATTCCATGGTCTGCGCGGGGGCAAGGCCCATGAGCGAGTCCACATAGCCGATGTCGCGAGGAGACAGGGCGGACGCCGGGCGATGCGGCGCTGAATGCTCTGCCGGACGCGGCGGGGTGTCGGCGGGCTTTGCGGGCGGCGCGGCGGCAGGCGGCTTGGCCACGGCCTTGACAGGGATCGGAACAGGCGGCACGGCAGGCGGCGACAGAGCGGGCAGGAAGCTTGACATGGCGGTTTCTTTCTCAGTTACACGGTCGTGTCGACATTGCGGCCTAAGTTCGGCTGAACGCTTGCCAGAAGCTGCTGAGCTTCCTGCGCCTGCCCAAAGACTGCGCCGAGCAGGGCCGACGCGCTCTGGTCGCCGCTTTGGCCGCTTTGCAGACCGGCGAGAATTGCGCCGGCGACGCTCTGCTGGGCGACGGCAACACCGACGATGGGATTGGAAGCGGCGACCGAGCCGATGGTGTCGGAAATGGACATAAAAATCTCCTGTGTCTATTTTCGGCGGGCCGTGGTCTTTGGGTCCCTGTTAAGAATGCGGGATTGTGCAATATGTCCTTAGAACTCCCGCTCCATCACATACCGGCTTCAGTTTGCTTTCATGTGTCTGTTTTTGCAGCGGGTCTACTGGGGAAGTCTGGCAGAGAAGACATTGGGTTCTTGACAAACCGCCGCCGCTTTTGTATACTTTCATCAGCCTTCACTGCCGCAGGTGTCTTTTCCGAACTTCTCGAAAGGCTTACTTGATGGCAACCACACTTTCTGACGTTTCGGCCCCCCCATCGCAAACAGCGGACTTTTGGCGCGTCGCCCTGCTGATGGCAGGGACAGTCGCCGTCATCACGCTGGTCGGCACTTTCTCCAGCGAAAAGCTGTCGTTTTTCTACAAAGAACAGCTTCATCTTTCGGCCAGCGCCTTTTCAACCCTGCTGATCCTGCTGAATGTTCCGACCTACTTCCGTCCGCTGATTGGGGCAAGCTCGGATTTGTTTCCGCTGCTGGGCTACCACCGGAGGTCGTACTATGCGCTGGCCGTCCTGCTGGAAGCCGTCGGTTTGTTCAGCTTGTCCCTGTTTACACAGCCTTCTTACTGGACCACAGCAACTCTGGTAATGGTCGCGGCGGCGGGCGGTGTGACCTTGATGATCATGGCGGATGCCGTGATGGTGCAGGTCGGCAACCGCACCGGCACCGTGCCGCGTCTGCAAGGTATTCAGCAGTTTGTCCCCTACGCGCTTTTGCTTCTGGGCCTTGCTCCCCTCAGCGGCTATGTCACCCAGCATTGGTCTTACGCGCATTGCTTCCGCACGGCCGCGCTGATGGCGCTGCTGGCCCTGCCGCTGACACTGCTGATTGACGAGGAGCGGGTCAGCGGCGGGCAGCAGGCACACGAATCGCGAACGGAACACCAGGAGCGGCGGGACGCAAAAGCGCGGGAGCGAGCGGAGTCAGTGGCGGCTCTGCGTCAGGCTGTCCAATCGCCAGGCTTGTGGGCTGTCCTTGCGTATGTCTTTTACCTTGTGCTGACGCCTTCCGGGGCCACGGCCCAGTTCTTTTTTGAGGTGGACGTGCTGCATTTCTCCAAGCAGTTGATCGGCAGCCTCGGCCAGTGGTCCTCTGCCGGGGTCATTCTCGGTATCCTCACCGTAGTCGCCATCTCGCGCCGGATTTCGGTCCGAACTTTGGTTTGGAGCGGCTGGGTGATCGGCACGGTGTCTTACCTCCTGAACTTTGCGCTCCGGGATCGCTTGTCCGCGGAGATTATCTTTTTCGTCGTTTCCTACTTCGGCATCATCTCGAACCTCAGCTTGTACACGCTGGCGGCGCGGGCCTGTCCGCCCAAAGTGGAAGGAACCATTTACGGGCTGTTTATGGCGTCCATCGGCCTGGCCGCGACGTTCAGCAATAAGATTGGAAGTGAATTGTACGATCTTTACGGGCCGACCCATCACCACAGCGCGGTCTACGGCTGGTACGCGATGACCTGGTGGGGCTTTGGGCTGACCGTCCCTGCGGCTCTCTTGATCCTGCTGATGCCGGCCTGGGCGCGAAGCCGGGCGCCTCTCTCGGCGGGGCCGGGCGCGGCGGAGGCGGCGGCGTGACTGTTTTAGAAAAGCCGATTCCGGTTTCGGACGGGGTTTCGCGGGAAGCGCTCTGGCGCACGGTCTTTCTGCTGGCAGCGACGGCGGCGCTGGGCGGAGTGCTGGGAGCAATCACCGGCAACAAGCAGCTTTTTCTTTACAAAGAAGTGCTGGGCCTCAGCGCAGGCGGGGTGGGAACGCTGCTGCTCCTCATTAACATTCCGGCCTATTTGCAGCCTTTTATGGGCGGCGTGTCTGACTTGTATCCCCTCTTCGGCTGGCACCGCCGCACCTATTTCGCCCTAGCGGCGGTGGTGCAGTCCCTGGGCTATTTCGGACTGATGACCCTTCACCACTACCACTATGCCACCATCGTGTGTCTGCTCATTGTGGCCGGTTCGGGCGGGGCGCTGGCAGGCGTGCTGATCAATGCCGCGATGGTCTCGGTCGGCAACAAAACTAACACGTTCGGACCGCTGCAAACTTTGTACCAGTTCACCCCGCTCGTGCTGGCGCTGGTTTATACCGGCAAGCTCGACGGCGAGGTGACGGCGACTTGGAGTTACCACCATGCGTTTCTGGCTGCCGGGCTCCTGTCTCTGGCTTTTGCGCCGCTGGCACTTTTGATCGAGGACCGGCGGGTCGTGTCGGGCCGAGCGACGCCGGAGGAACTTAGCGCACGAAAAGACGCCAAAGAGCAGGAGCAGACGCAGACGGCCGCTGCGCTCCGGGAAGCCGCACGGACCCCCGGCATTTGGGTAGTGACAGCCTTTTTCTTTTACTTGAATGTGACGCCGCTGCTGCTCACCGCTTCGGTTTACTACGAAACAGATGTGCTGAAGCTGTCGAAAGATTTCATTGGACGGATTGACTCCTGGACAGCGGCAGGATCAATTGCCGGGCTTGTTGCGTTTGGGGCGGTGTCGCGGAAGCTGCCGATCCGGGCCATCGTCTGGGGCGCGATCATCTCCGACTGCGCGATTTATTTGATCGCCATGACCATGCACGATGCGCCTTCGGTTCACATCGCTCAGTTTCTGTGGAGCTTCATGGCGATTTTCCTCATGGTCTGCCTGAACACCCTGGCGGCCCGTGCCTGCCCGCCGAAGATCGAAGGCACGGTCTACGGCTTGATGCAGGCGGCAATGGCGCTGAGTTTGGTGCTGTGCGACAAGTTTGGCAGCACGCTGTATGACTATTTCGGCCCGGCCAACCACCATTCCATCACGCACGGCTGGTTTTGCGCCCTTTGGTTCGGCTTCGGGTTTACCCTGCTGGCCGTCTTTTTCGTGCCGTTTTTGCCGGCCTGGGCAAAGGAAGGCCATCCCAAGACAGCCTAAAAATAAGTGGAATGATTTGGGCGCAAACGTGGTATAATAAATTATCTCAACATAGAAGGAGGATTTTATATTGGACCATAGTTTACAGGGCGGTGGCGAAGGTTAGTCATTTTAACCTTCGGGGCGGCTTATAACCTACGGGTGAGATTCACCTGCGGGTCATGACTGGCTACTTTTGCCACCAGCCCAACCCAGAAGTCTCGTTTCGTCGTGTTCGGCTTTTGAATCTTTTGATTTCAGGCCGCATTCTTCAGAACCAGCAAGAAGCAGCGAGGTGTTTCGCAGTTTTGCCGCAAGGCATACTGCGTACAGCCTCGCTGTTTCTCTTTTGAAGGTTTTTTCTAAGTTCTGGAGACAAGTCATGGAACCTCTTCAACTTCAACAAGACAGTGCGGCATGGCGGTTTTTTGTGCAGGTCTCGTTTGTGCTCTCGGTTGTGTTGATGTCTGTCGGTATCTACGAGCTGCCGGTCAACATCTGGATGCGCGGCTTCCTCGGCATGGGCCTGTTCTTTACGATCAGCTCCACCATTGTGATGACGAAAACGATGCGTGACGACCATGAAGGCCGCAAGCTTATCAAGCGGCTTTCCAATGCCAAGACGGAGAAGATACTTCAAGAATACGAGATCAAGTCGTGATGAAAAGATTTGGGGCCGGTTTCTTAGCGGCTTTTGTCGCACTTGCCCTGACCGGGTGCGGCGGGAGCGGCAGCACGGGCAATGTCTCGCAGGCGGAGCATACCGCGCCGGTCGGTATGTGGGGCGGCACGCTTGTCAGCGATGTCACCATGCCGGCGACTTTAACGCTGACGACGAGCGGCGGGCATTTTGTGTTTGTTTGCGGGCAGACCGCGGATATGACCCAGGAAGTGCAGCCCGACAGCTCCGGCCATTTCAGCGCCGCCGGGAACATTACCAACGCAGCTCTCCCGCAAGTGTCGCCGACGGCGCTGCCGGCCCAATTTAGCGGCACGGTCACAAACCACGTGATGACGGTCACGCTGACAGTCACGCCCGCGAGCGGAGCTTCCTATTCTCTGGGACCTTACGCGGTGACGCTCGGCCAGGCCGCACCGGCGTTTCAAGGTGCCTGTCCAGGATAACAAGCATGATTAACGTGCGTCAGAGGCACTGGCTTCTTATTTGCTGCGTACTGATCGCTCTGCTTTCCCCGGCCTGCGGCGCTCAGACCGGGGCGCTCGGCGTGGATGTCAATGCCGATGTGGATGCCTTCGGACACGCGCAGATGGACAGCACCGTGCTGCGTGATTTCGCCGCGCACAACACGGTGTATGCTTTACCGCTGTTCAACCTGCCGCCGGACGATCCTGCCCGCTACTGGGACAGCATGGCGGAGCAGTATGAGTCGGCGCAGGTAGATTTCGCCGCCGTCTGGCTGAAGGGCAACGGGCAGCCGGCAACGGTCGCCGGTCTCGTGCAAGCCCTGGACAAGCGCGGCTTGACCCAGCGCGTCAAGATCATGCCGTTTGACGATAATCCGGCATCGTGGACTGCGCTGTGGAACTTTCAGCACGGGGACGGTTACGGCTACAAAATGCCGTTTGATGTCAGCCGCCCTGAATGCTGGGCGTTTGTGTGGGACAGCAACCTCAAAGCGTTTTTTTCCAGCGTTCCCGATGCAAACCGCTACAAAATCCATGGCCGCCCGGTGTATGCCATTTGGTCCGGTTCTCCCGCATTTTTATCCCACCTCAGCGGCAGCGGCTCCAAGCTAATCGCTTATCTGAGGAAGCAGTGCCGGGACACATTCGGCTTTAATCCCTATATTCTGGTTCCCGGCGACTGGATCAAGAACGACCCGACAAGCGCTGCCCCCGGCGTCGTGGACGCCGTTTACCCGTGGTTTACGCCCGTGCCGGGGCCGAACTACTCGACCTGGAATGTCGCAGTTCAAGGCGGCGCTACTTTGGGAACCTGTATTCCCCGGTTCCATATTTCCAACTTCACCGACCCCAATGCTTCTATTTGGGATGTCAGCCCTGAACACGGCAGAACGCTCGACACCGGCCTATCGCACACAGCCGGCAATCCTCAGTGCGTGTCCACGTTTGTGGAAGGCTTCGACGACTATTGGGAAAACGCAACCTGCTGGCGGGCGCGGAACCTGGACGAAGACGGCCATTCGTTGGGCTACGCGCAGACCGGCTATGATTATCCGAACCAGCGCATCAACATTCTGCGCCGCCATAGCCGCCGTCCCTTCCCTGCCGACCTGAAAGAAGAAGCCGAAAATTGCGACTCGTTTGCAGGCGCGGCGGCGTTCCCCGGCAGGCCAAATCTTTACCGCAACGGCTCGATTGCTGTCGAAGACACGACCGACAAGTACGGCGGCTGGGATGTCTGCCGGACGCAGGCTGGGGAAACTTTGACCTGGCAGGAAGTGCCGCTGGAAGGCACCGTACATCTTGTTGTCCGCGCCGCGACGACAGCCGCAGGCGGCAAGCTGCACTTTGTCATTGACGGCAAGCCGCGCCCCGCCGTCTCGATTCCAAGCACCGGCGGCAGGCAGTCCTGGCGGACGGTAGACATGGGCGCGTATGTGTTCACCCACGGCAGTTATCACACTGTTTCGCTCGTTTGGGATACACCCGGCGTGAGTCTGAATTGGTGGCAGGTGCAGGCCGCAAAGAATGTTCGCTGAGTATTTATCCCGCTGGAACCTCACGCCCGATGGCGAGCCGGTTGTCACTCCGACAAGCCGCCTGCTGCCGGTCGTGTTTCACCATTCCTCAGCGATGCTGAAAATCGCGCTTGTGCCGGAAGAAAAAGGCGGCGGGGCCCTGATGGCCTGGTGGAACGGGGACGGCGCGGCGCGTGTGCTGGCCCGCGGCGGCGATGCCGTGCTTTTGGAGCGGGCGACCGGCAGCAAGTCGCTTGCGGAGATAACCCGCACCGACGCCGGTGATGACGAAGCCTGCCGGATTATTTGCCATGCCGTGGCCCAGCTTCACGCGCCGCGGGACTCCCCTGCCCCGGCGGTGGTTCCTTTGACACGCTGGTTTGAGGAGCTTGCCCCGGCGGCCGCACGGCACGGCGGCATTCTGACGCGCTGTGTGGAAGCGGCGCATACTCTGCTGGCGCACCCGCAGGACGAGACGATCCTGCACGGCGACATTCACCACGGCAACATTCTGGATTTTGGGAAACGCGGCTGGCTGGCGATTGACCCCAAAGGTCTTTCGGGCGAGCGCAGCTTTGATTACGCCAATTTATTCTGCAACCCTGACCCGCAAGCGGCGGCTGCGCCCGGCAGACTGGCCCGGCGGGCAGACAGTGTCGCCGAAGCATCTGGGTTAGATCGGCGGCGGCTTTTGCAA
>CAXUNT010000057.1:7814-28351 GCA_964252595.1 uncultured Armatimonadales bacterium
TGCAATGGGTGCTGGCCTGGTCGGGCTTGTCGGCAGCGTGGATACTCAGCGACAGACAAGCGGCGGAGCATACCCTCCAAATCGCGTCCCAAGCGGCGGCGGAACTGGACAAATAAGAGTTTGACAATGCCGCACTCATATCGTACAATAGTGTATGCCTCATGCCACTTTTCTCTGTCCGATTGACGAGTTTCACATCGCCTACACCGTGATCTGCGGCCAGACGTTCCGGTGGCGGCTGGACAAAGCCGGCTGGTGGGCGTGCCTGCTGCCGGTGACCGATCCCGAAACGGGGAAAACAGAGCAGCAGCTTGTTCGGCTTTGGCAGGACGACGAGGCGGTTTTTTATGAGACTTCCCCAAAGGCCCGTGATCTGGGACTGATCCATGACTACTTCCGGCTTGATGTAGATCTGCCTGCGCTAGCTCGCCAGTTTCTCGCGGCGGACCACCATATCCAGCCTGCGCTGGCAGAGTTTGCCGGCCTGCGAGTCATCCGGCAGGACCCTGCTGAGTGCCTGTTCTCGTTTTTGTGTACGTCCGCCGCTCCGCTCTACCGCATCCGCCGGACCGTCGCCGCGCTGTGCAAAGAGTACGGCAACCCCTACCCTAGCGAAGTCGCCGGGCTGGCCCATGCGGCGTTTCCTCCCATTCACCGGCTGGCAGAGGCATCTATCCCCCATCTCAAGTCGCTGGGCCTCGGCTACCGGGCCGCGTATGTCAAAGGAACCGCCCAGGCGGTCATGGAACACGGCGGCGCCTCGTGGCTGATGGGCCTGCGAAGATACCCTTACGCAGACGCAAAGGCCGCACTGATGGCCTTGCCGGGGGTCGGGGCGAAGATCGCCGACTGCGTCTGCTTGTTTTCTCTGAACAAAGACGCCGCCGTTCCCGTGGACACCCATGTTCGGCAGATTTCGCAGCGCAATTACCTCGCCGACACACTGCCGTCAAAAAGCCTGACAACTGTTGCCTACAACAAGATCGGCGACGATCTGCGTGACCGCTTCGGCCCGATGGCCGGCTGGGCGCAGCAATATTTGTTCCTGCATGAAATTTATGAAGCCGGGGCGTGGGAGAGCTACACGGCGCTGTATCAGCCTCTCACCGAGCCGGTTCGCCCGCTGAAGAAGTAGGCCAGACTGCTAATGCATGGTGTCCCGGCTGAGGTAGACGCGGCTGTAGCTCCATTCGTAGTATTTGCCGGCGAACGCCGATGCGGGCAGGGGCTTGTTGACGCTGTCTATCTTGGTATGGCCCCAGCCGCCGTCAAACAAAAAGTTCACGTCAATCGGCTCATCTTTGGCCGTGTTGCCATAAGTCCAGTAGTAATCTGAACCGCTTTGGACTTTGACGCCGTCTACATACATCGCATACGAGTTGTCGCGCTTGTACACCCAGGTCCAGATATGGTACTGCGACGGGTCGTAAGACTTGATGCCCTCGGCGGCCATCGCCCGGCCCCAGTCGCCGTAGTCTACGGTGTCCTTCATGGGATGGGCGACGGTGTTGACGTGCCAGAAGCGGCCATCGAAGTTCGTGTTCCCGCCGCCGTTGTCGTAGCCGAAGCTTTCCACTAAGTCGTGTTCTGCGCCCTGCGCGTTCCCGTCCCACTTCCACTTGTTTCCGGCGGTCCAGAGCGCAAACCAGAAGTAAGGCGGCGGGACATAGCGCACTTTTGTTTCCCAAACGATGTCCCGGCCCAAAAGTGAGCCGCCGTTCGGCAATGTCCAACGCGCCATAAACGACCCGCAGCCAGTGTTGTGCAGGCTCGGCTTCAGCGCCGTCGCCCCGTTCAGCGGCACGAGATATGTTCGCAGCGAGTCGGCAGTGAACTCGCGCACGGGCGGGCTGTTGGCGCCTTCCACCGGCTGATCGTGGATGGCATTCGCTTTGTCCGGCGCAACCGTGTTCGCGCCGTAATTGCCGCCCCCATTGTTGTACGTCCCGAACTGGTCATGGTAGACGAAGTTCGCATTCATGTCGGCAGAGTTTCGGATCGTGCCGTGCGTTCCGAAGCGCCAATTCTTGACCAGCACCATTTGCGGCCCGCCGAGGCCGTAGGACGGCGGCGGCCCGACCGCCGGACTAGTCACAGTCCCACCGCCGACCGTCTCCAGCACGGTGGGCTTTAGGTGCGTCGCTTTCTCTAAAGTGTGAGTTCTTTTGGAAACGGCTGCCTGCGTGGGCGAGAAAAGAAGCAGCCAGGCACCGAGCAGCAAAAGCGATGGCTTGAATTGCATCAACAGCCTCCCCTGACATAAAGTATACCTTAATACGTTTGTGCTGCCAGGCACATAGCTTTCAGGCTATGCACTAAAAATCTTTTGACGACCTCTTGACAGATTTTGTGCCATGTGTCATCATTGTCCGACAGCCGAACAGAGCATCGCGACAGAAGGGAAAGCACGTCCATGACACATTCCGATCTTCGTCCGTCTCCCGCACGTCTTGGCCTCCCGCACGTCTTGGCCTCCCGCGCGTCTTGGCCCAAGCCGCCTCTCTTAGTCTCGCCTGCCTGGCAATGACCCTCTGCTCTGCGCCCGCCCATGCCGGACACTGGGTGCTGACCCCTACCGCCTCCGGCCAGTCCACCCTCAACGGAAGCACATGGCGCACCTTCTATATGTCGTCCGCCCCGACCACCAACAGCGTCAGCACCGGCTACGCTCTTGCGGCTTCCGGCATTTCAGGACCCGCCACTGCAACCCAAACCCCCACCGTCACTGCCACTTCCGACCTCACGCTGACGGTCAAAGCCGTCTGGACCGCCGACAGCAACTCCGACAACACCCCGCCGCCTTCCGGCATCTGGTTTAGCGAGGATACCACCGCCACGGGGACTTTCTCCGACAACAATGGTCCAACGCAAGTCGGCCAGACGGTGAATGATGGGTTCAATGACCTGGCATTGCCATCCGGGTCGAACATCGGCACGGCGGCGAAGGTGCATTATGTGCAAACATCGGGCGGCACCGTGACGACCACGCTGACGGCGTCGGTATCGGCTAAAGGCACGGCGGGAGCGAGTGGGAGCGCCACCGCCTCTATCGGCCCCATCACCATCTCAATCCACGCACAGCCGTATAATTATCACCAAACAGGCGTAACAATCAATGACAATGGGACCTTAACATTCAAGTACGCTTGGCTTTCTACAGACGGCAACTTAAGTGACCTTGATCCCTTCTGTCTTGTGCATGAATATGTCAGTTACCAGGGGGGTAGCCATTACACGCTTCCTGCGCCGTTCACTGTCACTGCTCCTAGCGGAGGGCCTGCTACTCTTCAGAATCCAACTATCAGTCCTACGCCGAAACTGCCAGGATCAACTGGGGTTCTCACTGACAATCAGCTATTTGGAGGGACAAGCCCCCTCAACGCTGCGCCACCATACTATGAACAGACATTTACTGGTACACAGACTTACGAATTCGGTGACTCCGCGACAGGTCAAGTTAATCAGCCCATACCGGGACCTGATGCAGGTCCACTGTCCATCACCAGGAACATCGGGGTCAGATCACAATACCTCCCTAATTGGTGGTATTCCGTTACGAAAAACGGCACGACTGCGTGGGCACCATTAGGAAATTAGTCGTCTGTGCCTGATGAGGCAAGAAAAGGCAACAAAATGAATAAACTTCTAGTCAGAGTGTACGGCAGTGTCATTCTGAGCTGCATTCTGCTGTCGCCGCTAGGCTCTACGAAGCTGTTCGCCGATGTCTCTTCTGACACCGCCCCTCAGCTTAGAATGCAGCTCGCAACTGGCGTAAAGCTTACAGTCGGCGAGCCGGTGATCCTCCATGCAGAGATAACGAATCCTCTTGCGGGACAAAGACTGTGGGTGCAGACAGGATGGTACGGATCGGGATGGTACACGCTGAGCCTTTTGGACAGCGCCGGGCGTCCCGTGGCACCCCTTCCCGACACGCGCACACGCGAAGCCAAGAGGGCACTTAGCCCCAGCCTCAAAATCGTCTCACCGGACTGCTCGGCTCCTTTGGACATCGTTGTGACAAGCTTCCTGCCGATCCCGCATCCAGGAAAGTATCTTCTGAAGGTGCATGTTCAAGCGCCTTACGCGCCGGAAGAAGTCAGTGCCGAGAACTTTCCACAGGTGCAGCGTCAGCTAAAGTCCGGCGAAACGGCCTTAGCGGGTGACTTCGTGTTTCCCTTAACCATCGGTGCCGCCGATCCGGGCGTTTTACAAAGCAGAGCCAATGCATTGGTGCAGAACATCTTTACGCAAACGGTCGGTAAATCACACGATACCGACCTAGATGCGTTGTTCTCAATGCCAGAGGATGCCGCTGCGGCATCCTGGCAACGCCTCGCAGATGCCGGCAATTTGGATACGCAGGAAAGGGTTGCAGACCATCTGGCGAACCTGCATACCAGCAAAGCGGTAGACATTCTGTTCAAGATGCTGGACAATCCCGCTGGAAACACGAGTTTCGTCAGCGACAAGCTGGCCGAAACATACAACCAAGGCAGCCCCGCATTGAGGGAACACATCAAATCAATCGCGGCACAAAAAGGGCTTCAAATACCGGAGCAGATTGCCGTTCCACAGCAGATAGACTAGCTGAGTCATAAAGCCGCCACATCAGCCGATGCGGCGGCTCTTTTCTGCTGTCGGCCTCAGTGGAACAAGCGCGGCTTAATTTTCAAGCGGCTCGATGTCGTCGGGCGTGACGCTGCCGAGGTTGACTTCTACCACTCCGGCTTTTTCGCGGACTGACGGGGAGACGAGCGCAGGAAGCGCGTCTTCGGGATGGCGGCGGGGACCGTGGATGTTCTTGCCGGTGGACGCGAACGCCGCGCCGTGGCAGGGGCATTGAAGCTGGGCGGCATCGGCGGCCCAGCCGACTTCGCAGCCCCGGTGGGTGCATTTGGCGGACACGGCGACAAGCGTTTTGGCATCGGTACGGGTGACATACAGAACGCCGCCGTGCGGCACGGTGACGCGCTGCGGCTTGCCGACGACGAACAGCTCAGATTTACCGACGGCGGTCCACTGGTCGGCGGCGGCCTCAGCGCGGCCTGTGAGGACTAGGGCCAGCCCTGCGCCGGCGGCTGTTTTCAGGACATCGCGCCGGGTCAGCACGTCTGTTGCAGTTTTGTTTGCTTCAATGGTGTTTTTCATAGTGTGGTTCATTCGATGCCCGCGTAGCGGGCGAGGACGGACTCTTGGATTGTTGGGCGAGATTTATTCGACACTTGGAGAAAGACAATTGTTCCATGAACGTCCGTACATAGTGCTAATGCGTCAGTGGATTGCAGCATCAGGTGAAACCCCATGCCAAGCGAAACGCGCGTCGAGAAGCCTTGTTCCAGTGTCGCGCGGGCAAGATGCGCGGGGGCGATGCCGGAGCCGTGGTCGGCGATCTGCACCGTGACAGAGTCGCCGACGGCCCAGACTGTCGCCCGGCCACCGTTGCCGTGCTTGACCGCATTGGTTGCGGCCTCGGTCGTCGCCGTACAAAGATCGTCCACCCGCTCCCGGTCCATGCCGTTTTCCTGGCCGATACGGCTCAGAGCGTGACGCAGGGCGCTGGCATCGGCAGCCTCAGTCAGCTTCTGGACGAAAATGGGGGTAAGGTGGGCCAGCTCAGTCGGCGGGATTTCGCTGGGTTCCACCAGCCGCAGCTTGCCGCCGGTGACGGCCAGCAGGACATCGCGATTGAACACGCGCCGCTGCTCTTCACTGTCCGTCAGCTTCTCATTGACCGCCTGCAATTCCAGATTAGACTGATTGTAGCGGCTGAGTGTTGAACGCAGCGTTCCTGTAATGATCGCAATGACGACAGTACCTAGCAGCATCGCGCCAAACTCGACGCCTTCTGCCATGCTGGGGAACGAGACCAAACCCAAGCCATGCTTGTTATCGTCAAACAGGTAGACCCGCGCCAAAATCAGCGCGACGAAAGCTGTTCCGATGCCCCCCCAGACGCCGAGCAGGGCCGCGCCGACTGCAACAGGGATCAGGTAAAAAATCGTGTAGGGCCGGCGGATACCGGCGATTTCTTCAAGACCGACTTCCAGCCAGGTGCAAAGCCCCAGCAGGAAGAGCGTCAACAAGGCCGACACAAAAGTACTTGCCGGCTTCGGCAGTGGTGTGTTCATTGGAAATTGGCTTGCCCGTGGATTCACATCTTATCATACCCAAAGCGCGGGGATTATGCACGCTCCGGACGCAGCAGCGGGAACAAGATGACGTCGCGGATAGACGGCGCATCGGTCAGAATAATCGCCAGCCGGTCTACCCCGCCGCCGAAGCCGCCAGTTGGCGGCATCCCGTACTCCATCGCCCGCAGAAAATCTTCATCCATCGGGTGCGCCTCGGCATCGCCGCCTGACCGCAGCGCCGACTGCGCCGTGAACCGTTCCCGCTGGTCCAGCGGATCGTTGATCTCGCTGAACGCATTGCCAAGTTCCGCGCCTGCCATGTAAATCTCGAAGCGCCGCGTCAAGTTCGGGTTGCCCGGCATCTTCTTTGCCAGCGGCGACGTTTCGGTCGGAAAGTCGGTGATAAACGTCGGCTGGATCAAATTAGGCTGGGTGAACCGCTCATGCAGCTTTTCAATAATGCCGCCAATCGTCGGCTCATTCTCCGTCGGCAGGCCCAGGCGTATTAATACGGCATGGGCGGACTCCAAAGTCGCCAGCTCTTCCGGCGCAACACCGGTATACTGCCGAATGCCTTCCAGCATCGGCAGACGGGCAAAGTTGGGCGCAAGATCAACCTGTTGATTTTGGTAAGTGAACTGCTCCGCGCCGTGCAGCGCCCGGCAGATGAACCGATACATCCCCTCCACCAGCGTCATCATGTCGTCTAAATCGGCGTAGGCTGCGTAGACTTCCATCATTGTGAATTCCGGGCTGTGACGCGGCGAAACGCCTTCGTTGCGGAAGACTCGGCCGATCTCGTACACTTTGTCCAGGCCGCCGATAATCAGCCGCTTCAAGTACAGCTCCAGCGAGATCCGCAGGTGCAGCTCTAAATCTAAAGCATTGTGGTGGGTCAAAAACGGACGTGCCGCTGCGCCGCCCGCGACCGTTTGCAGCACCGGGGTCTCGACTTCCAGATAGCCCTTGCCGTCTAAATACTCGCGCATCGCGCGGGCGACTTTCATACGCCCCAGCAGGCGCTCCCGCGAGTCTTTGTTGACCAGCAAGTCTACCGACCGCTGCCGGTAGCGCATTTCCGGGTCTTTGAGGCCGCCCGACTGCTTTTCTTCGCCGTCGTCGGTCTCGTATTCTTTGCCGAGCGGCAGCGGGCGCAGGGATTTCGCGAGCAAAGTCCATTCGCGCACATGCACCGAGATCTCGCCGCGCTGGGTCCGAAACACAAACCCCGACACGCCTGCGATGTCGCCCAGGTCCAGGTGATGCTTGATGTCGTCAAACAGAATGTCGCCGACTTCATCTTTGCGGACATAAAGCTGAATGCGGCCCGTGCTGTCAGTCAAATCCAGAAATGCTACCTTGCCCTGGACCCGGATAGCCGTCACACGCCCCGCACAAAAGACCGTGTGCGCGTCCAGTTGTTCAAAGTCGCGCACAATTTCGGCAGCGTGATGGGTGACGTCAAACCGCTCGGCCAGAAACGGGTCGCGCCCGGCCTCCCGCAGCGCATTCAGTTTTTCCAGCCGCACCGGGTCAATGCCTTCAGGCGCGTTCTGAGTCATGGTTTCTTCGGACAAGAGGGTAGGTCTTTCTAAAGACGGCAATAATCAGGAAGGGCGAACACAAGGTTCGCGCCCTACGATTTGGGCCGGATTATCTGCCCCGTAGGGACGAACCTTGTGTTCGCCCTCGTTTGTTTCAACGCTCTTCCGCTTTCATCTCTTACTTACGGATCGCGACGATTTTGTATTTGGTCTTGCCGGCGGGGGTGGTGACGCTGACCGTGTCGCCGACTTTTTTGCCCATGAGGGCTTCGCCGACGGGAGACTCGTCGCTGATTTTCTCGCGGTTGGGATTGGCTTCCACCGGGGAGACCAGCGTGAACTCCCAATCTTCGTCGTCATCGTTGATCGTGACTACCGAGCCGATGCCGACATGATCGGTGGGGATTTCTTCGATGTCCAGTGGCCGGGCAATCTGCATGATGTGCTTCAGATCTTCGATGCGGCCCTCCAAAAAACCGTGGGCGTTTTTGGCATCTTCGTATTCCGAGTTCTCAGTCAGCTCCCCGTAAGTGATGGCATCCCGAATGCGCTCCGCCACATCACGCCGCTCGGTCGTGCGAAGCGTTTCCAGTTCATCGGCGATTTCCTTGTAGCCGGCAGGAGTCAGGACGATCTCTTCAATGTCACCCAAATCACTCTGTCTCCTTCTCGGAGTTGTTATTTTTGTCGAAGTTGATATTTTCGCCGAATTGGGCGTCACTATACCCGAAAGAGAAGCCGTCTGTCAACTGCGCTTCAGGCGCTTCGTGAACGGAAGAGCACGCGCGGCAGCTTCCCGCAGAGCGCCTCGATACACTTCCTGCAAGCGCGGCCCGGACAGCGTCTGCCCTGTGGAATAATACAGCGACGCCGACCGACCGACCGTGTAAGTCCCGGCATACGCGACAGCGCCTTTGACGGCAACGCCGACTCCGCCGGGAACCAGACCGATGAGCTGCCGGGCGGCCATTCGCCAGCCGAATGCCGATCCGGCCACCGGCAGCAGCTCGCGTGTTCTGGCCTTTAAATCCACTTCCCTGCCGTAAGCCGCCGCAATGGACAGCAACAAAAGGCCCTGGTTTTTTGTGAGCAGGACCATGTCGCCGAGCGCGGTCGCCGGCAGAAGAAAATCGGTGAAGGGGATCACGCCCGGCAAGGCCGACAGCATCGCGAGCTTGGCGTTTTCTTTCGACGCTTCATTGATGAGCAGCGTGGAAACAGCAGGCCGAAACGCCGGGACATGGCGGGCCAGCGACACGCGCAGGTCGGGGTGCGCCGCCGCCATGCCGGCCAGTGTCGCCGCAAGCTCGGTTTCGCTTGCCGTCAGCGCTTCTGCGTCCAGCATCAAGCTGTCCTCCGGCACGTCTACTTCGGCGCGGTAAGAACGAACAAACCCGCTGATGTCCGCCGGCCCGGACGGCCCCAGATCACGCGGCTCGGCAGACTCTAATGCCAGCCGAGCCGTCAGCAAATCCGTATGGTCGGACGACCCAATCAGAGCGAGATGAAACGGCCTTTCGGCGGCCTCGGCAATTTCCGATATGTTCAAGCCTTTAACCAGGCTCCAGAGGTGCCACGCACCCCGTGCATGAGTGGGAACGGCTTTCAGCGCAACTTTCGGTAACGAGAACGGCATGATGTGCCTCCAATCGCGCTGTTATACCCAAATTCGCGCGGCAGGTTTTACACGACCTCCGCAGGAATGGTCTGCGGCTCGGCCCGGCGAGGCATTCGGGTCTTCAGGCGCAGGCAGGGCCGCTCAACGAAAGTCCAGCTCAGCCAGGCCAGCCCTGCCGAGACCGGCAGCGCAATCGCGATCACCATCAGCGGCGACAGGTGAGCTGCGAAATGGTAGACCAAAAGCTGCTCGACCGGCCAGCCATACAAGTACAGGCCGTAGCTCAGGTCTGCTTTGCCGCCAAAGTGCGGCAGCCGGACCGATTTGGAGAACGCAAAGTACAGCATCAGGTACGTTCCAGCAATCGGCATGGCGTCGTCAAGGAACTGGTTATGGCAGAGAACAAGAAGCGCGGCGCAGGCGAGGGCAATCCAGCGCGAGTGCAGGATGCGCTCGCGCAGCAGGTACGCCAAACTGCCCGCAAAGAAGTAGACGACCAAATGCGGTGCCGTCACCACGGTTCCGCGCAGCGCAGACTTGTGGGCCTCCACATAATGGCCTGCGCCGAGCGACAGCAGCAGCAGGCCGCCCATCACCACGATGCCCGCCTTCCAATTCTTGAACACCCTCATCATTCCGAGGACAAGCACCAGCAGGTAACAACCGAATTCAAACCGCAGGGTCCAGGTCGTGCCGTCGAGGTCTCGGTACGCCAGGTGCGAAAAAACGCCAGGCATATAATCTACCGGTACCGCATCGCGCATTGTCACGATGGTGAGGACTTTCCAGGTGCTTGCCGCGTGCAGATAGCTTGGAAAAGCGGCCCCGCCGAGGGGCGCGACTACGAGAATGCAGACCAAAAGCGCGGCGGCAAGACCAGGAAAAATCCGCAGCGCCCGTTTCCGCAGGAAGTCCAGCGGGGTCGCCGTGCGCTCCCAGCTTCCCGTCACCAGAAAGCCACTGATGATGAAAAAGCCGGCGACGCACAGCTTGCCGAGGGTAAACTGCCCGTGCGTCACGTCCAGCAGCGGCTCCGCAACGGCCGCTCCCAGCAGAAGCGGATAAGCATGGGAAACAATGACTCCCACCGCCAGCACAAAACGCAGCAGGTCAAAGTTGTTGTGGTGCAGGACAATTCGTTCGCGCGGGGGGGGGGGCGCCGAGGCCGTTTGTCTCATAAGAACTCCCTTTGCTCGGTTGATACTCTAAGCGGTGCAAGATTTATGCCAAGTGTTTTCTAAGAAGTATTTCCCAAGATTTACCGCTTAGGCGCGGCAGGGATAATGCAGGCAATTGTCGAACAGTGAAAAATAAAGAGAAAGAAAAATCCATGACATTTCCCATTTTGCATTTGACCGGCACGGCGTATGAGCAGGGCATCCAGCACGGGGAGCAGCTCAAGGACCGCATCGCCCACAATTTAGACGTTTACTTTGCACGATTTGAGCGGGAAGCGGGACTGCCGAAATCTGAAGTCTTGGCGCGAGCTTCGCGTTACGCCGGGGCGATTGCCGGGCAGAACCAGGACTACTTCGACGGGATGCGCGGGGTCGCCGCCGGCTCCGGGTTCCCCTTAGAAGAAATCGCCGCGCTGCAAGTGCGCTACGAGATTTTGTACTACCAGTATGGCCGGACTTCGGAAGACGTAGACGGCTGCACGGCATTTGCGGTGCTGCCGGAAGCGTCCGAAAACGGGCATCTGCTGGTCGGCCAGAACTGGGACTGGATTCCCGAAGTCCAGGGCGCGGTTCTGCACACGACCGACCCGGACGGCACGGAAACACTGGCGTTCACCGAGGCGGGGATTGTCGGCGGCAAAATCGGGTTCAATAATCACGGCGTCGCGCTCGCCATCAACGGCATGATGAGTACCGAAGATGACTGGTCTACTTTGGCGAAGCCCTTCCATGTCCGCTGCTACGAGATACTCCGCTCCCAAAGCTTTGACGCCGCCGTGGCGGTCGTCACGTCCGAAAACCGTGCCTGCTCCACGAACTTTTTGATTGCCCAGACGCCGGACAAAGTCGTGGACATTGAAGCGTCTCCCGACAAGATGCGGCTTTTAGAGTGCGTCGGCGGCTGCCTGGTCCACACCAACAACTTCACCGACCCTGCCGAGATCGGGGTGGCCGAGCCGCCGAACCCGAAGCGCGAGTTCTCGAAAGGCCGCCGCTCCCGCATGGGCGAGCTGCTGTCGCTCCACAAGAAAATTTCCGTCGCCGACATCCAGGCCGACTTGCAGGACCACTTGCGCTATCCTTACGGCATCTGCCGCCACGCCGCTGTGGGCCTAGAGCCGCCGCAGAACCACGCCATCACCGTCACCGCCGTTGTGATGGATGTCACCGCCAAAACGCTCATGCTCACCGACGGCGTCCCCTGTGAAAACCCATTCCAGACGGTGACGCTATAAGAACAACAATGGATAAACGAATTCAGCAGGTCTTCGCAGAAACACTATCTCTGCGAGAAGCGGCGGCGGTTCCCGGCCTCACAGCCGCACTCCTTGAAGACGGCAAAACCCGCGAGGTGTTCTGCTTCGGCACGACGACGCCACAAGGCAGTGTGCCTGTCACCGAGAAGACAGTTTTCAAGTGCGCGTCGCTTTCCAAGCAGGCACTTCTTTACGCAGCCTTGAAGACAATTGAGGCGGGGAAGCTGGACGTCGATCAGCCGCTCGCGCAGTATTTGGACAAGCCGTATGAGGCAGACGACAGCGACCTAGCGCGAATTACTGGCCGCCACGTTTTGACCCATACGACGGGCTGGCGTAACTGGCCGCCTGATGGGAAATTGATTACCCGCATCGCCCCACTAGGCGAGCGGTGGACCTACTCAGGAATGGGCTTTCTCTACTTGCAGGCGGCGCTGGAGTCGCTTTGGAACGAGCCTGCGGCGGAGTACCTCCAGCGGCTAGTGCTTGATCCGCTGAACATGCCTCAAAGCAGTTTCCTGTGGCGGGACGAGTACAAAGAGACGGCGGTGGACGGGTTTGATCCGAACGGGGACATTCCCGACGATTGCCGCTGGTATCCCACTGAGGTAAACACAGGAGGCAGCCTGCACACGACGGCACGGGAGTACGCGCATCTCCTGGAAGCGTTCCTTAAGCCGGGCCTGCGCCTGCGGCACCCGGATGTGTACCGACGGCAGATCGCAATTGACGAGCGCTCCGGCTGGTCCCTCGGATGGGGCACCGCCGATCATGACATCCTCTGGCAATGGGGCTACCACGTTGCCTTTAGCGCCTTTGCCGCTCTTGTGCCGACACGCGGGCTGGGCATCGTCGTTTTGACAAACGGCACGCGCGGCTCGCGTGTCTACCGAGAGTGGGTCAGCGCCTGGCTGGAAGCAGACCTGCCGGATTTCCCCACAGGGGGCGTCTGAGAAGTTCACTTCTAGCCGTGCTTTTAATGCATGGCATTTTTCAGGCCCGATTGACTAACCTTGCATTCCGGGAACAATCGTGTATGACTAAAGCAGTGTTTTTTGGGGCGTCTTCAGTGGAAGGCGCGGGGGCATCGTCGCCGGAGAAGCGGTTCTCGACGGTGGTGTGCCGGACGCTGGGCTGGGAAGAAGTCAATCTGGGCGTCGGCGGCACGACCATGACCGGTCGGGGCGAGGACGGCCTCCTCGCTGATGAGGAAAGCGGCATTGGGCGGGTTCCCGATGTTCTGCACGCCCGGCCTGATGTCGTGTTTATTTCTTACGGCGCAAATGATTTTGTGCGCGGCTGCCCGCTGGGAAGCTCGGAAAAGTTCGAGCCGGGAACGTATGCGTCCGACTATGACACGGTCCTGCGCGGCTTGATTGAAAACCTTCCTGACGCGCGGCTTGTCTTGGCAACTTGCCAGTACCGGGCCGACGCCGACGCGCCGAATGTGTTGGGGCTGACGCTGGACGATTACAACGCTGTCGTGCGGCAGCTTGCGGCGCGGTACGATTTGGAGCTGGCGGATGCGTGGAAAAGCGGCGGCATGGACGCCCGCAATTTTGGGGCTTTGTCCGCCGATGAAGGCCATTTGAACGATGACGGCTACCAGCGGCTGGCGGCGTTTTTCATTGAATGCTTGCAGACGGAGCGCTGCAATTAGAAATTCAGCATCATGCGATTAGAAGAAATCCCCGCCGAGTATTTCCGGCGGCAGGATGAAAGCCCGGATTCTCACTTTTACCACGCGCCGCGCCTTGTGGCCCATATTGACGACGGGGCGATTGGTGCATTGGGAAACTTTCTGCGCCCGCGCGTTCCCGACAACGCGGACGTGCTGGATTTGATGTCGGCGTATCTAACCCATCTGCCGCCGGATGTGCGAGCGCGATGCCGCCGGGTGGCAGGACTCGGCATGAACGACGCGGAGATGGCGGCGAACGGGCAGCTCACCGAGCATGTCGTCCAAAGCCTCAACGACGATCCAATTCTCCCCTACCCCGACGCCTCGTTTGACGTGGCGCTGTGCACGGTCAGCGTTCAGTATCTGCTGCGGCCTGCCGACGTGTTTGCCGAGGTGCGGCGAGTCATGCGGCCCGGCGGGCAATTTATCGTCTCGTTTTCCAATCGGTGTTTCCCAACTAAAGCGACGACGCTGTGGCTGTCTACCGACGACGCCCAGCATATCTCGCTGGTGCAGCTTTACTTTGAAGAAGGCGGCTGGGGCGAGGCGGAAGCATTTAATCTCAGCCCGCGCCCGAACCGCTCGGACCCGCTGTACGCCGTCGTCGGCACGAAATCCGCCGCCGATTAGGTATAATTGAAGCCTAATAACTGCCGATAGTTGTTAAGCTTCAACCATGACACTGAATGAGACACAGCTTCAATTCCTGGCCGCAGTCCGGGCCTGGCAGGAAGAAGGCGAGCGCCGCTTTGAGTTCTGGTCCCGGCGCGAAGCGCAGGCCGCCGCGTCGGCGGCGTTTGCGGACGTGCTGACGGACACTGACTTTGCGGCAGGGCGGCCACTCAGCGCGGACAGCCGCACGGCGCTTTTGCGGGCGGCGTCGGCGCTGGCCCCGAACGGCAACCTGTCCCGTCGGCTGTTTGCGGCTGACCCCAAAGCCTTTGACCACCGCCTGCGCCATTTGCTGCTCGGCACGGAGCCGCTGCTTGCGCGTGTTTCCGCGTTTCTGTCCCAGCGCGGCACGGGAATCCAGACGGCGTCTGGCCTGCTATGCGCGTTGGACCCAGAAACGTATCCCCTTTTGACCCGCCCGGCGTTGAAGCGCTTGAACTTGACGCCGGAGCAAAAGCGTGCGGCGCTGGAAGACGCCGCCGGTCTGTATGGCTTTGACCTGCCGGAAAGCGGCCCGCCCCCCACCCCGCAGCAGATGCTGGCCCTGTTTATTGTCTATGAGCAGTTGCGGGATATTTTAGGCGCGAAGACCTACCCGGAGGTGGACGACGCGCTCCGCAGTCCCGTCCAGCTTCTCCTTTCCCCCAGTGACGCGCGGGTCTTGGAGCCAAAGGCGGCGTATGGGCCTGCCCCGCCGCCTGCGCTGACCGAAACCCGGCTGCTGGCGATGCTGGAAGAATACGCGCTCGGCCTCGGCTTCACGTTCCCTGCTTACCGCCTGCGTTCCTACTATGTCGCGCTCAAAACCAAGCCGTTTGCAATTCTTTCGGGCGTTTCGGGGACAGGCAAAACACGGATGGCCGAGCTGTTCGCCGAAGCCCTGACAGGTTTGGCACCAAAGCAGTTCCGCCTCATTCCCGTCCGGCCCGACTGGAACGACGCTTCGGCCCTGTTCGGCTACCAGAACGTGCTGGCAAACCGCTACCAATCTACGCCGTTTTTGGATATTGTCCGGGCGGCAGGGCTGCCGGAAAACCGCCGCAAGGCGTTTTTTGTCTGCCTGGATGAGATGAACCTGGCCCGTGTTGAGCATTACCTGGCCGATTACCTATCAGCGTTGGAGTCGCGGACACACCGAATCCCACTGCATGAAGGCGTGGCCGATTTGATTTTGCCATCCAATCTGTTTGTGACGGGAACGGTCAACGTAGACGAAACCACGCACGGATTTTCGCGCAAAGTCCTGGACCGGGCCAACACGCTGGACTTTGACGAGTCACCGTCGCTGCTCCTGACGCCGGTGTCCAAAGGCCGGAGCGGGCCGGACGAAGAAACGGCGTCGCCCGCACAGCGACAGGCGCTGTTTCTGGCATCGCGCCTCCCAAGCGTCGGCAAGGCGCGAGAGCGGCTGGCAATGATTGACCCGAACTTTCCCGAGCGGGCGCTATCGGCCCTGCAAACCGTGAATGACCTGCTCTACCCGCACCGTCTGCACTTCGCGTACCGGGTCCGCGACGACGTGCTGATGTTCCTTGCCAACAGTTTTGACGCCGAAACGAATGCCAGCCTGCTGACGAGCGGCCCGCTGGAAAACTTTCTGCTGGGGCTGGACCTGCAAATTCTGCAAAAAGTCCTGCCGAAGCTGCACGGCCAGAGCGACGCGCTGATGCCCCTGCTGGCGCGTCTGGAAGCCTGGGCTTCGGACACAGGACTGACGTTTACTGCCGCCAAGCTTGCCCGGATGCGGGCGCACGGCGCGGAGACAGGCTTTATTCGCTTTTATGAGTGAACTTCTTATTGCTCCAGACTGGCGTCCTCTGCTTTCGGCAGCCGAACGAGCGGCAATGCTTGGTGACATCGCCCGCGTGTCACTGGCGGTCGGCGCAAATCTGTTCCCGGACCAGCCGTGGGCGGAGTTTGGCGTGGCTTCCGAAAGCGCGGCGGAGCCGAAGTCGCCGCTGGAGCAGCTCGGCTTCATTGAGCATTGGCTGCCGATGCTGGCGCAGGCGATCGCGCAGGCCGAGCGGTCGCCGCTGTCCACGGCTGCCAGCGCGGCTCGTGCCGTTCTGCCGGTCCATGCCCGGCGCGTGACGACATCGGCTTGGATGACTCATGCGCGGCGAGGTCAGTCCCGGCGCATGGTGGACGAAACCCTGACCGTGCTGTCGCACGACACGTTGGAGAACCGGGCCGTTAAGTCGTTTTGGGAAGCTCTTACGCGTGGCTGCCGCGCGATTGGCCGGCTTGCGGAGGCCGAAGAAGAAGCTGAAGCGGCGGCGCGTGCGAGCTTCTGCACCCGGCGGCTGCACGGGCTGCTTTGTGCTCCCTGGTGGGAAGAAGTCACGGCGAAGCGTAGCGACTGGGTCCAGCCCCCGACGTTCCGCGAAATCGCGCGGGCCGGTTACGCGCAGATCGCGCGGCTGCGGACCGATTACCGGAAAGGCTTCGGCTTTGACTGGGACCAGCCGCTTTTGACCCTGCCATCGCGCGACACCTGGCGATTGTATGAGATATGGTGTTTGTTCACGACTCTGCAAGCGCTTCGGGGGATAGGCTGGACAGTCGCGGCACCCGGCGGCGTGTTTGCGGCTCGCGCGGGCCGCCTGGCGCTGACACTGGCTGTCGGCGAGAAATCGCGGATTGACTTGCGCTCGGCATTCGGTCAAACGCTGTCGCTGACGTACAACCAGGCATTTGCCGAGGGGCGTGAGTCGCTGACGCATTCTATGCAGCCGGACATGACGCTCTCGGACGGGCAGCGCATCTGGATACTGGACGCCAAGTTCAAGCCCTACGCCGAGCCGGGCGAAGAAGGCGGCGACATCAACCAGATGCACGCTTATCGGGACGGCATTGTCGGGAGAGATGGGACACGCCGCGTCGCCGCGGCATGGTGTTTATACGCGGGCTTGACGAACTCCCAAAACCGCGCTCATATCACGTATGGGCGCGGCGCGGATACGCCGGTGGGGGCGCTCTGCCTGCGGCCCGGCGACACGGCCACGCAGACTAATTTACGCCATCTGTTGACCCAGTGGCTGACGCCGGGCTAAGAGACAGCAACGCGGCGACTGTTTCCAAAAACTTCCTGTGCGTCCCCGGCAGGGGCGCGTTACCAGCGGTGTACACGGACAGAACGCCGCGTTCCGCCAACGGCAGGGCAATGATTGAGTGTAATCCTGTACTTCCGGTGAACACCCGCCACGGGCCGTCGTCGGTGTCCGGCGGCAGGCCAAGATGCGTCACGATTTTTCGAGTCCGCCAGGCTTTTCGGATCGCTTTGCCATGCAAACGCGGGTCATCCGGCGCGGTTTCTGGAAACAGCAGATCGTCTTGATACGCCTCCCCGATGATGCATAGCTTCCCGCCCGCCGGCACGCTTACTGTGCAGACTGCGGCCTGCGTGACCCGCTTGACCTGGGCCGCCGCCAAATCCGCCAGTTCGGCGAGTGTCCTGCCGCTGCCGACGGCCCCTGCGATTTCCCGCACGGCGTCCGTCTGCGCTGTACTGGCCGCCGCGCGTGCCGACGCCGACGGACCAGCCAGGGCCAGCGCTGCCAGAGATGCGATCAACTCCAGAGTCTCCCGCACGATGGGGGCCTCAAAAACATTCCCAGTGGAAGAAGTCACCGATAAATGGCCGATGGCAACGCCGCCGGAAATCAGCGGCAGGCCGCTCGCCGAGGACTGACGGGCGACATACATCTGCCAGAGTTCAGGGATCTGCGCGTCGAATCGAACAGTCATCGGCTGCGCTTCCGCCGCCGATTGAGGCCGCTTGGGCCGGTCGTCGGGTGCAGACGCCAGACAGGTCAGCGTGTCCGAAGCGGAATCAAACACAAACAGCCGGACTTGAATGTCCGGGCACTCGCGCAGCAAAGCCAGAGTTTCTTCGGTGACGGATTGCGCGACGGTATCCGCCGTCCCTGCAAAGCTGAGACGGCGGCAGAGTTTTTGGATAACGGCTTGCCGTGTCCGGGCTGCCTGCGCCCGTTCTTCGCTTTCGTGCTGCGCCGTGACATCGCGGAATATTGCCGCCGCACCGCCGTCCAGCAGAGGCCGGGCCATGATGGCTAAAACGCACTCGGTCCCTTCGGCAGACGTGCCGCGGTAGAGGCCGGAGACAGTTTCCCGCGACAAAGCAGCACGCTGGAGAGGATGCTGTCCCGGCGGCACATCCTGCCCGGTCAGGTAGCGGAGGGAAGGAGAGCAGCCCTCGCCGAACAACGTCTGTGCAGGTCCATTGGCTTCTACAGTCCCGGTGCTGCCCTGGATGAGTAGAGCGTCAGAAACGAAATCTTGAAAATCGCTGCGGGGCGCGGGCTGAGGACGCGGCTTCGGCAGCCGCAGGCGAAAGGCAGCGAAAGCCGCGAGGAGGAGACCGAGCAGAAACAAGGGGCGCTTGAACATGGAGAAAGCTGAAGAGAGAAAGCTGAAAGAGGGAAAGCTGAAAGAGGGAAACGAAAGAAAGGGCGAACACGAGGTTCGCCCCTACGGACTAGGGGGAGGGACAGGATGCTGGCATGGATGTCGCAGGGCGCGAACCTTGTGTTCGCCCAGTTACTCTGTCCGAATGGTCGCTTCCAGCACCGTTTCGGCCATGTAGATTGGGGCGCGGACACGCAGCGCGAGCGCAACGGCGTCGGAGGGGCGGGCATCCAGCTCTAGTGTTTCACCAGACGCTCGGACAATGCCGATTTTGGCATAGAACGTTTCGTTCCACAGATCGTCTATGATGATCCGCTCGACGGTCGCGTCGAGGCGCTCCAGCATCTGTTTGATCAAGTCATGGGTAAAAGGCCGGTCGGGCGAATCGCCTTCCAAAGCCAGCGAGATCGCCCAGGCTTCAAACTGGCCGACAAAAATCGGGACGCGCCGACCCCGGTTGTCCCGCAGCAGGACAAAATGATTTGCGACCGTTCCCTGGTCCTGATGGGCATAGACGCCCATCACTTTGACTTCCTTTTCGTTAAGCGAGCGCGGCTGTGTGTTTTCGGTTTCTGAAGTGAACTCGCCCGGCACGCCAGCCTCCGCGCGGAAGTCTTCGCGGCTTGGAGACTCTTCGCGGCTGGAACCGCGCAGGGACGCCAGGCCATCGGGGTCGGTGTCCTGGGGCCGCCAATCATCGTCGAACAATTTATCGAAATCGCCTGCCACCTTCTCCTCACTTCCTATTGCCGCTCGTTGGACATTCATCCAAGAGGTTAATCGTCCCGCCGGCCTGTTTTGCTGACGGTTTTCAAGAATTCTTTGTTGCTTTTGCTGCTGGACAGGCGATCTAAGAGCAGCTCGGTGGCTTCCACCGCGCCGAGGCCCGCGAGGACCCGGTGAAGCTGATACACCGACTTCAGCTCTTCTTCGCCGTACAAAAGCTCTTCTTTGCGGGTGCTGGACTCTTTGACATTGATGGCCGGGAAAATCCGGCGGTTCGCGATGTCCCGGTCCAGCTTCAGCTCGGAATTGCCGGTGCCTTTGAACTCTTCAAATATAATATCATCCATGCGTGACCCGGTCTCGACGAGCGCCGTTGCGATAATCGTCAGGCTTCCACCCGCTTCTATATTACGGGCCGCGCCGAAAAAACGTTTCGGGCGATAAATCGCCGCCGGGTCGAGGCCGCCTTGCAAGGTCCGGCCCGATGGGGTCACAGTCAGGTTCGACGCCCGCGACAGGCGGGTCAGGCTGTCAAGTAATACTACCACATCCCGGCCCGACTCGACAAGACGCTTGGCTTTTTCCAGCACCATGTCGGCCACCCGCATATGGTTTTCCGGCAGCTCGTCAAACGTCGAGGAGACCACTTCGCCATTGACCGAGCGGCGGATGTCGGTGACTTCTTCCGGCCGCTCGTCTATCAGCAGCACGACAAGATGGACATCGGGGTGGTTCGTCGTGATGGAATTGGCGATAGATTTGAGGACGGTCGTCTTACCCGCCTTCGGCGGAGCCACGACAATCGCCCGCTGGCCTTTGCCGATGGGGGCGATGAGGTCAATGACCCGCGCGGTCAAGTTCTTGGTGTCGGTTTCAAGCTGGAAGCGGTCGTCGGGGTAGATGGGGACAAGATCATCGAAGTTGACCCGGCTGCGTGCCTGGTCAGGGGACGCGCCGTTGACTGACTCCACGCGGAGCAGGCCGTAGTATTTTTCGGTGTCTTTCGGCGGCCGCACCTGCCCGGTCACCGTGTCGCCGGTCTTCAAGTTGAAGCGCTTGATCTGGGCCTGGGCGACATAGATGTCCTGGCTGCCCGGATCGAAGTTGTTCTGCCGGAGGAAGCCCCACCCTTCTTGTAATATCTCCAAGACCCCTGATTTCGTCAGGGCATTGGCATCGTCGCCGCTGCCGCGCGGGGCCGCGCCGTCATCGGCAGACGGGTCGCGCGGCTCCTGCGGCTCGCGCGCAGAGTCGCGGGCGGCCTCACGCGCGGGAGCGGCGCGGGGTTCACGCGGCTCACGGG
>CAXUNT010000058.1:0-20812 GCA_964252595.1 uncultured Armatimonadales bacterium
GGAGAGGGGAGTAAGACAATCTTTTCTGCCTCCCCTCCCCCATCAGAATGAGAGAGGGGCCGGGGGTGGGGCTTCCTCACCCCAGCACCCCCGCCACCTCACGCGCCATCTGCCGCTCTTCGTCTGTCGGAATGACCCACACGGCCACAGAGCCGTCCGGCGAACTCACCCGCGCCGCGTCTTTGCCGCTCGTCGCCGTATTAGCGCCGACATCCAGATTAGCGCCGACATCCAGCCGAATGCCCAGAAACTCCAGACCCGCGCAGATGCGTCCGCGCATCGCTGGGGAACGCTCACCAATGCCGCCGGTGAACGCGACCGCGTCCAGCCCGCCCAGCGCCGCTGCAAACGCGCCGAGATACTTGCGGACCCGGTAAGCAAACAGCGACAGGGCTAGTTCCGCCTGGGCGTTCCCCTCCCCTGCCGCTTTTTCTAAATCGCGCATGTCGCTGCCGACGCCGGACACGCCCAAAAGGCCGCTCTGCTTGTTCAGCAGGTCGTCGAGCTGCTCCGGCGTCATATTCTGCTCGCGCAGCAGGTACAAAAGCAGGCCGGGGTCCACATCGCCGGACCGGGTTCCCATGACCAGCCCTTCCAGCGGCGTCATGCCCATGCTCGTATCCACGCTTTTGCCGTCTTTTTCCGCGCACACGCTCGCCCCACTGCCGAGGTGGCAAGTGATCAGCCGCGTTCCCTCGGCGCTTCGGCTCACACACTCCAAAAGCCGCCCGGAAACGTACTCATGCGACAGGCCGTGGAACCCATAGCGCCGGAGGCCGAACTTCTCCGCGAGGTCGTGCGGCAGGGCGTAGGTGTACGCAACTTCCGGCAGGGTCCGGTGAAACGCCGTATCAAAGCACGCCACATTCGGGACACCCGGCAGTAACTTTTGCGTCGCTTCAATCAGCCCGATTTCGCCGGGATTGTGCAGCGGGTCCAGCCCTTTGAGCGCCTTCAGCTCGTCCAGCATTTCTGGCGACACCCGCGTGGCCGATGTGAACTTATTGCCCCCATGCACCAGCCGGTGCCCCACCGCGTCAATACCAAGCGCCTTGCACTGGCCGACCGCCTTCTCGGCGGCGGCGGACAGTGCTTCGCCCCCCACCCGCTCGGCCTCCCCTTCCGTCAGCATCGTTTCCGTGCCGCTCTCTACACGGAACAAGCGAAATTTCAGGCTGGAACTGCCGGCATTCAGCGCGAGGATATTCATAGATTTTCCGGTTTCTGAGCAATCAAGGGCGATGTGATTTTCCCGCGTTTCTTCTGCCACCATCCGTACAGTCTGAGGCCAATCAGCAGCAAAACCGCCGCGTCAAGCCCCCAGTGAAGATCAGCGGCGATTTGCTTTTCGTGGGGAAGCACTGGTGAGACCCGTAGCATGTGACAGGCGAAGTCAAACCCCAAAAAGGCAATGATGAAAAAGCCGGGAATTGTAACCAGCCAAATTCTCCTCGGTCCTTTAAGGCTGAGAGAAACAAGCAGGACACAGATCACGATGCCCCAACCTACCATAAAAACGCCGAGCAGAAGCACAACGGGTGGATCATTTCAGTACCTCACGCTTGCACTCAGAATACCCGCTGGCAGGCTAAAACTGTTCACGCAGGCTTGACCCGAATTCGCACCGGCACGGGCGGGTATACTGACCGTGTGACACTGGTGAAAATCTGCGGGATTACGAACTTGCGGGATGCGGAGGCGGCGACCGAGGCGGGGGCGGACTTCTTGGGGTTCCACTGCGACGAAAACAGCCTGCGGGTCATTGATCCGATGGATTTTGCGGACCTCGCCGCGCATCTGCCCGCGTCTGTCGGCACTGTCGGCGTATTTGACCGGACCACGGATTATCGGTGGCGGATTGAAGGGCGAAATCTGCTTAGGAAGTTTGGGCAGATCCAGTTCTACCAGGACAGTGTCTGGACGGACATTGTCCGCGAAAACTGGGCGATGGAGCGCAAAATCAAGGCGTTCCATCTCGGCAGCGACCGGGATTTACGGGCGATTGCCAACTTCAACGGCACTGTGCAGTCGTACTTGATCAATGTCCATGCGAACGCGCCGGGCGGCTACACGGATGCCGAGGCGTATGGTTGGGAGTTGGTACGGGAAACGCGGCAATATGGCAAGAGAGTCTTTCTCGCGGGTGGCCTGACGCCGGAAAATGTCGGCGCGGCCATCGCCCGCGCCTTGCCCTATGCGGTAGATGTCACGGTGGGAGTCGAGTCCGAGCCGGGCGTCAAAGACCCCGCCAAAATGAAAGCGTTCGTGCAGGCGGTGCGGGCGGCGGAGTAAAGCCCCAGTTACGGTAGCAGATCGGCAACGCGCACGGCGGCTTCGGGAGCAGCGAGAGGCCGGACTTCGTCGGCTGTCGTCAAGATCGTTTCGCTGGCGTAGCCGGTAGCAGTCGGCTCACGGAAAACGTGGAGCAGGCGGTTCGGGATGTCTACTACCCAGTATTCCGGGATACCGCTTTGGGCGTACATTCTCTGCTTGATGGTCAGGTCGGTGCGAAGCGTTGTATTTGCGGCCTCCACGACAAGCAGCGTATCTGCTGGCGTTGGATCGTTGTCAAGATAGTATTCTAAGCTCTGTGCCAAGACGGCAAGGTCCGGCTCCGGCTCGCTGTCTTCGTTTACGGGTAGAGAAAACTGCGATTGCAGACGCTCTATGCCAAAAATCGGCGTAAACACGCGCAACAACCACATCACAACCACGACATGCCGACGACCTTGTCCCATTTTGTCCCAAATCTCTCCGTTGATTAGCTCAACCTTGCCGTCCTTCAAGTAGCCGGCTTCCGTAAGCTGCCGGTATTCTTTACGAGTCCATCGCTTGCGCGGATCAACAGCGACTTCTTCCGGCGTAACTGCCGAGGCTTCCAACACTGCAGCCATGTTTGTGTTCTCCTAACGGACGCCCCAGCCGAGCGCCGTGCCGATTTGGTACACGAGAAAAGTCACGCCCCAAGCGAGCGCGGTCATGTAGCCGGTCATAAACAGCGGCCAAGTCCAGCCGTTGGTTTCGCGCTTGACGACGGCGACGGTGGACAAGCACTGCATCGCCAGGACGTAGTAGATCATCACGCAGACGGCGATCAGCGGGGACAGCCCAGTATCAGCCCGCAGCTTCTGGACCAGGCTCTTGCTGTCGCCTTCTTCGACCCCGTGCAGCGTGCCTTCCGACGCCACGAAGACTTCACGGGCAACAAACGACGAGACCAGGCTGATGCCGATCTTCCAGTCAAAGCCAAGCGGCTTGATCACAGGCTCTAGCGCCCGTCCGGCGTGGCCCGCATAAGTCGCCGCCATGCGCTGGGCGGGGGGAATGCTGACCGGCGACTTAGGATAGGTGGACAGGAACCACAAAACGATAGACACCCAAAGAATGACCGTGCCGGCTTTTTTCACGAACAGACCGGCACGTTCCAGCATTGCCATCAGCACCGTGCGCGGGTTCGGGGCGTGGTACGGCGGCATTTCCAAAAAGAAGACCGGCGCGGAGCCTTTGAGGAGCGTCTTCTTGAAGACCCAGGCCATGCCGAACGCGGCGAATGTCCCCAAGAAGTACATCGCCATCATCGTCAGGCCAGGCAGGGTGAAGAGGCCCAAAACACGGCGGTTCGGGATAAACGCCGCAATCATCAGCGTGTAGACGGGAATGCGAGCCGAGCAGGACATCAGTGGGGCGACCAGAATGGTCACGAGCCGCGATTTGCGGTCGTCAATCGTCCGGGTCGCCAGAATGCCGGGAATGGCGCAGGCGAACGACGACAGCAGCGGAATAAACGACTTGCCATGGAGGCCAACTTTGGACATGATGCGATCCATCAGAAACGCCGCACGGGCCATGTACCCGGTGTCTTCCAGCAGGGCAATCGCGAAGAACAGCAGCAAAATCTGCGGCAAAAACGTCAGAGTCGTGCCGACGCCTGCCAGAATGCCGTTGACCAGCAGATCCTGCAAGTCGCCGGCGGGCATATGCACTGAGACAAAATGCTGCAAGACGGTGATGCCTGCTCCGATCCAGTTCATCGGGATCTGCGCCCAGGTGAAGATGGACTGGAAGACGAATGCCATCACGCCGAAAAACAGCACATAGCCCCAGAACGGGTGCATGACCACGCGGTCAATTTTGTCGGTGACTGTCTCAGCGGCGCGGCGCGGCTTCTTAACGGTCTTCGCAGCGATCCGGCCCGCCCACGCATAGCGTGATTCAACCACAGCCGCCGAAAAGTCAATACCGAGACGCTTGAAGTTTGCCCGGTCGGCGTCAATATGCTCCCAGATGGCCGGCGACCAGCGACCCACTTCTTCCGGGCGCGGCTGGGCGGCCATCAGCAGGCCGACCGCTTCTTCATGGCTTTGCGACGGCTTCGTGCCGTGCTGAGATTGCAGCATCTCCGCAAGCTCGGCGACCTCGATCTCGGCTTCGGTCGGAAGAACCCAGTCCCGGCGCGGCGGCAGGGGCGTCTCACCGAGCGCGGCAATCGCTTCTAATGCCGTGTCCAGTCCCTGCTTTTTTGAGACTAATACGGCACGCACGGGAACGCCGAGTGTCTGCGCGAGTGCGGCAACATCTATCTTCTGGCCCGTGCGCTCCGCCACATCGGTCATGGTCAGCAGGATCAGGGTCGGCAGGCCCAAGTCCAAAATCTGAGCGGTGAGATATAAATTGCGCTCCAGATTGGCAGCGTCCACGACATGCACGATGCCGTCGGGCTGGGCGACATCCAAGCGGTGTCCCATCAAAACATCGCGGGCAATGGCTTAATCGGGGGAGCGGGGCGTCAGGGAATACAGGCCAGGCAGATCAATGAGGGTCGCGACGGAGCCGCTGGGAAGGCGCAGGCGGCCTTCTTTTTTCTCTACGGTGACGCCTGGGTAATTGCCGACTTTCTGGCGCAGGCCGGTCAGGGCATTGAACACGGTCGTCTTGCCGCAGTTCGGGTTGCCGACCAGCGCATACAGGGGAAGGCGCGTGGCGCGTGTTTCGGGAACCGGCATCGGGGCCGCAGCCGCACTCATGAGTCAATATCCAAGTCTAAGTCAGTGTCCATGTTTAAATCAGTATCCAAGTTTAAATCTTCGCCGAGTTCCGGCGGGCAGCGTCGCATGAGGATCGCGTCGGCCTCGCGCCGGCGCAGCGACAACTGATAGCCGCGCAGGCGGATGGTCAGCGGATCACCGAGCGGGGCCACCCGTACCACCGTGATTTCGGTCCCCGGCGTGAAGCCCAGTTCCAGCAGATGCGCCCGCACATCGCATTCCGGGCAGAGCGACAAAACATGGCCGTACTCACCGGGGGCCATGCGGCTGAGAGGCATTTCCCGGTGGCCGGTCTCGTCAGGTGTGTACGCAGCAAGCGCATCGGCGCGGGCCGCGCAGCGCATCTCAGTCCGGCAGTCGCGCCAGCGGCAGAACGCAGCCTGCACACAGTTGATTTTCTCCGGCATCACGGTTCGGCTCATTTCTTAGTCTCCGACTAATTTAGTCGGGGTTTACTTATTCCTATTATGGCATGAGACGCATCTATTGTCAACGGGTTCATTTCCTGGGCGCTGCCTATTTTTCTGCGGTTGTCCCTCTTGACAGGCGGGGCATTTTGCGGTATACTTCCCTTCGCCGCCCAGACATGACGCGCTCGTAGCTCAGTGGATTAGAGCACTTGGTTGCGGACCAAGAGGTCGCAGGTTCGAGCCCCGCCGGGCGCACTGTCTGGAACAGCGCAGCAGAACGCAAACAAGCACTCCGAACTCGGAGTGCTTGTTTGTTTTTGTAACCCCTGGTTGATCTTGGCGAGATCAAAAAAGGGGAAAAGCGTGTATACTAGGAAGGAGGCTTGCATTGAGCAGCCTTTTGTCTTAGAAACGAGAAGAACCTGATGAACACCAAAGCATTCTTTGGACTGGCTTCGGCCCTGACCGTCGGCATCTGCGCCCTGGGGACGCCGATGACCGCCCAGGCGAAGAACCCGATGGTCGGCGGCGCAGCCATGCTGCCGACGAAGAACATCGTTCAGAACGCCCTGAACTCCAAAGACCACACGACGCTTGTCGCCGCCGTCAAGGCCGCCGGCCTCGTGCCGACCCTGGAAGGAGCGGGACCATTCACCGTATTCGCGCCGACCAATGAAGCCTTCGCCAAGCTGCCTGCCGGCACGGTTCCCACCCTGCTGAAGCCGGAAAACAAGGCAACGTTAGTGAAGGTTCTCACCTACCATGTCGTCGCCGGCCACTACACAGCCGCGAACTTAGTGGCCCTGGTCAAAAAAGGCCACGGCAAAGCGACCGTCAAGACAGTCCAGGGCGAGTCGCTGACAGTCAAGCCCTACGGCAAGAGCCTGGAGATTGTGGATGCCAAAGGCGGCGTGTCCCATGTCACAATTGCCGATGTCATGCAGTCCAACGGCGTCATCCATGTCGTTGACACGGTTTTGATGCCCAAGTAATGCAGACTGAAGAACCCTGCGCCGACCGCGCCGGGTTCTTTTTGTTTCAGCGAATCATCTGAGCGGATCATTTCAGCGGCTGCGCTCGTTCATGTGGCGCAGCCGGCTTGCCATCGTCTGCATGACCTGAACGGCGAAGTAGGGGGTCTGCTGCAGCATGAACATGAAGTGGTCTTCGCTGACCGGCACGACCTGCACGTCCGTCTTCGCCCGCGCTGTCGCGCTGCGGCCCTGCTTTTCGATCAGGGCCATTTCCCCGAAGATGCTGCCAGCATCCAGGGTTTCCACCACACGTCCGCCGACTAAGATCTCGACTTCGCCTTCTTTGACAACATACGCGACAGCGGCGGGCTGCCCTTCCTCAAAGATCAAATGTCCCGCTGGATATATCTCAAATTTGTCTGCCGTGCGGAACAGGTTCGTTTTTGCCATGCCGTCTCCTCTTAGTCTCTGCTTTATTGGCCGCTCACTGATTGAACCCTGATTTTTTCGCCGCGGCCATTGTTTTTTCCTTCCCTTAGTACGCTCTCGCACAAAAAGAACCCAGTACCGGAAGCGACTATTTAGGCGGGCAGGCTGCCCGCCTGCAAATTGAGACACGCCGCGAGGTTTAGACGCTAAAGAGGGTCCGGGAAGCCGATCGGCTTCCCCGCGCTTTTTGTGTATTTCAGAGAAGCGGCGGCACTTCGGACGTCGTCGGCACGACCAGCACCGAGACTTTGCCGCTTGCCAGCGCGTCTTTGACCGCTCCCGTCACTTCTTCCGGTTTTTCGATGCGCCTAGCTTCGCAGCCGAAGCCCTGCACCAGCGTCACCAGATCCAGTCCCGGCAGGTCTAAGCCCGGCACATTCGGCGTCTTCCCAAACTCGGCGAACGACTTCAGAATCGCATACTCGGTGTTCTGCGGGACCACGACCACGAGCGGCAGCTTGTGCTGAACAGCAGTCCAGAGCGACTGTACCGAGTAAAGGAACGAGCCGTCGCCGATAACGGCGATGACCGGGCGGTTGCGGCCCGTCTCGCGCTCGGCCAGCGCGATTCCGACCGAACCCGGCAGGCCGAAGCCGAGGCCGCCAGAGGCCATCGAGAAGTACGACGCCGGATGGGTCGCCGGCAGCCGGGCATGGAACGGCTTCATGTTTGACGGCGACTCCTGCACCAGCACAGCATTTTCGGGTTTGGCGGCAGCCAGCGCGTAAAAGAGATAATCAGGCGTGATCGGTGTCTTGGGGTCCGGGACCGGATGCTTCGGCATCGGCGGCGGCAGGGGTCGCTCGGAGGGGATCACAGCCTCGGCCAGCGAGGACAAAGCCAGCGCGGGGTCGCTCAGGATCGAGTCGCCGACCGGAGCGCGGGCCGCTTCGCCGGGGTCGTCGGTGATGTGGATGAGGCGCAAGCCATGCGGCAGGTACTCGCCCGGCGCATACGGGTAGTAGCGGAAGACGGGAGCGCCGACCACCAGCACAAGGTCATGCCCGGCCAGCTTTTCTCCCAGCGGCTTGATCGCAAACGGCAGCGCCCCCATAAACTGCGGGTGGCTTTCGGGAAAGCCCGCCCGCTCGGCGGCAGGCGCAGCGTAGACTGGCACCCGCAGTTTTTCCGCCAGCAGGACGGCGCTGTCCCACCCTAGGCTCCGGTCCACGCCCGGCCCGAACACGAGCGCCGGGTTTCGGGCAGACGACAGCGCCGACGCCGCTTCTTTGAGCAGATCGGGGTCGGGAGCCGTGCGGGTGCTGATCTGGCGCATCGGCGTTTCGCGCTCGGCGGCCTTGTCCCAATCGTCCATCGGAATTGATAAAAAGACCGGCCCGGTCGGCGGCTGAATGGCGGCGGCGTAGGCCCGCAGAAGAGCGGCGGGAGCGTCCTCGGCCCGCGCCGTTTCACAGCTCCACTTGACATACGGCTTCGGCAGATCCGTCGCATCAATGTTCGTCAGCCAGGGTTCCAAAAGCAGCATTTGGCGTGTCTGCTGGCCCGCCGTAATAATCAGCGGCGTCTTGTTGTGCCACGCACCAACGAGATTGCCCATCGCGTTGCCGACTCCCGGCGCGGTGTGCAGGTTCACCAGCGCAGGCCGGCCCATCGCCTGGGAATAGCCGTCGGCCATCGCCACCACGGTCGCTTCCTGAAGGCCCAGCACATAAGTGAAATCTTCCGGGAACTCAGTCAAAAACGGCTCTTCCGTTGAGCCGGGGTTTCCGAACACAGTGGTCAGCTTCAGCTCCCGCATCAGCCGAAAAGTTTCCTCGCGTATTGTTGCCATGATAGTCCTCGCCTCGGTCGGTCTTGCTGAGACGCTCTTACCATGCCGCGCCGGGATTGAAACTCAGAGGATTGAAACGCCTGGGTATACTACATTTATGCAAACCGATGACCCACTCGGACTAAATCCTCTCGGACTGATTTCGCTGGACCCGTGGCTTGCGCCGTTCGCCGATGCGCTGCGCCGCCGCCGCGCCCACCACGAGCGCCTGCGGGCGGCCCTAGACGCCGACGGCGGGCTTTTGGGGTCAATCAGCTTGGGCCATGAGTTTTTCGGCTTCACGCGCGGCGAGAGGAACGAACAGCCAGGGGTCTGGTACCGGGAATGGGCGCCGGGCGCGTCGCAGCTTTCGCTGTTTGGGGACTTCAACGGCTGGGACAGAAACAGCCACCCGCTGATGTGCAGCGAGGAGATTTGGAGCGCCTTCTTTCCCGATTCGGAGTATGCCGGGACATTGACCCACGGCAGCTTCGCCAAAGTGTTTGTGCAGAGCAGCTCTGGCGGCCAGGACCGCATTCCAGCGTATATTCGGCGCGTAGTCCAGAATGCGAAAACCAACGATTTCACAGCGCAAGTTTGGCTGCCGCCGGCGGCATTTGAGTGGCGGCATGAGACGCCGAAGCTGACGGGCGGACTGCGGATTTACGAAGCCCACGTCGGCATGGCAACGGAAGAAGGCCGGGTCGGCACGTTCGCTGAGTTCACCGAGAACGTCCTGCCGCGCATTGCGGCATTGGGCTACAACGCTGTTCAACTGATGGCTGTGATGGAGCATCCGTATTACGGCTCGTTCGGCTACCACGTTTCTTCATTTTTCGCCGTGTCGTCGCGCTTCGGCACGCCGGAAGACTTGAAAACGCTGATTGACACCGCGCATGGCCTCGGCCTGCGCGTTTTGCTCGACATTGTCCACTCACACGCAGTCAAGAACACAGCCGAAGGCTTGAACGGCTTTGACGGCACGGATTTCCAGTATTTCCACGCCGGGCCGCGCGGCCTGCATCCGGCTTGGGACTCGCTGGTGTTTGACTACGCCAAGTACGAAGTCCAGCGGTTTTTGCTGTCGAATGTCCGGTTCTGGCTGGAAGAATTCCGATTTGACGGACTGCGGTTCGACGGCGTCACGAGTATGCTCTACTTTGACCACGGGCTGAACCGGGAGTTTACCCGGTACGAAGATTATTTCGGCGGTGGGATAGACGAAGACGCCGTGGCTTATTTGCAGGCGGCAAACGACCTGGCGCGTCTGGTGTCGCCGGACGCCGTCACAATCGCCGAAGACGTTTCGGGAATGCCCGGCCTCGCCCGGCCCGTGTCCGAAGGCGGGATCGGCTTCGATTACCGGCTGGCGATGGGCATCCCCGATTACTGGACCAAGCTGGTCAAAGAGGTCCCCGACGAAAACTGGAACCTCAGCGCCGTTTACCATGAGCTGCTCAATGGCAGGCCCGGCGAAAAGCGGGTCGGCTATGTCGAAAGCCACGATCAAAGCCTGGTCGGCGACCAGACTCTGGCGTTTCAGCTCATGGGCGCGGCGATGTACGATCATATGGGGCGGGGCGACACTGATTACATCGTCGAGCGCGGCATCGCCCTGCTGAAAATGATCCGGCTGCTGACGTTCAGCCTGGCCGGGGAAGCCTGGCTGTCGTTTATCGGCAACGAATTCGGCCACCCGGAGTGGGTGGATTTCCCGCGCGAGGGAAACAGCTTTTCCTACCATTACGCCCGTCGGTTGTGGTCACTCCCCGACAATCCCGCCCTCCGCTACGGCGGCTTAAACGCCTTCGACCGAGCCATGCTCGGCTTAGACGCCTCGTACAATCTTCTTTCCGACCCATTGATCGAACAGCTTGCTCTGCATGAAGACACCAAGCAGCTTGCGTACCGGCGCGGCTCGCTCGTGTTCGCGTTTAACTTCCACCCCACCCGCTCGTACCAAGATTTGCGCTTTCCCATTCCCGACTCCGCCGACTACCAGGTTATTTTGAACACCGACGACACCGAGTTCAGCGGTCTGGGCCGAGGCACGCCGAATTTCGTTTATCCCCGCCAGCCGGTGCCGATGTACGGGCGCGAGCAAAGCATCCAGATCTACCTGCCCAGCCGCAGCGCCCAAGTGCTGGCTCCGATATTTCAGAGAGAACAATAGATCTATGAGCCGACCTCTGCTGTGGCCGTTAATATTAACTTTTCTGCTTATTGCCTCAGCCGCCTTCGCCGAAGACTTCGTGATTGTCCCCGGTCAGCGCATTGGCATGATTACGCTCGGCATGAGCCGAGCGGCAGTTCATACCCGGCTGAGTACGCCCAGCACCGTGCGCCGGGTACAGGGCATGGTTTTGGACACTTGGCTTAGTCCTCTGCCGCTTCCGAAGTCCGCCGCCGAACAGGGCATCTACTTGAAGCACGATTATTTAACGATCTTTTTTCAGCAGGGCCACGCCGTGCAGATCGAAGTCAGCAGCCCAAGATTCAGGACAGCCGCCGGGCTGTCCACGAACAGCCCGGTTCGCGCCTTTGAGAAGCGGTATCCACGCCATTATACGCCGCGTTTTACTGACAGCCCGTTCGTGTTCTATTACTTCACCGCCGGTGACGAGACTTCGCCGGCCCCCAAGCATTTTGTTGACTACGGAGAGGCGCTGGTTCCGCATGAGACGCGCAGAAGGGTCACGCTGGGCATTGCCTGGAAATATGGCGCGTGGGGTGCGCTGGCCCCTGAGCCTTACGAAGGACATCAAGAAGCCATTGTTGTATATTTCTCCGGCAGCAAAGTCCGACTGAACCCCAATGACGGGCTTTCGTATTCGGGAACATGGAATTCATCCCGCTAGAAAACTCCGGTCTTCTTGGCTTCGGGAGGAAGCGAAGGATGAGCGGGAGGAGTTCCAAATAGAAAGAAACAATATGCCGGCATTCCCGAATACTGGGTCGTCAACATCAATGCCCGCACTCTGCATGTTTTCCGCCAGCTTATTGAAAGCGGCTATGCCGTGGAAACCGTTTTGTCGCCCGAAGATACGGTCAGCCCATTTGCCGCCCCGAACGCCGTCATTGCGGTCGCCGACTTGCTGCCGTGAGCGCATTGGGGCAGGAAAACCCGCCGTCAATCCAGAATAACTTTTCCATGAACCCCGTTTTTCCCGGCTGGTATGCCGACCCGGAGCTGCATCTCTTCGCGGGCCGCTACTATCTCTATCCCACTTACTCCGCGCCGTATGACGAGCAGACGTTCTTTGAAGTCTTGTCGTCGGATGACTTAGTTCACTGGCGGAATGACGGCACAATCTTAGACTACGCCGATGTGCCGTGGAGTACCAATCGCTGCGCGTGGGCACCGTCGGTCATTGAGCGCCATGGCAAGTATTTCTTTTATTTTTCCGCAGGCGACGGCGCAGGGCTGGGCGTTGCCGTCGCCGACCATCCTGCCGGGCCGTTTGCAGATGCGCTCGGCAAGCCGTTAGTCGCTGAATACCCGCACGGCGCACAGCCGATTGACGCTCATGCGTTCTTGGACGACGATGGGCAGGCGTACCTGTACTTCGGCGGCTGGTCTCATGCGGTAGTCGCGAAATTGGCCGAAGACATGGTGAGCTTTGCCAGCGACTTCACCGAAATCACGCCCGCGCACTATGTCGAAGGCCCGTTTATGCTGAAGCGCCGGGGCGTGTACTACTTCATGTGGTCCGAAGGCGGCTGGACCGATTCGTCTTACGGCGTCGCCTACGCCAAGTCCGACTCGCCCCTGGGTCCGTTCCTCCGCACCGGGCCAGTCCTGGGGAGCGATTCGGCGGTCGGCAACGGGGCGGGCCACCACTCCGTCCTCAATATCCCCGGCACGGACGACTGGTACATCGCCTACCACCGGCGTCCGATTGACGAAACGGATATGCACCACCGCGTTACCTGCATTGACCGCCTGCACTTTGACGACAACGATGATATCGTGCCGATTGTGATCACGAACGAGGGAGTAGCGGCACGGCCTCTGCCGTAAGTTGAGGAGAAACATAGTATGCCACGCGCCGCCGTCATTATTATCCAGAACGGTGCCGTTGCGCTGATTGAGCGGCACCGAGCAGGCATGCATTATTTTCTGTTTCCGGGCGGCAAAGCCGAAGACGGCGAAACGCTGGAACAGGCCGCCGTGCGAGAAGCGCGGGAGGAAATGAGGCTGGAAGTGGCCTGCGGGCAACTTGTGGCGCAAGTGCAATTTGCCGGCACAGAACCGGACCGCCGGGATCAATTCTATTTTCTGGCAACCGTCACCGGCGGCGAATTCGGCCCCGGCGACGGCCCGGAATACGACGGGACGGAGCCGGCGGAGAATGGAACTTACGCGCCGGTCTGGATGCCGCTCATGGAGCTGGAGAAGTGCGATGTCCGGCCTCCCGCCGTTGCCGCTCTTGTCAGCAGCAGTCTAAGTTCAGGCTGGCCGGAAGACGCGGTGCAAATTAACGAAGGAGATCACGCATGAACTGGGAATATCTGGGGAAAGAAGCCCTGCCGCCGGGGACGTTTATGCCCAAAACTGTTGAAACGTGGCGGGCGCAGGTTCCCGGCGGCTGGATTATCCTGACTGTCATGCCGACAACCGACGGCACGGCGAACGGGACGACGTTCTACCCTGACCCGCAGCATGAATGGGAAATTTCCGCACCGTAGAACGACGAAGCAACAGAAAGAATCAACAATGCCCGAACTTGATACGATCAACCCGCATGACTGGAACACAGTGGCGCCCTTTTTTGCTGCGCTGGAAGCCGAAGACTTGACTGCCAAAGGCGTCGGCGACTGGCTGACCCGCTGGAGCGAGCTGGAAAAAACGCTGGGCGAAGCCGGCGCACGGGCCGGACGCGCCAAGTCGGAAGACACGACAGACCAAGCTGCCGAAGCGGCGTACCTGAACTTTGTCCAGCAGATCGTCCCGCAATGGACCGTCGCCGCCCAGAAGCTCAAGACCAAGCTGCTGGCCGTGCCGGACTTCACGCCGGAGCCGGACCAGGTGCAGTTTCTGCGGCGGCTTCGCAGTGACGCCGACTTGTTCCGGGACGCCAATGTCGGGGTTCAAGCTCAGCTTCAAACGCTCGCAAACGACTACAGCAAGATTACCGGGACAATGACCGTGACACTCAGCGGCGAAGAGCTGACACTGCCGCAGGCCGAGCAGAGCGGACTCAGCAGTGACCGCGCTGTCCGGGAAGAAGGCTGGCGAGCCGTGCAAGATCGCTGGCTTCAGTCGCGGGCCGACCTGGATGCGCTGTATTTGGAGATGCTGCCCCTGCGGCGTCAGCTTGCACAGAATGCCGGGCTAACCGATTACCGGGCGTATATGTGGCGCAGCTTAAAGCGGTTTGATTACACGCCCGAAGACAGTTTAGCCTTCGGCGCGGCGATTGAAGCCGAAGTCGTGCCGCTGGCCCAGAAGATTTTAGAGGCTCGGCAGCAGTCGCTCGGCTTGGATACGCTGCGCCCGTGGGACTTGAACGTGGACCCGGCAGGCCAGGAATCCCTGCGCCCGTTTGCCGATGTCGCCGAACTCGAATCTGTCACGGCACGGATCTTCGGCAAAGTAGACCCAGCGCTGGGGCAGGATTTTGAGAAGCTGCGTCCGAGCTTTTTAGACTTGGACTCGCGCAAAGGCAAATCGCCCGGCGGCTACTGCGCGTTCTTCCCGAAGACCGGCCTGCCGTACATCTTCATGAACGCGGTCGGGACCGACAGCGATGTCCGCACACTGCTCCACGAAGGCGGCCATGCGTTCCACGGATTAGCGTCAAGCGCGGCCCAGCCGCTTTTGTGGAACCGGGGCGCACCGATGGAGTTCAACGAAGTGGCGTCCATGGCGATGGAGCTGCTGGCGTTGCCGTATTTAGCCAAAGACAGCGGCGGGTTCTACACGGAAGAACAGGCCCGCCGCGCCCGCCGGGAGCAATTAGAAAAGATCGTGCTGTTCCTGCCGTACATGGCCGTGGTAGACGGCTTCCAGCACTGGGTCTACGCCGACGCCCCCGAAGATGTCACAGCCGCCGACATGGACGCGCAGTGGGACAAACTTTGGACCCGCTTCATGGGCGGCGTGGACTGGTCGGGGCTGGATGCCGAGCGCGTTTCGGGCTGGCATCGTAAGCTGCATATTTTCACCGTGCCGTTTTACTATGTCGAGTACGGCCTCGCCCAGCTCGGAGCGCTACAAGTGTGGCGCAATGCACTTCAAGACCAGGCCGGAGCGGTCCGAAACTACCGCGCGGCGCTGGCCCTGGGCAACACGCGCCCCCTGCCCGAATTGTACGCGGCGGCAGGTGCCCGGCTGGCCTTTGACCGCGAAACCGTCGGCGAGCTGGCGCAGCTTGTTGCATCGCATTTGGACTGATGGCGCCGGAAGAAGCAGCATAATGACACTGCAACAGATGCCGATGGCGCTCGTGGCGTCCCGGTTTTTGGCCGGGCCGGCGCTGCTCTGGGCGGCGCTGACCCGGCAGAGCAGCGCCGGGCTTATCGGCATTCTGATATATGTGTTCCTTGCAGATGTCTTTGACGGAGTAATCGCGCGGCGGCTTCAGATCGTGACAGAAGTCCTCCGGGTCGCCGATAGCTGGGCGGACACGAGCTTTTACTTCTGCGTGGCTGTCGCCGCTTGGTGGCTGCACCGTGCGCTTCTCGTGCCGTTTTTCGCGCCGCTGATGGCTGTGCTTGCCCTGGTCGCCATAAACTGGGCGCTGGCAATGGCGAAGTTCCACCGGGCGATGAGTTTCCATGCTTACTCTTCTAAGCTTTGGGGATTGTCACTGTTTGCGGCGAGTGTTGCGTTGCTCGGCTTCTCAACGACGGGAGTTTGGCTGTGGGCGGCAGTAGTTGTCGGTATTCTGGGACATTTGGAAGGAATGGCAATGATCCTGATTTTGCCGCGTTGGGCGCACGATGTTTCCGGTATTCCCCATGCGCTGCGCTTGCGGGCCGAGACAAGGACGACGCCATGACAATCCAAGCAACAACTGAGCGGGCTGCCGACGTGCGGCTGGCCCTGCGGCTGACTTACCTGACGCTCGGCTGGATGACCGTGGAGGGCGCGGCGGCGCTGTGGCTGGGGGCGCATTCGCACAGCCTGCTGCTGGAAGGGTTCGGCGCGGACAGCGTGATTGAATTGTTCAGCGCAAGCGTGTTGCTGTGGCGATTGTCTGCGGAAGCGTCCGGACGGGCCAGCGCGGCACAAATAGACAAAGCGGAGCAGCGGGCGTCGCAGGCGGCGGGCTGCCTGCTGTACGCGCTGGCTGCACTGGTGGCCGTGAACTCTTTTGCGGGAATTTTCGTTATACATAACAAAGTCGACACGCATGAGAGTGTCTGGGGGATTTTGATTGGGCTGGCCGCGAAGGTCGGGATGCCGGTCTTGGCGGGATGGAAGCTCAAAGTCGCCGAGCGGCTGGGGTCAAGAGCCTTGCGGGCGGATGCGATGGAAGCGATCACCTGCGGGTATCTGTCGGTGGTCTTGATGGTCGGGCTGGCTGTGACGCGCCTTCTGCCGGGCTTGTGGTGGCTGGACAGTGCGGCGGCCTTGGTTTTGGTCCCGTTTCTCGTCAAAGAAGGCCGGGAAGCGATCACAGGCGAGTGTTCTTGCGGGGAATAAGATATGCATGTTGATTGGCAGCAACTGGGAGCGATGGCGATTGTCGGCGGAGCGATGCTGGGGGTCGGGCGGCGGCTGTGGGGCCAAATCGGTGCGTTCCGGGCAAAGCCCGGCAAGGCATCCGGCAGCGGCTGCGATGGCTGCGCGAGCAACAAAACCAACGGCGGCGGCAAGGCGCAGGCCGCGCCGGTCTTGATGCAGATCCAGACCCGCCCGCCCGCGCATCTGCGGCGGCCTCCGGCGAAATGAGAGCCGGAACAGGGGCCGCGCTTGGCATGGTTGCGGCGGCAGCCGTTCTCGGCACAGGCTGTTCGCCGCATTCGGGTTCGCTTCCACCCACTAACACGGCGCATTGGCGGATTAGGTTTTTGCTGACGCCAAAGTCGCCACGTCAGCTCGACCCGGCACTCCTCCGGGTGCAGGTGACGGACAGCAGGAACAAGCCTGTGTCGGGTGCAGCAGTGACGGTAGAACTTGCGATGCCGGCGATGGACATGGGCAGGAACGATGTCCAACTGCACGAAACCCCGCCGGGGACATACACCGGCACAGGGCGGTTCACGATGCCGGGCGACTGGGATGCGGCGGTGTCGGCGGGCAGAGGCGCGGCGCATCAGTCGCAAACGTTTCCCGTTTCGGTGCGGTAATGGCCGGAGAAAGAAGCAGTCATGCACGATTTAGAACAAGAAGCAGCGCAGGGTACGCTTGGCGGGGGCTGGCTCGGCACTTATGCTTACAAAGGCCGCCTGCAAGGACAGCCGCCGGTGCGGTTTGAGGCGACTTTAACGGAAACCGGCGACGGCGGATTTGCCGGCACCGTTCTTGATGATGGGGAATTCGGCGAAGCGCGAGTGCGCGGCGAGCGGAGCGGTCAGGGTATTCGGTTTTCCAAGCTTTATCAGGAGCGCAAGCTGCCGCCGGTCTCGTATGAAGGCACGCTGTCGGAGGACGGCCAAACGATGACGGGAACCTGGCAGATCAACCGAACCGCGCACGGCGTTTGGGACGCCCGCCGGATCTGGTCGAGCGACGGGCTGTCGGCAGAAGACGAAACGGCGGAAGACGCGGCAAAGGAAGCTTCCGAGCGCTGGGACAAGCCGCGCATCCGCGAAGTCGTGCGGCTGGGGTGAGACAACCGCTGTAAGATGCGACAGGGACGAGAACCATGTCCTGAAGGACACGGCTATTGGGCGAAGACGCCGCAAACTACGACTTCGGCGCACTTAGATGTTTATGTCTTGGTCTTAGTCCCACGCCTTCCAGGTCTGCCAGTGCAGAAGTGGGGGTTCTCGGCGTCTGCGCCCAATAGCCGTGTCCTTCAGGACATGGCTTTTTTATGATGCTTCTATGATGCCTTTTCTCCACACTGCCTACACCCTTGCTTTTCTTCTCGGCCTCGCCAGCGGTTTTTCGCACTGCATCGGCATGTGCGGGATTTTTGTCGTATCGTATGCTGGCGGGCAGACGGGACGGGGTGCGGAGCGGCACATATTGTTCCACGGCGGACGCTTGGCGGCGCTGATGCTGCTAGGCCTAGCGGGCGGGGCTATCGGCGCCCTCGGCCACCGGTGGGCGTCGGCGCAGAGCGTCGTCAGCCTCGTCGTCGGCGTCGTCATGGTCGGCCTGGCGCTGGGACTGGCTGGGATCATTCCGAAGTTCCGGCTGCCGGAGCCGGACGTGCTGGGGGCGGGCGGCGGTGTTTTGCGCCGGGCGTACCTGAAGGCCCTGCAATCCAAGCACGCGCTGAAGCCGCTACTGGTCGGCGTCTTTGTCGGCTTTCTGCCCTGCGGCCTGACCTACAACGCGCTCCTGCCGACGTTCACCCAGCCGTCGCCGCTGTTTGGCGTGCTTTTGATGCTCTGCTTCGGCCTCGGTACGGTTCCCGGCCTGCTGGCGCTGGCTGTGTTCGGCCAGTCGCTGTTCGGCGGCCTCTTGACCCGGCTGCCGTTCCGGGTCGCGATGACCCGCGTGTCCGCGCTGTTTCTCGCCGCCCTCGGCGCAGCGTTTCTGTGGCGCGGGTGGACGGGCGCTTAGGGAACTTTTCACTCGCCTGGTTTGTGCTTTCCTATGACAGACACACATAGGAGACACTGAAATGACAAAGCAACTGATGGCTGCCGCAGCGGTCGTTCTTTCTCTGGCGGCTTCCGCGAGTTTCGCCCAAACACCGAGCACGATGAAGCACGATGTCATGAAGCATTCGACCAGGAGCCACAGCGCGATGACAAGCCACAGCGCCACGATGAAACATAGCGCGATGAGCCACAGCGCCATGATGAAACACGATGCCATGATGAAACACGATGCCATGATGAAGCATGACGCGATGATGCACCACACGCCCGCGCCCGCCACGACAACCCCATAAGCGCATTTTGAGACGATCCCCAAAGCGGCAGGCCAATCGGCCCGCCGCTTTTTCGGCTTTTCGCGGCAAGTTGGGTATACTTGACGCGAAGGAAATGAAATCTTGAAAGAAAGCAAACTGACCTCGGAAGAGCGGCGGGACGCGATTGTGGCGGCGGCGGATGACAAAAAAGCGAACTACATCACCGCGCTTGACCTGCGCGGGAAAACGCTCATCGCCGACTTCTTTATTATTTGTTCGGGAACGTCCAACATCCATATCCGGTCCATTGCCGACGGCGTCATGGAAGCGATGGAAAAGCAGGGCATTCGGCAGCGGCGCATTGAAGGCTATTCGGAAGCGACCTGGGTGCTGCTGGACTACGGGGACGCGATTGTCCATGTGATGTCCGAAGAACAGCGCTCGTTTTATGGCCTCGAAAAGCTCTGGACCGGGCAGGCCGCGCCGGAGCGCGAGCCGGACCGGCTGGAAGGCATGGGAGTCGGCGAATTTGAGGAAGATGAAATGAGCGACGAGTACGACGACGAAGGCGACGAGCTGGATGAAGACGAAGACTCGGAAGACGAAGAGCTGGACGACGCCGCGGTAGACGAGCCAGCAAAGATTGGGTCGGAGAGTACGCATGGACACGCCGCCTAACCGTCCGCGCCCTCTTCCGCCTTCGTCACGCCCGACGCGCGACTACGCAGCGGAGGAAGAACGCAGCCGGCGGGTGACGGCAGCGAACATCCAGTTCCGGCGCGGGCAGGTCGCGGAAGCGGAGACGGCGGCAAAGACGCTGCTGGCGGAGAAGCCGGGGGACGCCGCCGTTTCCGAGCTTTTAGGCGACATCGCCGAAACGCGCGGCGACTGGGACACGGCGATTGCATCTTACCAGGCCGCGCTGTCCGCCGAGCCGGGCCGGGCGACCGCGGAAGCCAAGATTGGCAAAGCAGTCCTGCGCCGGGCCGAACAGGAGCGGCAGAAAACGCTGGGCGTTGCGTATGCCGCGACGGACGCTTCCTTGATGCGCCGCTCCAGCGGGGATCGCCCTGCCGCGTGGGCGATTGCCGGCTCGGCAGTCTGCCCCGGCTTGGGGCAGATCGTGCAGGGGCAGACCGTTAAAGGCGGGGTGATGGCCGGAGTCTTCCTGCTGGGCGTCGTGCTGCTGACTCAGGTGCATGGCACGGGCCACGGGTACTTCACCCCGGCGTTCTGGACCGTGCTGGCCGTGCTGGCCGCCGACTGGATTTACGCTGTCGCCGATGCGTCAGTCTCCCGCTAGACCTCGAAATCTTCTGAAACCTTTTCCCAATTTCCTACTCTGATAGGGTAGATCACACAGGAGATGAAAGTATGTTTTTATTGAAGCGCCGCGGCGCGGTGCCGGTTCTGCTGGGGCTGAGCGGCGTACTGGCCGCGCTGTCCGCCGGCTGTGGCAGCAGCAGCACATCGGCGACGGCCCGGGTTCGCGGCGCGGACTATTCTGTCAACGGCGCCACAACCGGGGTTCTGGTCAACTTAACCGCCGTCGGCGGGGACCTAGCGTTCGGCCAGACCAGCCAGTACAATTATGTCGGGCAGGGCGTGTCCACGTTCAGCTTTACATCTTCGGGCCAGTCCGCGACCACGACGGTCGCCGGGACAGCCACCCCGACTGTGTTCCCGCCGAACCCCAAGCTTCAGTTGAACAACGGCTCGTTTTATACGTCCTATCTGATCGGCCGCGTGGATGTCCAGCCGCTGACGACCGCGAAGACCGACCCGCGCTTTTTGCAGACCGTTGTGACCGGAGACAAAGGCGCGGCAGCGGCCTACGCGTCCGGCGGCGCCACTTACTCCGGCCCGGCATCGGGCCAGGCGAACATCCGCATCTTGAACGCTGCGCCGGACGCCGGGCCGGTGGATGTGCTGATCGGCGGCCAAGTCATATTTCCGGCAGTCGCTTATCCGGCGATCCCGGCAGGAGTTGCCAATCAGGTCGTTGACGCAGTCACTCCCGTCACCCCTTACGCCGCCCAGCCGTCGGGGACGCTGTCAGTCCAGGTCAACGCCGCCAGCACTTCCACCGTGCTGGTTACGTCAACACTGTTTTCCGTCGGCAGCGGCGGGGTCTACACGGTGA
>CAXUNT010000058.1:20822-28251 GCA_964252595.1 uncultured Armatimonadales bacterium
ACGGAACCGACCGTCACGCCGACCTACGGATTAAGCACGGAAAGCGACGATTAGGAGATCCCACCCCGGCTCGTTTCTCATCCCCGCCGCGCCACCCTCTTCGCAGCAGCCATTAGGCGCACCGGCACGACCTTCACGGTGGGGCCATAGACGATCAGGCGGGCACCGCCGAGACGGTTAGGGTTGACCATTGCCGCTTCGGCACGCGGCACGGCGATGGTGTCCGGGTTGCCGTCGCTGACATACGGGCGCAGGCGGCCTGTGGTCATCTCATGGAGGGCATGTTCGACCCATCCGGGGCCGGTCCCGACACGGGAAACGCGGTCGGGATTGAACTCTTTGTCCACCCAGGCATGGCTCGGCCCGCCCCAGGCCATAAGAATGCAGCGATTGTGGTAGGAGATTGTGCCGAGCGTTCCGCGCAGCAGCGTGTTCCACAGCGCATGATTCTTCGGGGCCGCGCCGCCGGGCAGGGCCATCGTGTCCATGGTCGCGCCAGGCGCACGCTTCTGAACATACTCCTGGCACTCGGCCATTTCCCAGCACAGCTCGGCCTTGGAGAGATGCGTCAGCATGCGGTGGGTCGTGGTGTGGTTCGCCACTTCAAACCCGTTGGCAACCAGCGTTTGCAGCTTTTTGGTTTCCGTGCCGGGCTGCCAAAACGGCGCGGGGTTCCACGCAGATTTCGGCAGAACATAGAACGTCGCTTTCAGCGGCCAATCGGCGTGCCTCGCGTGAAACGCTTCCATAATCCCGACCGCGCAGTTCGGGTCTGTTTTCCCGTTCGGCAAATAATGGAACTGCGACCCGCGTGCATCATCAAACGTCAAAACGACTGGGGTTTTGCCTGCGGGGACGTTGAGGCGAGCCGTCAAGATATCGCGCATATTGACCGGGTACCAGTGAGCCGCTTCCATCAGCGCAAGTTGGCGGCGGAACGTCTGCGGGGCGATGTTCAGCCCTTGCGAGTCGTAGCGCGGCTTGCCGCCATGCGCCGGAGCGCCGATAGAATGGTACATCAAAATGGGAATATGCCCGCTTTCGTCGGCGTGCAGCGCGGCAAGCTGCACGGGGCTGAGGGCGGGCTGTGGGCGGACAGCGGCAGGATGCGGCGACTGCGCCGCCCTATCCAGCCGTGCTGGCGGCGAATGGCGCGTGGCCGCGACTCCGGCCGCGATTAGTCCGGCAGCGGCGACTGCTGCCGGCAGCGCAAATCTGAGTTTTTTTGACAGCATCATGGTAACGCATTGTACCACAAGACAGGACGACGCGCAATTTGAAGCTTTGGATTTTTGTTCGGGTGGCCGCGCTGCTGTGCGCGGCGTTTTTTGTTTCGGCTCCGCTGAAGGCACGGGAAACCGTACTGCTGACGCAGTGGCAGTTTGCCCCTTCGCCTGGACAGACCGGCCCGGAACTCCCGGCATTTGATGACCGGCGGTGGCAGACGGTCACAGTCCCGCACACCTGGAACTCGAAGACACAGACGCAGACTTATCGTGCGGCCTGGTACCGGACTCATTTCACCGTCACCAGCGACGAGGCCCGCCGAGAGATTTTCGTCTGCTTCGACGGAGCCGGCACCGTGACCGATGTTTATGTCAACGGGGTGAAGGTCGGCACGCACCGGGGCGCCTACACGCGGTTTTTGTTTGACGCCACCCGCGCCGTGCGCGGCGGCGACAATACGCTGTCGGTCCGCTGCGACACAGCTCCGAAAGATACCACCGACTGCCTGCCGCGCGGCGACGGCTACCAGTTGTATCATGTCCCCGGCGGCCTGTACCGGCCCGCTTACCTTTTGGAAACGGCCCCCGTTCACGTTGACCCGACGGACTGCGCCGCGTCCGGCGTCTTTCTGACGCCGTCGGCGGTCAGCGCGGAGAGCGCCGCTCTTTCCGTCAAAACACTGGTGCGAAACGACAGCCTGCGGGCGGAAACTATCACGGTCACGAACCGGGTTTTAGACAGTGACGGCAAGCCTGTCGCAAAGGTCTCCGGCCAAATCACCCTGCCCGCGCAGACACGCGGCATCGCGACCCGCCAAGTGCAGATGGTCCGGCCTCATCTTTGGAGCACGACCGATCCATACTTGTACACGGTCACGACAAGCACGACGGTGAACGGCGCAGTCACGGACACCGTCACCGAGCGCACCGGCTTCCGCTTTTTTCAGATGACCCCAACGGGGTTTTATCTGAACGGCGTTTTGACGCCGCTGCGGGGCGTCGCCAAGCATCAGGAAACTGAAGAACACGGCAGCGCAGTCACCGACGCCGACCTGCGGCGCGACTGGGACGATCTGCGGGACTTAGGGGTCAATTTCGTGCGTCTGGCTCATTATCCCCATGCGAAATCCGAATATGATCTTGCTGACGAGCGCGGGATTGTGGTTTGGGCCGAGAACGGCCATTCCAATCCCGCCCCGCCGACCGACACGGGCCGGCAAATCACGCGGGAAATGGTGCGGCAGAACTACAACCATCCGTCCATCTGCTTTTGGAGCGTTGGCAATGAAGCTATTCAAAAGATAGACGACATCGGGACGCTGGATGACTATGCCGGGGTCGCGCGGGCCGAAGACGCTTCCCGCTTGCTGACTTATGCCAGCAGCACGGCCTTTTGCTACTCTTATGCACTGGATTTTGTTGCCGTCAACCGCTACAACGGCTGGTACGGCGGCACCATCGCCGGGTTCGGTTCCCATGCCGCGTTTTACCACTGGATTTCGGAGACCGGCGCGGGCGGGGTGATCTCCATCCACAGCGCCGCGGGGCGCCCGGCGCACCTCGTCAACCAGTACGAGCCGGAAGAATACCAGCAGGAAGTGGCTGAGAGTCGCTGCGAGACGGTGTTTCGCACGCTCAGCGATCAAATCCCCCTGTTTACCTGGTGGACGTTCCGGGACTTCAGCGACCCGCGCTACAAAGGCGTCAACACAAAGGGCATGGAGACGTTCGGCGGCTTCAAGAAAGACATCTGGTACTTATACCAGTCGTTCCTGAAGCCGCAGACACCGGTCGTTCATCTGTGCGGCCACTCGTGGTTCCTGCGCCGCGCCCTGCCGCCGCAGACGTACCAAATCAAAGCCTATTCCAATGCGCCGTCGCTGACACTGACCGTCAACGGGGCCGTCGTCGGGACGCAGCCGAACGGCGCGTACCTTCTGCCGAACGGGACCGGGTCGGACAACGTATTTGCCTGGGACAACGCGCTCTCGCCGGGCCGCAATGAGGTCACGGTCAGCGACGGCGCAGGCCATTCCGATACAGAAATTGTCTATGCCGAGCGGGGCGAAGAAGACGGGCTTGTCCGCAATTTGCAGTCCAGTGATCTTGGCAATCCGGCGTACTTCATCGCCAAGCCGATGGAAGCCGAGCAGCCGTTTTACGACAACTTTGACGGCAGCGGCGACAACACATTCCACCAAATCCCGACAATTTTAGAAGGCGCGGATTGGATCACGTTCCGCCGCCCGGCAACAGCCGCCGCCCAACCAGCCTTGTCATTCACGCTCGCCTCCGGCAGCGGGCAAACCGACGTGTTCCTGATGCTGACCCAATCCTCATCGCACGCGGCTTTGGTCCCAAGCGGCTGGACCGACACGAATGTCACGGGAACATGGCGCGACAATGCATTGAACTTGGTGCCGTATGCCCTTTACCGGCGCACGTTTGCTTCCGGTGACTTTGTTTCCGTCCCACCTATAGGGTCTGATTATGTGGTTCTGCTGAAGCCTCACGCGGTCGTATCCGGCGCGGCACCGTAAAGAAAACGGGCCGCGACAAAGGCGCAGATCGCCAGGGCCAGCGCGAGAATGCCATGTTTCGTGTGCGGGGTCGTGACCCCAACCTCGTGGCCGGGCAGGAAGCCCGGCAGGCTCCCGGCCGGCGTGATAAAGTAGAGGACGGCGGCGGCCAGCAGCAGAACGCCGATCAAGATCGCCGCTCCGGCGGTCAGTTGTTTCGTTTGCATGTGCGTATGTCTCCTTGACAATAAAAATCATGAAAATGATCGTGGGATGAGGCCAAGCCCTGCCCCTAGTTCGCGTCTTCGCCTGTGATTTCCTGCCTGCCGCCCCCTCATGTTTCCCCGACTGACAACGAAATTTTCTATTCTTACAATATATCACGCCCCTGGAAAAGCCGCTGCAACGAGTTGGCATGATAATTGCTGTATAATGAAATAGAGCAGGGGTACATTTTTATTTATCGCGCCATTATATCAGAGCGCTGATTTTCCAAGCACTGATTTTTTGATGAGGCGCTCTTCCCCCGGAGCGCAGGTGATAGGAAAAGGGGAGAGACCTATGGACGCGCACACGAAAGTCGCGATTGTTCACGATTATTTGACCCAGGCCGGCGGGGCCGAGCGGGTCGCCGCAACATTGCACAGCCTGTTCCCGGCAGCGCTGCTTTACACGTCGGTTTACGACCCGAAAGCGACACTGGCTTACTTTGACAACGTCACTGTCGCGACGTCTTTTTTGCAGCGCTGGCCGCTGTCGTCGCAGCGGATGCACAAGTTCGCCCTGCCGCTGTACCCGACGGCGTTTGAGCATTTCGACCTGAGTTCCTACGATTTGGTGGTCAGCTCTTCTTCCTCATTTGCCAAAGGGGTAATTACGCCGCCGCATACCTGCCATGTCTGCTACTGCCACACACCGGCCCGGTTTGCGTGGCGCCAGCACGAGTATTTGTCCCAAAGCCGGCGGGGACGAGTGATGTCGCTGTTGCTTCGCAACATGCTAGGACGGCTGCGGTCGTGGGACGTCGAAAGCGCCCAGCGGCCCGATTACTATGTCGCAAACTCTTACAATGTCGCCCAGCGCATCCGCAAGTATTACCGGCGGGACGTCGCCGCCGTCATTCCGCCGCCGATTGACACGGCGAAGTACTCTCCCATTGCGCCGGCCGAAGTCGGCTCGCACTTTTTGATTGTGTCGCGGATGGTCGGCTACAAGCGCATTGACCTGGCGGTTCACGCCTGCAACCAGCTTCAGCTTCCGCTGCGGATTGTCGGCACGGGGCCGGACCTGACCGGCTTGAAGCGGATCGCCGGGCCAACGATTGAGTTTCTAGGGCGGCTGTCCGACGCCCAAGTGGCCCAAGAATTTGCCCGGTGTAAAGCGTTGATTTTCCCCGGCGAGGAAGATTTCGGCATGACCCCTTTGGAGTGCATGGCAAGCGGTCGCCCGGTGGTCGCGTTCGCCGCCGGCGGGGCTTTAGAAACGGTCGTAGACGGCAAGACCGGGGTTCTGTTTCATGCTCAGACGCCGGAATGTCTCGCGGCGGCGCTTCAGTCGGTGTCTGCGATTGACTGGGTTCCGGAGGCCCTGCAAGAACACGCCGCGCAGTATGGGCTGAATGTTTTCGAGAGCCGCATGAGGCGCTTCCTGGAAGGGGCGTTCGAGCAGCACCAAGCCCAGCTGCGGAGCGGCTACGGCATCGGTCCGACCACGGGCGGTCCACACGGGATGTTCGGCGGCTACGAAGACCTGCTTTCGTCGTTTTCCTGGGCAAACAAATGACCCCTCCCGTTCCTCACTCCCTCCCCTGTCAGGGAAGGGCAATATAGAACACAAGACAAGGGCGGCTGCCTCATAACCACCGGGCCCCCCCGGGAATTTTTTGGTTTTTTTATATGGCCTTTCCCTAACAGGGGAGGGACCCTGCGAAGCAAGGCAGGAGGGGTTCTGAGCGGGGGTTTATAATCCCGTTCCCGATGTTCCGTTGTAGAGAATGACCGGCGGCTGGGGAGTCCCGGCGGCTTTCTGGGCTGCATGGCGGCGGCGTAGGTCGTCCAGCAGTCCCGGCACGGCCTGGGGCGGCGTAGCGGGGGTGGAAAACGCCGTCCCGAACGTCGTCCAGAACTGGTCAATGTTGTGCGATAAATCAAAGACCATGACGCCCTGCGTGGACGCTAAAGCGCCCTGCAAGGCGTTCAAGAGCTGCTCCGGGTGGCCGTTGTAGTTGCTTAATGCGATGCCGGCGTAGACGAATGTCTGGTCGTTGACGGCCCGGTTTGAGAACTGCCCAGCGGCCTCGACGCTTTGCCTTCCCTGACCCAAACTTTGCGATGCGGCGATGGTTCCCGGTCCATAGTAACAGCCGGTCGTCATCCAATCGGTCAATCCCGCAAAGCCGGTTTTCTGATAGCTTGCAGTTAAAAACGGCAGTCCGGCGGAGAAGTCGTCGGCGGCCCAGTTGGAGCCGAGCTGAGGATATTCGGGATACCAGGACCCGGCATAGACGCTGACGGTCGCCGTGGGCCGGATCGCTTTCACCGTGGTGACCGCCGAGGCCAGCCAGTTCCGAATCGTCAGTGTGCGAAACACGTTCCAAGCATCGTAGTCCGGGCCGGGAATGAGCCGCTTGGCGAGCGACGGGTACGCGACGCCGTATGTCAGCACGTCGTCGGGCCATCGGACGGGATGGCCTAAAAACGTCTCAAACTGGGCATGGGTGATCGGGCTGAAATCGGCGTTCGCCCCGGCGTAGCGCAGCCGGTCATCAAAGATCACGCCGTCCACGCTGTAGCCGCGCACGATTTCCGCGATGATGTTCAGAAGGCGCGTCTGGACGACAGGATCGTTCGGGTTCGTCATCAGCGGCACCTGCTCTTCCGGGCGCTGGCTGATCGGGACAAGCTGCGAGTTGGTCAAAAGCGACACCTGCGCCCCGAGGGTCGCATACGAGCGCAGCCAGTCCCCCGCCGGGCCGCCGCCGAGCAGGACGCTTCCACCAGGCGGGACTGACAGCGACAGCGCAGGCAAAGCCGCGCCGTCGGCGACCGCCACGACGCGCATATTCGTGTCCAGCACCGCCGCCAGCGTCCCCGGCATCGCCTTCAAATTAGCTGTGTCGGTGGCAAGCGCGATCTGGCCGGGCAGACGGGCGGGCTGGTTCGCCCGGTCGGACAGCGTGTAGGGAGATGCCCCCGGCGCGGAAGACATCAAGCTCAGGCTCGGCTCGCACAGCGTCGTCTGCCATTCCGGGTGATCGTAGCCGGGTCCGTATTTCACGTCCCGGTGGCCCTCGCTGAAAGCGCACATATTGGCGACGATTTGCAGGCCGTTCGCGTGGGCCTGGGCGACCATGACTGCCAGCGGGTCAAAGGGGGCGGGAAGGATCTTCCCGCCAAGCCAGGAGGTCAGCTTCGGCGCGAACCGGCTGGGGTAGAGCGTGTACCCGACAATCGGCTTGACATCAAAGACAATCGTGTTAAAGCCCGCTTTTTTGATCTGCGCCGTCAGCGCGGCGATCTTGTCCGCCGAATTGACCCGGTTCAGATTGGCTGTGCCGTCAATCCAGATGATCCGCGCTTGCAATCCGCGCTCGCGCGTCATCCCCTGGGCGATCCCGACCGCGTCGTCGGCATCGTCAAAGACCGCCGGCGGCAGAGACTTAAGCGGGACATAGGAAGGCGGAGG
>CAXUNT010000059.1:0-25781 GCA_964252595.1 uncultured Armatimonadales bacterium
CTATTCTAAACGACCTTGCCGAACCCGAACACAAACTAGCACCATTGGTTAGCTAATGGTGACGCTGACCGGAACAATAACCGGCGGCTCATTTCCGTCCCAAAGTCCTACTGCGATGCGCCGTAAATCACGGCGATAATTGTCCAAGCGGCTCTTGTTCCTGGTCTGCACCGTGCAAGGGATACCAAGGCGGACGAACTCGAAAACGGGCATTCGGCACTCCTTCGCCTACTCATTTTACCCTAGTTCTTGGACCACTCACGAATATCTACGAGATGGCCTGCAATGGCGGCGGCGGCGGCCATTTGGGGGCTGACGAGATGGGTGCGCCCGCCCTTGCCCTGCCTGCCCTCGAAGTTTCGGTTGGATGTACTCGCGCAGCGCTCGCCGGGCTGCAAGATGTCTGGGTTCATGCCGAGGCACATGGAGCAGCCGGCTTCACGCCAGTCAAAGCCGGCGTCTTTGAAGACGACGTCCAGCCCTTCGGCTTCGGCCTGGACTTTGACTTGGGCAGAGCCGGGAACGGCCAGCGCCCGCAGGCCAGGGTATATTTTGCTGCCCTTCAAGATAGCGGCGGCGGCACGTAAATCTTCAATGCGCCCGTTGGTGCAGGAGCCGATAAAGACCGTATCGAGCGGAACGTCCGTGAGCGAGGCATTGGCAGTGAGGCCCATATATTCCAAGGCCCGCTCGGCGGCGCGGCGGTCGCTGGGATCAAGGTAATCGTTAGGGGAGGGGACGGCTTGCGTGATCGGGACCACCATGCCGGGCGATGTTCCCCAGGAAACGTGCGGGGCGATCTCGGCGGCGTCCAGTTCCACCAGCGTATCGTACTCGGCCCCGGCATCGGACGGCAGCTTGCGCCATTCTGCAACGGCGGTGTCCCAGTCCTCGCCTGACGGGGAGAACGGCTTGCCTTGAATATACGCAAACGTTTTATCGTCGGGCGCGATCATGCCGGCCCGTGCGCCCGCTTCAATGGACATATTGCAGACCGTCATGCGGCCTTCCATAGACAGCAAGCGAATAGCTTCGCCGGTGTACTCGACCGCGTAGCCGGTCGCGCCGTCGGTGCCGATCTTGCCGATGATCGCGAGAATGATGTCTTTTGCCGTGACGCCGTGGCCGAGCTGCCCGTTGACCCGGACTTCCATGGTTTTGGGCTTGGACTGCGGCAAACACTGGGTTGCGAGAATATGCTCCACTTCGGACGTGCCGATGCCGAAGGCGAGAGCGCCGAACGCGCCGTGGGTGGACGTATGGCTGTCGCCGCAGCAGATGGTCATGCCGGGCTGGGTCAAGCCAAGCTCCGGCCCGATGACATGGACAATGCCCTGGCGCTTAGAATGGATGTCGTACAGCGTCACGCCAAAGTCCGCGCAGTTCTGTGCCAGGGCCTGCATCTGACGCTGCGAGATCTGGTCCACAATCGGCAGCGAGCGGTTCGTTGTTGGGACATTGTGGTCCATTGTCGCGATGGTCAAATCTGGCCGGCGCACGGTGCGCCCGGTCAAGCGCAGTCCTTCAAAGGCCTGCGGCGACGTGACTTCATGGACCAGATGCAGGTCTACATAGAGCAGCGCGGGCTGTCCGGCTTCTTCGCGGACGACATGGGCGTCCCAGATCTTTTCAAACATGGTTTTCGGCATTAAGCTTCTCCTAAAATAACAGTGTCGGTGGGTTTTTCCGCCCGCAGCAGAACGCGCAGCCAGGTGAATACGGTCTCGCCATTCGCCGGGCTGACGATTTGGTACGCTTTGTGGGCGCTTTCTGGGGCATCGACAAACATTTGACGTACAGCGGCAGATTGCTCCGGGGTGCAGCCGGCTTTGTGCAGCCAGTCGGTCAGGGGAATGGTGATGCCAGTGCCTTCCGTATGGCATTCGGTGACGGTCAGCCCGGCGGCGTCGGCCATTTGACGCCACTGGCCCAGCGAATAATTTCGGACATGGGACGGGTCGCGCAATACTTCCACGCTGTTCTGCCAGTCTGCCGCTTCAGGCTGGTCGTCCGGCACAGTCGTATCGGCCAGCACAAAGCGACCGCCGGGCTTCAGAACGCGGGCTGTTTCAGTTAAAAACTGGGGCACGCTGAGAAAGTGATGCGGGGCGATCCGGCAGGTGACCAAATCAAACGACGCCTCAGCGAACGGTAGTGCTTCCGCAGCGCCTTCCTGAAAGTCGGCGTTCGTAATGCCGCGCTCGCGTGCAAACTGCTCCGCCTGCCGCAGCATTCCGGGGGACACGTCCAGCCCGATGACCGACTGCGCGAGCGGCGCAAAGGCCAGGGCGGTGAAGCCGGTTCCCGTCGCCACGTCCAAAACCGCATCGGTCGGCTTGGGCTGAGCGGCGGCCAGCATCGCGTTCAGCGTTTCCTCGCTCCAGGTGTTCCACTGGGCGTTGTACTCGGACGCCTGCTTGTCAAACTGTTCTTTGGCCGTGCGTTTCGGCAGGGTGCTTTCCATAGTGCTATTATGCGCTATAATCGGCGGTGTGTCCAATATATCTTTGATGCTTGATTGAGAGTTACAGCCTATGGAACTGCGGCATTTGCGCTATTTTGTGACGGTCGCCGAAGAGCTGCACTTCGGGCGGGCTGCTGCCCGGCTGTTTATCGCCCAGCCGCCGCTGTCCCAGCAAATCCAGCAGCTTGAGCGTGAACTGGATGTGGCGCTGTTTGCCCGGACCAGCCGCCGGGTGCAGCTTACCCCCGCCGGAACGGCATTTCTCGCTGAAGCTCGCCAGATCCTAGCCAGTGTGGACACGGCGGCGGCGGCGGCAAAACGCGCGGCACGGGGCGAAACCGGCTGGCTCGGCATTGGCTTTGCGGCGTCGGCGATGTATGATCTGCTGCCTGCGGTTTTGCACGACTTCCGGGCGGCATTTCCCGAAGTCTCGCTGTCGCTGCAAGAACTGAATGCCGTGGAACAGGCATCGGCGTTGCGCGAAAAAATGATTCATGTCGGCTTTGCCCGGCCTTATGCGCCGGAGCCGGACGCTGTTGTCCATGCCGTTCAGCGGGAGCCGTTTCTGGTCGCCCTGCCGGACACGCACCGCTTGACTTCTGCGGAGTGTCTGCCGCTGACAGCGCTGGCCGAAGAGCCGTTCATCTCGTTCCCGGAACTCCCGAAGCCGAGCTACGCCGAAGTCGTCCGCTTGGCCTGCGAAGACGCCGGATTTACGCCGCGCGTTGTTCAGGAAGTGCGCGAGATGCAGACCGCGCTGAGCTTGGTCGCGGCAGGGTTCGGCGTGGCACTGCTGCCGTCAAGCGTACAGCACCTGCACCGGGACGGCGTCGTGTACCGGCCCCTGCGGGAGCCGGCCCCGCGCACCGCGCTTGCCGTGGTGTCGCGGCGGGACGACCCCTCACCGGTGTTGGAAAATTTTCTCGCAATCGTGCGGGCGCAGGTGAGGCTGAGGGAAGGCAAAACGGGCGGATGAAAATATTTTCCGCAAAATGCGGACTTGGCATGGTCTATGCACTAAGGGAGTCCAGAACGACGCTCTTACGCAAACCGAGTGACCACCCTGCTGTGGCCGCTCACGACCGGTCAGCCGATTTTTCGGCTTTCTGCACTGCTCGGAGAGAGGAACCTTTATGGCTCTGATCCACACTTCCCGCACGGCGGGCCGCACCGGGCGGCCTCGTTTTGTTCCCGGCGGCCTCGCCTGCGCGGCTGCCGCCAAGCGCGACCTGTTCGTGCCGACCTTGTTTCCGCTGTCCACGACGCTGAGGCGCGTTTCCGTCGTCCTCGTTTCCCCGGTCCAGCACCTGGCCCCGTCCGCAGCCTAACCGGCCGCACTTATCAAAAAGCCCTGCTGTGATCACTCATCGCGGCAGGGCTTTTTTAGGACTAGGGGCGCTTCGGCTTTTTGTGCGGGTACTGCATTTCGGACTTGTCGCGCTTCTTCTCGCGGAGGTCGCCGACGGTGTACGCATCGGCGGCGGTCTGCATCGTCATGTCATAATGGTCAAAGCTGTCGTTCCAGTAAACGACATGCTGATGGACTGGGTTTGTGGCAGGCCGGTCGTAACCCGGCGTCGGCGTGTACCCAAGCGGCGTCTGTGCGCCGGCGGCAGCGAGCGTCCCCGCAAACGACAGCAGCGCAAGGGCTGCGGTAAGTGGTGTTTTCATGGCGTCATTGTCGGCAAAAGTCGGCGCAAACAAAACCCCTGTGTTTCAGTGCCCTGCCCGGCGGGAACAGACGTGTCAGCGTATTAGAAAGCGGGCAACAATGGCCATGCGAATTATTGGACTGGAAGAACATTTCACGACACCGGAAATCGTGCAGGCGCTTCAGAACCTGCCGCCGGATCAGCGCGACGACAGCCAGATGATGTCTCAGTCGGAAACGATCCAGTCGCGCTTGCTGGATTTAGGCGACGAGCGCCTGCGGCAGATGGACGACATTGGGCTGGACCGGATGGTGATTTCCGTGACGGCCCCAGCTACCCAGATCCTGCCGCCTGCGGAAGCGGTTCCTTTGGCGCGGCAGGCCAATGACCGTCTCGCTGCCGCCGTCAAAGCCCATCCCGACCGATTTTCCGGCTTTGCGACCCTGCCGACCTCCGACCCGGCGGAGTCAGTTCTGGAGCTGGAGCGCACGATCTCGGAACTGGGCTTTCTGGGAGCCATGATCAACGGCCGCTCCGGCGACAAGTATTTGGATCACCCCGAATACCGGCCCTTGCTGCAAAAAGCGGCGGACTTGGGTTATCCCATTTACCTCCACCCGCAGATTGCGCCGCGTGCCGTGCGGGCATTGTACTACGACGGCTTCAGTGAGAAAGTGAGTGTCGGCTTTGCGTCGGCGGGCTTGGGCTGGCATTTGGAAGCGGGCATCACCGCGCTTCGGCTCATTCTGGCCGGGGTTTTTGATGAAATTCCCAGCCTGCAAATCATATTGGGGCATTGGGGCGAAGCGATGACGTTTTATTTGGAGCGCATTGACAAAATGTCCATGTTCACCGACAACTTGAAGCGTCCGGTGGCCGACTATTTCCGGCATAACTTTTACGTGACCGGCAGTGGCATCTATCATACGCCGTATCTGCTGGAATGTATTCGGGTGCTGGGCGTGAACCGCGTCATGTATTCGTCGGATTATCCGTTTGAGTACAGCGGCGGGGGCATTGGGCGCAAGTTTTTAGAAGAGGCGCCGATTTCGTATGATGACAAGCTGAAGATCGCCCATGTCAACGCCGACCGGCTGCTGAAGCTGAAGCCGCATGAAGTGGAACTGGCCTAGGACGGCGTTAACATTGGGCAGCGTTGACACAGCGCCGCCGAAGATGCTACTATTGCGGCATGACAGATTTCATTTTACGCGGCGGAATTGTCTATGATGGCCTCGGCGGGCCGGGCCTCACGGCGGACGTCGCCGTCACCGGCGACACCATCACGGCAGTGGGGGACTTGTCTGAAGCGCAAGCCGGCCAAGTGCTTGATATCGCCAATTTAGCGGTTGCGCCGGGCTTTATTGATATCCACACGCACTCGGACTTTTCGCTGCTCATCAACCGCCCAATGCGAAGCTCCATCGCCCAGGGTGTCACCACCGAAGTGGTCGGCAACTGCGGCACATCTATCGGCCTGGTCACACTCAAAGAAGTCTTCACCCAGGAGCGCCGCTGGGCCGAGCGGGGCGGCACCGAGCTGAACTGGACCCGGCTGTCAGAGTATCTGGCGCGGGTGGAAGACGGCGGCATCGCCTGCAATGTCGCGACCCTAGCCGGTCACGGCACGATCCGCAAGTCTGTTCTCGGCTTTGAAGACCGCCCGCCGACTGAGACCGAGCTGACCGAAATGCAGCGCCTGCTGTCGGATGCCCTTGATGACGGCGCGATCGGCCTGTCCACGGGCTTGGAGTACCTGCCCGGCGGCTATGCCCAGCATGACGAGGTTGCGGCGCTTGCCGCCCTGGCCCACCACGCTGGCGGCTTTTATGCCACCCACATCCGCAACGAAGGCGATACACTCGTCGAGAGCATTCAAGAGGCGATCAGTATTTCCGAAGCGACGGGAATTCCGCTTCAGCTTTCGCATCATAAATCCGAAGGCCGGGCCAACTGGGGCAAGCCGCAGATCACGCTGCCGATGATGGCCGCCGCCCGTGCGTCCGGGCTGGACGTTCTCACCGACCAGTACCCCTACACCGCCTTTATGACCGGCCTCAGCGTGATCCTGCTCCCGCGCTGGGTCAACGACGGCACCGCCGAAGACACGCTGGGACTTTTGCGGAACCCTGACGCCCGCGTCAAAATGCTGAGGGAGATCAACGCGGAACCTTGGGACTGGGACACGGTCCAGATCGGCATCGCCCGCAATCGACGGGACACTCAGGGCTTGACCCTTACTGAACTCGGAAAACACACTGGCCAGTCGCCCGCCGAAGCGGCTATTGATCTGCTTTCCGACGAAGACGGCTTTGTGGCCGCCGTTCACTTCGCCATGTCCGAAGCCGATGTAGAGTATATCTTAAACGATCCTCATACCATGATCGGCTCCGACGGCGTCGCGAACGATCCTGCCAGCGAGATGGCCCAGGACAAGACGCATCCCCGCACCTACGGCACCTTCCCCCGCGTCTTTTCGCATTATGTCCGTGGCCGCGAAGTTCTGTCCGTTGCCGAAGCCGTCCGCCGCATGACCAGCCTCCCCGCCCAGCGTTTGAAGCTCGTCGACCGGGGCGTCATCAAGCCCGGCATGAAAGCCGACCTCACCGTCTTCAACCCCTTAACTATCGAAGATTGCGCCACGTTCGCCGACCCCCACCAGTTCCCCGCCGGCATCCATCATGTGCTGGTCAACGGACGACTGGCCCAGCAAAACGGCGTCCAAACCGATGTGCTGTCAGGGAAGATTTTGCGCCGAGGGTAGGAGCATGAAGCGCAGGCCGCGCGTCCTCATAGCCGGGTTGCTGCTTCTCGCTATTGGCGCGGCTGCCATTCACCAAAGCCATGTTGATGCCGTCCAGCGCCGTCAGCAAACGCTAAACAATGCCCTCTATGACGCGATTATGTTCCGGCGTACTGCTTCCGTTCGCGACCTGCTTCACCGAGGGGCTGACCCAAATTGCCGACAGCAGCCCGCGTCATTTCAAGAACAGATCAAGGATGTCTCTCCCAGCATTTGGCGTCTCTTCCATCAAGGAGAGGCACCTGATCTCTATCTGACTCCGCTTGGACTGGCCGTTCTCAACCCCCAAGCAGAGATTGTTAAGGCTCTTCTCGATGCCGGCGCAGACCCAAACGAGAAAGACAGCTACGGGCAAACTCCGCGCGACATAGACGCCAATGGTCAGGATAAGATTTATTGGATGCTGAAGGCTGCTGAGGCGAAACACAAAAAAACCATGCCGTAAACGGCACAGCTATTGAGCGCGGACACTGGAACTGCCGCTTCGCGGCACTAGGATCAAGCGTGGAACTGAAGTTCTGCGCTGTGGGGCGAAGCGCCCAGTAACCGCCTTCGCGGGTACAGGAAAGATGATCTGCTCTTTGTCCGCGAAGGCGGACATTAGGCGTCTGCGCCCCATAGCGCAGGATTTTAATCCCACGCTTCTTCATCCCCGCACATCTACACCGGCTTTTCGAGCAGGGCCAACTTCAGCACCTGGTCGGCGTGGGAGACCGGCTCGAACGTCATCTCGGCCTTGATGTTCTCCGGCAGGTCTTCCAAGTCTTTCTCGTTCTCGGCAGGCAGAATTATAGTGCGAATGCCCGCGCGGTGCGCCGCCAAGACTTTTTCTTTCAGGCCGCCAATCGGCAGGACGCGCCCGCGCAGGGTGATCTCGCCGGTCATGGCGATATCTTTGCGGACGGGGCGGCCTGTGAGTGCCGACGCCAGCGCGGTCGCGAGCGTGATGCCCGCTGAAGGGCCGTCTTTCGGGACCGCACCAGCCGGAACATGGACGTGGATTTCTAGATGCTCGTTGAAGTCAGGGGCGAGACCCAGCATCTCGGCACGGGAGCGGACATAAGACATCGCCGCCTGCGCGGACTCTTTCATTACGTCGCCAAGCTGGCCAGTGAGGATCAAGCGCCCATCTTTGCCCTTCATCGGCGAGACTTCAATCGCAATCACGTCCCCGCCGGCTTCGGTGTAGACTAACCCTGTCGCCGCGCCAATTTCATCCAGCTCTTCCATGACTCCATAGTGATACTTGCGGGAGCCGAGCAGCTTGGTTAACTCGGCGTCGTCCACAACGACAGGCGCGATGTCGCCCTGCGCGACCCGGCGGGCGACTTTGCGGCAGACCGACGCCAGCTCGCGCTCGAAGCTGCGGACACCGGCCTCGCGGGTGTGTTCGCGGATGATTTTGCGGACTGTTTCCGTCGGAATGGAGATCATCGCGTCGGTCAAGCCGTGATCTTTGATCTGCTTCGGAATGAGAAACGCTTCAGCGATCTGCACTTTTTCGTCTTCAGTGTAGCCCGAAAACGAGATGACTTCCATCCGGTCCCGCAGGGCCGGGGGGATGGGATCGAGTAAGTTCGCCGTCGTCAAAAACATGACTTCGGACAAGTCAAACGGCGCTTCCAGATAGTGGTCCGAGAACTCGGCGTTCTGCGCCGGGTCCAGGGCTTCTAAAAGGGCCGACGACGGATCGCCCCGGAAGTCCGATCCCATTTTGTCTATTTCGTCTAAAATAAAGACCGGGTTCCGTGTCCCCGCCTGCTTCAAGCCCTGCAAGATACGCCCCGGCATCGCCCCGATATAGGTCCGCCGGTGGCCGCGTATCTCGGCCTCGTCGCGCACGCCCCCCAGCGAGATCCGCACGAACTTGCGGCCGAGTGCCCGCGCGATGCTCTTGCCGAGACTGGTTTTGCCGACGCCGGGCGGCCCGACAAAGCAAATAATTGGGCCTTTGAGTGTCCCCGCAAGCTGGCGCACGGCAAGAAACTCCAAGATGCGTTCTTTGACCTTTGCCAGCCCGTAGTGATCTTCGTTTAAGATATCTTCAGCCAGCCCAACGTCTAAAGTCTCGTCCGACACCACCGACCAGGGCAGGGCCAGCAGCGTGTCCAAATAGGACCGAATGACGACGCCTTCGGGCATCCCAAACGGCATCTTTTCGAGCCTGTCTATTTCTTTCGCCGCCCGCTCGGCGACTTCTTCCGGCAGCTTGGCGTCTACAGCTTTCGCCCGGTAGTCGTCTACTTCGCTTTGCCGCTCGTCCCGCTCGCCCAGCTCCTGCTGGATGGCCTTCATCTGCTCCCGCAGCAAAAACTCGCGCTGGGTCTCGCCCATTTCTTTTTCCACGCGCGACCGAATGTTCTTCTGGATTTGGAGTATCTCGAACTCTTTGGTCAGCAGCAGGCTGAGGCGCTGAAGCCGCTCCAAGGGATCCAGTATCTCCAGCAGCTCCTGCTTGGTCTCCACCCGCAGCGACGGCAGATGCCAGGCGACATGGTCGGCGAGGCTGCCCGGCTCTTCGATGTTCAGCAGCGTCACGACCACTTCCGGCGGGATGTTCTTGCCGGTGTTCGCGATCTGCTCGAACTGCCCCATCACCGACCGCATCAAAGCCTCGGCTTCCAGCGGCGCAATCGGGGCAGCCGGCAGGCGCTCGATTTTGACCCCGAAGTACGGCTCGGTCTGCATCCACTCCGTCACGCGCACCCGCTCTTTGCCTTCCAGCATCACCCGCACGGTGCCGTCGGGGACTTTGAGGATCTGGATGATCTCGGCGACAATGCCGATTTCATGCAGGTCTTCCGTTTCCGGGTCCTCGGTGGCGACCTGCTTCTGAGCCATCAGCAGAATATGCTCGCTCCCGGCCATCGCTTCATCGAGTGCGCGGACGGACTTCTCGCGCCCAACAAACAGGGGAAAAATAATGCCGGGAAAATGGACATTGTCCCGGATCGGCAGCAGCGGCAATTCATCCGGGAACGGCGCAGGCGGCGGCGTCTCTGCCGCCGTGCGCTTCGTCGGGGTTTTCTTCGCGCGGGGCGCGGTGGAAGGGGTACGGGCCATAGAAAATAGGATACCTTAGTCGGTTACAAAAAGAGAGCGAGGGAGTGAACTCCTCTCGCTGAATAGGGTCGTCCTTCGGACGAAAGATGAGAACTACCCTGCGCTTTTGGGTTTTACTCCCTTGCGTTGAACGCTGCCAAGATACGCTCGGCACATTCTTCGGGCGACGCGGCAGACGTATCTACTTCCAAATCGTAGGGGCCATGAACGTGAACCTGCGGAAATTGTCTTTCGGCGAGACCGATGGCTCGGTCGCCGCGTTGTTTCTCTCGCTCGCGGAGTTTTTCGAGCGGACAATGTACCCCAACCGAGAAGACGCGGTGGCCTCGCAGTTGTTCATAGCACTCTTGATGCCATGCGCTTTCGACAAAAACGTGATCAATGACCACAGGAAACCGAGTGGATACAAGGGTCGGCAGGGCGCGGTGAAAAAGGGATACGCCCGCATTATGACACTCCCACCACAGTTCATCCTCTGTAATCGCGTCGAGATCGAACATATCCGTGAAAGCGTCTACAGAAGCATGGAGAAAAGGAAAGGAAGAAACCTTCTGGATTGCCTTCACAATGCTGGTTTTTCCCGAACTGGAAGTCCCGTTAAGAATAATCGCTGGCATTTACGAAGCCTTGAGTTCCGGCGTTGTGACCAGCAACGGGGAGATGTGCTGGCGGACGGTGTCTGCGGTGATGATCACTTTCTGAATATCGCGGTCCGACGGGATCTCGTACATGATGTCCTGCATGACCTGCTCGATGATCGTCCGCAACGCACGCGCCCCGGTGGAGCGCTTAATCGCCTCCTCGGCGATGGCCTGCAAAGCATCGTCGGTGAACTTCAGTTCCACACCGTCAAACTCGAAGAACTTGGCGTACTGCTTGGTCAGTGCGTTCTTCGGCTCGGTCAGAATAGAAACCAAAGCCTCGTGGTCCAGAGAGCGCAGGGTGGTGACGACCGGCAGGCGTCCGATAAACTCCGGGATGAGGCCGTAGCGGAGCAAATCTTCAGGCAGGACATGGGCCATCATGTCCCCGGCGCGTCGGTCGCGCTTCGACGCGATGGAAGCGCGGAAGCCGAGCGATTTTTGGTTGAGGCGCCGCTCAATCGCATCTTCAATGCCTTCAAAGGCCCCGCCGCAGATGAACAGAATGTTGGTCGTGTCAATCTGCACATATTCCTGCTGGGGATGCTTGCGTCCGCCCTGCGGCGCGACATTAGCAACCGTGCCTTCCAGTATTTTCAAAAGCGCCTGCTGGACGCCTTCGCCGGACACGTCACGGGTGATGGAAGGGCTTTCGGACTTGCGGGTGATCTTGTCAATCTCGTCAATGTAGATGATGCCGCGCTGGGCGTTCTTGATGACGGTCTGGATGTTCTCGCCGTTGTCGGCGGCTTGCAAGAGCTTCAGAAGAATGTTTTCAACGTCTTCGCCGACATAACCCGCTTCGGTCAGCGATGTCGCGTCGGCAATGGCGAAGGGAACATTTAAAATCTTGGCAAGGGTCTGAGCCAGCAGCGTCTTGCCGCTGCCGGTCGGGCCGAGCAGCAGAATGTTGGATTTTTGCAGTTCCACATCGCTGGACTGCGAGTTGATGCGCTTGAAGTGGTTGTAGACGGCGACCGAGAGAGTTCGCTTGGCCTGCTCCTGGCCGACGACGTACTGGGAGAGAATGCGGTAGATCTCTTTCGGCTTCGGGACTGCCCCGATGCTCGAGAAATCTTCCTCTTTCTGGGTCTCGTCGCGGATCAGCTCTTTACACAGATCCACGCATTCCAGGCAGACGCCACCGTGCAGGCCCAAAATCAGCTTTTTGACTTGCTCGCGTCCTTTGCCGCACAAAAGGCAGCGGCTGTCGTTGCGCTCGTTCCCAATTCTCGCCATGTGTGTCCTTTTCCGGCCCGGATTAAAATGCTTTTGGGTGAAAGAGCCGGGGTTGTAGAAAACCCCGGCAGGAAAATGTCCTTCGGACACGGATTTGTCTCGCCGAACCGATCTTTGTGCGAAGCACACTGTCTTGCCGGGTTTTTCACAACCCCGGCTCCTCACATCACGCGCCGATAATCAGGGCCGGGAATTGATTATCGGCTTAACATATTGTCAATGATGCCGTACTCGACGCCCTCTTCGGCAGTCATCCAGTAGTCACGGTCCATGTCGCGCGAGACTTGCGAGAACTCGCGGCCGCTGTTGTCGGCGATAATAGATGTCAGGCGCTCGACGAACGACATATGCAGGCGCATGGAGATCTCCATGTCCTTCGGCGTTCCCTGGTATGCGCCGCTGCCCTGATGAATCATAATGCGCGAGTTCGGCAGCGCGGAACGCTTGCCTTTCGTGCCGCCGGAGAGCAGCACCGCGCCCATCGACGCCGCCATGCCGACACAAGTGGTCGCGATGTCGGGCTTGATGTGCTTCATCGTGTCGTAGATCGCCAGCCCCGCCATGACGTCGCCGCCGGGGGAGTTGATATACACTTCAATGTCTTTGTCCGGGTCTTCTTTTTCCAGAAACAAAAACTGGGCGACAATGATGTTCGCCATGGTCGGGTGAATCTGATCGCCGATGAAGACGATCCGATCTTTCATTAAACGAGACCACAAATCGTAGGCCCGCTCACCGCGCGGACTTTGCTCGACAACTGTCGGAATCCAGGTCATTCGGTACCACCTTCTACGGTCACAGCAGCTTCAGCGGCAGGCTCTTCTCCTGCTGCTAGCTCAATGGTGTCGGCGGCGGCGTCCGCCGCTTCGTCAACCGCGTCTGCCTGAATTCCCGTCGCGTCGGCGCTCACGACCTTCTCTTCCATTATGGCCGATCCCCGCAGGAAATCCAGGACTTTTTTCGCCTGCGCCCGGTTCCGCAGCGCGTCCATGCCGTTGTTTGTTTCCAGCATTGCCCGCACGGCCGCCGGGGACGTGCGCTCTTCCGAGGCCCGCTCGGCAATCGCGGCTTCCACGTCGGCATCCACTAGCATCAAGCTTTCGGCATCGGCGACTTTGCCCAGCAGTAACCCAATTTCAATGCGCTTTTTCGCCCCTTCGGTGAATTCGGCGACAAGCTGCTCGCGCGTCTTGCCGGCCTGCTGCAAATAATCGTCAATCTCTACTTGCTGCTGCTCTAAGCGCGAAAGCAGCGCCCGCACTTCATCGTCCACTTCGGCTTCCACTAAAACCGGCGGGTACTTGATGGTAGACCCCGCAATGATCTGGTCAATCAGCCGAGAATCCGCTTCGCTTTCCGCGTTGGCAACAAGAGACTTTTCCATGTCCACTTTCAGCTCGGTGCGGAACTCTTCCAGCGTCTGGTAGCGGCCGCTCGACAGCTTCTGAGCCAGCTCGTCATCCAGCTCCGGGATCTTCTTTTCGTGGATTTCGTTGATCTTGACCGTAAACTCTGCTTCCTCGCCCGCAAGCTCCGCATCCGGGTAGGTGTCGGGATAAGTCAGCGGGAACGTCTTTTCTTCTTCCTTCGCCATGCCGATAAGCTGCTCGTCGAAACCCGGAATGTTATCCGCGCCGATCTCAATCATGGTCGGACGTGTTTCGGCGGCTTCGGGCCGGCTGTCTACCAAAGCGGACAGTTCGGCAACCACGAGGTCGCCCATTTGAGCGGGACGCTCGACCACTGGATACTCGGCGGCCCGCTCGCGCATCCGCTGCATCTGGGTCTCGACATTCTCGTCGGACAGCTCATACTTGTTCTTTTCCACCGTTAGCCCCGTGTACGGCCCAAGCTCGACTTCCGGGCGCAGCGGGACAATGGCTTTGAAGATAAACGGCTTTTCCGCGAACTCCAATTGCAAAAGCTCTAGTTTTGGCTGGGCGAACGGCTCAACGGCTTCCTGCTCAATCGCCTGGGCATAGGCCGGCTCGACTAGTAACTCCGCCGTGCGCTGGCGGACATCGGTTTCGGGAACTCGCTGCTTGACAAAGCTGAGCGGCGCTTTGCCTTTGCGGAAGCCGGGAACGGACACATACTTCGAGTATTCGCGGTAGGCTTTGTCTACGGCCTGGACAACTTTGTCCGTTTCCACTTCAATCGTGAGGGCGACTTGACACGGGTCAAGCGGCTCTTTGGTCACCTGCATAGTTTGGTGCTGCTCCTGTGTGCTGTTTTACTGTGTGCTGTTTTACTGTGTGCTGTTTACTTGCCATGCGTTTTCGCATAATTGCTGTCGGACAAGATGGGAAAAACGGGCATCGTGATGCGTTTGAGTGTACCCCGCCGTGTAAGTGAAAGTCAACGCGATTTCTGTGGAACGCCCTTGACGCTCCTGCCCGTATTAGGCTATCATTGTAGGAGATTGTTGCGCTCTCGTTAATCCCGCATTCGCTTGTCTTTTTGCTTGCTTATTATCTTAGAAAGCCCGCACTATGCCGCCTACCGTTAAGACACTTTTTGCCAGTAAAACGGCTCACATATTCTCGCTGCTTGCTCCTGTCGCCGCGCTGTCCATGCTGGCTGGGCTGATGACGACTCCCACGCCAAAACCTCTGCCTGTCCGCGCCGACGCTTCTGCTGCCGCGGCGCAGCACAAAGCGACCGTGTACGTTTTTCTCTCAACGCAGTGTATGGTCTCTAAAGTCTATGCGCCGCGATTAAATGCGCTGGCGCGGGACTATGGCAAGCGCGGTGTGGTGCTGATCGGTGTCTTTTCCAACATTCAGGAAGGCCAGGCCGAAGTCGCGGCGTTCGCCAAGAGCCATGCATTCGCATTCCCGACAGTGCGCGATGCCGATGCGTCACTGGCGGCAAAGTACGGTGCAACCATGACCCCGCAGGCGTTCGTGGTCAACCCAGCGGGCCGGGTCGTCTATGCGGGCCGCATTGACGATAACGCCGACACGACGCAGGTCCATCACCACGATCTCGCCGCCGCGCTTGATGCCGTGCTGGCGGGGCGGCCAGTTCTGCACCCGAAACTTGCCGCATTCGGCTGCATTCTCCGCCGGCCTGCCGCGACGATCGCCTCGACACAGATCACTTACGCCCGCGATGTCGCTCCGATCCTGGCCCGAAGCTGCGAAACCTGCCACCGAGTCGGGCAGATCGGGCCGATGCCGCTGACGAATTACACGCAGGCCGCGGCGTGGCGCGGGGACATTAAGACATGGACTTCCGACCGGCAGATGCCGCCGTGGAAGGCCGACCCGAACTGCGGCGACTTTCAAGATGCCCGGACGTTGTCCGCGCATGACATCGCAACACTCGCGAAATGGGCCGATGCCGGAGCGCCCGAAGGTGATCCGAAGGACCTGCCCGCGCCGCCGCACTTCCGCGACGGCTGGCCCCTCGGTCAGCCGGATCTGGTGCTTCAGCCGAGCCGCCCGTACCATTTGGAAGCCGACGGCTCCGATGTCTACCGCTGCTACGTCATCCCGACCGATTTCACCCATGACCGCTATGTGTCGGCGGTAGACGTTCAGCCCGGCAACCGTTCTATTGTGCATCATGTCATCGCGTTTATTGATGGAAACGGCGCGTCGGCCAATTTAGACAATCACGAGAAAGAACCCGGCTATACATCGTTTGGCGGCGTTGGCTTTACACCAACAGGTTCTTTAGGGGGCTGGGCACCCGGCATGACCGCTCACACCCTGCCGGACGGCGTCGCGACAGAAGTTCCCGCTGGGGCGCGGATTGTGCTTCAAGTCCACTACCACAAAGACGGCAAGCCGGAGACGGACTTTTCCCGCATCGGGCTGTACTTCGCGAAATCCGAAGTTCAGAAGACCCTGCACATCATCCCGGTGATCCACGGCCTTGACATCCCAGCGGGCGACAGTCACTACACCGTCTCGACGCTCGGCGTCCCGTCCCCCGTGGACTTCCACCTGCTGGCCGTCACACCCCACATGCACCTGCTGGGCCGCAAGATGGCGCTGACCGCCATTCGGCCTGACGGCACGAAAGTCCCGCTCATCTCTGTCTCCGACTGGGACTTTAACTGGCAGGCGACCTACTTCTACAAAAAGCCGATTGCCTTCCCCAAAGGCACCCGCGTTCTGATGACAGCGACTTACGACAACTCGGCGCATAACCCGCGCAACCCGAACTCGCCGCCTAAGACGACGACCTGGGGCGAGCAGACCACCGACGAAATGTGCATCGCCTTCCTGCACTACACATTGGACCGCGAACATCTGGCCGTGCGGGACCCTGTGGCGGCGTCAAAGGTGGCGACACGGTAGGAACCGGCACTTCCAGTGCCGGTTGTCTTTTCTGAGACGGACAATGGGATACACTTTATTTGCCATTCTCGCGCAGCTGCCGCTGCTTGAGGCTGACCCGCGCTGGATTGCGGACTCGCGCATTATTGCTCTTGAACAGGACATTAGCATGATCCCAGTTACTGCGGCTCTTTATGACGGCTTCATTCAGCAGTATATAAAAGACCCGGCCGAGGATTGGGCCGGGTTTGTCTTCTCACCTGCGCCGCTTGTGACTGTTCTGAGTCAGTTATCGCAGCGAGGAACTGTCGCCTATGTGGAGGCCGACTTCTTCGGCGGCAGAGGCGATCAGCATTGCGTTGTCTGGCGCGGCGGGGACATCAAACTGGGTCCATTAAATACTAAGGGCAGAGGAGCGATCAACAAAGCATTAAGCCGTCTTGGGGCGAAGCGGCAGCCGTTCCGGGACGAGTTTGAGGCAGTTGGCTTGAACAGGCACCGAAGCAACGAAGACTGGCTTGCCGCTGCTGAATAGGCGTGGGAGTGAAGAAGCGTGGGAGTAAACTTCTACGCTGTGGGGCGAAGCGCCAAGTAACCGCCTTCGCGGGTACAGGAGAAGACCTTAATTATATTCCTATTCTTTGTCCGCGCAGGCGGACATTAGGCGTCTGCGCCCCATAGCGTAGGAATTTATTCCCACGCTTCTTCTCCTGGTACGCCTTTACTTCCCCGTCAGCCGCCACACCGGCCCGCGACCGCTTTGCCAAGCCAGCGTCCGTACATACGGCGACAGCAGGGTTTCTAGGTCCGCATCGGTGAGACCGTGTTTCGCCGCCAGCGCGGCTAGTGTCTTTTCGTTGTGCATCGGCACCACTTCATCGAGCGCATACACGGCATGGCCTGATGCCAGCGCTGCCGAAATCTCCGACTGGGCGAGCGACAGCGCGGCGGCTTTGTCGTCGCGCTTTTTCGTCAGCAGGCCGTGCAGGGAAATCACGTCCCGGTCGGCGAAGTAGGGCAGGGCGACCTCGCATGGGCCGCCGTCCCCTGCGCCTGCGACAAGTACCACATCCCCAAACTGCGTGTGCGTCCGGACATCGGCGGCAACCCGCCGGAACGGGTCCGACATCGGCGCCAGATGCGGCAGAATGCTGACTTCCAAGTTCAGCACCCCATAGACGACAATCCAGCCTCCCAGCAGCCAGTTGACGACACGACCGCCGCGCCGCGCCCGGTAGTGCGCCAGCGTCAGCGCGAGCAGTGTGCTTGCCGGAACCAGCACCGGGCCCCAGAAGACGAAGTAGCCCGGCGACCAGACCGTGAAGAACGCGGCGTAGGCCACGATCCAGACCGCCAGCACGACAACCAATGGGCGGCTATGGGAGCGCCAAAGCTGCGGCAGTGTCGTCAAAATCAGAAACGCGGCGGCAAGACCGCCTGCCACCGAAATCCAGTACAAGCCCAGTGCCAGCGTGCTTGCCCGGCTGCCCGGCTCGGCAAATCCGGCGTGACGAAACGCCTCAAAATCACTGCCCAGGTTATGCAGGATGCGGAAATCCCACCACCAGCCAAGCTCAGTGTACTCCGCGCTCCACGCATGAAACGCGGATAGCGAATGCAGGTGCAGCACCAGCACGCCGACGATCAGATAGGGCAGGGCGGCGGTTGCTCCCCAGGCTACAAGATACGACAGAGCTGACGCTCGCCGCTGCTTCCAATCCACCGACGGCAGCAGGACGCCCGCCAGACCGACGAGGACAAACAGGCCGGCGCTCTCATGGAACAGCACCGCCCCGCCCGCCAGCGCTCCGATCAGCGCGGCCGTTGAGACGCGCGGCGCGGTCATCGTGCGAGTCAGGGCTGCAAAGGCCACCAGCAGGAGAAAGACGCTCGGCAGGTTGACCCGCCCGTCTGTCGCACAGATCCACCAGCCGAACGACAGCGCGAGACCTGAAGAGATCAAGAGGGGAAGCCCGCGGGAGCGCTGAAGCAGACGACGAAGCGTAGAATAGTAGACGACAACGCCTGAAGCACCGAGGACAGAATTAAGGCTCTGCAAAACAACCAGCGAGCCGCCCCGGTAGCCGCAGGAGCGGGCCGTCTGCCACAAGACGTAGCCAAGGGCGTTGAAAAGCAGATGATGGGGATGAAACAGCCAGTGCGGGTCGCCGGTGCGGGGATACAGATGCGCGATCTGGTTGGCATACGAGACCGCGTCAAACGTGTTGGCGGACGTGCGCGTGTTCCAGTACAGAACCAGAGTGCTGAGGAACAGCAGCGCGGCGGGGAGCCAGGCCGACGAGAGCAGAGAGCGCAGACTGATTTCCCGCCGGGTCCGACCGGCCGGTTCAAGCGTGTCAATCGCCATTGCGGCCCTGTCCCTTACAGCGCATGGACGACCAGTGACGCTGGGTAGGCCGAACCGTTCAAAAGCAGTGTCCGCACCTGCACCGTTCGTGCCTCGCCCGGCTGAAGACGGACCCGCACCACTTCTTCCTCGGTTGGCGGCGGCATCGGCGGGAACTGAAGCAGAGGCCGTCCGTCTACCTCAAAGACCCCGGCGGCGAGGCCCGCTTCCGGCGCAAACAGCACGGTCACCGTTCGGGCTGCGGACGTCGGGTTTGTCAGATGCAGCGTCAGGAAATACGACACGCCGTAATTGCCCCAAAGCGTCTGCGTTCCGGCGGCATTGCGTAATGACTCGGCGTTTCCCAGGCGCAGATGCGCCCACTGTCCGCCGACGGCATACGACGAGCTGAACGAGACGCGGGGCGGGCCAAAGATATACGGCGACGTGTCCGCGACCGCTCCCGACGTCAGCACGGCGGCGGGCGCGGACACAAGCCGCGCATCCGAGCCGTCCGTCTGCGCGACCGCCTGGGCAAGCGCGAGCGGCGACGATGCCAGCGTTTCGCGGTCATCGTCCGCCGCCACCGACAGTGACAGTGCCCCATTCGCTCCGTTGATCTGCTGCACTTCCAAAATGCCGCTGACGGTGAGGCGCGGCGCAAACGCCTGCACGACCAGCGGTACGCGGGCATGGGGCGGCACTTGCAGCACCAGCCCGGTCCCGCTGTCCAGCGCGTTCAGGAACGCGACCCCCGCCTTCTGACCAATCGCGACCGTGTCCACTTCCGGCTGTGCCACGCCTTCCATGAGATAGACCGCGACAGGTTTGTCCCCGGCGTTGACCACATCCGAATGGAAGATGAGCGGCGTTCCGCTGCTGTTCTGGTGATGATAATCCAGTCGGATCGGCCGCCCCGGCGACAGTGGCGCCGTAAACAGCTTTCGGTTTTCGCGGACTTGTTCCGGGTTGTTGGAATAATACAGCGCCACCGCGGGAACGGCGGGCAGCGGCTGGTTGATCACGGTGATCAGCGGTGCAGCCACCACCGGCAGCAGATCCGCTCCGGCGACACGCACCGCCACACGGCGCGATAGCGAGGCTCCAGGGCGCAAGAACCGGGCCACTTTCGGCGTTTGGAGCAGACGCACCTGAGCGCCAGGAGTCGCGTTGAGCGCAAGCTTTAAGCCGAGATAAAGCGCATTCTGCACCAGGCTCGCCGGGGCGCCGGGTCGCCCGGTCACTCGCACGGTCACTTTCGGCTGAACAAACGCCGCGTACTTCCGCACGGCAACCGCTATCGGCAGCACGGCATCCCCGGACTTCACCGAAATCTGCGTGGTTCCCGCCCCGATGCCGCGCACGACCAGCCGCCGGGCCGCCGCATCATAGCTGACCGCGACAACGCGCGGATCGCCGCCGGACACCGAAACATCCGAAGACTGTGCCGCCCCGCCGACAGTCAGCGTCTTTGCATTTCCGAACGGCAGGACAAATTGCTGAGGCGCGACGGTGAGCGCTGGCTCGGCCAGTCCCCGTTTCAAGCCTGCCGCCCACGACTGTGCCAGGTGCCGCACCGACTGCCCTTGCGCGGACGCTTCCTCAGAAGTCGCCGTCAGCAGCGGCTGACCGTTGCCGGTCACCGCCCACACGCCGCGCCCATGCGGCAGGGCCGCAATCTGCCCTGCATTCAGCCCCGAAGCCACCAAGCCTGTCAAACGCTCCTTCGCGTTTAAAGCCCGCTGGGCCGGGTTCAAGCCCCCGGCGCTCGTGCGAAGCGTCGCGACTGCCTGATCGTTGACCGTCACTGCCCCAATGGCCCCATGCCGTCCGGCGTAAGACTTCGCGCCGATGCGCGGCAGGAACGGTGCAGCCTGAACGGAACCTGCGAGATATCCGGCCAAGCAAAACGTGACAAGTAAACGTGCAAAAGACAAAAATCGCTCTCCTCTAAACCCCAGGATTATAGGCGATTTTCGGCGTTAAAGTCAAGCAAAAACCGGCCTTTCGTGTGGTATGATTAACTACGATGTACCCAGAGAACACTTCAGACGCCGCCCAAATCCAAACCGAAACCCCTGCTGAGCCGCTGCCGGCCCACCGCCGCCGACGGCTGGAAGAGCCGCCTCGCATCGCCATTATCGGTGGCGGGCCGCTCGGCCTTGAGGCTGCCCTTTACGCGAAAACGCTCGGCCACACCGTTTATCTCTTTGAGCGCGAGCCGGAGATCGCCCCAGATGTCCGCGCTTGGGGCCATGTTACCATGTTCACCGATTGGCAGTCGAGCCGCAGCGCTCTGGGCGAGCTGGCCCTGCGCGAAGACGCCGCTGCGAGAAACAAACAGCTTGGCAAACTGCCCGCGCCCGGCCTGCACCTGACCGGGGAGCGTTTCCGAGACCGCTACTTGAAGCCGCTTGCAGCTATTCTCGGCACGTCTGTTCGTTTGGAAACCCGCGTCGTCGCTGCGGGGCGCTCGTTTCTGTTCGCAGGCGATCACGCCGACGCACCCGAAAATCGCATCAATCGCCGCTTCCGCATTCTGACCCGGACGCCGCTCGACGAGCGCGTTTTTACCGCCGACTGTCTCCTGGACGCTTCCGGCATCACTCACACGCCCCGCTGGGCGGGCGCGGGCGGCCTGCCAGCGATGGGCGAGATGGGTGGGTTCCGCCAGATCTTCCATCACGTCCCGGACGTCACGGGCCGCGACCGCATTCACTTCCTCGGCAAGCGTGTCTTGTTGATCGGCGACGGCGCATCCGCCGCCACGACCGCCGCCGCGCTGGCGGAAGTCCATGCCCTGAACCCGGAAACGTCGGTCCTGTGGATCAATCCCACCCGCGTGGCGCTGCCATTGCAGATCATCCCAGATGACCCGCTGCCTTTGCGCGATACGCTGCTCAAAAAAGCCAATCTGCTGGTTGAGACTTGCGCCCCCGGCTTCGAGTACAGCCCCGTCACCCAGATAGAAGCCTTGCAGTATTCTATCGCCCACAAGCACTTCAACGTGACGCTGCAAGTCAACCACGAAACCCGGCGCTTGACCGTAGACACTGTCGTCGCAAACGTCGGCTCCCGCCGCGACACGCAGACCTGGGAACGTGCCCTGCACCCGCAAGAGATTGGTCTTTATACACTCGGCGAAAAGTCCCTTCCCCCTGGCGACTTTCTGTTAGAAGCAGGCCGTGCCCAAATTCAAACCATCTTCCGCGAGATCACCCGCCAGATGGAGTTAGACCTCTACACCGACGCCGAACTGAAACTTGCCGAGATTGTCAAGCACGAGGATTAGGAGGCGGTGGCCAAACGCCGGGCTGCTCTGTTCCGTATTCCGGGAGGGTGATGCCCTGACCTCGTAGGTAGACGTGGAACTTTTCTTCCAGCCATGCCTCATCGTGAAATGGCGGCTTTCCTCCCGGCGCAAATGTCGCCACTGCCGCCGCCAGTTCCTCATGTTCGCTGTCATCGGCAAATGTCACCAGCAAAATCTGACGTATTCTGTTGACTTGGGCAATGCTCTGGTCTTCGCCGCTGCAAAACTGCACCAGCAAGGTGTTAAAGTGATGCTGACCTGGCATCCTCCGGCTTCTCTGAACAAGAGAGGTGATCCACACTGCCCCGCCGCCAAGCAGCAGGATCAGCAGGCTACCGCACCCGCAGCATCCGCTCAACATATTCTGTACATTTCTTTTCTTTGCGCCGCTGTTACAGCCTGCCTTCGTAAGCTGTAACAACTGGCTTCTACCGTCGGACACCCCCCGGCGTGCGCTGGCCGTCCTGGTGCTGGTGGCTGATGCGGGCGGCTTTGGCGCGGGCGGCGCGGGCTTCGGTCTTGGCGTGCTTGCCCTGGACGGCTTCTTCCGGGCAGTAGATGTGGCAGCTCATGTGCTTCATCACGACGGCCACGATGTCTGAGCTAGAGTTTGTTGCGGACGCGAGGTGCGTCAGGAAATCGGCGGGGTCGGCAGTGTTCTCGGCGAACATGCCGTAGTGCATCGGGATCGCTTCGCGCGGGGCGATCTGTGCGGTCAAAAGCGCGGCTTGGGCGGCGCCCATGTTGCCCCAGCGTCCGTTGATCGGGACCAGCAGGACTTCCGGGCCGTATTGTTCCACGGCAGCGGCCAGAGCGTCGTTGTACTCGGTGTCGCCGGTGTGGTAAACCGAGACCGTGTCGGTCGAGCTGCCGTCGTTCTGGAACTCGAAGACGTAGCCGACGGAGTCTTCCGAATGCTGAGCGGCGACCACATGGACCGCGAAGTGGGGAAACTCCAAACTCTGGCCCGGCATCGCCGTGGTGATCTGGCTTTGGGGAACGCCAAGCTTGGTCAAATGCCGACACGCCGACGGCGGGCAGATCACGGGAGCTTCGGGGTTGACCTGGGCGATCGCCGGCGCGGTCAAGGGATCGGTATGGTCGAGGTGATCATGGGTCAGGAACAGATAGTCGAGGCGAACGTCCTTTGGGCGCACGGGAACTTCTACCAGACGGGCCGCACCGCCGTCGGCGTTCGCGCTGTCCGAAAAATACGGGTCAATCAGAAGCACATCGCCGCTGTGTGCCTTCAGCGCGAACCCGCTCTGGCCTAGCCACTGGATCGCCACCCGCCCGCTTTCGACTTTCGACTTGATCAAACGCTCCATGAGTGAGTACCTCCAACTTTTGATTTCACGATGCTATTGGCGGTTTCGCAGCCAGACTCCTGCTTTTGCCTGGCGGGCGAACACAAGGTTCGCGCCCTACGTTCCTTCCCGAAATCCTCCCTGCAAGGGCAAACCTCGTGTTCGCCCTTCTTGTTCGTGTTCGGCTTTACACTTGGGCGTCTTTGTGCTACAATAACCGTGTGGCTCCGCCCGGTATGACGCAGACAGAAACGGCATTACAGACAGGAACAGTCTTGCAGACGGCGGACGTGCGCTCGGCGGCGGGGCTGGCCGCGCTGGAGCCAGAATGGCAGGCGCTGGCGGCGGCTTGCCGGACGGCAACCATCTTTCAAACCTGGGAATGGAACGCCGCGTGGTGGAAGCACTATGGCCGCAGCGGGCGATGCCTGCGGCTGGTAACGTTCCGCGACGCCGCGGGAACCTTGGTCGGCCTGGCGCCGCTGATGACTTCGTTTTGGTACGCGACTCTGCTGCGCCGTCTGTCTTTCCTCGGAACCGGGACTTCCGATTATCTGGATGCCCTGGTCGCCCCCGGATGGGAACGCCAAGTCGCGGAAAGTCTGTATTACTACCTAGAGAATACGGGCGGCTGGCAGATCGCCGACTTCCAGCAGCTTCGGGTCGGGAGCTTCCTGCGCGGGCATCTCCCACCCAAAGAGAACCCCTTAACCGTGCTGGACGCGCTCGGCGAAGCCTGCCCGTTTCTGCCGCTGCCGCCCGACTGGGACGCGCTGCTGCGCGGCCTCGGCAAAAAGACCCGCACCAATGTCGGCTACTACGATCGGGCGCTGGCAAAAGTTTACGCGGTGGACTTCGGCCCCATCACCGATGAAGCCGAGCTGAACGGCGAGCTGACCCGGCTGTTCGAGCTGCACGCCCGGCGCTGGAACGAGCGCTGGCTGCCGGGAGTCTTTGCCGGAAAGCGCGTCCAGGCGTTCCACCGGGACGCTGCTCGGCGGCTGCTGGGCCGAGGCTGGCTGCGCTTGTTCGTGTTGCGGCTGGACGGCGAAACGCAGGCGTCGCTGTACTGCTTCGGCTACGGTGACCGGATGTGCTATTATCAGGGCGGCTTCGAGCCGACTCTCGCCCGGCTCAGCCTGGGGACTGTTTTGACTGCGCGGGCGATTGGGACAGCGATTACCGAAGGGCGCGAAGTGTTTGACTTTCTGCGCGGCGACGAGCCGTACAAGGCCAAATGGACCGGCCATTCGCACTGCAATCTGCGGCGGATCATCACCCGGCCTGGCGTCATCTCCGGTCTGGCCCGACGGGCGCAGGCTGTGGAAGACACGCTTGAGCGGCGCGGCAAAGCCTGGATGCGGAGGAAACCGTGATCCGGCGATTTCTGACGCGCGTCTTAATTTTGATTCTGCTGGCCGCCTGCGCTTATAACTGGATGCAGACGCAGCGGCTGCAAGCGCAGGTGGCGGCGCTGGAAGCAACGGCGGCGCAGCCGAGACACATCGCAGCCGTGCCTCACGTTCCCGACTTGCATTTTCGTCTTAGTTCCTTGCATGGTCGTTATTCTTTGCATGATCTTAACTTTTTGCAAGGGCAATGGAAGCGCTTGCAGCATCAGGCCGGTGCCTTCCGGTCAACCCGCAAGAAAGTGTTGTCTTATGTTCAATTCTAAATCTTTCACCTACCGGCTGAAGTTCACCCTTGCCGCCGGGGCAGCCGTCGGCTTGGCTGCGGTCAGCGCCGGCTGTCAGAGTGGCCAAATCCACAACAATGTCATGAACACCGAACAGGAAAATGCCCTGGGGCGTGAATACGCTTCTGAGATCGACTCCCAGGCCAAGTTTGTCATGGATGGCAAGACCAACCGCCGCGTTCTCGATATTGCCGCGCCGATCTTTGCTCAGGCGCAAAAAGAAGCGCCCGATGTGTCGTTCCGGGTTCGCGTCATTGACAGCCCGGAAGTCAATGCCTTCTCTATCCCTGGCGGCTACGTTTATATCTACCAGGGGCTTCTCAACAAAATCGGTCCCGACGACGATGCGCTGGCCTGCATCATTGGTCATGAATCGGCCCATGTTGTCCGCCGCCATGTCGTCAAGTCCATCTCCGACTCCGAAAATAAAGGCTTCTTAGTAGACCTTGCCACCCTGCTGAGCCGCAGCAACGCAGTCGGTCAGGCAGGTGGGGCATTGTTTGAGCTGGACCAGCTTCACTACAGCCGCGAGGCCGAATTTGAGGCCGACCGCTGGGGCGAGCGTTTCGCTTATAATGCCGGCTATGATCCGACCGGCATGGTCCGCACCTTCCAGACATTTGAGAAGATGGAAGACGGCGGGAACAGCGAGCCAAGCTATGCACAGGATCACCCAATCAACGAAAATCGTATTTTGCGCGTCGAAGAGCAGCTTCGCGAGCTGCGGGCGGACCACGGCACATATGTCTCAGAAGCGTATGATCCGGGCGGCGACAAGATCGCCGCCAAAGAGCATGACCTGGATTATCATCTGCTAGTGCTGTCCACCAACATCCCGGCCCCGCTCCCGGCAGCAAAATCAGGACCGACCGAGCACCACCACCGGGATGGGGAAGGCTCAAACCCACCGGCGGTCAGCACAGCGCCCGCAAGCACAGCGCCCGCAAGCACAGCGCCCGCAAGCACA
>CAXUNT010000059.1:25881-27991 GCA_964252595.1 uncultured Armatimonadales bacterium
GGTCAGCACAGCGCCCGCAAGCACAGCGCCCGCAAGCACAGCGCCCGCAAGCACAATTCAGGGAAGCGTTCAGTGAGTCGGTCTTCTGCCATCAATTTCTCAGGACGCCTGCGGCAGAATAGCCGGCACTTGAACCTCAAGCCGCCGGTGACAGTTGCAGCCATCATTCCGGCCTTCAACGAAGAACACCGGATCGCCGCTGTTCTTGACGCCGTGTGCAAGGCCGGATTGGTAGGCGCAGTGATCGTCGTCAACGACGGCTCGACCGACGGAACCACCGCCGCCGCCGCCGCCGTGCCGGGCGTCGAAGTCCTGACACTGCCGCAGAACCGAGGCAAAGGCGGCGCGATGCGGGCAGGGGCGATCCACGCCGACGCCGAAGTTCTTTTGTTTTTCGATGCGGACTTGATCGGCTTGAAGCCGCGCCATGTTCAGGACCTGCTCGCTCCGGTCTGTGCCGGTGACGCCGCGATGACGATGGGCATCTTTCGCGGCGGGCGGCTTTGGACTGACATGGCCCAGTTCTTCGCCCCGGCTATTACCGGCCAGCGAGCGATCCGGCGAGACGTATTTCTGCAAATTCCCAACCTGGAATCAGTCGGTTACGGCATCGAACTTGCCATCAACGACTACGTCCACCGGCAGGGTCTAATCCGGCGCAACGTGACCCTGCGCGGCGTCACTCACCCGATGAAGGAGCAAAAACTTGGCTGGGCTAAAGGCGCCGCATCGCGGATGCAGATGTATCGCCAGATGCTGAAGTTCCACCTATCATCCCGGCAGGGCGCTTCAAAGACAAAGAAGCCGAAGAACGACTAATCGTTCTTCGGCTTTTACTTTGAGACTTTTTGTTACCGGCTGAAGTCAAGCGCCGGGGTCCACTTGTAATTACTGTTGAAGGGCGGGTCTTTGCGGACGGTTCCATTCGGCTGGTAGACTACCCGGTAAAAGCTCGCCCGGTAATGCCGCTCGCCGAGGCGCTGATAGTGGTCCACCAGCTTGACTTTCAGCCCCGGCACGGCTCGTCCGAAGAGGGAGACGACTGCGTGGCTTCGGTTCGCCTTGTATGAGACATAGATGGGGGCGGGCGTGTTGTTTTGGAACTTGAAGTCCTTCTGGCCCCAGTAAACTGTTGCATCCCGGCCCGGATCGGCATAGGGGATCGTGCGAACATGCTGCTCGCGCTCAACAATCTTCAGGTCGGCCAGCATCGCGGCGTTGAACAGCGTCGTCGCGACCTGGCACATCCCGCCGCCCTGCTGCACTTCCATTTTGCCGTCCACGAAGACATGGCCGGTGCCAAATCCCCGCGCGGCGGTCCGTTCCCCGACGACATCGTTCACCGAGAACACGCCGCCGGGCGGGACCACGGTGCCGTCAATGATCTTGATGGCAAGCCGCACCGTCTGAGTCCGGCCTTCGTCGCCGGGATTGAAGCGGGTGACGAAGTAGCCGATCCGGGCATTGATGCCTTTCAGCTCGGACGCCGACTGACCGCCTTTTTTGACTTTGACCGGCAGGATCAGGTGCACCGCGCCGGGGTTAGCCTCGACGGCCTTCTGGATCTGGTCCACGGCGGCAGAGACATCTAAAACTGCTCCATCGTAGCCAGGAATGACGTGGGCTGGGACTTCGCCCATCCCGTGGTCATTGCCGATATTCGCAACGACGACTTTGGCATTTTTCGGCGCGCGGCGGACATACGGCGCAATGCCGTCCAAATAGCTTCGCAGAATGGCCCGATTGACGGTAAACTTGAAGCTGCCGAAAGCGCTGGCGTCGGAGCCGCCAGCGGCATAGCCGATTCCAAGCTGCTTGCGGGTCGGATGCCAGGTCTGGCGTCCGTCGCCGAGCCGCATCCGAACATTCAGGCGGTGGGTGGAAGCAGGGATCGCGGTTGCAGCTTCACTAGTTGAGGGGGAAGATTGTGGCGGTGTTTGAGCGAAAACGGCAGGTGCAGCGGCAAGCGCGGCCGCGCACAAAAGCGTCAGGCATCGGGTCTGGCGATGCATAGAATAGGGTTCCTTTCGTGCCGCCTCACGCGAGCACAGTTACAGTGAAAACAGTTACAGTGAAAATTGTAATGCTATTTTACCCGATGGCCAGGGGA
>CAXUNT010000060.1:0-13145 GCA_964252595.1 uncultured Armatimonadales bacterium
CCCCCGCAGAGTAACGCCAGCCAGGGCCGCGGCCCCCGCAAGTGAGCTGGTGACGCGCTGAACCGTTTCCATCGGGCGGCCTGGCTGGAAATCCAGCGGGGCGACTTCGCCCTTCAAAGCGCTTGCAATTTCGCGGGTTCGCGCCGTCACCTGCCCCACCCCTTCGGCGACATTCTCACGCACTTCTTGGTAAAAGCTTTCCAGATCGTCTAAAGCGTGCGGCTTGCCGGCGCGGACATCGGCAATGCTGCCTTCAAGGGTCTCCACATAAGGCAGAACGTGGGTCAGCATGTTGCCGATGTCGTGGCTGATCTCGCCGACCGACCGGGCGATTGCGGCTAAATTAGCTTCGCGGGCTAAAATTGCGTTTTGGGTACTCATTGTCACCAGGCTGGATACGATCTCGATGACGGCAATGTCGGCGGCGTCGAACTCCCCGGTTCTCTTGTTGACAAGCTGAACTACGCCGAGCGGCGTCCCGCCTCGGGTGTGCAGCGGCACGGTCATCAATGAGCGGGTCCGGTACCCGGTTCGCGCGTCCACAGTCCCGATATGATCCGCGTCCGTATCTACATTCGGCGTCAGCCGGGCCTGCCCGGACGCAAACACTTGTCCGGCAATCCCCTTGCCGAGCGACAAATCCAGCTTTGTTCCAATCAGTGTCTCGGCCACGGGTCCAACGGCATGGCGAAAAACAAGAGCATTTTCGCCGGCCTCAAACAGCAGGACCGAGCCGGCATCGGCATCTACCACGTCCATGCTGGTCTCGAGCGCCTTCCGCAGCAGAGCATTCGTGTCCGTGATGGAATACAAGGCCGCACTGACCTGCTGCACGGCTTCAAGCTGCCGCCGAGCCAGCGCAAGCTGTCTGTCACATTCTTCGTGTATTTCTTCGTGGATCATTTCAACAGGCATAGTTACGGCTGTTCCAGTGTCGGCAAGAAGCGGTACAGTCCCTGCTGCTGCACATATGCTTCGACCGGCTCCGGGGTTAGGTACTTGATCGAGCGGCCTTCGCGCATCCGCGTCCGGATGTCCGTGGACGAAATCTCTAAGCGCGGGATCGGCAAGTAATGAACCCGGCCCATGAACGCGGCGTCCACGATCTCCGGAAGCCGCTCCAAAACGAAGCCGGGACGTGTGACGGCGATAAACTGGCACTCCTGCGCCAGCTTGTCGGCCTCGTGCCAAGTGAGTATTTCCAGAACTGCATCGGCTCCCGTGATGAAATAGAGCGCGTCGAGTTCCGGGCAAAGGCGGCGGAACTCCCGCAACGTGTCAATCGTGTACGATGGGCCGGGCCGCTCGATTTCCAGACGCGACGCCGAAAAGCACGGGTTGGATTCGGTCGCCAGCAGCGTCATCGCGTAGCGATCCTCCGGCGACGACACCAAATACTCTTTCTTATGCGCCGGCCGGCCGTTCGGCACAAACACCACCTCGTCCAGAGCGAACGCCTGCCGGGCTTCTTCCGCCATCAGCAAGTGTCCGTAGTGGATCGGGTCAAACGTCCCGCCCATAATGCCCAATCGCTGCATACTCTCGTTCACCCGCGTCTGCTGCTACTGCCCGGTTCCATTCCCGTTGGAAAGCGAGACACCATGCGTTAGGGAGGCCAGAGCCACCTGAACAAGTATCCCGAACACGATTGCCACCAGGAAGATCCAAACGGCCGGCGAGGTCCACCGGGATAGCTTTCCTTCCGTCACGCGGTCTGGCAGAAATATCTGGATGTTCTGGACAAAAGCGTCATACGCGGCGGGACCGGGCCGGAACGCCAGCGAGAACGTTTTCGTGATGCCTTTGTAGTTTGGAGCATCGTAGACCAGGCAGATGCGGCGCTGCTTCGGCACAAGCGTCACGCCACGCACCTCAGCCCAGGGGATGTTCGCCATGGCGTCGCCGCGAAACGCATATTCCAGCAGCAGGTAGACAATCAGAAAGCCCACCAGCAGCGCCGAGGCAATCAAGATCGGCACTTGGATCTCGTAGCGTGGTACGGCTTTTCCCTGAATGGAGACTCCCTCCGGGTAAAGCGACAGGGTACCGACTCGGAACAACGGCACACTGCCTCCGGCTGTATAGAACTCCGTTTTGAAGGGGAAGGTCAGTGCCTGCGGCTGGATTCCACCCGTTGGCGGGGGCGGCCACACGCCAGGGTTCTGGCCGGGCAACTCGCTCGGCGGGTACGGGTTCCCTGGATTGCTTGAATTGTACGGAGGGCCGGGGTTGATCGGATTCATGCGTCTGTTTGTCCTTTTAGCGGCGCGTTTGACCAGTGCCACGCACGATGTATTTGTAGGTCGTCAGCTCTTCCAGGCCCATCGGGCCGCGTGCGTGCAGCTTCTGGTTTGAAATGCCGATTTCCGCACCGAAGCCGAACTCAAAGCCGTCGGTGAAGCGCGTAGACGCATTGACATAAACCGCGGCGCAGTCTACGCCGTCGGTGAACGCCTGCGCGGCGGCGTAGCTCTTGGTCACAATGGCTTCCGAATGCTGGGTGCCATAGGTGTTAATGTGATCTACGGCGTCTTCCAAGCTGCCAACGACTTTGACGGCGAGAATGAGCGCATTGTACTCGGTGTACCAGTCTTCTTCGGCGGCGGGAACCGCAGTCGGCAGCAAGGCGCAAGCAGCATCATCGGCACGAAGCTCAACCCCCGCTTCGGCCAGCGTTTGCGCCACCAGCGGCAGAAACGCGGCGGCAATGTCTTGATGAACCAGCAGTGTCTCTGCGCTGTTGCAGACCGACGGCCGCTGGACTTTGGCGTTCAGCACGATGCCCATGGCCATGCTGAAGTCGGCGTCTTTGTCCACATACACATGGCAGTTGCCGGTGCCGGTCTCGATGACGGGAACCGTCGCGTTTTCCACGACGGTCTTGATCAGCGAGGCCCCGCCGCGGGGGATCAAACAATCTACAAAGCCGTTCCCGGTCATCAAGCGCCGGGCAGCCGCCCTGTCTGTATTCTCAATAAGCTGAATAGCTGTGCGCGGCAGGCCGATGGTGTCCAAAGCCAATTGCAGTACATTCGCCAGTGCAATGTTGGAATGAATGGCTTCCGAGCCGCCCCGCAGCAATGCGGCATTGCCGGATTTCAGACAAAGCGCGGCGGCATCCACGGTGACATTCGGACGGCTCTCGTAGATGATGCCGATGACGCCGAGCGGGACCCGCGTCTTGGTGATTTGCAGGCCGTTCGGACGCCGCCAGCCCGACAGCACCGCGCCGACGGGGTCCGGCAAAGCGGCGACCTGCTGCAATCCTAGCGCCATCTCAGCGATGCGCTTCGAGTTGAGCGTCAGGCGTTCAATGAGGTACGGCGTCATGCCCTTATCCCGCGCGGCGGCGAGGTCGCGCGAGTTCGCATTCACGATGGCCTCTTCCGACAAGCGCAGCCCGTCGGCCATGGCCGTCAGCGCAGCATTTTTGGCCTCGGTTCCGGCGGTCGCCAGCCCTCGCGCGGCAGCTTTCGCGGCCCGGCCTTTGTCTTCGACTTCTTGGATCGCCGCTTCCTTTGGAGGCGCATTCATGGCAGTTATTCTAACCGAACAGGGAAGAGTTGTCAAGACGTGACAAGCAGCACGCTTGTTTACGAGGGCGAACCTTGTGTTCGCCCTTCCTTACAATGTTTGTCTTTCACACATCCAGCACGAGGTTGTCCCGGTGGATAATCTCGTCGCCGAGGTGAACACCGAGACGCGGCAGGATTTCAGCCGTCCGTCCGCCCATAATTTTTGTGATCTGAGCGTGGCTGTAATGGACAAAGCCCTGCGCGAACGGTTCCCCGTCCGCGCCGACAAGGCGCACGAGGTCGCCCGGCGCAAATTGGCCGGCGACGGCGAGGACGCCTGCCGGAAGCAGGCTGCCGCCCGCGCTGAGAATGCTTTGCTTGGCACCGTCGTTCACCGTCACTGCGCCTTTGGGCACCGCCCCATAAGCGATCCAGCGCTGGCGGGAGCGCAGGCGGGTCGGCTTTGGGACAAACAGCGTACCGCATTGTCCCGCCAGAGCGTCGGCGACGACTTGGGGACGGCGGCCGTCGGCGATGAACATGCGGACGCCGGTGTTGGCGCAGATTTTCGCCGCCTGGATTTTGGTCGCCATGCCACCGGTTCCAAGCAAAGTTTGAACGCTACCAGCGCTTTTTTCCAGCGCCTGGTCAATTGTCTCCACAACCGGAATGAGCCGGGCGTCGGCGTGTTGGGTCGGATCTTGGTCGTATAATCCGGCGACATCTGACAAGAGCAGAAGCGTGTCAGCCTGGATCAGCGACGCGACTAAAGCCGCCAGCGTGTCGTTGTCGCCAAACTTGATTTCATCCACCGAGACCGTGTCGTTTTCGTTAACAATCGGCACGACCCGGTGGTCAAGCAGGGTCTCAAACGTGTTGCAGGCATTTAAATAGCGCCGCCGGTCTTGCAAGTCTTCACGGGTCAGCAGGATCTGAGCAACCGGAACCGAATGCGCCCGGAACGCTTCGGCGTAGGTGTGCATCAGCAGACCCTGCCCGATGGCTGCCGCCGCCTGCTTCTGCGGGATGGAGCGCGGACGGCCCGGCAGGTTCAGTTGATCCATGCCGGCGCGAATAGCCCCTGACGACACGAGGACAACGCTGCACCCGGCACCAAGCAGCGCGGACGCCTGCGCTGCGAGGTCAGCGATGTAAACGGTATCCGGCGGCCCGCCGCCGCGCGTCAGCGTGCTGGTGCCGACTTTGATCACGATTTTTCGAGCGGACGAAATGGCTTATTCCTCTTCGGCGTCGGTTTTCTTTGCGGGAACGTCCAGCGCATCTTCATCAAAGAATTCGAACTCGGCCTTGCCGATTCGCACGGTGTCGCCCTCCTGTGCGCCAAGTGTGCGGAGCTTGCCGATAATCCCAGTTTTTTCCAAAGTCCGGTGCAGGCGGCTCAGAGCGTCGTCATTAGAAAGCTGCGTCATGGCGATCAATCTCTCGATGCCTGCGCCGGAAACGACATAGACCTGGTTGGCGGCGTCGTAATGCGCTTCCCAGCGGCGGTCGGGCCGGCGGCCTTTTACGGTTCCCGGCGTGATCCGCAGGATGCCGTCGTCAAATGGCACCGGCTTGGGCATTTCGGAGAGCCGCTGGGCGAGAAAGTAGACCAGCGGCTCTAAACCCTGACGTGTGGCTGCGGAGACGACAAACACCGGCTTGTCCTCGTCGGCAAACTCGGCGCGGAGCATTTCCACCACTTCCGGGTCGGCAATATCGGTCTTGTTCAGCACGACCACCTGCGGCAGCCGCGCGAGTTCTTCGTTGTAGTTCGCCAGCTCGCGGTTGATGATGGCATAATCGTCCATCGGGTCCCGGCCCGACGCATCAGACACGTCAATCAGGTGGCACAGCAGGCGGGTCCGCTCGACATGGCGCAGGAACTGATGGCCGAGGCCGACCCCTTCACTTGCGCCTTCGATCAGCCCCGGAATGTCGGCGATCACAAACGTCCGCTCCTCGTCCACGCGCACGACTCCTAAGTTCGGCACGAGGGTCGTAAACGGATAATCCGCGATCTTAGGCTTCGCGGCGGACAGCGCGGCGATCAGCGTGGATTTGCCGACATTTGGGTAGCCGATCAGCCCGACATCCGCCAGCAGCTTCAGCTCCAGCGTGACATTCTTTTCTTCCCCCGGCTCGCCGTTCTCGGCAAACTTCGGCGCCTGGTGCGTTGAATTGGCAAAGTGGGCATTCCCCCGCCCGCCTTCGCCGCCCCGCGCGATCATCGCTTTTTCGCCGTGCTTGGTCAGGTCTGCGATAACCCGGCCTGTCGTTGCGTCCGTTGCCGTCGTCCCAACAGGGACTTTGAGGGTCAAATCGCCCGCGTTCTTGCCGTGCATATCCCGGCTCGTGCCGTGAATGCCCCGCTCGGCCTCATAATGCCGCTGATACCGGAAGTCCAGCAGGGTCGAGAGGTTGGAGTCGGACTCAATATAAATATCCCCGCCCTTGCCGCCGTCCCCGCCGTTCGGCCCGCCAAACGGCACAAATTTTTCCTTGCGGAACGCCACGGCCCCATTGCCGCCGTCCCCCGCCTTTACATCTATTGTCACTTCATCAACAAATATCATGTTCTTGCTTCCCGTGACAGCCATTAGTCTTCCGCTGTCAATATCTGGCTTGTGAGCGAACGGCCCGGCTTGGAACGACTCGCTAACTGCTCTTGGCGCTTTTGGCGCTGCTGCCGACACTTTAGGCCCTTCGCACGGCTCAAAGCCCGCTGCTCCGCTTCCTGCTGCCTTTGCTTTGCAATTTGCTGGGGCATCTTCGCCCGATACTTGCCGGTCGTATCAAGGTAGCTGTCCGGCTCGAAATAGGCCAAGTTTAGCTGTTGCCAGGCTTTCAAGTCGTTTCGGCGGGGCGGCTCAAAACACTTCCCGACGAAAATTAGTGTCGTGTTACACTCCGCGCAGGACGGTCCCTGTGGGCTATGCATGATCTTAGGGAAGCATGAGCGTGCCATCGGCTTCCGAATCATTTTGCGACAATGGACGCAGACAAAGCGAAATTGTGCTGTTGAAGGCCCTGGTTTCATCATATTGATCCCCGTCACAAGTACCCGGATTAAAATCCGCGTCTTTTGAAGTGCGATTGTCCATCTGCGTGGACATAAGAGGAACTTGCCCTCTGCTTAATCTCCTATGTCTGCGAAGGCAGACAATCGCACTTCAAAAGACCTAGTCTTTAGACTAGGGACTTCATCAATCCCTATCCCGGCGGCAGGACCGGCTCGGCGTCAGCCAGTTTCCACGCGCCGGTCGAAAACTGCGAGGCAACCCAGGCTCCTAAAGACCCGAAGGCCAGCGCGACGAGCGGGCTGTACAAAAAATAATGGATCGCGCCGCTGTGGACGGCTTCCGGCGAGACCAGCGGGATGCGCCAGAACGGATGGACGAAGCCAGCCACGCAGAACAAGCCGAACGCAGCGGCAGCGATGTTTAGCCCCTGAGCGCGGGCGATGAAGCCAATGGGTAGGCCGCCGAACAGCGACGGCAGAAGCAGGGTTAAAAGCGCCGCCGAACCGTCGTAGAGGGCGTCGGACTCGAAAACGGTCCCGTTCAGCCACGCGACGCCCAGAGCGTTCAGCCCCAGCGTCAGCGCGAGGCCAGACGCGCCTGCCAGCAGCCAAATGAGAACCCGCGCAGCGGGCGGCTTCACCCGGCGTCCCCTTCCATAACTAAGACCTGCGAGCCGGACGGCGTTTTCGTGACTTCGATGCGGTTCGCAAACGCATCTTTCAGCTCGTCAATGTGCGTGATGACGATGATGCGCTGGAAGTCATCTTTGATGGCGTTCAGGCACTCAATCAGCTTTTCGCGGCCTTTGGCATCCTGCGAGCCGAAACCTTCGTCAATAATCAGGGTTTGCAGGCTGGCCCCGGCCCGGTGCGCGAGCAGCTTGGACAGGGCGATCCGCAGGGCGAATGCCGCCCGGAAGCCTTCGCCGCCGGAATACATCTCTAAGGGGCGGGTCCCTAAGTTGTCGCTGACCTTAATGTCCAAAGTCTCAATCGGCGTGTCTTTTTTGGACTTGGCTTCTTTGAGGGTCTCAAAGTACAGAGACATATCACCGTCGGTCAGGCGTTCCAGCAGCCGATTAGTTTCATCGGCCAGTTCCGGGATGGCGTTCTCAATAATCAATGCTTGGACGCCGCGCTTGCCGAACGCCCGCGTGAGCTGGTCATGCACTTCCGCGTCGTACTTCGCGTCGGTCAGGCGCTTTGCTTTGTCCGCTCTGGTAGCCTTCAGGGCTTCCAGCCGGGTCAGCGTCTCCTGCCGCCGCCCAATGTCCTGCGAGACGTTGGACTCTTCCAGCCCTCGCACCACTTCCTGTTCTTTGATTTGCTGCCGCGCCGCGTCTAATCGTGCCAGCTCCGCGCTGACATCCGCCAGCGCCGCAAGCTGCTTTCGGGCGGTCTCCTGATTGGCCTGACGCGACAGCAGCGTCTTTTCGCCGCGCTCCATGCCCGCCTCAGCGTTTCGCAGGGCAACTTCGGCATGTTCGAGCTGGATGTGCAGACGCTCAGACGGCTCCAACACGGCAAGTTCGGCTTTGACCGCCGAGTAGTCGGCTTCCACATGGGCGAGCTTTTGCAGGGCGGTTTCGTACTTGGCGATTTTCGCCCGCACTTCCGGGGCGAACGCGGCTTCGGCGGCGACCCGCTCAGCGTCCCGGCGAACCGCTAACAGATTGGACAAAGTCTGCCGTGTGGCTTCCTGCTCTAAAAGAAGCTGCTCAATTTGGGCCAGCCGGGTCCGGTCGTCTTTGGCGCTTTTGACTTCGGCTTCCAGTGTGCGGAGTTCGTTTTCGCATTTTCCAATTTCCGCTTTCAGCCGCGCGGCGTCGGTTTTAATTTCTTTCTGCCGGCCTTGCGCCAGTGTCAGCGCATAAGTATAATTGGCTTGAATACCTTCGACTTTGTCAGCGGGCAGATCCGACGCGCAGACATCGCATTGACCCTGCTGGGCGGCGAGGGCTTCGGACTTGCGCTTCCAGTCGCGGACTTCATAATCCAGCGCCGCGCTTTGCTCGCGCAGGCGGCTGAACTGCTCGTTCCACTCGGCGAGAGCGTCCCGCAGCGGGCCGATCTGCGCGTCGCTTTGGTCCGCCGCCGCGACGCGCGGCGCAAGCTGGTCGCGTTTAGCGACTAAGATGTCATAATCTTTGACTTTGACCAGCGCCTGCTCGTGGTCGGAAACAGCTCGCTCCAAGCGCCTTTGAACTTCATTTTCCGCCGCCATCAGTTCTTTGTCGGCAGCGGCCAGCAGTTGGGTTCCCCGGTAATACTGCTCCAGGCCCTTTTCCAGTTCGGTAAACCGCGCCCGCGCCAAAGCGAGTTTCGCATAATTCGCGTTGATCTCATCCCGGCGCGACAGCAGCGCCCGCGCCGTGTCCGCCGCCGCTTTGTGTCCCGCAAGCTCCGCCGCAACTTCCCGGATCTCTTTGTCCCACTCGGCGATCTGCGCTGTCAGCGTCGCTGCAAGCTCCGCCTGCCCTTTCAGCCGGCTTCCCTGCTCTTTGTTCGCGTCCCACTCGGCCCGCAGCTCTTCGCGCCGCGTCTGCAAGACTTCCAGGCGAGCGTGCAGCATTGAAAGCTGCTCGCGCAGGGCCGGCTCGGCGCTGAGTTCCGCATCAATCCCGCTGATGTCACGCTCTAAGTCGGTCGCGTCCGCCTGAGCCGCTTTGGCTCGGTCGCGGGCTTTGGCTTCCAGTTGGTCATAGCGTGACAAGTCCAGAATATCCGCGAGTATCTCCTTGCGCTTTCCGGGCGTCTGCTTCACAAACTGGTCGGCCTGCCCTTGCCGCAGGTAGGCCGAGTTCAGGAACGTGTCATACGACATACGTAACAGCTTCTGGATGGCCGCTTCCGTGTCCCGGTCCGTGTTGCCGGTCAGCGGGTGCCAGCCCGTTCCGAGGCCCTGATCCGGCGTCTCCGCCTGAAGCTGCCACAAGTTGCCGCCGGCTTTTTTGGAGCGCTTCCGTACCACCCGGTAACGCTGCCCGTTCATCTCAAACGTGAAATGCACGCTCATCTCGTCCGCGCCGATGCGGACCAATTCGTCGTGCTTGTTCTTGCCCGCCCGGCTTTCTCCCCACAGCGACCAGGTCATCGCATCCAGGAGCGCACTTTTGCCGTGACCATTCTCCCCCGACAAGCAGAGCGTGTGCATCCCGGAAAAATCAATCACGGGAACGTCCGCGCCATACGACATAAAGTTTTTGAGTTCAAGCCGAATAGGAATCATTTCACTGATAGTATACCTGAAAAGCAGGCGTCAGGAGATAGCAACGGATGGTGATAAGGTACAATCACGGCATGGACTATTTAGAACGCATCACTCTGAACCCGCGCGTGATGGGTGGGAAGCCCTGCATTCGCGGGATGAGAATCACTGTCGGCACGATTGTGGGGCTGGTGGCAACGGGAATGGCCGACGAGAAGATTTTGCAGGCATACCCCTATTTAGAGGCTGAGGACATCTCGGCGGCACTGAGTTATGCGGCTTGGCTGGCAGAGATGTCGGAAGTGCCATTGATGGCCGCATGAAACTCGTCATTGATATGAACCTGCCCGAAGAATGGGTGCCTGTGCTGGCAGAGCATGGCTTTGAAGCCGTGCATTGGTCAAAACTTGGCAGTATCACGGCAGAAGACACCGAGATCATGGAATGGGCAAGCCAGAACGGCTGCGTTGTCTTTACCCATGACCTAGACTTCGGCGCATTGCTGGCGGCTTCCGGCGCAGACCACCCCAGCGTTTTTCAAGTAAGAACATTGGGCGTTTTGCCAAGTCAGATCGAAACGCTGGTGATCTCGGCACTCCAGCAGTTCGAGGGGATATTGGAGGCCGGTGCATTAGTGAGCGTGGATGAAAAGCGATCAAGGGCGAGAGTTTTACCCCTGGGCCGGTGAAAGCAAAAAGCGGCTCCTCACTGCGAGGAGCCACTTTTGTCTTCATGTGTAGCCTACTTCGGCGTGAACGATGTCCCGCAGCCGCAGGATTTCTGGACGTTGGGGTTCAGATACTTCCAGCCGCCCTCTAACAAATTGGCGGTGGAATAATCTAAAGTCATGCCGGAAATGAACTGAGCGCTTTTGGGGTCTACCATGACAGTGATGCCGTCAATCTCGTAAACGGCGTCGGCGTCGCGGGGCGCGGGTTCCAAACCAAGAATGTAAGATAGGCCGGAGCAGCCGCCGCCTTTGACGCCGACGCGCAGCTTCAGCGTGTCGTCGCCTTTCTTGGCAATCAATCGACGGACTTGTGCGACGGCGGACGCTGTCAGCAGAACGGGATATTGATCGGTTTCAATGATAGGTTCCAGTGTTGCGGTATTGCTCATAATCTGTTTCCTTTAGAAAAAGCCGAGTTCCAGCTTGGCTTCCTCGCTCATACGGTCCATGCTCCACGCCGGTTCCCAGACCAGCTCGACGCTGACATCGGCGACGCCAGGGACTTCGCGGACTTTCTGCTCGACCTGGCCGGGCAAAATGCCGGCAACGGGGCAGGCAGGGGAAGTCAAAGTCATCTCGATGTCCACGACGCCGTACTCGTCGACATGGATGTCGTAGATGAGGCCCAAATCGTAGATGTTGACAGGGATTTCCGGGTCGTAGACCTCCCGCAAGGCTTCCTCGACTTCCGCCTCAATCATTAGCGGATACACTTTGTTTTCTGTCGCGGGCATGGGTTATTTCTCACTTTCAGCGGCAAGGGCGCGGGCCGCTTCCTGCTTCATACGCCCGATGACCGATAAAAGGCCATTGGAGCGCGACGACGAAATATGCTTGCTCATGCCGATCCGCTCGATGAAGTCCGGCGGCGTCTCGGCGATCTCCTGCGGCGTCCGGCCTGAATACAGGCGGACGGCAAGGGCGATCAGCCCTTTGGGGATAGCCGCGTTGCTGTCGGCGTCAAAGAACAAGTGGCCGCCCCGCTTGTCCGTATGCACCCAGACTTGAGCCTGGCAGCCTTTGACAATGTATTCTTCCGTGTGAAACTCCGGCGGCATCGGGGCCAGCTTGCGGCCTAAGTCGATGATGTAAGAGTTTCGCATATCGGGGTCATCGCCGAACAGCTCAAATTCTTCTACAATCTCATCCTGGGCTTCGTCAATGGTCATGTCGGTGGCGGTCATCATAACATTTCAAGTGCTGTGCCGGGGGTGTAGAAACCCCTGGCAGGACTGCGTCCTTCGGACAAGAAATAGCCTGCTGTCCTCCGGCTCTTTTCTTCGTCCAAAGGACATTCTCTTGCCGGGGGGTTCTACACCCCCGTCTTATGCAAATGTCTTATGCAAACATCTTTCGGACACGGGCGAGACCCGCCACGAGTGCATCAATCTCTTCGCGGGTATTGTAAAGCGCCAGCGAGGCGCGGGCGGTCGCCGAGACGCCAAGGCGCTGCAACACGGGATGAGCGCAGTGCTGGCCGGTGCGGATCGCGATGCCCTGTTCGTCTAAAAGCGAGCCGATGTCGTAGGGGTGGATGTCCCCCATCGTGAACGAAAACACGCTGGCTTTGTTCCGCGCCGTGCCGACCATCCGCAGACCAGGCACTGCCGACAACGCTTCGGTGCCATAAGCAGTCATTTCATGCTCGTAAGCTGCGATTTTGTCCATGCCGAGCGCAGTCAAGTAGTCCACAGCAGCGCCCAGACCAATCGCGCCTTCGATATGCGGTGTCCCAGCCTCAAACTTGTAGGGGATCTGGTTGAACGTCGTCCCGGCGGCAAATGAGACTGTTTCAATCATGTCACCCCCACCCTGCCAAGGCGGCATGGCTTCTAGGAACGAACGTTTGCCAAACAAAACGCCGATGCCGGTCGGGCCATAGAGCTTATGCCCTGAAAACACCAAAAAGTCGGCATCGAGTTCCTGAACGTCAATCGGCAGATGGTACGCCGACTGCGCGGCGTCCACCAAGACAGGGATACCCCGCGTATGGGCGAGCGCAACCACGTCTTTAACGGGGTTCACCGTGCCAAGGGCATTGGACATATGGCAAATGCCGACGAACTTGGTGCGGTCATTCAGCAGAGCCGCGTACTCATCCATCAACAGCTCGCCGTCATCGGTGATAGGAATGACCCGAAGCCGTGCGCCTTTTTCGGCGCACAGCATCTGCCACGGAACGATGTTGCAGTGATGCTCCATCTCCGAGACCAAAATCTCGTCGCCTGCTTGGATATTCTGTCGCCCCCAAGTCTGCGCGACCAAGTTCACGCTCTCGGTCGCACTGCGCGTAAAGATGATTTCGTGGGCGTCGGCGGCGTTTAGGAAGCTTTTCACCTTGACCCGTGCGCCTTCGTAGCCGCGGGTCGCCAGCTCTGCTAACAAGTGCGACGACCGATGGATGTTCGAGTTGTAATCCGTGTAGTAGCCTGTGATTGCATCAATCACGCTTTGCGGCTTCTGCGTCGTTGCCGCATTGTCGAGGTAGACCAGCGGATGGCCGTTGACTTCCCGACCCAATATCGGGAAGTCACTGCGAATTGTCTCAACGTCGTATATGTCGCTCATGTTTGCTTGTTTCTAAACAATTCGGAACCCACCCCGGCCCGGTGGGCGGCCCCCCCCCCCCGCGGGGGTGGGGGGGGGGGGCGGGGGGCCCCCACAAGTTGG
>CAXUNT010000060.1:13155-23339 GCA_964252595.1 uncultured Armatimonadales bacterium
CCCGGGGCGTAGCGCCCGCCCCCTGGGTCGGGCGCGGCGTAAACTCCGGGGGTGGGTTTACAGCGCGATGCCCTGCAAGGCACGGTCAGCGAGAAGCACTTGGTCAAGCTGGGCGCGGATGGCGTCTATCTTGATGCGGCTGACGATGTCACTGGCAAAGGCGTAGGTCAGCAGGGCGCGGGCGTTGTCTTTCGAGATGCCGCGAGCGCGGAGATAAAACAGCGCTTCGTCGGACAATTGACCGATGGTCGCGCCGTGGGTGCATTTCACGTCGTCAGCGAAAATCTCAAGCTGCGGCTTGGTATCTATCTGAGCCGTCGGGGACAGCAGAAGCGTTTGATTAGTCTGTTTGGCGTCGGTCTTTTGCGCGTCTTCCCGAACGAAAATCTTACCGTTAAAGACGCCCCGCGAATGGCCGTCTAGAATGCCTTTGTAGATCTCGTGCGAATTGCAGTGCGGCATCGCATGGTCAATCTCGGTATGGTTGTCGATAAGCTGCCGGTCATTGCCGAGATACACGCCGTTCAGCGTACACTCGATGCCCTCGCCGCCGAGATAGGCATTGGCGTCGTTGCGGACCAGCAGTCCGCCGAGGCCAACCGAGTGGGACGAAAAGTTTGTCGAACGCGCCAAGTGAAGCTGCATGGTCGCGACATGGTAGGCTTTGACACTTTCGCGCTGAACCTTGTAATGGTCAATCACAGCGTTCTCGGCAGCAGAAACTTCAGTGACGGCGTTAGTGAAGTAGACAGCGTCGGCGGTTCCCGAATAGCTTTCCACAATGGTTGCCTGAGAGTTCGCTTCCGCAATGATCAGCGTGCGCGGATGCGAGACCGTCGGCCCGCTATGAGGCGTAGACAAAAACAGCAGGTGGATCGGCTCATCAATAACGGTACCGCGCGTGATATGGACAAACGCACCGTCTTCCAGCGCCGCTGTGTTCAGAGCGACAAATGCTTGGGTTGTAAACTTGGCGTAGCGGCCCAGTTGGGCCTCCACCAGCTCAGGAGCCGCGTCCATTGCCGCCGCCAGCGTACTGATCGTGACGCCCGCCGGAAAGTCTTTGCTGGACAACTCCACTTGAAAATGGCCGTTGACGAAGACAAGCTGCGTGCCGCTCATACCGGCGTAAGTGTAGCCTGCCAGCGTCTCAGCAGTCATCGCGCTGTCTGTCTGAGATGCCAGCGTGAACGGCGTCTCCGCAATGGGTGCAACATTGGTAAAGCGCCATTCTTCGTTGCGCCGGGTCGGAAAGCCGACTTCGGCAAAGCGCACTGCCGCCGACTGGCGCAGGTTCCGCAGCCACTCCGGCCCAGATGCCTCGCTGCCATTGCTGCTGCCCGTGAAATCGCGCAGGTAGCTGTTTTCGGTGGTGATCATCGTTTCAGTCATAACAATCTTTATCCTAAGCCGCGACGGGCGTTTAGCCTTCTTCTTTGGCTTCCAGCCAGCCGTAACCCTGCGCTTCCAGCTCCAATGCCAGCTCTTTGCCGCCGGACTTCACAATCTTGCCGCCCGATAACACATGAACAAAATCCGGCACAATATAGTTCAGCAGCCGCTGGTAGTGGGTCACGACAATGACCGCCCGCTCTGGGCTACGCAGGGCGTTCACGCCGTCGGCGACCACTTTGAGCGCGTCAATATCCAGCCCCGAATCAGTCTCGTCCAAAATTGCAAGCTTCGGGTCCAGAACCGCCATTTGGAAGATTTCGTTGCGCTTCTTTTCGCCGCCCGAAAAACCTTCATTGACGGGCCGGTTCAGCAGGCTCGGATCAATATGAAGCACTTTCATCTTTTCCCGCACCAGCTTCAAGAACTGCGCGGCATCTAATTCTTCTTCGCCCCGGTAACGCCGAATGGAGTTCAGCGCGGCTTTCAGGAAATAGGTGTTGTTGACGCCGGGGATCTCGACGGGGTACTGGAACGCTAGAAACAAACCTTCCTGCGCCCGCTCTTCGGGCTCCAAATCCAGCAGATCTTTGCCCTCAAACAGCACGACCCCGCCGGTCACTTCATAAGCGTCGCGCCCGGAGAGGACGCCCGCCAGCGTGCTTTTGCCGGAGCCGTTCGGCCCCATGATTGCATGGACTTCGCCGGCGTTGACCGTCAAGTTGATGCCCTTGAGAATTTCTTTTTCTTCAACCCGCGCGTGCAGGTCCGTCACTTCTAACAATGCCATAATCGTCTGTTCTCTCTTCAGTTGTTTCTAAGACACTTTGCCTTCGCCGACAATGATCTTGATCTCGCGCGGGTGGCCGTTCTCGTTCGTCCCGATCCAGTGATGGTCTTTGCCGTCATGCCGTCCGCCGTGCGCCTTCATGGAAACGCCTTCGGCATTGCTGATTTTCACCAGTTCTGCGGCCCGGACCTGAGCTTCCTGCTCCGTGTGCAGCGTTGCGTCGTGATGCTGCGGCCAGCCCTTGATCTGAATTACATATTTACTCGCCATTGTGATTGCTCCTTATAAAGAAGCCACAGGCCGAGACCCGTGGCCGTTAATTTCTCGTGTTGACTTAGCCGACGCTGCCTTCGAGGCTGACGCCGAGGAGCTTCTGGGCTTCGACGGCGAACTCCATCGGCAGCTCGCGGAAGACTTCTTTGCAGAAGCCATTGACGATCATCGAAACGGCGTCTTCGGTGGAGATGCCGCGCTGATTGCAGTAGAAGATCTGGTCTTCGCCGATCTTCGATGTAGACGCCTCATGCTCGACAGTCGCGGTCGGGTTCTTGACTTCAATGTACGGGAACGTGTGCGCTCCGCAGCGGTCTCCTAAGAGCAGCGAGTCGCACTGGGAATAATTGCGGGCGTTCTCCGCGCCGGGGTTGATCTTCACTAGGCCACGGTAGGTGTTCTGGCCGCGTCCCGCCGAGATGCCTTTGGAGACAATGGTGGAGCGCGTATTCTTGCCGAGATGGATCATCTTCGTGCCGGTATCCGCCTGCTGCTTATTGTTCGTCAGGGCGACGGAATAGAACTCGCCGACGGAGTTATCGCCCTGCAAGATGCACGACGGGTACTTCCAGGTAATCGCCGAACCCGTTTCCACCTGTGTCCAGGAAATCTTGGCGTTGTCGCCCTTGCAGATGCCGCGCTTGGTGACGAAGTTGTAGATGCCGCCGTTGCCGTCTTTGTCGCCGGGATACCAGTTCTGGACGGTCGAATACTTGATCGTCGCGTCCTTCATCGCGACAAGCTCGACGCAGGCCGCATGAAGCTGGTTCTCATCACGCATCGGCGCGGTGCAGCCTTCTAAATAGGAGACGTAGCCGCCCTCGTCGCAGATGATCAGCGTCCGCTCAAACTGACCGGTGTTGGCGGCATTGATGCGGAAATAGGTGCTAAGCTCCATCGGGCAGCGGACGCCCTTCGGGATGTAGCAGAACGAACCGTCGGTGAAGACCGCCGAGTTCAGGGTTGCAAAGAAGTTGTCCGAGTACGGAATGACCGAGCCCAAGTATTCGCGGACAAGCTCCGGGTGATCCGTGACGGCTTCGGAGAACGAACAGAAGATGATCCCCTGCCGGGCCAGCTCGCCCTTGAACGTGGTCGCGACCGAAACGCTGTCAAAGACGGCGTCCACGGCGACGTTTGAGAGCCGCTGCTGCTCGGCCAGCGAAATGCCCAGCTTGTCGAACATCGCCAGCATTTCCGGGTCCACTTCGTCCAAAGAGTTCAGGACTTTTTTCGGCTTCGGGGCGGAAAAGTAGGCGATTTTTTGGTAGTCCACAGGCTTAACCGCAACATTGTGCCAGAGCGGGTCGCTCATGGTCAGCCAGTGCTTGTAGGCTTTCAGGCGGAACTCTAAAAGCCATTCCGGCTCATTCTTCTTCGCCGAGATCGTCCGAATGACGTCTTCGCTCAGGCCGACCGGGATGGTGTCGCTTTCGATCTCGCTGACGAAGCCGTATTTGTATTCTTTGCTTGCAAACTCTTCGATTGTGTCTGTCGCTGCACTCATGGGTGTTCTCCGCCATTCTAAAAAGTGAAAATCTTGAACGTAAATCGGAATCACCGACTTGTTTAGTCGGAAATAGTATACCCAGTAATCGCTGCCGATGTCAACGCCGCCTCCGTCCTTTCCGGCTCTGACCAGGCCCGACCGCAACAATACCGGATTATTCCCTCTGGCCCGCCCCAGCCCTCTAAAAGCGGCGTGTTTACCCGAAGATAAAAGCATCAGTTTGATGTGGTTATTGGAAAGGGCAACGCGAAATGCTGGGGTCACTTTTGCTGGCGGGTTTGGTTTGGGCGACGGCGAATACCGCCCCACTGTCGCCGGTCGCGCTGCCGGCCCCGGTGCTGCCGGCTTCTGTTGCTCGCGTCGCTGCCGTGCGCCCAGCGCCCAGGGTCTTGCAGGTGTCGCTCGCCGACACGGCCGCCATGCAGGAAGCGGCGTTTATCACTCTGATTAATGCCGAGCGGGCCGAGCGCGGGCTGTCCACCCTGACCATTGACCCGATGCTGACACAGACCGCCCGCGCCCATTCGGAAGAAATGTGCAGCGCAGACTACTTCGACCATCATTCGCCGACGCCGGGGCTGTCGTCGCCGATGGACCGCTATTTGAGTGCGTCCCGGCAGTTCGGCCTGCCCCAGCCGGAGTATCTCTTAGTCGGCGAAAACATCTACTATTGCAGCGTCTGCAACGATATCTACAACGTAGACTATGCCCACCGGGCGCTGATGGCAAGCCCCGGCCACCGCGCTAACATTTTAGAGCCGCGCTTTGCAAAAATCGGCGTCGGCGTTTACCGCAATGCAAGCGGCGAGTTCTGGGTGACGGAGATGTTCAGCCGCGACCGTCAGCCGTAAGAACCCCCTTCCTGTGAGAGAAGGGGCACGAGAACAAAGTAGCCCCTGCCTCTTGTCAAGAGGCAGAGGCTGTCGTTTATTGCTCTTTGCGCTTCATTGCCCTTCCCTAACAGGGGGGTTACATCTTCGCCCCATTCAGCGTGTCCGCCAGTCGCAGACCCGCGAGAGCAATCTGCTGGTCGGCAATCTTGTGTGCCGTGTCCAAATACCCCACTGGCAGCGTCACTTCCGCCTTCTCGGTTCCCGTTGGCGTCATCGGCAGCGCTTCGCTGAGATAGACATACGTCTGTGCCAGCGTATTCCCTTCCACCACCCACTCGTGAACCTGTTTGTGAGAAGCAAGCTGTGGGAACATCTGCCGGCCATACGCGGGTGTTTCCAGCGGGGCAGCCAGCGCCTGGATTTCCGTGGGATCTTTCGCCGCGCCGAGCAGATCATCCCACAGTGCATGAAGCCGGTGTGGGTTGGCGGCAAGCTCCAGCGGGTCTTTGTCCACGCTGCCGGCGGCCAGCGATTCATCGTTGCCGCCTTTGTCGCCGTGCGGGAACTGAGCCGAGAACAGCGACGAGTCATGCAGGGGCTGATGGACATCACCGATGAGATGCTCCACCCAGCAGAGCGCCACGGCCCGGTCCCCCGCCGAGGCGCTTTTTGTCGTCAGAATCGCGCCTTCGGCGATGATCTGCGTTTCGGCGTTCGGCGTCACGACCAGCACCGCCGCAGCATCGGGCGTGTAGCCCGGCGCGATGACCGGCAGGTTAATATAGTGCCAGATGGGCCGGTCGTCGGGCGTCTTGCGGATGTCGTCCGGCCAGGTCGCCGCCTTCATAAACGCCCAGCGCCCCTTGTCCGTGTACCCTGCCGGCATCTCCGTCATCCACAGCCCGTAATCCCGGTGCTTCTGAAGCAGCGCATCCACGGCAGCCTTCGTCTGCGGCGTCAAATTGTCATAAGCAATATCCGCCACGGTCATATGCCCCGTCCCGTTCCAGGCGGATACGCGGGGCGCGGCAAACCCCAGCAAAGCCAGACCGGCCAGCGCCGGAACAAAACACTTCGGAAGCAGTCGTTTAATGTTTTTCATAAAGCCTCGTTCGCGAGAACGGGGTAAAAGTCCTTTTTCTGGGACCAGTTCTTCGTGAGATACTGGTTGCGAGCCAAAAATCAAGAAACTGTTCCTGTCGACAAGCTTTAGTCTGGTTGCCCGCGCTTCTGCCATTGGCCGCGACGAAGCACAAGAAAGCCAAGCATCACGGCCGCGAATATGGCGAGGGAGAGAGAAACTTGGAATACTCGCTCTGGATAAAATGATGCTTTGAATAATGCTGTAGTATTGCTATCATCGTAGAGAAGACTGTGAAAGAAGTCCCAAAAAAAGTGCAGAACGATTGGCAGCCACATTGAACGGGTGAGCACAAAGGCAAAGCATAGAATCAAACCACCGAAGAACGTGAAAATAAATGTGTGAAACGCTGTCACCAGATCGATGCTGGCTCCAGGATTGGCGACATGAAGCATCGCAAAAAATAGGGTGGAAACAAACGCCGCAGCCCCCGTTCCCCAAGTTCTTTCCAGGGTTTGAAAAATAAATCCTCGAACCGCAAGTTCTTCGGCAAAGCTTACTAAGACACAGTATGCAGCATAAGAGCAGAGCAGCAAGAACCACCCAGAGGGATGCATCAAAACAAAGTCACTCTTGTACCAGCCGTAGTGCCGAAGCAGAGCCAGCATCAGCAGGTAGCTGGAGGTGACAGCAGCAGTCCCAGCCAGAAAGTAGCGAGCGGCGCTTTTCCTAGTGAACCCCCAAGCGGCAAGACTTACCCTACCTTGCAGGCGGCTCATAATGCCAAACGCAGCGACAACCGATAATGTTCCAAGACACTCACTGAGGAAGCCTCCCCAAAAGATTGGATTGCGAGCGTGCAGATGCTGTGCTAAGTGATCAATGGGAGCATAGGACAAGATGAAGAGTAACCAGGTCAAAGTGCAGAATGCGATCACATGAGTGATTGAGCAAAGCTTTTGTCCAGCTAAAACGCTATCCAACTTTTTCATTAGTACTATGCAGATAAACCGCAGTGTCCAGCGTCTCGCGTCGGAATTAGACATGAGCAGAGCGAGGGTACTAAATATGGAATACCCTCGTCTGCACCTGTCGTGACCTACTCTGCTTTACTTGCCTGGTCCGATATGGAGGGTCGGCAAGGTGAACTTGAACGTTGTACTGCTACTCTGTGAGGACGGTCCCTGAGAGTGTTGGTTCAACTGTTGTCCGCCGCCTGACGGGTTATGATATGTATCATGGTTATCATATTGGCCGCCGGTTGTTGTGTTTTGTTGATGCTCGTATGTGAACCCACCGCCGTCGGAGTGGATGTTTAGAGCGGCGATAGCATCTTGGATCTTCCCAATAATATCCCACCATGGCCTTTTCTTCGTTTTATGACCGCTAGGGTCAGAAAAGTTGATAGGGTCGCCATCGCAGTAGGCATAGGGCTTCTCTGTCAGCACCGTGTCCCGCGTGAGGAACCGCCCGAACGTCGCATCGTAGTACCGCGCCCCCACCTTCTGGTAAGGCTCCAGGCCCTGCGGGCCGTCGCCGTCCGAGCGGTAGCCCTCTGCCCCGTGGAAGCCATACGGACTGGCCGTTGAACCCGTCGTGCCAATCGTGCGCCCGAACGCTTCCGTCTCCTGGGTGCTGGTAATGGTCTGGCTCCCGTTCGTTTCCAGCTTCGTCGTCCCCTGCCCGTCCGTCATCGGGTACTCGCTCCCCCGCCGCACCAGGCCGTTGCCCCAGGTGTACTGCACCGTCCCGTTCGTTCCCTTCTCTTCCAGCATCTGGTTCCCGTCCAGGTAGTAGCCCGTGAACACGCTGTTCACCTGGCGGCTTACCTGACGCCCCAGCGCATCATACCGGAACGTCGTCGTGCTGCCGGACTTCGTGATGCTCACAAGCTGGTCGTCAAAGTCGTAGGCATACGTCGTCACCTGCCCGTTGATCGTACCCGTCACCTGGTCGCCGTTCTTGTTGTAGGCGTAGGAGAACCCGCCGCCCGCGTTGCCTTGCAGTTCGTCGTCGGCATCATACAGCAAGGTGTTAATGGAGCCGTTGTCGTTCATGTACGTCCTGTTGTTCGCCCCGTCCACCGTGTAGGCTCTGGTGTAAGCATAGCTGCCCGTGCGCGTGTCGCTCGTCAGGTGGCCTAGCGCGTCGTAGCCGTAGGAGACCTGGGTGGGGTTGCCGGTGCCGTGCAGGTTGCCGCTTTGTCCTTCATTGTACCCGGTGATCTGGTGATCGGCGTTGTAGGAGTATCCGTAGGACTGGAGAATGGTGCTGCCGCCGTTCCAGTTGTAGTAGCAGTCCAGGGTGTTGTCGGCGTTGTAGTATTGGTCTGTCCGCAGGCCGTTCGGCAGGTAGCGATGAAGCTGGTTGCCGTTGGCGTCGTAGGCGTAGCTTTCGGTTCCGGCGGCTTCGCTGACGGAGGCCAGTTCATTACGGGCGGAGTAGGCGTAGGAGATGGCGCGCCCGTCGGTGTCGGTGGTTGTGGACAGGAGGCCCTTCTGCCCGGAGGCGTCGTAGGTATGGCTGACGATGGTGGTTCCGGGGATGGTCTCGGTGAGCATCCGGTTGTCGGCGTCGTAGGTGCGGGTCCAGTTGGACGAGTAGTTGTTGAACGCCGTGAGGTTGCCGTTTGCGTCATAGCCGTAGGTGTTGGTGGTGTTGTCCGGGTAGGTGGTGGTGACGAGGCGCTCCCAGGCGTCGGGCGTATAGGTCGTGGGGCGCCCCATGGCGTCGGTGCGGCTGGTCTTGAAGCCGAGGGCGTCATAGGTCCACTGGGTCTTGTTGCCGAGGGGCGTCGTGGTGCTGTTGAGGTAGCCGTTGCTGTCGTAGGTGTAACTCGTATGGTGGTTGTTCGGGTCGTACTTATCAGTGACCAAACCCCATGAGGCTATGGTGTAGGTCGTTGTCGCCAACACATTGCCGCTGGCGTCTTTTTGCTGCACCTGCGTCAAATTGTCGTTGGCGTCATAGGTTCCGGCGGCACTGCGTCCCGACGGTGCCGTGATCGTCAGCGGCTTGTTGTCGGCGTTGTAGGTGTAGGTCGTCGTGTGGCTGAGAGGATCGGCAGCCGTCAGAACGTTGCCCATGCTGTCGTAGGTGTAGTTCCACTTGTTGCCAAGCCGATCCTGCTTTTGCGTGAGGGTATGAGAATTCCAAGCATCGTACTCAGCATTGCCGAGAGCATCAGCGACTTCGAGGAGTTGACCATCACCGTAATAGTGAACGATGGAATGGCCGTTCGGGTCGGTGATGGTAGTTGCATTGATGCTGGGTGTGCCGTAGCTGAATGTCGTCTGATTGCCGACGGCATCTTTTTCCCAAGCCAAGCTGAAGTCGGAATTGTAGGAGAATTTAGACGTGTTTCCACGCAAGTCCTGATAGCTGGTCACGTCATGGCTGCTGTCGTAGCCGAAGTTGACGCTGCTGGTCACGCCGTTTAGCGCGGGCCAGGAGACGTGAGCCAGATTGCCGCTGCCGTCATAGCTTAACGTCCATTGATGGCTCAACGGGTCGGTCACGCTGGTCAGCATACTGTTCGTGTAGCCAAGCGTGATTGCACGGCCCGTCGCATCGGTGATGTACTGAATCAAGTTCGTCCCAGAAACGTAGCCGAGACTGAGCGTGTTGCCCGGCTTATCGCTGACGGTTGTAAGATACCAAACAGAGTTTGCAGTTCTACTAAACTTGAACATCGTTTGATCTTTTGTGGTGATTGTGTAAGCCACAAGGGCACTGCCGGAACTGCCGATTCGCCCGTTTGCTTGATAGATCGTTCCCAAAGAGTCGTAGATGCCAGAAGGTGGAGTGTAGGAACCGCTTGTCTGGTGTGTGAACGTGTAGACGCGCCCATCGCCCCAATGAACTGTGACATTACCGGTTGTAGAGTCTACGCTCAGAGCGTCGTCGTAAGTCATCGTCCATTTGGGACCGAGTTCACCGCTGACGGCGCTTTGACTGTTTTGGTTGAGCGTAAGGTCAACGGAAAGACCGCCGCGCTGCGCCCAAGAAACAAGGGGAACGGAAATGAATTTGTTGCCGGTGCCGGTATTGGTATCGTCTACAAAGCCAACCCAGGGAACACCAGGCCCAGGCGCAGAAGCGGCATTGCCGCCTGCACCGCCACCGCCGCCTGGATCAGAGCTGATCGGCGTTGCGGCATAAAGTGGAGTGATGGGAAAAACGGCAAGGAAGGAAATAGCCGTCAACTTAGCGAAGGAAGGAGATTGAATCTCAGTTGAACAGCGAAGACGGTTGAACAGCGAAGACGGTTGAACAGCGAAGACGGTTGAACAGCGAAGACGGTTG
>CAXUNT010000060.1:23439-27682 GCA_964252595.1 uncultured Armatimonadales bacterium
AGAACTCAAAGATGCCTCTTTTCAGTCTGACAAGAAGGTAATTCCCGATGACCCGGCGCCTTACAAAATATCTCCTTTCAAGCAAGCTTAAAGATAGCTTAACATAATTCATGCTTGCTTGTCAAGTATTTCGGCAAAATCTTTTTGCCGCTACGCCGTGCTATAATAGCGCATGATTTTAGTGATGGATGCGGGCAATTCCAATGTGACGTTTGGGGTGTATGAGGGCGACGCGCTGCGGGCGTGCTGGCGGATACGGACGGAAACAGGGCGGACGCAGGATGAATACTCGGCATTTTTGGGGGCGCTGTTCGCGCAGAGCGGGCTGGGGCTTGGGCAGATCACGGGAATAGCCTTGGCGAGCGTGGTTCCCGGTGCAACCCCGGCTCTGAAGCGTCTGGCCCGGTCGGCGTTCGGGCTGGATGCTTTGGAGATCACGGCGGGGAGCAATTTAGGGCTGGAAGTGGCGTATCAGCCGCCGACCGATGTGGGGACAGATAGATTAGTGGACGCGGCGGCGGCGGTGGAAAAGTACGGCGCTCCGTGCATTGTGCTGGACTTCGGCTCGGCGACGACGTTTAACGCCGTTGCGGCCCCGAAGGAGCCGGGCGGGCTGCCGGTTTATCTCGGCGGGGCAATCTGTCTGGGGATTGGGCTGTCGCTGGAAACGCTGTTTGCGAAGGCGGCGAAAATCCCACGCGTCGAGCTGGCCCCGCCGCCGTCGGCCATCGGCAGCAGCACGGTTCATGCCTTGCAGTCGGGGATCGTGCTGGGGACGCTGTCTTTGGTAGACGGCATGATCGCGCGTTTTCGGGCCGAGATGAAAGCGCCGGACTGCCCGGTGATCGCTACCGGCGGGTATGCGTCTGACCTGCTGTTTGAGGCCAGTGCAAGCGTCACGCATTTGGAGCCGGACCTGACGCTGGACGGCTTGCGACTGCTGTTTGATCGCAACGCGCTAGGGCAAAGCGTTTGAGTCGTTTGATTCTCCTGCTGGCGGTGTTTCTGGTGTCTTCGGCGGGCCTGTTCGCCCACCAGGCGCTTGCGGAAGCGACCCCGCTGGCGATTGCGGCCTGGCGTCTGGGGCTGGCCGCGCTGTTCTTCGGCGGCCTATCGCTGCTCCCGAAACGCGGATCGCTGAACGGGCCGCTGCCGTCGAGCGTCTGCTGGCGCTTGATGCTGGCGGGTCTGTGCCTCGCGGCGCATTTCGTCACCTGGTTTGCCGCGCTGGACCGCACTTCCGTCGCCCGCGCGACGCTGCTGGCCTGCACGACCCCGCTTTGGACTACCCTCGGCAGCTTCCTCTTAGGCCGTCGCCGCCCCACCTTGCGTGACCTTGCCGCGCTGGTGGCCGCTGGCTTGGGATTGTGGTTCGTCACGCAGTCGTCGGCACAGACTGCCACCCATGCGACACTTCTGGGCGACGCCTTCGGCCTCAGCGCCGGCCTCCTGTTCGGCTCATACTTGCTCTGCGTCGAGGGCCTGCACGAGACAATCTCGTCCCAGCGGCAGGTGACACTGGCCTACTCGGTTGCGGCGTGCCTTCTCTGGACCGTGCTTTTAATACGCGGCGGCGCGACGCTGTCCTACTCTCCCCGCGTTTGGAAAGCGCTGCTGGGTATGACACTGGGGCCACAGATTTTTGGTCACACGCTGCTGAACTGGTCCCTACGCCATTTTTCGTCGTCGCTTGTCGCCTTCTCCATTCTGCTGGAACCGATTATTGCTGCTCTGCTCGCGTGGTATCTGCTAGGTCAAACGCTGACGGCGGTACAGCTTGTCGGCGGCGTTCTGGTGCTGGCCGCGCTCACGCTGGTCATCAGCCAAAAGACCCCGGCCGAGCGCATCAAAGCCGAAGCCGTTGGGTAACCAGGCTGTGGTATAATCATTGGGTTATGACCATTTTAGCAAGTGAACTCAAGCCCCTGCACATCGGGCCGATTTCGATTGAAACGCCGCTGGTGCTGGCACCGATGGCAGGCGTGACTTCGCATGCGTTCCGGCTGCTGTGCCGCAATCACGGGGCGGGGCTGGTGGTGACGGAATTACTGTCGTCGCACGCCATCCACTACAAGAATGCCAAGACGTTCGGCATGTTTGACTGGTCGGACGCCGAGCGGCCCGTGTCGGTGCAACTCTTCGGCGGTGTGCCTGAGCTGATGGCCGAAGCCGCGCAGGTGGTGGAAGCGGCGGGGGCGGACATTGTAGACCTGAACATGGGCTGCTGGGTGCCGAAGGTCGCCAAGACCGGCGCGGGGGCGACGCTCTTGAAAGACGTCTGTCTGGCCCAGTCGGTGGTCAAAGCGATGGTGGATGCAGTCAAAATCCCCGTGACGGTTAAGATCCGGTCGGGCTGGGACCCGTCGCAGACCAGCGGCATTGACTTCGCCCGGCGGGCGCAGGATGCCGGGGCGGCAGCGATTGCGGTCCATGCTCGTTATGCGTCGCAGGGCTTCACGGGCCACGCCGACTGGACGATTATTCGCCGCGTCAAAGATGTTGTCACGATCCCCGTGATCGGCAACGGCGATGTAGAAACGCCCGAAGATGCTAGGCGCATGATGGACGAAACCGGCTGCGACGGCGTCATGGTAGGCCGGGCGGCAATGGGAAACCCGTGGCTGTTCGGGGACATTCAGCACTACTTGGAGACGGGCGAGAAGCGCCCGGCGGCAACACTGGCCGAACGCATTAATGCCGCGCTGTTTCACCTCAAAACAATGGCGGCGAACCCAGCGGTCGGCGAGGAGCGGGCGGTCAAAGAGATGCGCGGGCAGATCACGCACTACTTCAAGGGCTTTCCCGGCGTCTCCGCCCTGCGCGGCCTGCTGGTGACGGCGACGACAATTCGTGAGATTGAGGACCTGCTGCGGCGCGAGCATCATTCGCGGCGTGAAAGCGAGGGGGAAGCATGACTTCAACGTCAACGGCGGCAGTGTCCACGCCTCAAGCGAGGCGCGGGGCAGCGCAAACGGCCGGGCTGGCGCTCTTCGTCTATTTGGCCTTCAACCTGCTGCTGCCGCTGGTCCCCCCCCTGCCTTTTCCCGTGCTGGCGGTTCTCGGCGTTCTGTCCACCGCCGTCTTCATGCTGCTGCAACTATGGCTGACGCAGTCTCTTGTAAACCTGCGGGTGCGCCCTCTCATCAGTCTCGCACTGATGCTGCTTTTCGCCGCTCTGTTTCTGGCGTCCCTGTTCTACCTTTATCCGCACGCAGCCTGGCCGGCGGCGGTCAACGTACCACTGTTCATCGTGACGCCGCTGCTGCGCGGCCTGACAATCACCTTAAGCTGCGCTTTTTTCGGCATTCTGCTGTCGCGCATTATCCGCGAGCCAAATGTCCTGCTGCCGGTCGCGCTCGTCGCCATGCCGATTGACTATTTAGGGGCGATGACGAGTATCGGCTTCACGCAGAATGTCGTCACGCAGAACCCGCAGCTTGTCAAGGCGCTGTCTGTGCCGGTTCCGGCAGTTGGCGGCAGTTCACACCATCACGGAGCGCTTCATGCGGTCGGCTTTATCGGGCCAGGCGATGCGCTGTTCATGGCATTCTTTTTTGCTGTCGTCCTGCGGCTGAATTTGAACGTGCGCGGGACGTTTTGGTGGATGTATGGCCTGCTAACAGCGACGATGCTGCTGGTTCTCTCGCGCTGGGGCTTCAATATTGCCGCGCTTGTCCCAATGGGGCTGGCAGTTCTCATTGCCAACGGCAAGTATTTCAAGCTGAAACGCGAAGAAGTCTTTGCGACCCTCTACGCCGCCATCTTGATCGTAGCCTTGGTCACAGGCTTCTACTTCTACGCCCATTCCCGCCTCGTTCATGCCGACACCCACAGGATCACCACTGAAGGAACTACCGATGCCAAGCCAGCCGCTTCTCACCCAAACCCCACGCCGGGTCGTCCTGCTGCAAACCGATGAGCGGGCGGGCCTCGTCGCCGCCCTCGCCGCCCTCTGCGCCGCTGAGAATGTCTCACTCGACCTTGTGACCGGCCCCGGTCATGTGCTGATTACGTTTGACACCGATGACGCAACACTTGCCGCACTCCTGCCGAAGCTGTCTTCCGTCGGCGGCGTGACCGAGACGACGCCGTACACCGTGCTGTAGCTTTCATTGGAGGCGCACCGAACCCAAACCCGTTCTCCGCGCGTTATTCTTTTTATTCACCCCGAATTGTAGGAGTATCGCCATGTTCCGCCTCTTGCTGCCGCCGATTGCTTTGCTTGCTTTCGCCTGCCTTGCCC
>CAXUNT010000061.1:0-679 GCA_964252595.1 uncultured Armatimonadales bacterium
CCGCCGCCGGGCCCGCCACCCGCGCCGCCCCCGCGGCGGTGGGGGGGGAGGCGGCGGCAACGGCAACTCCGGCGGCGGCACGACGACAACGGGAGGGCCAACAGGCGGCAGCGGCACAGCGACAACAGGAGGTGGCACGTCCAGCACCGGAACGAATACCGGCGGCACGACAGCCTTGACTGTTTCCGGCATGACGGCGACGGGTCTGACGGCGTCGCTGACGGAAGCGAGCAGTACCGTGAGCGTCAACGGCACCCTTGTTTACACACTGACACTGACGAACGCGACCGCTGCTTCCATTCCGGTACGAGCGATAGGTGATAATACACCGTCTGCTTTGGTGACGGTCACAAATCCTGCCGGTACTATCTCGTTCCAGCCAGTTCCTGGCCCGCCACCGATTGTCAACGGGACGCTTGCACCGGGGCAGTCATTCACGAAAACAGTTACCGCGAACGGCTTTGCCGTTGCTGGCGTGTATTCCGCCTCGGCAACATTCGGAGACGATGCGACCGGAGCGATCAAGAGCGTCGGCCCGCTGACTGTCACCGCGCAGTAAGTCATCTTGCGGGGCGCTCCCAGATCGTTTCCGGGGCGCCCGCCCGGTGGTTGACCAGACGCGCCAGCACAAACAAATGGTCGCTGAGGCGGTTCAAGTAGCGCCCGACTTCCGGGTTGC
>CAXUNT010000061.1:689-27566 GCA_964252595.1 uncultured Armatimonadales bacterium
TTGACCCCCTCGGCGGCTTCCAGCGTCACTAAATGCCGCTCGGCCCGGCGGCAGACGGCGCGGGCCTGGTGCAGCATCGCCCCGCCCGCTGACCCGCCCGGCAGGATGAAATGCCGTAGTGGCTCCAGCTCTTCCTCAAAGCGGTCAATCTCGGCTTCCAGTTGGGCCGTTTCTTCGGGCCGGACGCGCGGCACCGTTTCCCCCCGCTCCAGCGGCGTCGCGAGATCCGCGCCGACCTCAAACAGCTCGCCTTGAATGCGCGTCACGACCGCTTTAGCTTCCGGGTCTTCAATCAGCCCAGCAGCGATGCCGAGAACCGCATTGCACTCGTCCACCGTCCCATAAGTTTCTACGCGAACGATATTTTTCAGCACCCGCTGCCCGCCATACAGGCTCGTCTCGCCCGTGTCCCCAGTCTTAGTATAAATCTTCATGCCTTCCAGTATACCGCGTTGAGCGCTCCCGCCGAACCGCGTCCTTCAGGATACGCCGTGATTTACGGTGGCTTTTTCCACATCCGCTTGTGTCCGGGTATACTACGTCTATGCAAGATGTTCAAGAGTTTGATGTGGCGGTGATTGGGGCGGGGTCGGCGGGGCCGAAGGCGGCGCGGACGGCAGCGAAGATGGGCGCGACAGTCGCCATCTTTGAGGAAGCGCTGATCGGCGGCGAGTGCTTGTACACCGGCTGCGTGCCGTCGAAGGCGCTGATCCACTCGGCGACGCTGTGGAACCGGATGCGGAACGCGGCGGCGTTTGGCCTGCCGGCGCTTACCGGGGAAGCGGATTTTGGGGCGGTCATGCGCCATGCCCGGCGGACCATTGAAGACGTCGGCGGCGGGGACGCCGTCGCAAGTTTTGCGCGGCAAGGCATTACGACGATCTGCGAGCGTGTGGAGTTTGTGGACCCGCATACGCTCGAAAGCAGAAAAACCCGGACACGCTACAAAGCGAAACAGTTTATTCTCTGCACGGGGTCGCTGCCGAGTATTCCGCCGATCCCAGGGCTGGAAGAGGCCGGGTATGTCACCAATCGTGACGTGTTCGATTGGACGACACTGCCCCAGCGCATTGTCGTCATCGGCGGCGGAGCCATTGGCTGCGAGCTGGGCCAGGTGTTTCGGCGCTTTGGGGCCGAAGTTACCATCCTGCACAACGGCGCACGGATACTCGCCCGCGACGACGCCGACGCAGCTCAGGTGCTGCAAGATCAGCTCTTGGCGGAAGGCATCCAGATCATCACGAATGCCCACGCCGACAAAGTTACAGTCAGCGGCGGCGAAAAAACGTTTCACCTGGCAGACGGGCAGACGGTCATATGCGACGCCATTTTAGTGGCTGCGGGCCGCAAAAGCAATGTCGGTACGCTCAACCTAGACGCGGCGGGCGTCGCGTGTGAGCCGGGCAGCCGGCTGAAGACAAACGCACACCTGCAAACCAATGTGACGCATATCTTTGCGGCGGGCGACGTGGCATCCGAGTACAAGTTCACCCATGTCGCCTCGTATGAAGGTGCGATTGCAGCGTCTAATGCCGTGGCGGCCCTGCGCGGCGACCAGCCGGCCTGCCCCGCCGACTACCATGTCATCCCGCGTGTCACTTACACCGACCCGGAAGTCGCCTCGGTCGGCCTGTCCCCGGCGATGGCCCGTATGAGCCACCCCGAAGGGGATTTGGATATCGCCCGGTTCCCGTTTGCCCACCTCGACAAGTCCATCATTTTGGGCGAAACCCAAGGCTTTGTCCAGATCGTCTCGCTGCGGGACAGCGGCGTTATCTTGGGCGCACAGATCGCCGGTGCGTCGGCGGGCAATTTGATCAATGAGATTTGTTTAGCCATGCGCGGGCGTCTGACGGTCGCCGACATTGCCCTGACCATGCACGCTTACCCGACCCTGCCTGAAGCAGTCGAAGCCGCCGCGCTGTCGTCCTGCCATGCGCCGACTTCGCCCTGCGCCGACTCTTTGCATTCCCGCGAACAATCCGCCTGACTGCTTTCTACTTCAAGGAGACCCTAGACACTTATGGCAAGCCGAATCACGATCTACGGCAATCCCGTTCAGCCCGATGTCCGCCGCCTGCGCCGCGAAATGAATGTCCTCACAGTTGAGTATGGTCTGTCCGATCCCAAAAAAGACGCCCGCGCTGCAAGTCGCCTGCACACCGAACTGGGCAGCGAAACCCTGGCCCTGCCGATTGTCGAAGTCCAGCGCGGCGACGACATGGGCAGCGTCTTTCTGACAAATCCCGACGAGCCGACCCTGCGCCAGTGCCTTCATTCCGAAGGCATCCTCTCCGTCACCGCCTACTGGGTGTAAGCAGAGCGAAAAGTTGATGAAGACGGCACGAGGGATTGCACTTTGCAACTCTGGGGAACATTCTCGCTATTCCATAGTCAAGAGGAATATCCCCAGCGGGAAACAAAGGAAACAAGACTCAATGAAGATAACACTGACAAAGGCTGTCACGCTCGGCAGCTTGTGCGCCCTGCTTGCAGGCACAGCGACCGCCACTTTCGCGCAGGATAATGGCCGTTATGACCAGAACGGCAGCCAGGGTGGGTACGGCCAGCATCAATATGGTCAGCATCAAAACGACCAAAATCAGTATGGCCAAGGTGGCCAGTTCGGCGACAACCGGTACCGGAATTCCGACCAGTACCGTCATGCTAACCAGGCTGAACGCCGCCGCTTAGACCGTCTCCACGCCGCGTATGCCCACGCCGCCACGCATGGCAACTACAATGCTGCCGAGCGTGCTCACCAGCACGCCCAAGCGATCCGCGCCCATATGCGCGACCAGCACCAGGGTAACTACCAGGGCGATCAAGGTAGCGATCAGGGCGACCAGCATCAGCACGACAACCATTAAGCCGTCAGACACGCGATGAACGCCCTGCCCTTCAAGGGAGGCGTTCTTTTACCCCGTTCAGCAATATCAGGTATACTCTCGTATGCCTGACACTTTGCCTGCCTGCACGCTCTGCCCGCCGACACGCGGCGTCATTCTTTCCAATGACCACTGGACCCTGGTGCTGAACGACAACCAGGCGACTTTAGGCCGCGTCTTCTTTGCGCTCAACCGCCACGAGACCGATATTGCTGCCCTTTCCGACACCGAAGTCCTGTCGCTGTGGGCCTTCGTGCGCGAGACCAAAGTCGCTCTCGCCGCGCTGCTTGCCCCCGACCACTTCAACTATATGTTCCTGATGAACCTGACCCCGCACGTTCATTTCCACATCTTCCCGCGCTACGCCGAGCCGGCCGTGTTCGCGGGCCAGACATTCCCGGACAGCCGCTACGGGGACCATTACGACCCCGCCGAAAGCCGCGCTTTGAACCCTGCCGCCGAAGAACAGCTTGTCACCGCCCTGCGTCAAGCCCTGACCCAGCCGGCACTCGGAGGCGCACGATGATTGCTTCCCTGCGCGGCCTGCTGGCCCACGCCGAAGCCACAGCGGTTATTCTGGATGTCGGCGGGGTCGGCTACAAAGTCAACGTCCCGGCCTCCATCCACGGCTTCCTGCCTGCCGTCGGCGAAAGCGTCTTTCTGCACGTCCATTTCCACATGCGGGCCGAAGAAATCTCTTTGTTCGGCTTTCTGACCCCTGACGACCAGAAAGTCTTTGAGCTGCTTTTAAGCGTCACCGGCATCGGCCCCAAAGTCGCCCTGTCTATCCTGTCGGCGATGGAAGCCGAAGCGCTGGCCCGGACGGTCGCGTCCGAAGACACCCGCTCTTTGACCCGCATCCCCGGCCTCGGCCTCAAAACCGCCCAGCGCCTCGTCTTGGAGCTGCGCGACAAGCTCGCCGCTCTCACGTTCGAGCGCAAAGTGGACGCCCTTCAAGCCAAATCCGTTAAGCCTGCGGCTGATGACATCTTCGACGACGTGGTGGAGGGCCTGATCAATTTAGGGTACAACCGCAATGCCGCCCGCGCCGCCGCCGACAAAGCCCTCAAAGAAATTCCCGACAAAACCAGCATGGGCGCCGCCCTCCGCGCCTCCCTGAACATCCTGACAGGGTCAGGCGGCAAGGGGTAGCAAGATGAAGATGTATTGCTTTGCAGGCTGGCGTCAGGCAACTGAGGGAGAAGGGCTGGAAGCCGATCTGCCTGAGAATGCAGGTTATTGGGTAATGGCAGAGCCTCGCGGGACCGAGTGTGCTTTGGTCGAGTGCGATCTCTCGGAAGAAGTGTACGACCAATTCAAGGCTAGTCGTGTCTCGGATACGCTGGCGGATTTACTGGAGTCGGGCCGGCAGTATGCCCCGGCACTGGCTCTGATGCGAAGAGACGCCCGCCGAAAAGATTTCGATGACCTTGCTGCTTTTGAGCGCCTTCTTGTCGAGTCTTTGCAAAAGCATCTTGGAGAGCAGCGTCAGCATCCTTGTTTTCTGGCGAAGGCCCTTGTTTCAGAAGGTCCTTACAAGAGTGCAGAAAACTATTACTGGATTGTCGGCTATCGACCGGAACGGGTCGGACACGAGATCTCCTGGGTGTCGCACGACTTCTACGTTTATCAAGACAGCATCACTGAGTTTGAGGTAGATGCGGCTTATCTTGAACAGCAGTTTCCACGGAGCGTAGCGTAATTACGGTGAGGAAAAAATGAACTATCTTGCACTCGGCGACTCCATCAGTATTGACACCTACACCGGCGTTGGGGATGGTGGGGCGGCAAGCCAATTTGCCCGGCTAATTGAGGCGACGCAGTTCCAGAACCTGACCTGCGACGGGCGCACGACGGAGGGCGTTCTGGAAGCCTGGAACGAAATCACGATTACCCCGGAAGTAGTGACCCTGACCGCCGGCGGCAACGATTTCCTGCAAGGCATTTGGCGAGCACTCAATACAAAAGGCGGCTGGGAGCCGGTTTTAGCCCAGCCGCTTGCAAATCTCAACGACATGGTGAGCCAGTTGGATCAGTTCCAGTGTCCGATCATCTTGAACACGATCTACGATCCGACCGACGGCGATGACTCGCTTCTTGGGATGTTTGGCCTGGTTCCCGACGCCGTGGAACAAGCACGAGCCGCGTTTAACGCCATTAACAATGGCATTCGTGATCTGGCGGCCAAACAAGGTTTTCTGCTGTCCACTTAGAAAAACTGTTTCATGGTCACGGCGTCGCTTCTGCGGAACCGTGGATCGTCAGCCACATTGAGCCAAATCTTGCCGGGGCAACGGCGATTGCAAAGCACTGGCACGAGCTGTACGAGGTGCACAAAAACTTGACCGACTTAGAGCGCATTGAAAAGCGCTACGGCCTGCGCCTGCCGCCAGTGTATTTGGAAATGCGGGCGCAAGGCTGGCTTGAGTACGCGCCGCCGGATCATCCTAACCTGCTCTGGCTTCATGATGCGGAATGGATGTCGCTCCAAGAAATTGTTTACTACCAGCCGGCGGAATACCATAAGCTGGGCTATGTACCGTTCGCAACGACGGCCGGCGGCGACCACTGGTGCTGGTGGCCCTCAGAGCATCCTGACGCTGTTGTTCTGTGTCCTCACGACTACGAGTTGGGTGACTTTTACGCTCCGTCCTTTGCTGGGTTTATCTATCGGCAGCTATTAGACTATGCGCGTTATGTTCGGGCGGAAGATGAGCAGGAAGTTCGGCAGTACCTGCGTACTGCGGCATCCCGTCTTTCTGAGTATCTGCCCGGTTCATGGATAGAAACACTGACGACAACCGCTTCCGCACCGCGAGTGGAGTATTTTCTTCCGAACGGTGGGGAAGCAGGTCCGGGGCTAGTTACTGAGGAGCAGTATCAAGCCATCATCCAGCGCGATTTAGCATTCCCGCAGTTAGATCAGCAGTTCCAGTGGATGTTCCCAACATCAGCAGAGGACGCTGAGTATCTTTTGATCCAGCGGAAAGTTATAGCGGAAGCAGATCATACTCTGACCTTCAACGAACTCATGGCCGGAATAGAAGCGGAAAAATCCCGGCGTAGGGGCATAATGTAGATTTGTCGGAACGAACTGGTATACTGAAAACATGAGCGAACGGATGATCTCCCCGCAATCCGGTGACGATGACCGCGATGAGTATTCACTGCGGCCTAAGCGCCTGCGTGAGTTTATCGGGCAGCCGAAAATCAAAGAGAGCTTGTCAATCTTTATGACGGCGGCGCAGCGGCGCGGCGAGGCTTTGGACCATGTGCTGCTGCACGGGCCGCCGGGGCTGGGCAAGACGAGCTTGTCGCTGATTATCGCGAATGAAATGGGCGCGGCGCTGCGGGCGACGTCGGGACCGGCGATTGAGCGGCCCGGCGACTTGGTGGCGATCTTGACCAATCTGGAAGCGGGCAGCGTTTTGTTTTTGGATGAGATCCATCGGCTGTCGCGGCCCGTCGAAGAAATACTTTACTCGGCAATGGAAGATTACCAGGTAGACATCGTCATCGGGCAGGGGCCGTCGGCGCGGACGGTGAAGCTGGACGTGCAGCCGTTTACCCTGGTCGGGGCGACCACGCGGTCGGGAATGCTGTCGTCGCCATTAAGAGACCGATTCGGCATTCAGCACACGTTTGAGTTTTATACGCCGGAAGACTTAGTGGAAATTATCACGCGCTCGGCGGCGATCTTGGAAGTGGACATGGATTTGGACGGGGCAGGGGAGCTGGCCCGGCGGTCGCGCGGGACGCCGCGCATCGCCAATCGGCTGCTGAAGCGGGTGCGGGACTTTGCCCAGGTCAAGGCCGACGGCCATATCAGCCGGGAAGTGGCGTCGGCGGCGCTGTCCATGCTGGAAGTGGACCCGCAGGGCCTCGATGAGTTCGACCGGCGGCTGCTCCGAATCCTGATTGAGAAGTTCGGCGGCGGGCCGGTCGGAGTGGAAACGATGGCGGCGGCGATGTCTGAGGAGCGGGACACGCTGGAAGATGTTTACGAGCCCTACCTCATGCAGATGGGATTTTTGCAGCGCACCCCGCGCGGGCGGGTTGCGACTCGCCGGGCCTGGGAGCATCTTGGCCTCACCCCGCCGCCGTCGGCGATGGGGCAGGGGACGCTGCTGTAACCTCCACTTCATGTTTGGCGTTCCTTCCTCGCCGGGTACGTTCTGTGGTATTGCTCTGGCAATGTTGCCTGAGCGTCTTAGGATACGCCACTTGTGCCGAGGATTACATTGCACGACTCGCTCGACCAATTTGAGATTACGGCTCATCCACAGAACGCCGGTCCCGCCCGTGAGCGGGTCCGAGACGCCGCCCGTTGGGCTGGATTTGCGGTCCTTGACCTCGCGGACATCGAAATCGCGGTCGGCGAAGCGGTGACCAACGCAATTTTGTATGGCTCCCCCCACGCCGGAAGCCGGGTCGTGCTGGCTTATGGAATTATTGGACCGGACTTTGTCGTCAAAATCCAGGACGAAGGCAATGGCTTTGACCCCGCTGTCATGAAGATAGAAATGGAAGAAGACACCGATGCTCTTGGCGGACGCGGCATCCGCCTGATGCGGGCCTTGATGGACCAGGTAGACCTCCATTACGATGGGCGGGGCATGGTCGCCTGCCTTTACAAAAAGCTGCCGGACCATGCCGCGTGAATTCCATTTATGATCATGGGCTGGAGTATGATGCGCTGGCCATCGGCCACAATGCCGAAGAAGAGGCTGATTTTTATGCTTCTTGTGTTCCGTGTAGCGGCATGGTTCTGGAACTGGCCTGCGGCACGGGGCGGCTCACGCTCCCGCTTGCGGAACGCGGCTTTTTGGTGACCGGCCTGGACAACTCCAAAGCCATGCTGGACACCGCCAAAGTGAAGGCTGCTGCCTGCGGCGTCAGCCCTGCGTTCCTCTTCGGCGATATGCGCGAGTTTACCCTTGATGCGCTGTTTGATCTCGTTTTCCTGCCGAATAACTCGCTCGGCCATCTGCACACGCTGGCCGACATCCAGGCTTGTTTTGCGTCCGTGCGCCGACACCTCTCTCCGGCGGGCCGCTTTGTCTTGGAGATGTTTAACCCCTCACTGCCGCTGCTCCTGCGCGAGCCGAACACGCACTATCCCGTCGCCGAATATGTGCGGCTCGACGGCAAAACAGCCACGGTGACTGAGACGGTCTGCTATGACGCCGCGGCACAAATCCTCCACGCCGATTGGCACTACCAGGCGGACGGCGAGCCGGCAGACGTGCGCGCGCTCGACCTGCGTCTCTTTTTCCCGCAGGAACTGGACGCTCTGCTTACGCTGTCCGGCTTTGTCATTGAAGCGAAGTATGGTGGCTTCAGCAAGTCTCCGTTTTCCGGTGCGTCCCGCCGGCAGGTGATTGTCTGCCGTGCCTCTTAATATTCTTTCCTCTTAATATTCTTTCCTCTTGACATCTCTCTGCCCTTCCGCTACAATAACAGTGTACCACTGCTAGGAAACCACCGTTGACTGCCGCTTTGCACCTCTCCGAGTTTGATTATGACCTGCCCGCCGAACGGATCGCGCAGACGCCGCTTGAGCCACGCGACCGCTCCCGCCTTCTGGTGCTGGGCCGCGCCGACGGCGCAATCGCGCACAAGCAGTTCACCGATCTGCCGACTTACCTGCGGGCAGGCGATGTGCTGGTCATCAACGACACGCGGGTGACGGCGCAGCGGCTGTTCGGAGCAAGAACAGGACGTCCCGAAGAAAGCGTCGAAACGTTTTTGACCCACCGGATCGCCGACGGCCTGTGGCAAGCCTTAGTTCGGCCGGGAAAAAAGCTGCTGCCGGGTGTCCAAGTCGAGTTCGGCGATGGCTTGACTGCCGAAGTCGTCGAGCGCACCGATGACCGGGGCGGGCGTCTGCTGCAATTCACGGCCCCGCAAGGCGTGTTCGTCGAAGACGCCATCGGCGCCCGCTCGCAAGCCCCGCTGCCGCCGTATATCGGGACGCGGCTGCCGCCGGAGCAGCGGGAGCGCTATCAAACGGTTTACGCCGACACCGGCGGCTCGGCGGCGGCTCCAACCGCCGGCCTGCACTTCACGCCGGAGCTTCTCGCGCGGATTGAAGCGCTTGATGTGCGGATCGCCCGCGTCACCCTGCATGTCGGCCTCGGCACGTTTCGGCCCATTGAAACTGACGACGTTTCCGCCCACCAGATGCACTCTGAGCGGGTCACAGTCAGCGCTGAAGCCGCCCAAATCGTCAACAGCGCGGCGGGCCGGATTGTCGCGGTCGGCACAACGTCCGCCCGGACACTTGAAAGCGCCGCCGTCGGCCCGCGCCGCATTCAGCCGATGGATGGCGAAACGTCGCTGTATGTCACGCCGGGCTACAAGTTCCAAGTTGTGGATGCCCTGGTCACGAACTTCCATATGCCGCGCTCGACCCTGCTTCTTTTGGTCAGCGCCCTTGCCGGGACCGACTCCATCCGCCGCGCTTACGCCGAAGCGCTCTACAAGGAGTACCGCTTTTTGTCGTTCGGCGATGCCATGCTGATTATTTAGCGGATTCTCTCAAGGCCACTCTTATGCGCGTCGGCATCTTTTCGGAAAGCTACCCGCCGCTGATCAACGGTGTCAGCACGTCGGTTCAGACCCTCACCGCCCAGCTTGAGGCGGCGGGGCATGACGTGTTCGTCTTTACGTCCCGCTACCCGCGCTATACAGACGAGCGGGCCGGTGTTTACCGCTACCCATCGGTCAATGCGCTGGTCGAGCCTGATTACGTTGTGCCAGTGCCATTCTCGCCGCGCATCACCCAGGCGATTGGGACACTGAAGCTGGACATCGTCCATTCCCAGTCGCCGTTCTTTTTGGGACTGGTCGCCCGGCGCTCGGCCCGCGCCTTGAACCTGCCTCATATCGCGACAAACCACACGCTGTACACGGAGTACGCGCATTACCTGCCGCTGCCGACCGTCGGCGTCACCCGGCATCTGCTGGTGCGCTGGATGCGCCGGTTTTATAACACCTGCGACCATGTGCTGGCCCCGTCGGCGCTGACCCAAAACGTGCTTAGAGACCGTTGCGGCGTCCAAACCCCTGTGTCCGTCGTGCCGACCGCCATTCCCGCGCCGCCGTATGTGCTGGCGCGTCCCGCCGAGACCCGGTCGGAGTTCGGCCTGCCGCCCGATGCCCGCGTTCTGCTGTATGTCGGACGTCTGGCGCCGGAAAAAAATCTGGACCTGCTGCTGCGGGCGTTTGCCATCATTGCCGCCAAGACCACAGATACCTACTTGGTGCTGGCCGGCTCCGGCAAAAGCCGCCGCGTTCTGGAAGCCCATGCCAAAGCGCTCGGCATCCATCGCCGCACCCGCTTCGCGGGTTTTCTGGGCCGGACCAAGCTGGACCCGCTGTACCAGGCAGCCGACATCTTCTTGTTCCCCTCGAAGACCGAAACACAGGGCCTGGCCGTCGGCGAGGCGCTCGCCGCCGGCCTGCCCTGTATTGTGGTCAACAGCGGCGGCGCTCCCGAAGCGATCCGCGACGGCGTGGATGGTTATTTAGTAGAAGACAGGGCCGACGCAATGGCCGCCCGTGCCTTAGCGCTGTTAACCGATCCGTCTCGCCGCCGCGCGATGGCTGAAGAAGCCCGGCGCGGCGCGGCATCCCGCGTCCCGGAAGCCGTCGGCGGCCGCATCATCAAGATTTACGAAGAACTCATTGCCGCCTGCCAAGAACAAAGCCGCGCCGTCAGCCCCGCAAAGGCGGACGGTTCCAACCAGCGCAAGCAGTAGTCGCCAAAAATACTGCAAAAATAGTTCTTGACACGTTGCGTAAGCCGTGCTACAATAGGCGTGTACTGAACTTCCAGCATCAGCAGCCACCTGTTTCTCCTGCTGACGGTTGTACGACCTGTTGCTACGGCTTTTGTGTGGAGGACCTATGCTGACTTCTGCGCCCCGTCGTCTCTGCGCCCCGTCGTTTCTGCGCCCCGTCGTTTCTGCGCCCCGTCGTTTCTGCGCCCCGTCGTCTCTGCTTCTCAATAGCCTGCTTCTGATGGCAACGCTTGCCTTCAGTCTGCTTGCTGCTCCTGATGTCCGTGCGGGAACCTACTCTGGCCCTGTCTACAGCGGCGGCCTCACCACCGACGGCACGAACTTCAACCCCTACACCAGCGGCAACCCCGGCTGGACCGGAGGCATCGGCGGGGGCTGCTCCGCGCATGGGGTTGGTCCGACAATGATCGGCCTGAGCAACAGTGGCAAAATCACCGCCGCCTTTACTTGGCAGCCTTCCTATCCTGGGGAAATGCCTCCAGCCAATGTGATCGTCTACCAGCATTGTGTCGCTCGCTGGGGTGGCGGCACCTACAACAGCGGCGGCACTGTGAGCGGCGCGTGTGACAATGGCCTCAAAGGTCCTGTTGTCCCCTATCCCCCGGACCCCAGAGGCGGCGTGGGCGCTTCTTGTGAGAGCGCAACCTACACCGTGCAGTCTCCCAGTGGCGACGGCAGCGTCACCATGACTTGCTCGCCAAGTTCAAGTCTAAACGGCGATGCCGGCAGTGGCATGGCGCAGGGAACTTGCAGTGTAGAGTATGACACCTCTGTCACGCCTGTCCTCCTCAGCCTCGGCGGCACGACCCTTGACAGTAGCGGCAACCAAAACATTCTTATCGGTCAGGGTTGTAAACCTAGCATGACCGCAGGAGGATATACTCTGTCTGGTTTTCAGTGGAGTGCAAGCCCGATATTCGATCAATTTTTGATTGCCTCGGATCAATCTTCTGGTTATGCAACTTTCCTCTCTGCTGCTGCCCTGACCCAGCCAAACCCAACATGGCATTGGTACTTGGATAGTGGAGGCGGAGAATTTATGGTTTCTTGTTCCGCAACTGCTGGCACAAACGGAACAACCATTGGAACCGTAAATGGACAGCAACAAGTAAAGGTTTGGGCACCTTACTACTATATGAGCCATAATGCAGGGCCTACCGGCATTTATGGGTCCGATGTGAGCACTGGTGCACAAAGTCTGGTGCCGCCGGGAATGGCGTTTGTTGGCGCGGTAGGGACACCTGCATTGTTTGCAAACAATCTTGGCACAGGAAGCTGGCTGTTTGTGCAAATAATCAACACCTCGCATTATCAGTGGTATCCCTGGTCGCCGATTCCAGTTAAGAGCGGCAGTTTGGGAGTGGCATTAGATAATGAATGGCCGTACATTCCGGGCTGGCCCGCAGACAGCACCGCGAACGCCTCAACGCCACATCCGGCAGAGGACAGCCCAGACTTGGGTTTGCTGAACCTTGTGGATCAATTTACTGTCAATGACATCTATCAGATGTATCTCATGTACCTGCCGCCGGACAACGGCTATGGCTCACAGTATGTTCCTCTTCACCGATTGATTTGGGAGTGGAATGCTAATGGAACACTTAACGGAACTTGGCCTGCAGGATCATCAGGCCAAGTCACGGTTGACAGCGATCTAAGATGGGAAACCCATCCATCCTGGTCGCAGATCTACATAAACTCACACAAATAAACACCATTATGTCAATTTGTGGAACATCACATAAAGGAACATGACAATGATAACAAAGTTTATCACCTCTGGTCTTGTGGCTGTGGCAGTTGCCTTCGGGTTGTTGGCGTGTCTCGCTCTTGGCCAGCCTAAAGTTCATGAAAACAGCCGACGCATAGACACCAACCCGGAACACATAAAGCAGCAGCAGGAAAGCCTTGATCTTTCAAGCTTAGGTCACTCTGCTCTTTTTCACAAGAACTATGGGCTGGCAGAGAAGGAATTGCGGCAGGCTATCGCATTGAACAATTCGGGAGGTGATGTCGGTGAGTGGGCTGATTTAGGACGTGCGCTTGATGAGCGGGGACAGTCTGAAGAAGCTTATGCTGCCTACCGTGAAGCCTACGACAATCCCAAACGTGGCGGCAGTTCCAACTTCCCTCATGATGTTGAAACGCTGACGCACTATGGGATCATGTGCGAGGATCATGGTCAGCACGAAAACGCCGTTCGAGCCTATAACAAGGCCGTCGAAGAACTAAACCCGCGTCAAACGAACGTCGCGCTAGATGTTCCTGCCAACCCGCAACAGACATCCGCTCCGCATCTTCGGGCGTTGCTGAACGTGATGCGGGGACTGACAATCGGTGCAGAAAAGGATGTTGCCGGAGGTCAGGATAGGAGCGACGAAGCGTTAGCAGCATTCCAGGAAGCCGCCCAGCAGGAGCCGAATGATGCGCGGGTCAGCTACTATCTTGGCTACGGCTACCAAAAGACGGGCAATGTCAAGGCAGCGCAAACCGCCTTTGCAAGAGCAGCGCATCTGGATACGGAGGGCATAGTCAAAGCAGCGGCGTTGAAGGAGATGCCAAGTGCGATGCAGCCGCGCTAGTTTCTTGCCGAAAGCATCAGCAGAAACGCCCGGCCTCACATTCGAGACCGGGCGTTTCTGTTTGTTTTCGCTTTGCGCTAACGCTGACGCCTGAGATAAGACGCCGGAATACGCATTTCTTCGCGGTACTTGACCACGGTGCGGCGGGCGACGCTCATTCCGCGTGCATTTAAAGCATCTACGATGGACTGGTCGCTGAGGGGGGATTCGGCGGACTCTTCGGCGACAAGCGCGGCGATCGTGCTTTTGATGGTGACGGCGTTCTCGAAGAAAATGTCGAACGAGACCACTTCCTGCGTCGGAAGCTGGACATACTTGTAGAGCAGGGCGCGGCTGACCGTGGACTCGTGCATCTCCACCATCTTCGCGAGGCGCGTCCGGGTCAGCGGGCGCAGGAACGACCGCTGGCCGGTTTCTAAAAACCCCTGCTGGCACTCGATCAGCGCCTGGGTGATCTTCTGGATTGTCCGGCGGCGCTGCTGCAAGTTCTTCAGGAACATGCTGGCCCGCTCCACATACGCCACCACATGTTTCTGGTGGTCGGCGGACAGAGCCGCTTCCCCGCTCCGAATGGCGTCATACAAGCTGCGATAGTAAGGGTTGATCTGGAGCGACGTGTTATCAAAGCCCAGCACTTCCACCGTAAAGCCGATGCCGGCGCTGCGCTTGATCAGGACATCGGCCCGAATGCTCCGGCTTTGGCCGTTCTGGGTATGGTCCCACGGCACGCGGAACCCCGCCGCGGGGTTCGGCTTGAGCTGCTGAATGAACGCAACGGCAGCTTCGATCCGCTGGGGGAGAACATTCAAGCGGCGGGCCAGGACCGGAAACCGGTGCTGGGTGAGGCTGTCCCAATGGTCAGTCAGAATTTGGAGCGCCAGCGGGTCAAACGCCGTGCTGTCGCTGTTTTCCTCACGCAGATGCCGCATTTGCAGCAGCAGGCACTCCCGCAGGTCGCGGGCACCGATGCCGGGCGGGTCACAGGCTTGCATCCGCTCGATGCCCTGGATGATCAGCGAACAGGGAAGCCTGAGGACCGCGCAGGCTTCGTCAATGTCGATCTGCAAATAGCCGCGGTCGTCTAGGCTGTCTACCAGATACTCCGCGACTAAGGTTTCTTCGTGACTCTCAGCCGTCGCCCGCAGGTACAGCAAAATCTCATCGCCAAGCGTCGTTTGGGTCCGGGCGAGGATCAGCGGGTCGAACTCGCCGCCGTCGCCGCTGCCTTCTTCGCCGCTGTACTGGCCGAATTCGTTCTCGGCCTGCGCCGACAAGCGCTCTTCTTGGGCGGTTTCCTCGCCCCGCGCAGCGGCGATGGCCTGGGAGTCCGCAAGCGACGGCCCGGCGTCGCTGTCTTCAATCGCCAGGCCCACAAAGGCAGTGTCCGAGGACGATGAGCTGCGGCTGAAGGGGCAGTGGGCGCAGGCGCCGATCCGGCTGCCGGGGCACAGGCGGCAGCCGCTTTCCACCGGAACGTCCCGGCCTTCATCCAGGCTGTCCAGCGCGGGGTTTTCCTGCTGCTCCTGCTCAATGAGCTGCTGAAGCTCCAGTGTGGAGCATTGCAGCAGGGTGTTGGCCTGGATCAGATGCGGGGCCAGTTTTTGGGCCTGGATCTGACGCTGTTGATTCTCCTGTCGTAGCTGCACGGGTGCGGATGCCTCTTACGGTGTTTTAGTCCGTTCTTCTGTCCTTAGTATCGGCAGAACGGGCCATTCGGCGCAGGGAAGATTGCGCTTTCGTCTCAGATTGCGTGTGATATTTCTGTCACTTTACCTCACTTAAAGAAAACCATCTGTGCGTTAGGTCACAACGAAGCAGCGAATCACAGCTTCGTCTTGAAGTATTCAATCGTATCCAGGATGCCGACTTCCAGCGGAACGCGCGGCTCCCAGCCGAGCAGGGTCCGCGCTTTGGTAATGTCCGGGCGGCGCTGCTTTGGGTCGTCGGCGGTTGCCGAAGAATAAGTGATCCCACTCTTGCTGCCGGTCGCCTTCAAAATCTCCTCGGCGAATTGCAGCATGGTTCTCTCAATCGGGTTGCCGACATTGATCGGGCCGGACTGCTCCGATTGGGACAGCTTGTAGATGCCGTCAATGAGGTCCGACACATAGCAAAACGAGCGGGTCTGCTTGCCGTCGCCGAGAATTGTCAGCGGATCGCCTCGCAGCGCCTGCGAGACAAATGCGGGGACAACTCGGCCGTCGTCAAGTCTCATACGCGGTCCGTATGTGTTGAAAATACGAACGATTTTGGCGTCCATCCCAAACTTGCGGCGGTAGGCGAATGTCACAGCTTCCGAATAGCGCTTGGCTTCATCGTAAACGGCGCGGATTCCGTGCGGGTTGACATTCCCAAAGTATTCTTCAGGCTGGGGATGGACCAGCGGATCGCCGTAAACTTCCGACGTAGATGCCATCAAAAACTTAGCCCCTTTTTGGCGGGCAAGCTCCAGCGTGTTGTGGGTTCCCGCCGAGCCAACTAAGAGTATCTCCAGCGGTATCTTCGCGAAGTCTACCGGGCTTGCAGGCGACGCAAAATTAAAGACATAATCTATGGGACCGTCAATCGTGTACGGCTGAATAATGTCCTGCTGCACATACTCAAAGTTCGGATTCCCATGCAGGTGCGCGATGTTGTCCGTGCTGCCGGTAACAAGGTTGTCTACAGCGACGACCGAGTAGCCTTCGGCGAGGAGCCGATCCGACAGATGTGATCCCAAAAAACCGGCCCCGCCGGTCACGACTGCTCGTGCCATTCGTTCTCCTTGTGTTTAAGGCCCGCTTGCGTTCGCGGGCGATTCCGTGTTACACTTGTGTTTCGCCGAAAACGCGCGTAATGTTTCGCTGTCATTTGGCGTATTCAAGTATACTACACTTATGAGAACAAACCGGCGTATCTTAGCTTTTTGTCCCGTCATTTTTGCGCCTATGCTGACGGGCGTATATTTAAGTGCGGCGCTGTCCGCTCCGCCTAAGCCCATTCCGGCAAAAGACACTCCGGCGAATATCGGCGTGACCAGCACCGGAGTTTCCTTTACCCTGCCCGATCCGAAGCGGCCCGGCAAGCTGCTGTACGATCTGCGGGCGGCGTCGGCGACAGGCCAGTCGGCATCGGACGGCTTTCACGGAACCCTGACTTCGGTGTGGGCGAAATTGTTCCAAAGCGGGATCGCGACCGCTGTTTTGACCGCGCCCCGCGCGGTCGGCGGCACGGCGAGCAAGTCCACCGTCATCACGGGAACGGGCGGCGTCACCGTGAAGTCACTCACACAGCCGGGGACAATTTTGACCGCCGACACGGTGGTCTGGTATGCAACGCTGAACAAGATGGTCGCGACCGGCCATGTCTTCTACCATGACGGCAAAACGGGCGCGACCATGCGCGGCCCGCGTATGGTCGGCGACACGCGGCTCAAGTCAATCACGATTACCGCCGGGCATGGCACGGCAAATCTTTAAGGATGAAGCGATTGCAGAAAACTATTTATATTGGCCTGCTGCCTGGCTTGGCTTTGCTCTGGGCTGGCCCGCTACCCGAGACCCTGGCTCAAAGTGATGCGTCGGCTGCTAAAGTCGGCACCGCGAAAATCGGCACCGTCAATGTAGACTTCGACAAAGCTGTGCTGAACCCGCAACTTTGGCACTTGACGGGCCATGCCAAGATTACGTCGGAAAACTACGACATGACCGCCGCCGATATTAAAGTCTTATTCACACGCGGCGCAAAGACCAATGTGTCCGATCTGCGCGAAGCGGTCGCCGTTGGTGGGGCTGCGCCGGAGTCTCAAGTGGTCGCCCATATTCGGCAGCCTCTGCAAAGCGAGTCCTACACGATCCATGCCGACCGGGCCGTCTACCAGCCCGATGTCAGCCGTCCGAGCGGCGGCACGCTGAAGTTTACCGGTCATGTCCAGGTCATCACGAAGTCGGGCTTTCTTGCCGGGCCATCCGTCACGACCACCGACGCGGCGACGATTGTGCTGGGCGTCGGCGCGGACTATCCACAGGTGGACACTGGACCGGGCCATATCACGGGGACGCCGGCGCAATGACAAGATGGGAAGGACGATTTGGAACCATGTCCTGAAGGACACGGCTATTGGGCGAAGACGCCGAAAACTACGCCTTCGGCGCACTCGGAACGGATTGTTCTTAGCCCCGCGAAACGGATTGTTCTTAGCCCCGCGAAGCGGTGGGTTCGCGGCGTCTTCGCTCAATAGCCGTGTCCTTCAGGACATGGTTCAGGGCTGGTTGTGGGGGAACAATGAACTGGAACAAGCGGCTCAGACTTGGCTTGGGTTTGGATTGCTTTACTTGATTCAGGTGAGATATGGCCTTGTCCTGCAATTCTGGCTGCTGCACGGGATGGACTGGCCTTTCTGCCGCGCGTTCTTGGGCGGCAGCCTGTGCGAGTGGATTATTGTCCTGATCCTAGCCAAATACTGCGGCGAACTCTGAACCGAGTTCGGTTTCACGATCTTAACAACATCATGCCAAATTTACGGGCCGAAGGGCTGCAAAAAACTTATAAATCACGCAAGGTCGTCAACGGCGTCTCGGTGGACATCGCGCCCGGAGAGATTGTCGGGCTATTGGGACCAAACGGCGCGGGCAAGACCACGTCGTTCTACATGATGGTCGGCCTGGTCAAGCCTGACGGCGGGCGGGTGCTATTGGACGGCAAAGACATCACGCGCCTGCCGATGTACAAGCGGGCGCAGGAAGGCATCGGCTATCTGGCGCAGGAGCCGAGCGCGTTCCGGGGCCTCACGGCGGAGCAGAACATCATGCTGATTTTGGAGATGCTGCCGCTGACCAAAGCCGAGCGCGAGGAGCGGCTGGAAGACCTGCTTGAAAGCCTGGACATGACCGCAAAGCGCGGCCTTCTGGCGGCCCGCTTGTCCGGCGGCGAGCGGCGGCGCGTCGAAATTGCGCGCGTGCTGGCGACCCGGCCCGCGTTTATTCTGCTGGATGAACCGTTTACAGGCGTAGACCCGATCGCGATTGATGACTTGCAGCTTATTATTCGCGAGCTGAAAGGGCGTGGCATCGGCATTTTAATCACCGACCACAATGTCCAAAAGCTGCTGGAAATCACGGACCGGGCTTATATTCTTTCGGAAGGGGAAGTCAAGACCGCCGGAACCGCCGACGAGCTGCTCAACGATCCTCTGGCCCAGAAATACTATTTGGGCCAGAACACGACCCTCGCCCTGCGGCGCGGGCCGGGAGGCACGCTGACGCTATGAATGCGGTGTTCAACATTCTGCGCCTCAAGCTGGTAGACCGGCTGATTTTGAACGACCTTATTCCCAAGCTGATCGCGGCGATTGCTGCATTTTCACTGATGCTTCTCATTCTGGGGCCGCTCCTCGCTTCGGCGCGTTTTCAAGCGGCGGGTATTCCCTGGTGGATCATCGCAAAGTTCGTCGGGTGGGACTTTACGGCGTTCGTCCGGTATACGTTTCCGATGGGGATGCTGCTGGCGGCGTTGCTGGGGTTTGACCGCATCTCGCGCGACAGCGAAGGGGTCGCGCTGTTTGCCGGCGGTATTTCTCTGTTGCGGATCATGGTGCCGGTCGTTGGCTTGGGTCTCGTGGTCAGTTTGGTCAACTATGTTTTCAACGACCGGATTTCGTCGTATGCCGCCGCTCAGGTGGCCGACTTCAACAACCACCGGCAGGACATTGTCGGCGAAACGACAAAACCCTTTGATTTCGCGAACCGCCAGGATGGAAAACTCCAAGTCACGGTGCATGTCGAGCGCGGCTACGATGTTCAGGCAAAAGCCATGCGAGAAGTCACGATCACCGTTTACGGCAAGGACGGTCGCCCTAGTCAGGTTTTTTATGCGGATCGGGCTACCCCCTATGGCAGCAGCTACAAATCCTGGACCTTGCATAACGCGACGGTCAGCAATCTTGGACCATTGGGCGGGTTTCTACGCTCCCCGACACTGAATACAAATGAGATTAACAAGACGCCGGAAAACATCACGTTCTTGCAGCGTGACCCGGAGACGCTGAACTTCCATGACCTGCGGCAGCAGATCGCTCAGTTGAAATCCGGCGGCAGCGACAGCGCCGATGTCCGCAATGCCGAAGTGGGATTATGGTTCAAGGTGTCGCTGCCATTCTCGTGCCTTGTATTTGCTCTTGTCGGCGCTCCGCTCGGCCTGCGCCCGCCGCGCTCCGGGAAAATCAGCGGTTATGTCTGGGCGCTGCCGATTATGCTGGGTTATTATGTGATCTACACCAGCATGAGCAGCATCGCGATTGGCGGCAGCATCTCACCGATTTTGGCCGCGTGGCTGCCGAACATTTTAGGCCTAGGGGTCGGGACGGGGCTGATCTGGGGAGCAGCGAGATAAGATAGGTAAAGTAAGATGGGCGTGATTGTCTTTTTTGGGTTTATCTTGTTTGTCATGGGCGGGGTCACGGCCTATATGGGCGACCGGCTAGGCAGCTATATCGGCAAGAAGCGGCACTCGACATTTGGGCTGCGGCCCCGGCACACGGCCATGCTCTGGACCGTCGTGTCCGGCGGCGTCATTGCCGTCGGGACGCTGCTGCTGTTTGTCGCGCTCACCAGTGCGTGCAAAACCGCGCTCATGCGGGGCCCGCAGCTTCTCGCCGCGAACAGCGACCTGGCGGGCCGAAACCAAAGCTTGCTACGCCGAAATGCGGCTGCGGCCCGGCAGGCGACGCGGGACGGCGCGATCACGCGGGAAGCCCAGGCGAAAGCGGCGGCGGCGGCGGAGCTTCAAGTCGTTCAGGCAAACAAAGCTGTGCTGAATCTCGGCGTCACGCAGGACACGCTGAATGCGGAGAACTCGCGGCTGGCCTCGCTGAACCATGTGCAGGAAAACCTGCTGCAAGTCTCGCAGGGCCGAACGCTTGTGTTCCAGCACGACGAAGAGCTGGGCCGAACCGTGGTGTCCGCCCAGCAGGACCCGGCGGCGCTGCGGCGCGAACTGTCTGTGTTTCTTGATCAAATTGAGCTGACCGCCCGGCAGCGCGGCGCGGGCGGCGAAGGCAATACGCCCGTCCTGCTGCTGCCGGCGCTGGCCGAGGGAGCCGGCGGCATCCGCTATGCCGGAACATCCTCGGCGCGGGAAGCGGCTCTGGATGCGCTGTCGCAAAACATCAGCGCTCAGGGCGGCCTCTGGCCGAGCGTCGTCGTCGTCGCTGATGCCCGCTTTAACACGTTTCGGGGCGAGCCGATCAAGCTGGATCTCAAGCCTTATGGCAACACTTTGGTCTTTCCCAAAGGCGCAGTCGTGGCACGCGGCGCGGTGAACGGCACGGAATCCGAGGACGAGATACTGAGGCATTTGCAGGTGTTCTTGACCGGTCAGGTCCGCGCGGAAGCCTTGAAGCGCGGCATCATCCCGGCCCATGACCCCCAGACAGGCATGCCGCTGGTGGGCCGGCCCATCGGCAGTGAAGTCTGGGTCAATCTCGTGAAGCAAATCCAGCAGGCCGGACCAGACGCTCAAATTACGGCGTCGGTCGCCGAAGACACCTACAGCGGCGACCTGCTGCACTTGAAGTTCTGCGTCAGCGGCGGGTAGGTTTCTTGATTCTGCTCGCCATTGATCCTGGACGCGCCAAATGCGGCCTTGCCGTCGTGTCGGGGCCGGAGCATCCTCATGGAGTGCCGCGCTGTTTGGAGCGCCGGGTCGTTGAAACGACGCGGCTGACGCTGGCGGTCGGCGAGACCGTGCAGCGGCGGCCGGAGATAGCGCGGCTGCTGCTCGGCAATGCCACGCACAGCGCGACCTTGCGCCGGGCGCTTGCCGCTGCTTTCCCCGAACTTCCCCTGGAACTCGTGGATGAATGGAACACGTCTACGCGGGCCAAAGCTAGGTTCATCGCTGAAAACCCTGCGCCCGGCTGGCGTCGTCTGCTGCCCCAAACCATGCGCTCTCCCGAAGTTCCCTACGACGATTATGCCGCTCTGTTGCTGGCCGAAGATTATTTTTCAAAAAATTTGGATAAATAAGCAAAACTTGTGAAACAAACCGCCGAACTGGTTGTCACACGAGTTGGGAGCAGCCCCAAATTGCTGCATTCCCCTTTGCCGTTCTCCCAATGGTGGTGAGACGGCACGCATGACGCTTCATTTTCGGCGCACCACACGCGGGACCGACTCCGCGCCGGGACGCATCGCGACACGCAAGGCAGTAAGCGCCAGCGGCAGACTTTCAAGGCAACATGGATACTTGGGAGAACACCGGCGGCGAATGCGGCCAGCCTATCGCGCTCTGGGTTCAGGCACGAGCGATCACGCGCGGCGGCGAAGATTTCAGCCGAATGCGATTGTCTAAGTGCAGCACGCGCTGCCAGGAGAAATGCTCCATGAAGAAGTCCTTAGTGCTTCTCGCCGGAATCGGCATGGCCTTTATCGGCCTGCCCGCCGTCACCCACGCACAGGCCGCTTCCGGCCCATTCGCGGATGTCCCCACGGACCACTGGGCTTACCAGTCGGTTGACACCCTTCAGAAAGCCGGCATCGTCATCGGTTACCCCGACGGCACCTATGGTGGCCGACGCCCGATGACCCGCTACGAGTTCGCGGTCGCCATCGCCCGCTTGCTGGCGCAGATGAACAAGCCTGCGGCTCCCTTTGATCCGAGCGGCCTGGAAGCACAGATCGCCGGCAACAAAGCCGCGATTGACGCCCTCACCGCGCTGGTCAACGGCTTCCAGCCGGAACTGACCCGCCTTGGCGTGGATGTCGCCGCCAACACCGCTCGCCTTGATGCTCTTGAAGCTCGCCTTAGCCGCGACGAAGGCATTCTTGGCGCGGTCAAAAACGAACAGGACCGCCTGAAGATCACCGGAGAATTCAATGTCATCGCGGAAGGCGACGGCTCTCGCCGGCGCGGCGCAAACGGCAACTACCTGCCGTTCCTCGACGAGAACGGCATCTACCAGGGCGCGAAGGGTACTCAGAACCGCCTTTTGGGATCGTCTGATGTGTACGAGGACATCCTGCTGCACCTGCGTGGCAAGCTCTCCGACACGGCCACCGCAAATGTTGACCTAGACTTCGGCAACTATCTGAGCCAGGTCGGCAACACGGCGGCGTTCCCCGGCTACTCTGCCGGCGGCCTGACCCCGTCTGAGCTGCATCCCGGCAGCTTGACCGCCGGCAACCAGTATGCCAATGTTTACAAGGCGTACCTCGATGCTGCTGTCAAGCTCGGACCGCTCGGCGGCGCTGAGCTGCTGGTGGGCCGCTTCGGCAACCAGTACACCAAGTACACGCTCAAGCAGGTGGATGCCGACATCTACACGAACCTGACCCAGACCGACTCCGGCGACATCATCGGCGACGGCGCGGGCATTAACCTCAAAGTCGGTCCGGCGCATGTCAATGCGTTTGCCGTCAAGATGAGCGCGGATCAGTTCTCGGAGCCTTACGGCGGCTCTGCCGCGACCGGCACCCTCGGTCAGCTCGGCAACCCGTTTAACCCGATCCGCAGCGCGGCTGCCCAGGTTCGCCCCGGCGGCCTGATCACTGCAAACCATGCGGCCGCTCTTGACCAGGGCTACGGCGTCCGGGCCACCTTCGGCGCCCCGGAAGCCGCCACGCTGGGCTTCACCCTGGAGCAGTTCGGCTTGACCAACACCACGCTGACTACTCCCGGCTCGAACAACGGCCTCGGCCTTTCTTCGACGGACGGCATCACCGATCCGAATGCCAGCGGCAGCAACTCGCAGTTCAACCGCTTGACGGTGTACGGAGCCGACTTCAACGGCGCTCTGCCGTTCGGTCTGCCGGGCGTTAAAAAAGGCGGCCTGCTGGTGGACGCTTCCTACACGGTCTCCGCGCAGGGCTTCAACCAGGGCTTCAACAACGTCGGCAACGGCTACCGCTATGCGTCTACAGACGACCAGATCGGTGCAACGTTCGGCGGGCTGACCCTTAAGGGTGGTTATCAGTATGTCGGACCGGATTTCTCCGCTCCCGGTTACTGGGGACGTGTTGGCGCTTGGACCAACCCGACCAACGTGCGCGGCCCGGTTGTGTCGGCGAAGTTCGCCTTCAGCCCGAAGCTGAGCCTGCTTGCGGACTACGAGCAGTATAAGTCTGCTTATGGGACCAACAAGAACGGAACGTTTGTCAACTCTCCGCTTCAGCAGGGCGATCACCTGTACCGCTACCAGGTTGGGCTTAACTACGGCCTGAGCAGCGCTTACGGCGTGGATCTTGGCTATGAAGACGTCAAGTACAAGCTGAACAACAGCAATGGTCTGCTGGCTGCCGCCGGCTCGCCGCGTGAGACTTATGTCAACATCGGCATTGGCCACTCGATCAACAGCAATGCCAGCATCAAGCTGCTTTACCAGATCGTCCACTACGATGACAAGGGGACCGGCTTCGACACCACCGCCAACGGCGGCAAGGAAGACGGTGGCATCGCGGTCGGCCAGTTCCAGATCAAGTTCTAACTTGATTTTGCTCTCGCTTGATCTAGTCGGTATTTGCCCGGCAGCCCCTGCTGTGTAGTGGGAGCCGCCGGATAAGTCAAAACCCCCGAAGAGAAATCTTCGGGGGTTCTTTTTTGTCCAGTCAGGATGAAGCGATGCCAAGAACGGCGTCGCTGAGGGGCGAGGACGCCAAAAACCCGCCTGCGCAGGGCAAGAGCAGGACTGTTCTTATTCACATCTTCCGCCGCGCCCTCCGGGTCTGCCAGTGCAGCAGGTGGCGGCTTGGCGTCTCGCCTCCCAGCGAGGGCATTTATGCCTTCGTCTTATGCCACTCTCGGCACAAGTCCCGCGCGGCTTCCGGTCAGTCGGGAACTCGAGCCTTGCCCTGTCCGGCAGCACGACTTGCGGAGCTGTTTTCCTAAACAAGAGCCACAAAATAAAACAAGAGCCACAAAATAAATTCCGAGGCTCAGACGAAACACCGCCGAGGCAACGGAAGATAATGAGGCGCGGACTTCTCTGCCTTCGCGCCTTGTATCGCCTCGGTACTGTTTTAATCCCGTTAAGGAACCGTGACGCTGACCGTCTGCGTCGCTCTGTTGCCTGCTTGATCCAGCGTGGTGACTTCAATTTTGTGCGGGCCGGACGAGAGCGCGGGAAGTGTCAGCGTCCACGGCTCGTTTGTCGAGTCGAACAAGCCGTCGTCGGCAGAGGCAGCGATGGAGTCGCCGCCGTCGGTTTTCGCTTGAACGGCCTGGACAAAGACGATCTTTGTCTGGGCGATCCCGTGCAGAGTAACTGTCTTGTCGGCATTCACAACAGGAACACCGAGCGTCAAAGTCGGCAGGGTGTTGGCAATGAGAAACGGCGGAGAAGTGGCTTTGGCGGTCAGTGCGCCGACCGGGTTGCTGGGCTTGTCGCTGGCGACGACTTCAATTTGATACACGCCGTCGGGCAGAGTGGTCGTATCCCAAGCATAGGACGTTTCTTTGAGGTCCTGCGCGGATTTCGCTGCCGTTGCTGGGGCCGCCGCAGTGTTGGCGGCGATCTGCGCTTTGACCAGGGCCTGCACCGACGCCGGGACGTTTTTGAGAGAAGCCAGCGCGGCCGGAGCCGCCGCCGCAGTCGTCTTTGTCTGGGCTTTAAGCTGTGCGGAGGCTGTAATCGGCTTCCAGGTCGTGCCGCCGTCCGCCGAATACGAAACGTCGTAGGAAAGCGTGTCCTTGTCGGGATCGGACGCCACCCAGTTCAGCGTCGCCGTTTTAGAGATCGCATCCCCGGCAACGGGCTTGGCGAGGCTGACGGTCGGGGCTTGGTTGCGTGGCAGGTAGTAGACCGAAACACCGCTCAGTTTCGGCGCAGCGCCTGTCCCCGTAAACTGGGCTTGGTACTGCAAATACCGGGCTGGCGGGGAAGCCACAGCCTGGCCGCTGGGGCTGGTGTACGGCGCAGACCAGACGCTCCACGACGCATCGGGACGGGGGACATCTCCAGAGCGGGTCTGCAAAGCGATGGCGCTGCCGCCGGGCGTGTCGGCCCGCCAGGCGATGGTTCCCCACCGCGCCTGCCGTCCGGCATCATGCACCGTTCTTTGGAACAGGCCCGACGTGCCGCCGCTGCCTGCCGCACCGAGGGTATAAACGCTGCCGCCGGTGCCTGTCCCGGCGTACAGCGCCTGCGTCTGCGGGTCCACCGCCAGCGAGATAAACTGCGGATCGGCGGCTGTCGTGTAGGTCTGGACACTTTCGTCGGGGGCGATCTTCGTGATCGTGCCGCCTGCCGCCGCGTAAACCGTATCGTCTGCGCCAGTTTTGAGGCTGGTGACGCCCGTGCTTGGCAGTCCCGTCAGCTTCTTTGCCGTGCCGCCCAACGCAATCTTGTAGACATTGCCTGCCGCCGACGTTCCCGCGTAAACATTTCCTGCCGAGTCCGTCGTCAGCGCCGAGATATTCGGCTCAGTCGCGTCGTACAGAACGCTGCTTTGAACATTTGTTGGGGTAAGAGCGCCGTTATTGGTTACCAATACCCCAGCGGTCTGGGCAATTTTGTAGACGATGCCGTTTGGGGCGCTTCCGGCGTAGAGCGTGCCGTCTTTGCCAACTGCCAGTGACAAGATGTACGACTCCGGAGAAGTGAACAAAACATTACTGTCGTAGCGGAACGGCGGCTGATTACTGCCCAAACCATCAAGATGTTCTTTGTTGAGCCGGTAAACGCGACCTGTGCCGCCGCCTGTCGCGACGTAGACTTCTGCGCTGCCCTGCGCCAGCGCGGTGATATACCTCTCTTTGGCCGTGAAGACTTTCGCTCCTTTGCCGTCGGGCGCAACGCGATAGACATTGCCGCTCGGCGCAGTCCCGACGTACAAATTGCCCGTGCTGTCCAAAGAAAGGCAGGTGGCTTCCAGCTCGCCGGTGCGGAAGAACGGCGCGACTTTGCCTGCCGCGTCCATTCTGTAGACAATGCCGCTGTCGCCGGTCGCGAGATAGGCACTGCCATGGCCGTCGGGCTGGACGGCCCAGACATAGTTTTCACCGGTCTCGGCGGCTTTGGTCAGCGACGGCGACAGGCGCACGTCGCCGAGAGAAGAAACAGCGACGCCCGTCAGCGTTCCTGCGCTAAAGTCGGCGGACGTCGTTTGCCGCCAAACCGAAGGCAGCCGTCCCACGGGCTTGACCGTCGCCGCGGCGGGGGCGGGGGTGTCGGTGTCGTCCGAAATCGTGCTGCCCGCCGTTGTCCCCGTATGGGTCGTGGTTGTCGTGCGGGTCGTGACGGCGGTGCCGGAAACGGACGGGTTCATGGCGGCGGTCGTCAAAGCCATGTTCTCATATGCCATGTCGCTGTCCTCGGCGGACAGGGGCGTCGCGGCGGAAGCCGGGACGGAAGAAGTGCTGGTTGTGGTCGTGGTCACACTCGGCGCGGCAGACGGGCGCGAGGGGTCGGACAGGTCTTTGCGCTGGACCGTGATGTTCAGGGTCTGGCTGCCGGACACCAGGTACGGTACGGTCAGAGTCTGCTTGACTTCGTCGCGGACAGCGCGGTAGCCGGTCGTGCGCGGCGACTGCATCACGGCGGACAGCGTTTTTTTTATTGATTATTGGTTCTCGGAGTGCTAGTTGATGTCGTTGGTCGGCAGCGTCAGCCGGGCGACGATCTGGTTATTC
>CAXUNT010000062.1:0-12656 GCA_964252595.1 uncultured Armatimonadales bacterium
ATTGCCGATGGACCGGACGGCAAGGTGCGGGTCTTGTGGGACAACACGGACGGCCACATGTCCCTGTGGAACCTGGACAACAGCGCGGCTCAGTTCAGCCAGTACACGTTCGGTCCCTATTCTGGATGGACGGCGACTGCGCTTTCCAACGGCTCTTAATCCAGCCCATTTCTTCCGCTCTCACTGCCCCGGCGTACACAGTACGCCGGGGCTTTTCTTCGGCTAGTACCCCAGCGCGAGGCCATCGGTGCGGGGGTCGGAGCCGCCGTGCAGGACGCCGGTCTCCGGGTCGCGGGCGATGATCTGCGACGCGCAGGAACCCGACCACGCGCTGCCGACGGCCAGTGCATGGCCGCGCCGGCGCAGCTCGTAACAAGTATCGAGCGGCAGGCGGTCTTCCACGGCGAGCTGCGGGCTGCCGCCAGGAAGATCGTGCCATTTTGGGCTTTCAATCGCTTCCTGCGGACTGCGTCCGTGGTTTATCATCTGGGTCACAGTCTGCAAACTGGTCTGCACCTGAACATCCGCGCCGGGAGTCCCGCCCACAGCCCAGAACTCGCCGTCCCGGAACAGCATCCAGGTATTGAGCGTGTGGATCGTCTTTTTACCGGGTGCCAGCACGTTCGGGCTTTTCGGGTCCAAGCTAAAGCCGGTCATGCGGTTGTTCAAGAGTACGCCGGTGCCGGGAACCACGACTCCGGAGCCGTAGCGGTGAAAGACGCTTTGAATCCAAGTGATCGCGCTGCCGTGGGCGTCCACCACGCAGAACGAAGTCGTGTCCGAGCCGCCGTCAAAGACCGGCAGCCGTCCCGGCGTATACTGAAGGGCGCCAGAAGTGATCCGCTTGCGCTGGTTGGCGGCGTAGTCTTTAGACAGCAGTGCGGCCAGCGGGATTTTGGGAACATCGCCAAGATACGCAAGCCGGTCAGCGAACGCCAGTTTTTTCGCTTCCGCCATCAGATGCACGGCGTCCGGGCCTTCCGGGTCAAGCGCGGCCAGATCATAGCCTTCTAAAATGTTCAGCATTTGCAGCAGCAGGCAGCCCTGCGAGACCGGCGGCTGCTCCGTCACAGTCACGCCCCGGTAAGTGGTCTGGATGGGGTCAGTGATCAGCGTTCGGTGGCTCGCAAGGTCCGCCGCCGTGAACAAGCCGCCCTGCTCGCCGGAGTAGGCCAGCAGCTTCTCGGCAAATGCGCCTTCGTAGAACGCCGCGCGTCCGCCGCCTGCGATCTGCCGCAAGGTCTCGGCAAGCTCCGGCTGGTACAGGGTCGCGCCGGGGCGCAGCGTGTCCGGCACGAGCGCCGCACCCGACAGGGGAAACGCTTCCCAAAGCCCCTGGTGCGCCCGCAGCGTCTCGGTCTGACGCGCGGGAACTGCGTAGCCGTCTTCCGCCAATCCAATCGCCGGCGCCAGAACTTCCGTCGCCGTCATTGTTCCCCAGCGCCCCAGCAGGGTCAGCCAGGCATCCACCGCACCGGGAACGGCAGCAGACCGGATGCCGCGCTCCGGGATCGCGCCGCCCATCGCGTTTAGCGCCGCGCCGGCAGGGGCAACGCCGCTGCCGTTCAGCGCGGACAGCTTCCCGGCAGGCGCGTCCCAGATTTGGGCGAACGCATCGCCGCCGACATGGGAGTTCTGCGGCTCCATCACGGCCAGCGCTGCGCCCATCGCCACGGCGGCATCGGCGGCATTGCCCCCGGCCCGGAGTATTTCAATGCCGATCAGCGAAGCGATAGGATTGGCTGAGGCAACCATTGCATTGCGAGCGATTCGAAGCGGCGTCCGTGTTTCCATCTCTACCCCTTACGCGACACGAGTTTCGTGGATTATGAATTATCTATATAATTCTATGGTATAATGGAACTAACAGAACGGGCAGGCATTGGTAGCAGCCAATGCCTGCCCCCATCAGCCTACTTTTTCAGTAACTGATGGATCGCAGCGGCTGTAGACGCAGCAGCGGCGATGATCTGTAAAATCACTCTGAGTTTCAGAGCGATCCGATGGTACTCTTGCTTCAAGAAGCATCACCTCCTTTCGGCAAGATTGAGAAGGCAGCCAGGCCAGGCTGCCTTTTCGTTTGTATTCTATCAGAAGTCCTTGAATAACGCAAACTGATAACGCAGCAGCGCCCTTCTCTTTCTTGGAGAAGGGCGCTGCGCTGTGTGCTTGCCGGCTTAAGAGGCGGCGGGGCGTTTAGTGCGAGATGCTTGCGGACGAGTGATCGGCGGGGCAGAGGGATTGCCGTGGGTGACACGGTCCCGGCCTGCCTCTTTGGACTGGTACAACGCGCCGTCGGTACAGGCGATCAGCGAATCCGGCGTCGGCGTGTCTAGTGACAGCGTGCCAGCACCGACACTGACCGTGATCGGACGCTTTTTCCAATCGCTGCCCGCAATGGCCGCACGAACCCGCTCGGCAATTGTCAGCGCCCCGGCTTCGTCGGTGAGCGGCAGAATGATCGCAAACTCTTCGCCGCCGTACCGCGCCGCGACATCCGTGTCGCGGGCTGTGCGCCCCAGGGTCTCCGCAACGCTTCTCAGCACGGCGTCCCCCGCCGGGTGGCCGAAGGCATCGTTGTACTGCTTGAAGTGGTCCACGTCCAGCAGCAGCAGCGACAGCGGCTGATGGTAGCGGACAGCGCGAGTATATTCTTCCGACAGCTTCGCTCCGAAGCTCCGGCGGTTCTTGAGGCCCGTCAAGCCGTCGGTGGTCGCGAGCGCTTCGAGTTCTTTGTTGGTTTCCTCTAGCTGGCTTTTTTGGAACTCCAAGATTACGGTATAGTCTTTGACCTGCTGCTCGGCCTGCTTCCGCTCGGACAGGTCGTGCCAAACAGACAGCAGGACCGGCTTGTCACCGAGGGCCACTTCGGTCAGCATCACTTCCACCGGAAACTCGGCGCCATCCGCCGCACGCCGGGTCCACTCAAAGTGATGAGAGCCGTTCTGCCGGGCCAGCGCCACCATCTCGGCGCCTTTTTCCAAAGACAAGCGACCGTCGGGCTGACGCTCCGGCGACAGCCGGGCCGGATGAATCCCGAGCAGACCGGTCTTGTCGGCACAGCGCATCAGCGCGACCGCGGCGGGGTTGCAGTCAATGATGCCGTCATCGTCGAACAGCAGATGGGCATTGGAAGACTGCTCGAACAGGACCCGGAACCGCTCTTCCGATTGAGCGCGTTCGGTAATGTCGAAGCACACACCGATAATCCCAGAAACGGCGCCGCCGGGACCAATCTGCGGCCGCAGCTCGACATGCAGGCACAGCCCGCCGAAACGCATGTCGCAGGAGACCCTCTCCCCCGCAAAAGCCCGTCTTGTGTTCTCCTGCGCGGCGGGATTGCCGCCGCTGAACTCATCCACCGACCGGCCGACCGCTTCGCCCGGCGCAAGGCCGAGAGCCGCCAAACCAGTGCCTTCCGAGAGCGTAATCGTGCCGTCCTTGTCGGCGGCGTACAAAATGACCGGAGCGCTGCTGAGAACCGCCCGCATGGTCTCCTCTGAACGGCGCAGTGCATCTTCCATCAGCTTGCGCTCGGAAATGTCCCGCACGGCGGTGACACGCGCCGGCTGCCCATTCCACAGCACCTGCCGTCCGCGCACTTCGGCGTGGAACGTGCCGCCATCCCCGCGCAGGCATTCCACTTCGTAAACCGCTTCATCGCCGTCGGCGATCTTCTGCCGGACCATTGACCGTGATTCCGGCACGGTCAGCAGCTCGCCCGCCATGCCGGTAATTTGATCCCGCGCGTAGCCGTACAGCGATAAAAACGCTGGGTTGGCATCTAAGATCATGCCGTTTTGGCTAACGGCGATGCCTTCAAACGCGGCGTCCGACAAGTACCGGAGGCGGGCTTCGTTTTCCCGCAGGGCATCTTCCGCTTGACGCTGCGCCGTGACATCCCGCGAAATGCACGACACGCCGATGATTTCGCCGCTCGCACTGCGAATGGGGGAGAAGACAAGCGCGAGGTTCAGGACCATGCCGCCGCGGTGGCGCACCACTTCTATCGGCTCGATGGACTCGCCGCGCAGCAGCCGGGGGATGACGGTATCCAGGGGACTGGCTCCCCCGTTTGGAACAAGAACCAAGGCATGCTGGCCGATGACCTCAGACTCGGCGTAGCCATAAAGCCGCTCCGCCCCGGCGTTCCAGCTCACAATCGTGCCGTCCAGGGTAAATCCCAGAATGGCTTCTTCTGAGGAAGCAACAATGGATGCCAGGCGCGACAACTCCTGCTCGATCTGCCGCCGCGCGGTGATGTCGTGCATGGCGGCAACCGCACCGAGTTTCCGGCCGTCCCGGTCGTAAATCGCCTGCCCGCTGGCCAGCATAATCCGTTGCAGGCCACCTTTCGGCGCAATGATCATCTCCACATCGCACACAGTTTCGCCGTTGTAGGCGCGGAACAAAGGAATTTCTTCAGTCGGCAGGGGTGTGATGCCGTCAGGCTTGTACAAATCGAAATGGTCGGCCCATTCTTCCGCCGGCAGAGCTTCTTCCGGCATTCCGTGAAACTCTCGTGCCGCCCGGTTGAACAGCGCCAAAACGCCGTCCTCGTCGCAGGCGACGACTCCCGATTGCAGGCTTTCCAGCAGTGCCGACTGGAGCTCACGCTCTTTTTGCAGATCGGCTTGAATTTGTTTTTCGGCCGTGATATCGGCGAATGTCAGCACGGCGGCATAAGGAAGAGCCTCTCCGGCATGAAAGACGGGCGCAGCCTGGATTGAAAACCAGATCCGCGCCTCGGAGGGACGCTCGACCCCCAGTACGACGCTGTCCTGCGGCAGACCCGTTTGGATCGCCCGCAGACCGGGCTGCTGTGCCTCCGGGAAAAATTCGCCATTTTCTCCGAAACAGTCCCAATCGGCGCTGAAAGCCGCCCGCCCTTCCAAATCGGCGGCCGAGATGCCTAGCAGGCGTTCAGCACTGCGGTTGCACAACAGCGCTTTGCCATCCCGATCCTGCACCAGATAACCTTCCTGCAAGGCATTGATGGAGCGAAGGAACAAATTACGGCTTTCCTGAAGGTCGGCCAGCGCCTGCGCCATTTCCCGCTCCGCCGCCCCCAGCCCCGACAAGACAAAGCCGGACATGGCCAAAGCGCACAGCAGGCCGGCAAGGCCGAGGCGCAGCCCCAGCACCGACGCGGCGTTCTGCGCCGATGCTCCTGCGGCAATTTGTTTCGTGAGGGTGTCGGCGGCGACCCGCATGGCGTTCGCCGTGCTCCAGTCCACCTGCCCGGTCCGGGCCAGCGAGTTCTCGAACGAGTTCCAGGCCGGATCGGTCGCATCCACTGCCTGGGGATAAGTTGTATGAAGCCGGCGGCGGATGTTCTGCATCGCGGCGACCTGCGCGGGCCACTGGAGGTCTTCCGGCAGCAGTGCCGCATTCGGCCGGGTCGCGCCGTACACCCACAAGCTACGGTAGCGCAGAGAGCCGCTCAGATCCACGTCATGGAAGGCGCGGGTCGAGCGTCCCGCCGCCAGCAGGGCCACCAGCAGCAGGGCCACGGACACTGCACCGGCCACGGCCAGCAGCCAGACAAGGGCGCGGTGCCGCCGGAGCGACCGCGTTTTGGCGTCTGGTGCCGCCGGCGGGAGCGGAAGGGGGGTGAAAGAGTGTCGTAAGTCCATGTCATCCTGCGGCAAGTGAGATTAATTCAAATGTATCGTTCAAGTGTATTAATCCAAGTATCGGCGGCAGAACACCGAAAGAACAGGCATGATTGCCTGTTCTTTCGGTGTTATCGCGCACATTCCCGCAGAATTACCGGGCCGACAGTTCAGCGCAGGGGAAAAGTCATCTGAAGCCCGGCCGAGCGGTCTTCGGGCTGGATAAACGGCGACAAGATCAGGCCGCGCGGGGCGGACAGCTCCAAACGCGCCGTGCCGTAACCGAGCAGCGCCCCAGCAATCACGTCCCGTCCGTAGTGCCGGTGCAGGCGAATCCGCGACAGGGAAATCAGCGTCGCGCCGGTGAACCAAAGCGGCGCTTCGCGGGGATGCAGGTCGCTTTCCACGGTTGCCGCCGCGAACGCCGCCGTGGCATGACCGCTGGGGAAGCTGTCGTGGGCATTGGAGTCAGGCCGCTTTTCGTGAAACAAGTTCTTAAACCCTTCCGACAGCAGCGTCGCCGTGCCGATGGCGTCCGCCGCCCGCAGGGCATGGTTTTTCGCATGGTCGCCGTCGGACAGCAGCGGCAAGCCGACCGCCGCCGCCAGATAGATAATGTTGCCGGAGTCGGAAGCAAAGTTTGAGGCTCGCCGGGCCGGAGACTCGGCGTATGCGGGCAGCGCGAGAACGCCGAAGCAGACGGCGGCGAGGCCGAAATGGGAAAAGCGAGACGTTCGTGAGGGCAAAGTAGGGTTCCGATCTGGGGGTAAGAGATATGCCAAGCAGAGAGGGCGAACACAAGGTTCGCGCCCTACATACCGTTCTCAATTTTGTTCCTGGCCCTGTAGGGACGAACCTTGTGTTCGCCCTCTCTGCTTGGCTTATTTGTCCTGAAGTGCGGCGACGCCGGGAAGCTCTTTGCCTTCCAAGAATTCCAGCGACGCGCCGCCGCCGGTCGAGATGTGGGTCATTTGGTCGGCAAAACCCAGCTTCTCAACTGCCGCCGCCGAGTCCCCGCCGCCGACAATCGTAGTGGCCGCACTGTCCGCCATCGCCTGCGCGATGCCTTTGGTGCCGACGGCAAACTGATCCACTTCAAAGATGCCCGCTGGGCCGTTCCAAATCACGGTCTTTGCGCCGTGCAGCACAGCCGAAATCGCCTTGATCGTGACGGGGCCGGCATCTACGCCTTCCCAGTCCGCCGGAATTTCGGTGACGGGAACAACTTTGGTGTTCAGCGCAGACGGATCATCTCCAAACGGGTTGCCGTCTACGACCACGACATCGACCGGCAGCATGATCTTATCGCCGTTCTCGGCCAGCAGACGCTTGGCGAAGTCAACATTGCCGGCGTCCAGCAGCGACTTGCCGATTTCTTTGCCCTGCGCCTTGAAGAACGTATAGGCCATGCCGCCGACGATAATCAGCGTGTCCACTTTCGGCAGCAGAGCTTCGATCACCGAGATCTTGTCTTTCACTTTCGCGCCGCCCAAGATCGCCACAAAGGGCCGCTCCGGGTTATCTACATTGGAGCCAAGATAATCCAGCTCGCGCTTCATCAGGTAGCCGGCGACGCCCGGCAGGTGGTGCGCGACGCCTTCGGTGGACGCATGGGCGCGGTGCGCCGTGCCGAACGCATCATTGACATAGACTTCGGCCAGCCCCGCCAGCTTCTCGGCATACGCGGGATCGTTCTTTTCCTCTTCCGGGTAAAAGCGCACGTTTTCCAGCAGCAAAACGTCGCCGTCTGCCAGCTTACCGACCATTGCGGTCACTTCCGGCCCCACGGAGTCCGTCGCGAGCGGCACCGGTTTCCCCAGCAGCTCACCGAGACGCGCGGCGACCGGCGCGAGGCTATACTTGGGGGTCGGCCCGCCTTTCGGGCGTCCAAGATGGGACGCCAAAATCACCCGTGCGTTATGGGCGATCAAATACTCAATCGTCGGCAGCGCAGCCCGGATTCGACGATCATCGGTGATCGCCCCGGTCTCGTCCTGCGGCACATTAAAGTCCACGCGCACCAGTACGCGCTTCCCCGCCACATCCACATCTTCCACCGTCTTTTTGTTGAAGCTCATTGGTTCATTCTCCCAGAATAAGATCGCAAATAAAATTGCAAAACAGCGCTAGTATACCCGCAGAACGCAACTGAATGGCCAGGCTACCTTGATACAGTGCATTCCGAGCGAGACAACGGTCGCGCGGAAAGACATCCTAACGGACAGGATAGGATGGTCTTCTACCCGGAGCTTACTTTTCTTAGCGAGAACTTCTCAACTCCTCGGCCCTTTGTCTCTCTGGCGGCTGTCAGCGAAAAAAGAGCGCCGAAGACTAGGTCTCCGGCGCTCTTTTTCATGGTACTCTCGGCAAACGTTAGATCGCTGATTCGGAGTCGGTGCTGACGGTCGGCTCGTTGACTTCGCCGAGACTTTCCTGCTCGGCCAGCATGGACAGGCTGCCGCCGGACGTGCCGGTCTCCTCGCGGATGACTGCCAAGTCGTCTTCGCTCAGCTCGCGGCTTCCTGACGCATGGCCGTTGCCATTGCCGTTGGTGCGGCCTGCGCCGACCGCCGGGTAGCGGCGGGAGTCATCGAGGCCCTCTAAGCGCGGCTCGATGTTGCGGTATTGGGGCAGACCTGTACCGGCGGGAATGAGGCGCCCGATGATGACGTTCTCTTTCAAGCCGATCAGCGAGTCTTTCTTGCCGCGCACGGCCGCTTCGGTCAGAACGCGGGTCGTCTTCTGGAACGACGCCGCGGACAGGAACGAATCGGTGGCAAGGCTCGCTTCGGTGATCCCCAGCAGCAGCCAGTCGGCCGTCGCTTCGGTCCCCGGCTCGTCGCGCTCGTTGACCCGCTTGTTGGCGTCAATGAACTCGAACTTGTCCACCATCTGACCCGGCAGGAACTCGGAGTCGCCGGCATTTTTGATGCGCCGCTTGCGGAGCATCTGCCGCGCGATAACTTCGATGTGTTTGTCGTTGATGTCCACGCCCTGCGACTTGTAGACCGCCTGGATCTCGCGGACGACGTAATTGGAAACGCCCCGGATGCCCTGGAGGTCCAGCACCTTCTGCGGGTCGAGCGGCCCTTCGGTAAGGCGATCGCCCGCTTCCACCACATCGCCCTGCTTGACCTGCAACTGGCCGCGATACGGCACCAGAATGGCCTTGCGGACCTTGATCTGGATCTCAGTGACGCCGTCCGTCAGGAACACGTCTTTGATCTTCTTGATGTGTTTGTCGGTCAGCTCCGTCCCCGCCGTCAGCGTTTCCGGGATTTCGGTCGCGCGTTTGGCCTGGGTCGGGGTCATCTTTTCCAGCTTTTCAGCGTCTGGATGAGACCCTAATTCCAGGTCCTCCGCCAGCGTTTCGCCGGAAACGGCGCTGCCCGTGTTCTCGTCAATCGTGATCGGCGTGTGAACGATGACGCGCCGCAGACCCTTCTGCTCGATCTCGGCGATCGTTCCCGAAAACTCGGTGACAATCGCCTGACCCTTCGGCTTGCGGGCTTCAAACAGCTCGACCACCCGAAGCAGGCCGCCGACTTGGTCTTCCAGCACCTTCAGAACCGCCTGAACGGCCCGGACACGCTCGCGGTCAACGCCGGTGGCGCTGGGCGCAGAAGCCGCTGTCGGCTCTTCCGCCTGAGAATCCAGAGATACCAGGCCGCGCGAGATGTCGTTGTGCAGCTCTTTCAGCGCTTCCTGCTTCCGCGCCCGGACATTGGCCACTCCCGTGAGCTGCTTCTGGGCGATACCGCCGGAGTGGAACGTCCGCATGGTCAGCTGCGTTCCCGGCTCGCCAATAGACTGCGCGGCAATGACGCCGACCGCAACCCCCGGCTCGATGAGCTTGGAGTTTGCGAGATCCAAACCGTAGCACCGGGCGCAGATGCCCATGCGAAGCTCGCAGGTGAACGGGCTGCGAACGCCGACACGCTTGATGCCGCTGTCCATGACCACTTTGGCGAGGTCCTGCGTGATCATGTCGCCTTTGGCGACAATGATTTCCCCGGCTTTGGCATGACCCGCCGGATACGCAATGTCTTCCAAGCTGTAGCGGCCATAGATGCGCTGATCCAGCTTTTCGATGACCTCATTGCCGTCTTTGATTTCTTCCTGGTAGACGCCAAGCTCCGTGCCGCAGTCGTCAGCCCGGACAATCACTTCCTGGGACACGTCCACCAGCCGCCGGGTCAAGTACCCCGCGTCGGCGGTGCGAAGCGCCGTGTCCGCCAGACCTTTACGAGCGCCGTGGGTGGACACGAAGTATTCCAGAACGCTGAGGCCCTCATGGAAGTTCGACTTCACCGGCAGATCCTCAATCATGTTGCCGAACGGGTCGGACATGACGCCGCGCATTCCCGAAAGCTGCGTGATCTGGCCGCGCGTACCGCGGGCGTTGGAGTCGGTGAACATGAAGATCGGGTTGGTCGGCTTGATGGTCTCGAAGATCGCTTCGCCGACATCTTTGGCCGCCTTCTGCCATTCTTCCAGCACCCGCTCTTTGCGCTCACCGCCGGTGATCAAGCCGCGCTGGTAGTTCTTGTTCAAAGAGCTGACGTTCTTTTCGGCGTTGACAATGATCTGGTTGCGCTCTTCCGGCACTTCCATGTCGGTGATCGCCACCGTCATGCCGGCTTTGGTCGCTTCCTGGAAGCCGAGGGCTTTCAGTTCGTCCAAAAGCTGGATCGTCCGCGTGTCGCCGTTGAGACGGTGGCACTGGGCGATGATCGCTCCCAAATCTTTCTTGCCGAAGCCGTTGCCTTTGTAGCCCTTCTTGGCGAACATGTCGTCCAGCATCTTGAAGATAAATGGGTGCATGTTGTCCGGCATGATGTCCATGAACAGCAGGCGTCCGACCGTCGTGCGCTGGATTGTCTTGCCCGGCCCCTTGCCGTTTTGCAGCAGATCATTCGGCAGGGCGACATCAATCGCATCCTGCAAGCCGATCTGCGCGGTCGCATAAGCAAGCTCGGCGTCGGCGCGGGAGCCGAACGTGTCAAAGCGCGGCTCACCAGGCTTCAGCACGGTCAGGAAGTACGCGCCCAGCACCATGTCCTGCGCCGGAGCCACAATCGGGCGGCCGTCGGCGGGCGAGAACAGGTTATGGGTGGACAGCATCAGAATACGCGCTTCCGCCTGGGCCGATGCCGACAGCGGCACATGGACTGCCATCTGGTCGCCGTCAAAGTCGGCGTTGAACGCTGTACAGACCAGCGGGTGGACTTGAATTGCCTTGCCGTCTACCAGCACCGGCTCGAACGCCTGGATGCCCAAACGGTGCAGGGTCGGCGCACGGTTCAGCAGCACGGGATGCTCCCGGATGACTTCTTCCAGCGCATCCCAGACTTCGGGTTTCAGCTTATCAATCATGCGCTTGGCCGTCTTGATGTTGGTCGTGTAGCCACGCTCCACCAGCGCCTTCATGACGAACGGCTTGAACAGCTCGATCGCCATTTCTTTCGGCAAACCGCACTGGTGCAGCAGGAGGCGCGGGCCGACAACAATGACCGAACGGCCCGAATAGTCCACACGCTTGCCCAAGAGGTTCTTGCGGAAGCGGCCTTCCTTGCCCTTCAGCATATCCGACAGCGACTTCAAAGGCCGGTTGTTCGAGCCGACCACAGGCCGGGTGCGGCGTCCGTTGTCAATCAGCGCATCCACGGCTTCCTGAAGCAGCCGCTTTTCGTGGTTGACAATGGACTCCGGGGCGCGGATCTCCGTGATCTTCTTCAATCGGTTGTTCCGGTTGATGATGCGCCGGTACAGGTCGTTGAGGTCAGACGTTGCAAAGCGTCCGCCATCAAGCTGGACCATCGGGCGCAGTTCCGGCGAGATCACCGGAACAGCGTCCAAAATCATCCATTCGGGGCGTGACTTCGACGAAATAAACGCTTCGGCGACTTCCAGCCGCTTGATGGCCCGCGCCCGGCGCGGCCCCTGAGTCAGCGAAATCTCATGCCGCAGCTCGCCGGCCAGCTTTTCCAGGTCAATCTCTTCCAGCAGCTCTTTGACCGCCGCGCCGCCGAGGCCCGCCCGGACAATCTCGCCTTCCGGGTCGTTGAGGCGCAGGTTGCGGTCGAGCTTGTCCGAAAGCACGTCCATCAAAGACTCGAGCTTGCGGTACTCGTCTTCAATCAGCAGCATCCGCTTTTCGACTTTTTCGTCCAGAAGCGTCAGGGCATCACGCAGGGACTGGATCTGCTCCAGCGAGTCCTTCTCGATGTCCTTGATTTCTTCCTCCATGTGACGATTGCGGTCTACAATCCGCGCTTCGTCCCAGGGCTGCCAGGGTTCGGGGGCTTCCAAGCCCTCCATGCCTTCCATCAGCTCGGCGTCGTCTTCAGACGGCTCGACCGGCTCCGGCGGGGTCTGGCGGGCTTTGATTTCCGTGCCGGCATCGACCCGTGCCTGCTCAATGTCTTCGTCCCGCTGATCTTCCAGCTCCTGCACACGCGCTTCCAGCGCAATCTTGAAAGACTCCATCTCGTTGTTGATGCGCCCACGATCCACATACGTCACAATGTACGACGCGAAGTAGAGGACTTTCTCTAATGGACGCGGCGAGATGTCCAGCAGCAGGGACAGCGGCGACGGCACACCCTTAAGATACCAAATGTGACAGACCGGCGCGGCCAGCTCAATATGGCCCATGCGCTCGCGCCGGACTTTGGAGCGGGTGACTTCGACGCCGCAGCGGTCGCAGATGATGCCCTTAAATTTGACTTTCTTGTAGCGCCCGCAGTGGCACTCCCAGTCCTTGACCGGGCCGAAAATGCGTTCGCAGAACAGACCATCCCGCTCCGGCTTGAACGTCCGATAGTTGATGGTTTCGGGCTTCTTGACTTCACCGTAGGACCAGTTGCGGACTTCGCCCGGCGAGGCGATCCCGATCCGAATTTTATCAAATGCGCTTGCATCTGTCATGTAATTGTTTCCCCTAAATGAAACGGCGAAAAGCGATAAGTCATCAGAAAAACCCAGAGAGGGCGAACACAAGGTTCGCCCCTACGGGGTATCATTCGGATGATGTAGGGC
>CAXUNT010000062.1:12666-27279 GCA_964252595.1 uncultured Armatimonadales bacterium
CCCAACACACGGGCCCCCCCTCGGGGTTATCTTTGGGTTAATGCCGGCCCTACGGTTGTGTTCGCCCTTCTGGAACGTGTTCGCCCTTCCCGCCATGTTCGTCTCGTTGATTGTGTTCCTACACCCCGAACAAAGCCTCGGCCTCGGATTCAGCGCGGGGCAGGCGCGGACGCAGGCCGCGTCCCCTGCCCTCACTATCACCGTAGTCTTCTTCTTTGTCCTTCAGATCAATCTCTTTCTCGTCTTCGTCTTCCACGGCCACTTTCAGGCCCAGCGACTGCAATTCATTGACAAGAATCTTGAACGATTCAGGAACACCCGGCTCCAGCATCGCATCGCCCTTGACAATGGACTCATACGTCTTGACACGCCCTAGAACGTCGTCGGACTTGATCGTCAGAATCTCCTGCAATGTGTACGCCGCGCCGTAGGCTTCCAGCGCCCAAACTTCCATTTCGCCGAAGCGCTGGCCGCCGAATTGCGCCTTGCCGCCGAGCGGCTGCTGGGTGACCAGCGAGTACGGGCCGGTGGACCGGGCATGAATCTTGTCGTCTACCAAGTGGGCCAGCTTCAGCATGTAGATCGTGCCGATCGTCACGGGCTGAGTGAACCAGTCGCCCGACAGACCATCGCGAATCCACGACTTTGCCGATTTCTCGTCAATGCCGCTCCGGCGCCAGACATTCTGCTGGACCCGCTCGACAATCGCATGAATGTCGTAGCCGTCCACGGTCTTGAGCTGCGCTTCTTCGTCCATCGGTGCGCCGTCGTAGTCTTCCGGCAGGTCCACCGCGGGGGGGGCGCCGACTGTCGCCGCGACTTGTTCCAACCGCGCCGGGGAAAGTTCACCTAGTTTGACTTCCAACTTGGCAAGCAGCTCGGCGACTCCGTCTTTCTTGCCCGCTTCGAGGTCAATCTTCAGCTCTTTTTCCACATACGTTCGGAGCGCATCGTAACGCGTGAACTCGGCGAACTTGCCGATGTCGGTCAGAATCTCGGCTTCGGTCGCACCCTCAAAGATCGGGTTGACGAACGAGCAGCCGAGCGCCTTGCCGACATACGCCAGGTGCGTTTCCAGAATTTGGCCGATGTTCATACGGCCCGGAACGCCCAGCGGGTTCAGCACGATGTCCACCGGCGTACCGTCCGGCAGAAACGGCATATCTTCCTGCGGCAGAATGCGCGAAATGACGCCCTTGTTGCCGTGGCGTCCCGCCATCTTGTCGCCTTCCATGACTTTGCGCTTCTGGGCAATATAAACACGCACGAGCATATTTACGCCCGCCGACAGCTCATCGCCGGGCAGTCTATCAAGTTCGCCTTCCCACTCGTCGGAGAACATCGAGTCGGGGCGCTTCGAGAAGTCGAACACGCGGCCCGTTTTGTCTTTGTACTTGAAGCGGGAGAAGACTTTGACGTCAACGATCTTCCCCTTCTCGCCGTGCGGCACGCGCAGAGACACGTCGCGAGTTTCTTCCGCTTTCTTGCCAAAGATGGCGATAATCAAGCGCTCTTCGGCGGTCAGCTCGCCCTGGCCCTTCGGGGCGACCCGGCCCACCAGAATATCATCGGGCCGGACTTCCGCGCCGATCCGAATGATGCCCCGGTCGTCTAGGTCTTTCAGCGCGTCCTCGCCGACATTCGGGATGTCGCGCGTGATTTCTTCCGGTCCAAGCTTTGTGTCGCGGGCTTCCACTTCATACTTCTCAATATGGACCGACGTAAACACGTCGTCGCGCACCAGCCGCTGCGACAGCAGAATGGCGTCCTCGAAGTTGTAGCCGTTCCAGGGCGTAAACGCGACCAGCACGTTCTGACCCAGCGCCAGCTCGCCGCCGTCGGTGCAGGGACCATCCGCCAGAAGCTGGGCTTCGCGGACTCGCTGGCCGTTGTTGACGACGGGCCGCTGAGTGACACACGTCGCTTGATTGGAGCGCAACATATTCAGCAGGCGGTACGTGTCCTCGCCGCCGTCTTCATCGGCCACGATGACAATCTCTTCCGCCGTAACCCGCTTGACGGTTCCGGCCCGGAGCGCGATAATCACCGCGCCGGAGTCTACCGCCGCCCGCTTCTCCATGCCGGTTTTGCACAAAGGCGCGTCGGGGCGCAGGGTCGGCACGGCCTGACGCTGCATATTCGCGCCCATCAAGGCGCGGTTCGCATCGTCGTTTTCCAGGAACGGGATCATGGCCGTTGCGACAGATACGATCTGCTGCGGGGAAACGTCCATGTACTCCACTTTGTCGGCGTTGATCACCGGATACTGGTTGTTGTTGCGGACCTGCACCTGCTTGTCGACAAACGTATTGTCTGCTTTCAAGAGCGTGTTGGCCGGCGCAATATAATAGTGATGCTCGCCGTCGGCGGGCAGCCAGTCCAGATCGGTCGTGACTTTGCCGCTGATAACCCGCCGGTACGGCGTTTCAATAAAGCCAAATTGATCAACACGCGCATGAACGGCCAATGAGCCGATCAGACCGATGTTCGGGCCTTCCGGCGTCTCAATCGGGCAGATGCGCCCGTAATGCGAGTGGTGAACGTCCCGCACTTCCAGTTTTGCCGACTGCCGCGACAAGCCGCCCGGTCCCAGCGCGGACAAGCGCCGCTTGTGGGTCAACTCTGCTAATGGGTTCGTCTGGTCCATAAACTGGGACAACTGTGACGAGCCGAAGAACGACTTAATAGACGCCGAAATCGGCTTGACCGACAGAATGACCTGCGGCAGAATGTTCTCGGTGTCCAAAGACGTCATGCGCTCTTTGGCGACTTTTTCCATCCGCAGGAAGCCCAGCCGAAGCTGTGAATAAAGCAGCTCGCCGACCGACCGGACACGCTTGTTTTCCAGGTGGTCAATATCGTCCACGTTGCCGTTGCCCGCCGCCAGCTTGACGACATACCGCGCAATCGCGATGATGTCCTCTTTGGTGATGGTCCGGTAAGACAGCGGGAGCGAAAGCCCCAGCTTCTTGTTCATCTTGTGACGGCCAACTTTGGCGAGGTCATAACGACGGGTGTCAAAGAAGATCGAGTTCAAGAGTGAGCGGGCGGACTCCGGGGTTGCCGGGTCGCCGGGACGGATTTTGCGGTAGATGTCAAGCAGAGCGGTCTCTTTCGAGAACACAGCCGAGCCTTCCTGATCCAGCGTCGCGACAATATAGTTGTTCAGATAGATGACATCAAGTGTGTTCAACGCCAGTGCTTCGATCTTGCGGGCAGTCTCCCGGTCAATCTTCTCAAACGCCTTGACGATGATCTTGCCTGACGCATCTTTCAGGTCAGCCGTCGCATAAGGAACACGCTTGCGCGGGTTGGACTTGCGGTAGCCGCCTTCGGCATCCAATGCTGGCGTGCCGTCATCGTTGAAGTCCAGCACTTCCACTTCCACGCGGGTCGGGTCAAACAAAGTAGACCGGCTCGGCGATGTGATGGTTTCCGGCTCGGCGAACAACTGAATAATCTCAGCAGTCGTGTTGCAGGGCGTAGACGGCAGCTCGACTTCAAACGTGTCGTTTTCCTGGTCCACGCTCTTCTCGATGCGCCGAAGCTGAGTCGTGTCCATGATCGTGCCGGCCTCGGTCAGCACTTCGCCAGTGCTTTTGTCCACCACGGGCGAGGCCAGCAGCTTGCCGGCGAGCTCGCCCCAGGAGACCGACTGGACGCCGCTCGGCGACGCCACCGGGAACAGGTTCAGGGCGCGGAGCAGAGTCGTGATCGGGAACTTGCGTGTCTGCCCGATCCGCACGGTAATCGCATCGGTCGCGTCAGTCTCGACGTCCACCCAGGCGCCTTCGCTGGGGATAATCGTGGCATAGTAAAGCTGACGGCCCGAAAAGTCCAGCGTGTCTTTGAAGTAGACGCCGGGCGAGCGGGCAAGCTGGGACACGACGACGCGCTCGGCACCGTTGATGACAAACGTGCCTTTGTCGGTCATCAGCGGCAGGTCGCCGAGATATACTTCGCTTTCAATGACTTCATTCGCGCCCGATTGCAGCCGCACTTTGGCCTTGATCGGCGATTCCAGAGTCACATCGCGGGCGCGGCATTCGTTGATGTCGTATTTCGGCTCGCCCAGCGTGAAGTCTACAAGAGAAATAGAATGGTTGCCGGTAAAATCAGTAATGGGAGAAAAGCTGTCGAACAGTTCGTTCAGACCTTCCTGCAAGAACCAGCGGTAAGAATCCAGTTGGAGTTCAACGAGGTTGGGGACATCTACCACATGCGAAGTCTGCTTTGCGGTATGCTGAATCTCTTTCAAATAAAGCCTCCTGGGGGGACACACGAACGCACAGTATAGCACGGTTTGCTACAGGCTGTCAAGAACAATTTTCGGCTGACGACAAAAGAAGCGCCTGTTCCATTTTGACTTTTCAGAGGAACAAACGCTGTACAAGTATAGGAACGCAGGATTTATATAAAAGGTTCCCGTGGAACCCGCCCCGGTTCGTTCCTCACCGCCCCTTCCCAAAGGGAAGCGTTAAAAGTTGAGAAAACGTTTTTCCTTCGCTCTGTACCTTCCCCTATGGGGAGAGTATGCCTGCGGCATTACTGCGTATCGGTGAGGAACGAACCGGGGTGGGTTTCTGCTATAATCTTTGTTATGGATCAGCGAACAGTTGCGATTTTAGGGGCAGGAAGCTGGGGCAGCGCTCTAGCCTATTTACTGGGAACGAAGGGCCACATAGTCCGGCTCTGGGACCGGGACGCGGAACTGATGGAAGCGGTCAAACAGCGCGGTCTGAACCCAAAGTACTTGCCGGAGGTTTCCCTGCCGGAAACAGTGTCGGCAACGCCGGGAATGCGGGACGCGCTGGCGGACGCTGACTGGGCGATCATGGCCGTCTCTTCCGATGGGATACGGAGCGTCGCCGCCGAAGCGGCACCGTTTTTGACGGCGGGGACCAGCGTTCTGAGCGCGTCCAAAGGTCTGGAAGCCGAGACGGGCCTGACCAATTCGGAAGTTTTGACCACGCTGCTAGCCGACTCGGCATATGCCGGGCTGGTCGTGCTGTCCGGCCCAAATCTTGCCCGCGAGCTGACGCGCGGCGTCCCGACCGCCGCCGTGGTCGCGAGTTTAGACCCGCGCCAGGCCCGTTTCGCTCAGTCACTGCTGATGACGGAGCGCTCGTTCCGAGTTTATACGCATGCCGACGTGAAGGGGGTGGAGCTAGGCGGGGCTTTGAAGAATGTACTTGCCATCGGCGCGGGCCTGTCCGACGGCCTTGGCTTCGGCGACAACACGAAAGCCGCGCTGATGACGCGCGGCCTGCTGGAAATGACCGAGCTTGGGGTCGCGGCGGGCGGGAAAGCCTTGACGTTTCTCGGCTTGTCCGGCGTCGGGGATTTAATTGCCACCGCGTCCTCCAAGCTGTCCCGCAACTACCGGGTCGGCCTCGGCCTCGCCGCAGGCAAGTCGCTCAGCGACGTGTTAACCGAACTGCACCAAGCCGCCGAAGGCATCCCAACCGCCCGTGCCGCACAAGTGTTAAGCCGCCGCTATGAGGTTCAAGTGCCGGTGCTGGCCGCCATCAACGCCGTCCTCCACGACAATCTCTCGCCGTCCGTCGCCGTCGAAGAGCTGATGACCCGCGCTGCCCGTGAAGAGTTTACAAATTAGTGTCTCCCTAGCGTGTCACAGAAAAGAGCCTCAGTCCGAAAGACTGAGGCTCTTTTTGTTGGACCGCAGGCAAAATCAAGCCGCAGAAGACGCGGCCGCCTTAGCACGGCGCTTTGCCAGAACCATGCCGCCGAGGCCAAGCATTAAGAGCAGGCCGAAGCTGACTGTCGTCGAGGCTTCAGGGACGGCGGCGGCGGGAACGGCGACACCGTTGAACTCCAAAAACCCGTTGCCGTCCTGGTTGATGTACTGGACGTTCATGTTCTGGCCGCTCGCCATCGTGCCGGTGATGAAGTTATTGGCGAACGCAAGGTTTGTGCCGGTGATGTTGAAGCCGCCGTAGTGCGTCGCCGTCAGCGTGCCGAACGTGCCGCCGCTCAGGTTGCAGACGGTGTCATAAGGGGCATAACCCCCGTAAGGCTGGTAGGCATAGCCGCCGGAGGACACAAGCGCGTTCACGCTGCCGCCTGTGATGCTGACCTGTGGGTTGGCGAACTCGCCGTCGCCAAGATAGCTGGCCTCCGCGTCGAAGGTGCCAATCGTGCCGCCGCTCATGGTGACATGACCCCCACTGGACGTCAGCGCCTGGATGCTGCCGCCGGATTGGAGGGCCAGCGTGCCGGTAAAGTCAGAAGACACGGAACTGTAGCGGGTAGTCGCCGGACCGGCACCGCCGCCGAACGTCGTATAACTCCCGGTGACGGCGGTGCCGCCGCCGGAGATCGTGGCGGTCCCCTCATCAATCGAGAGGGTCTGTGCATGAACCGCAGGGCCGGCAAAGGCAAGCAGGCTGAGGCCAGCGGCGCAGCAAAAGCCGCGGGAAAGAAGAAAGCGCATGGGAAAATTCCTTTTCGGCAGAAAGCGAGACACCGTAGAAACATCAGTGCATGAACCGTGCCAAAGTACGCGTTCACGCACAAAAAATACGTCCTGCACGAAATGAATTTCGTGCAGGACGCACTGCAAGCCAGGTTACTGGATGTTCAGGGAAAAGTCATCGGCGACAAATGACGTTGCCAGCGACGAGTTCTCCGTGCCAACCAAGTAAACTTGGATCGTCTGGCCTTTGTAGGCGGACAAGTTGAACGACTTCAAGCTGTAGCCGGATGCCGCGTTCAAGTTGGAGTAGGTCGCAAGCGTCGCCAGCACCGTGCCGGACGAAGTGCGGATCTGGACCTTGAGCGTGTCATGCGCGGTCGTGCCATGATCGGCAGTGTCAATATGCAGGTAGAAAGCCAGCGTCGCCGAAGTCAGCGCCGAGGGCAGGGTGACGGTCTGGGCCACCGTGTCCGTGTGGGTGCTGCCGTAGCCGTCGAGCCAGGCTTTCCAGGAGCCGGAATGGGCCGGTTCCCCGGAAGAATTGTCAATGACGCCTGCCGTGACGGTCCACGGGGCGGGGTTTGACGCGCCGTTCTCAAAGCCGGGGTTGCCGAGAAGCTGAGTCGCCGTGACCGGCGCTTTCGGCGTCGCCGAAGCTTCGCCGGACTTTCCGCTGGTCCCGGCGCTGTTGACGGCTGCGACCTGGTAGAAGTACGCCGTACCGTTGGTCAACCCGGTGTCGGTATACGAAGCCGTCGTAATGGCGCTCTTGAGCAGAGTCTCGGTTCCCGAAGACGTGCCCCGGTACAGATTGTAGCTGGTCGCGCCCGCGCTGCCGGACCAGGACAGCGCGATCTGGGCATTGCCCGCCGTGGCGGTCAAGTTTGTCGGCGCGGCCGGGACAGTCGGCGGGGTGGATATGCCGCCGCTGAGGCCCGCCAGCAGATTGGTTCCGTTGAACGTGCCGAGGCCGGTAGCGTCGTCGTAGCCGGTCACCGCCGGGTAATACAGATTCGTGCTGCCGTCGGCAATGTCGTGGAAGTCGTTGGCATACGCACTGGTCGCTGCGAGCTGGTACAATGGCGTGTTCGCGAAACCAAGCGTGCCGTTTCCCGCCGCGACGCGCTTCTGGTTGACAAGCGACGTGAACGCCGCCCACAGGGGCGCGGCGCAGCTTGTGCCGCCGTAGATGGTCCACTGGCCGCCGAAGTAGACCGAGTAGCCGGTGTTCGGGTCCGCGTCGAGAGACACATCGGGAACGTTGCGATGGGTCGTCGAGCCTTTGGAAGCCGCCGAGCCTGCGAGGGCCGTCTGATACGACGGAATGGTCCAGACCGTGCTGATGCCGCCGCCGCCCGCGCCATTAGAGGCTGAGCCGTTGTTCCAGGTTTTCTCCGACGTGTACGCGCCGCCTGCGCCGGCCGTCGTCAGCGACGTGCCGCCGACCCCGACCATGTACGGCTGGGACGCGGGATCGTCTACCGAGAGTAACGAGCCGTTGTCGTCCGCCCCGCTGTCTCCCGCCGCCGCATAAACCGACTGACCCTGGGCGGCCATCTGCTGAAACGCTGAGTTTTCGCTATTTCGGACGCTGGCCGACGCCGAGTTTTCCGCTTCGCCCCAGGACGTGCTGATAGACTTGGCCGTGTTGTCTGTCGCGATCTTGTTGTAAGTATCCACCACGCCCGCGTCGGAGTTCGGCGCTTCGTAGACCAAAATCTTGGACGCGCCGGGAGCCAGCGCCGTCATCAGCTCAATGTCTAAAGTCACTTCTGCCGCGCCGCTGCCCGCCGCGCCGGAGTAGCCGTCTACGAGAACATTTTGCAGCGGAACCGCCGTCAGGCCGTACTGAGCTTCGTAAGCCGTGATGTCCGACGCCGTGTAGCCGTCCAGCTCAAACAGCGCGAGGGTCTGCCCGGAGCCGTTCTGGGTCACACTGCCGAGATTGTACGCCGTCTTGATGTCCGACGGCGTCAGGCCACCGCCCGGCCCGGAGCCGGTCTCATGGCCGATCGCATACGGATCCAGGGCCGGCGCAATCGCGAGCCAGGTCTTTTCGCGCAGGTGCGGCGTCCGCACCGAAGCATTGGACAGGCCGATGACGCCGGACACCAGGCCGCCCAGCGTCGCCGGAACCTGCGGGTCGGCATCGGGCGCAAAGAACGTGCGGCCGTCAAGCTGGGATTTGTACGTTAGCAATCGCAAGCCGAATGCCCGATTGATCTGCCCGGCGGACGCAGCCACGTCCACCAGGGTGCGGTTCGCATGGGTGGCCGTGACGGTCAGCCCCATCGCCTGGGCGTAAGCGATCACCTGGCTGTATTGTTCCGGGGTCGGGCTGTACCGCGCTGCAAACTGTTCCGGGGTCAAAAACTGCCCGAAGTGGGGGTCTGATGGGTCAGACAGCCCATGCAGCAAGTCTTCCAGTTCCGCTTGATGGCGGAGCGGCAGGGCCAGCGCCAGCGAAACGGTCTGCGTGCTGCTGACCGCTGCGACCGGCTGCGCCGACAGGGCCGCCGCCGGGATATGCCCCGGCAGCACGCGGAACCCCGGCGCGGGGGCAGCAGAAACAAGCGCCGGCGCAGACAGCGCCGTGAGGCCCAGAAAGGCCAGGCCAAGCCGCGCGGCATTGACCGCAGGCACGGTGCGATGGAAGAAAGAAAAGCGAGGAGACATAAAACTACTGTTCCCTTCAACAAGCAAAAAGCGACCGGCCAGGGTCGCAGAAAAATGCAGCACAGTTGCTGCCGCCCCGAATCTCATGTTCGGGATGTGGTTAGGACTATTTTATCGTACATTTGCGTGTTGATGACAACATGCCGGGGAAATTAGGAAATTATTTTTGCGAGACTGCGGAAGAGGGGCAAGAGGATAAGGGCAGGGGAAAGCCCTGCCCTCACGGGGATCACCGCGGCTGTGCTTCAGCCCCGATCGCGTTCAGCCGTTCCAGTGCCGAGGGCGGCAGTTCGAGATGAACGGCCGCAGCATTTTCGCGCAGGTGCGCTGCCGATGAGGTGCCGGGAATAAGCAGAAGATTGGGCGAGCGCTGAAGCAGCCACGCGAGGGCCACCGCCATGGGGGTTGACTGAAGCTCGGCGGCCACTGATGCGAGGGCGCCGGACTGAAGGGGCGAGAAGCCGCCCAATGGGAAAAACGGAACATACGCGATGTTCTGCTGTGCCAGCGAGTCCACCAGCAGGTCATCTGCCCGGTATGCGATGTTGTAAAAGTTCTGCACACAGACCACCGGCGCGATAGACTGCGCTTCAGCGATCTGCTCTGCCGAGACGTTGCTGACGCCGAGGTGCTTGATCAAGCCTTCCCGCTGCATTTCCGCCAGCGCGGCGAACGGCTCTTCCAGCGAGCCGGGCGCCGGGCTGTTTATCCCGCCGACGCGCAGGTTGACGGCATCCAGCACATCCACGCCGAGGTTTTTGAGGTTGTCATGGACAGCTTGGCGCAGTTCTTGGGGCGCACGCGCGGGCGGCCATCCGCCTTGGGCATCGCGGCGGGCACCAACCTTTGTCACAATCCGCAGCTCTTGGGGGTAGGGATAAAGCGCTTCCTTGATAATCTGGTTGGTGACGTGCGGGCCGTAAAAGTCACTGGTATCAATGTGAGTAATCCCCAGTGCGACCACTTCACGCAGAACAGCGACAGCCGCGTCGCGGTCGGCAGGCGGCCCAAAAACGTGCGGTCCGGCAAGCTGCATCGCCCCGTAGCCCATACGGCTCAGGATTAAGTCGTCCGCCAGCGTGAAAGCGCCGCCGAGATATTCTGTTGCCATTGCCTTCTCCTCATTGCGCTGCTGAACAAAACCATTTGCCTGCCGAAGCGATGTATGGGTGACTTCGCTTTCCTCAGCTTCCAATCTTCGGCCCCCGATAGTCTGGGTTCCATATCTTGATGTCAGCCGCAGTGTATTCCGGCTCGTCATCCCCGTAAGCGCGGGATAGTCCTTGTGCTGAAAGACGATACCAATCTTCACGCTCTTGGTCTTCTTCAGACAACACGGTCACTGTCAGAGGCGTGTTTGGCTGTAGTTCATACGGCGTATCCAGTACGATTTGCTGGCCGTCAAGATGGGCGGGCAGGATGACAGAGTTCATGGCGGTTCTCCTGAAACATGCTTCACTCAATATAATCGCTGAGGCGGCATTTACTGGGGTGGCGGAGTTTCTTAAGGGCTTTGGCTTCAATCTGGCGGATGCGCTCGCGGGTGACCTCGAAGTGACGCCCGACTTCTTCCAGCGTATGGGGGTAGCCGTCATCGAGGCCGAAGCGCATTTTGAGAACATCGCGCTCGCGGGACGTCAGCGAAGTCAGAGCTTCGTCGATTTTCTCGCGCAGAAGCTGGAACGTGGCAGAGTCGCTGGGGGTTTCGGAAAGGTCATCGGGCAGGAAGTCGGACAAACGGCTGTCTTCTTCCTCACCGATAGGAGTTTCCAGTGACAGCGGCTCTGGGGCGATCCGCATGATCTCGGAAACACGCTCGACCGTGACCTGCATCTCGGCGGCGATTTCTTCCAGCGTCGCTTCTCGGCCCAGAACTTGCAGCAAGTGGCTGCTGGTCTTGACCAGGCGGTTGATCGTCTCGACCATGTGGACAGGAATGCGGATGGTCCGGCCCTGGTCGGCGATGGCACGGGTGATGGCCTGCCGAATCCACCACGTTGCATAAGTGCTGAACTTATAACCCTTGCGGTAGTCGAACTTTTCGACGGCGCGAATGAGGCCGATGTTGCCTTCTTGGATCAGGTCGGGGAACGACATGCCGCGCAGGGTATACCGCTTGGCGATGGAAACGACCAGCCGCAAGTTGGCTTGGGTAAGAATAGCTTTCGCCGTTTGGTCGCCCCGCTCGATCCGCTTGGCAAGGCGCACTTCTTCGGACAGCGTCAGCAGGTGGGTCCGTCCGACCTCGCGCAGCCACATCCGCACGGAGTCGTCGAGCGGCATTCCTTCCAGTCCCGACAAGTCTTCAGGCGCGACATCGGGGGCGTGGGGTGCGCCGTGGCCGTCTTCGGCAAACGCCGCCGAGGCCATTTCAGACGCTTTGCGGACGGCGGGCGAGTCTTCGTCGGGAAAATCCAGCCCGTCGCCGAAGGCGTCATTTTCCAGCGACTCCGTGGGCAGGGTCTCACTTGAATCTCGGTCCGCTTCGGCGCGGCCGGCATCTTCCGTTCGTACAGGTGTCAGCACGATTATTTTCCTTCGCGGCCTGCCGGGGACTTCGGCGTCCCGCGCAGCTCGCTTTGCAGCCGGGCAAACTGCCGCAGCGTTTCCGTGTCCGCCGTGCCGTCTGCAATGCGCTGTTTCAGCATCACCAGCGTCTGCGCTTTGGCCCGGTCTTTCAAATGGTCGATTTCGCCGGGCAGCGAGGCCGGCAGCAGCGGCTCGTCGCCGCTGTTCATCAGCAAATCCGCCAGCATGTCCGCGCGGGGGTCATCCTGTCCCAGCGCCGCCAGCACGCTTTTCGGCTCCAGAGAGCCGCCGGACTGCCACTGCTGCTGCAAGAACTCCGCCAGCGTCCGGGCTTTCTCCGAACTGAAATCTTCGGGTGTCACCAGTTCCAACGCCGGACCGGCTAGGGCCGGATCGTCGCTGACCATCGCCCGCAGCAAATGCCGCTCGGCCTGCTCGGTCGCTCCGCCGCCCGCCGGCGGCTGCGGCAGAGGTGCAGGCCGCCGAGCTTGACTGCCGTAAGCGTTTTGCCCGCCGTTCTGCGTACCGGCCTGCCCGGCGAGATGCCCCGCGACATCCTGCCGGATATGCTCCTCGGCAAACGCCGCCCCCGCGCTGTAATGCGGATGGTACGGCGCAAGCATCTTAACGTACTGCTCGCGCTCCAGCACCGACGGCACGGCAGCCAAAATTGGCAGCGCTTTTCGGAACAAGGCAACCCGATCGCGGTCGGTTTCCGCCGGGCCTTTTCGGATGAGGCGCTTGATTCGGTATTCGGTCAGCGGCAGCGCGTTTTCAATGGCGTCCTCAAAGACTAAGCGCCTGCCGGAGCGCAATAAGCTGTCCGGGTCCTCGCCTTCGGGCAGGTCCAGAACACGCACTTCCACTTCCTGCGCCTCAAAGATCTGGGCGGCCCGACTTGCCGCTTTCAGGCCCGCCGAGTCGGCATCAAACGCCAGCAAGACCACCGACGCGAGACGCGCCAGGGTCTGGACATGTTCTTCGGTCAGCGATGTTCCCAGTGTGGCGACGACGTTCTCAAACCCCGCCTGGTGACAGGCGATGACATCAGTGTAGCCTTCCACCACAATCGCCTGCTCGCGGGCGGCAATTGCTTTCCGCGCCCGCCACAGGCCGTACAACGTGCGCGATTTTGAAAACACCGGCGTTTCCGGCGAGTTCCAGTATTTTGGCTGTCCGGGCCGCGCTTCAGCAATCAGCCGACCACCGAACGCAACAGGCCGCTCCTGCACGTCAAAGATCGGAAAGATCAGCCGCCCGCGCAGCTTGTCGAAGGTCCCGCGCTCGCCGATGGTGACCAATCCCGCTTTTTCGGCGTCGGCCAGCGCCACGCCTTTTTGGATTAAAAAGCGGCACAAGCCGTCCCACTCGTCAGCAGCGAAGCCCAGCGCGAAGTTTTCCTGGGCGTCATGCACCAGCCCGCGTTCTTGCAGATAATTTCGGGCCACAGCCGAGCGCCCCAGAACTTCCCGGTAGAAGCGCAGCGCCAGCGCATTGATCTTATAAATTCGGTCTTTTTCGCCTGCTTCCGTTCGGACCGAGCTGCCACCGCCGTCTCCCGAATTCTCGCCGCCGCGCGGGTTCCGGCTGGTCAGTGTCACATTCGCCTGCAAGGCCAGCCGTTCCAGCGCTTCCGGGAACGAGAGATTTTCAATCTTCTGGACGAACTTGAAGACGTCCCCGCCTTCCGCGCAGGAGCCGAAGCAGTACCAGCGCCCGATATCCGGGCTGACCGTAAACGACGGCGTTTTTTCCTGGTGAAACGGGCAAAGCCCCTTGAGTTTGCCCCCGGTGCGTTTCAGCGTCACATAGCGCTCGATCACCGAAACGAGGTCAATCCGGGTCCGCACCTCATCAATGTCGCTGCGGTCCGCCATAGGTTTTTTTTGGTCTCTTTAGTTTGCGGCTTTCGGCTGAAGCAGGGAAACAACAGCCGTTAAAACCTGCCCAAAAGCTACTGGGCTGAGAATGCCGATCTCAAAGCTAATCAAGCTGACATTCGCCGTGAACAGTTTGCCGGGCCGCGCGTAGCTGACGGTTCGTAAAGAGCCGGAGCTGAAGCTGCTGTTATCTAGAAGCACCGCGCGGGCGTCTGCGTAAGCATTGCTGGTGATTTGGCACAAAATCCAATCGCCGCGCCCGCCGGGCGCGAGAACGACGGCAGGCCGCACTTTTGTTTGTGTCAAGTCCGAGAATGGAAACGCCACCAGAACTACCGCGCCGGCTGAAGATGGGACCATGCGGCTTCCTCCTCCGGTCGGTCCCAATCCTCAGCCAGCGCCGCTTCACTCAACAAAGAAGTCTCGCGACTGCTTGGCTCTTCTTCTAAGATTGTCACAAGCGCACGGCGCGGCGCGGACAATGCCACGGCTTCCTGAAGCAGCACCGAGCCGCGTTCATCAATCACAGCTTCAACGGTGCGAATCATCTTGATCAGCCTTTCTCATTCTCTCCACCAGCGCCTGCTCCTTGCGCCAATCGCGCCAAACTTGGGAGGAGACACCCACGATTATGCCAAGCAAAAATGGCGGGGGCCAGACATGGTTGACAAAGCGAAACACTGTCACACCAATAAGCATCAGCAGCAGGTAAAGACCTGCTTTTCGCGTCGGCCTGGAGATTGACATTGCTTTTTAGCTTTCGCCCATTAATCCGGTGACGACACGATGATCCCGACGAGTTTCTGGTCGAGGAACTGGAAGCCGCAGTGAAGGGTGCTGCGGTAGTCAATGTTGATGATCGGGCCGGCGATGTCCGTGTTTTCCGGGTAGCCGTAGCGGGCGACGACGGCGGAATAGGAGGTTCCGAGCTTGATGCCGCGTGCCGTGCCGTAAGTGCCGACATAGCCGGTTTCGCGGATTTGAACGACGCGCTTGTCCGGCGAGATCGTGAACTCCAGCGAGCCGCCTTTGGCCCGGTTATAAACCAGCGTCACCGGCGGTTTCATCGGGGCGGCAGTCGCTGCCCCGATG
>CAXUNT010000063.1:0-27199 GCA_964252595.1 uncultured Armatimonadales bacterium
GTGATCCGGCGCGGCGGTGAGGGCGGCATGACGAGGCTCCTTTCTTTTTGCCGCACACTTACTCGCCGCTGAGGGCCGTGGAAGTCAGATCAACCGCCGTGCCGGAGCAGCCCCACATCGCGCGGTCGCCCCACACCGAGCAGCCCCACATCGCACGGCTGGCTGACGGAGCGCTGCTTGCCACTGTGCTGCTGGCGCTGAACGTTGTGTTCCGGCCCCACATCGCGCGGGTCATGTCCACACTCGAACACCCCCACATCGCAGACCGGCCCCACATCGCCCGAAGATCCACCACGCCCGTGCCCCACAAGCTTGCGTTGAACAAAGACTGGCTCAGGTCCACCGTGACGCTGCCGTCACTGTTGACATCCAGCGCCGGGCTGGCTGCCGGCCCCTGGGCAACCATGGTGCTTGCCAGGGCAGCGGGAATGTTGAGGTAGCCGGCGCCGTAGGTCAGCGGGTCCTGCGTGCCGTCGGGGGCAACCCACTTGTCGGCGGACACCATCAAGCGGGCCTTGATCGTGCTGGGCGACAGGTTGGGGTTGGCTTGCAGCATCAGGGCAGCGGCTCCGGCAACCACCGGAGACGCCATGCTCGTTCCAGACAACTGGAAGTAGTCGGCGGAATTGCCGCTGAGGCTGAAGGTGTTCATCGCCCAGGGCTGCACATACGAGCTGTAAGGAATGTCGTTTGAGCCGCCGGCATAATTGTCCAGCGTGCTGCCATTCGCATCTAGGGAGATGACTTTGTTGCCCGGCGCGATGATGTCCGGCTTCATCACCAGGTCCAAACGGGACGGACCACGGCTGGAATATGTCGCAATCTTGTCATCAGCCCGAACACCGTCCATGCTTTTTGTTGCCCCGACCGTGATGACATACGGGTCGTTGCCGGGTGACTGGATGGAGCCGTAGGCCGTTCCCCAGCCTTCGTTGTCCAGACCTGCCGTGTAGGTGCCGCCGTTCATCCGCCCTTCGTTGCCTGCCGCGCAGACCACGACGATGCCTGCTTTGTAGGCCGCTTCCACGGCCTGGCAGATCGGGTCGGTGGTGTAGCTTTCGCCTACCGGATGACCTAAAGACAAGTTGACGACACGAATAGGAGCGTTCTTGCTGTCATTCTGGTGGGCTAGGACCCATTGCAGGCCGGCGATGACCGTGGAAACGGTGGAGCCGCCGTTTGCGTCCAGTACCCGGACACTGACCAGGTTGGCTTGCGGCGCGATGCCGAGAAATGTATGCGAGCAGGCAGACGGCTGGGAGCGGGACGCATTGCCGGCAATGATGCCTGCGACATGGGTGCCGTGGCCGCACGGGTCATAAACATTGCTGCTGTTGATTCCCAGCGGCAGGCCGCTGATGGCATTGCCGTTTTTGCTGGTCGTGTACGGCAGCGGCGTCGAAAAGTTGACGCTCCCGATCAGCCGCGACGGGGCTTTGTTGAGCAGGTCACCCGCCTGGCTGCTGAGGTCTGCGACCGGAGTAACGCCGCTGTCCAGAACAGCGACCGTGATCCCGCCCCCGGTAAGTTTGATGATCGGTCCGCCGGGCTTTGGAACTGGGGGGAGAATTGTACCCGCTGGTCCGGGCTTTGGGGTCAATGGCGTGATCTGCGCGTATGCTTGACTGGCTTCGCTGGAGCCGACGGTAAACTCGTCGGTCTTCTTAACCGCACCGTCCAGCGACAAGTGCGACGCAAACGGCAGAGCCGCAAGCGTGGCGAGGCTGCGCTGCGGAACACGCACGGCGACCGAGCTGATAATCGGCAGGCGGCGCACGATGTCCGCGCCAAGCGCCGTCATCTGCGCTTCCTGAGATGCCGTCAGCGGAGCGGGCGTGCGGACGATCACCCCGATCCATCCGGTGTGAGATTTAGCGGCCAGCGCCTGCGCGATGACGGCGTCGGCTTTCGGTCCCTGAAGGTGCGGCGCGGCCCCGGCGGCCTGAGCAAAGCCTGTGGAAGAAAGCCCGGCGAGAAACAGCCCCGTCAGGGCCGCCGGGGTTCGCCAGGAGCGGCCTGAACGGAGCGTTGTTTGAAGTGTCAGATTGTCTTGCATGATGATATGTCCCTCGTGATCGCCGCAGTTCGGTGGCTCGGCTGCCATGTCTTCCCTGCTTGGGAAGACGAAGGCCCGCAGCTTTGCGTCCCCGGCTTTCGCCGGGTTTGCGTTTGTCGGATGCGAAGGATGTCTGCTGTGGCCCAAAAACCTGCCCGAAGAAAATCGCCCTGCGGCGGCTCGGCCCTCTGTGCGGCGTTAAGATTTGCACAGACCCGTTAGCTTTGCGTCCCGGCGCTGCCGCCGTGCCTTGATCGGGGGCGGCAAGAACCCACTTTCTCATTGTGCCGTTTCGGGCGAAGATGCTCACTGAAAACAATACGAGAAAAGCAGCATTCCAACGCGACATCGGGAGACAGGCAGTGCCTGTCTCCCGATGTTTTGTCTTTCTTTAATGGGCCGCTAACCTTCCCAAAAAATGCGGCGGCGCGAGCGAGGCCGGACCGTGATCCGGCGCGGCGGTGAGGGCGGCATGACGAGGCTCCTTTCTTTTTGCCGCAAAGCTACTCGCCGCTGAAGGCGGCGGAGTTCAGATCAACCGCCGTGCCGGAACAGCCCCACATGGCGCGGTCGCCCCACACGGAGCTGCCCCACATCGCACGGCTCGCTGACGGAGTGCTGGAACCCCACATCGCCCGGCTGTCGGTGAATGTCGTGTTCCGGCCCCACATCGCGCGGGTCATGTCCACGCTGGAACACCCCCACATCGCGCGGCTGCCCCACATCGCACGAAGATCAACAACGCCCGTGCCCCACAGGCTGGAACCCCACATCGCACGGCTGAGGTCTACCGTTAGCGTGCCGTTCGCCAGGTTGGCAACAAGTGCCGGGCTGGCTGCCGGCCCCTGGGCAACCGCCGTAGAAGCAAGCGCGGCGGGGATGTTGAGGTAGCCCGCGCCGTAGGTCAAGGGGTCCTGCGTGCCGTCGGGGGCGTACCACTTGTCGGCGGACAGCATTAGCCGAGCCTTGATGGTGTCCGGCGACAGGTTGGGGTTGGCTTGCAGCATCAAAGCTGCCGCCCCAGCCACGACTGGAGAGGCCATAGAAGTGCCAGACAACTGGAAATAGTCGGCCGAATTGCCGCTGAGGCCGAGGGCTTTAGTCCAATAGTAAGGCACGTAGTAGGAGTAGGGAACCTGATTGATCCCGCTGTCGAAGTTGTCCAAAGCGCTGCCATGAGCATCTAGGGAGATGACTTTGTTGCCCGGCGCGATGATGTCCGGCTTCATCACCAGGTCCAAACGGGACGGACCACGGCTGGAATATGTCGCAATCTTGTCATCAGCCCGAACACCGTCCATGCTTTTTGTTGCCCCGACCGTGATGACATACGGGTCGTTGCCGGGTGACTGGATGGAGCCATAAGCCGTTCCCCAGCCTTCGTTGTCCAGACCTGCCGTGTAGGTGCCGCCGTTCAAGCGCCCTTCATTGCCTGCCGCGCAGACCACGACGACGCCGGACTTCACCAGAGCTTCTACTGCTTGGCAGATCGGGTCGGTGGTGTAGCTTTCACCCACCGGATGGCCCAGAGACAAGTTGACGACCCGGATTTTGTATTTCTTCTGGTTGTCGAGGACCCATTGCAGGCCGGTCAGGACAGTGTTGACGTCACTTTCTCCGTTCTGGTCCAGAACACGCACGCTGACCAGGTTTGCCTGCGGCGCGATGCCTGCAAAGGTGTGGGTGCAATAAGGCAGGGGGGAACGTGAGGCGTTACCAGCCAGGATGCCGGCGACATGGGTGCCGTGACCACAGGGGTCGTCGGTATTGGTGCTGGTGCTTCCGATTGGGAGCAGGGTGGGATCATCACCTTTCTTGCCTTTGTCTTTGCCTTTGCCGCCTGAAGCGGTGACGGTTCCATTATCGGTGCCGATTTCAGCGGTGAAGTCAACGCCGGCTAGGACACGCGACGGTGCTTTGTTGAGGAGGTCGTGGGCCTGGCTGCTGAGATCCGCCACCGGCTCGATGCCGCTGTCTACCACGGCAACCGTGACGCCCTGGCCTGTGAGGGCGTATGTTCGGGAGTACCGGCCGTCTTTGCTCCACACGGTCATGTCTGCCCGATCCGCTTCACTAGAGCCGACCGTGAACTCGTCGGTCTTCTTAACCGCACCGTCCAGCGACAAATGCGACGCGAACGGCAAAGCCGCAAGCTTCGCCAAGCTGCGCTGCGGGACACGCACGGCCACCGAGCTGATGATCGGCAGGCGGCGCACGATGTCTGCGCCAAGCGCCGTCATCTGCGCTTCCTGAGACGCCGTCAGCGGCGTGCTTGTCTTGAAAATGACGGAGACCCAGCCCGTGCGGGTTTTGCCGGCCAATGCCTGTGCCAGTGCGGCGTCGGTTTTGGGCGCGGCGGGAGCGGCCTGAGCAAAGCTCGTGAGCGAAAGTCCGGCGAGAAACAGCCCTGTTAGGGCCGCCGGTGTCCGCCAGGCACGGCCTGGGCGGAGGATAGTTGTTGTGTCTTGTTTCAGTCTGTCTTGCATGATGATGTTCCCTCGTGATCGCCGCAGTTCGGTGGCTCGGCTGCCATGTCTTCCCAAACAGGGAAAACGAAGGCCCGCAGCTTTGCGTCCCGCAGTTTCCCACGGTTTGCGTTTGTCGGATGCGAAGGATGTTTGCTGTGGTTCCGGCTCATTGGCGCGGCAAGAACCCTCTTTCTCATTGTGCCGTTTCGGGCGAAGATACTCACTGGAAACAATACGAGAAAACGCGGGCGGCCTCCGGTTTACGATATCGCGGCTGCCGGGTAAACGCGGAGCATGTCTCCTTCCGTCCTTTTTACCGCTCCCGTCGGGCAGACGGCCTGAGATGCACGCTTCTCTTTTGCATGCTGTCCTGACCGGGGTGATTTTCGCGCTGACGCTGGCGCTGATCTTGATCCGCCCGCGCGGAATGAATGAAGCCTGGGCCACAATGCTCGGCGGCGGTCTGATGCTGGGGCTGCGGCTGGAAACGCCCGCGCAGGCAGGACGCGCGGTCGCGCAGGGCGCGGACGTTCTGCTGTTTCTGCTGGGCCTTTTGATTTTGTCCGACCTGCTGCGGGCGTCGGGCTTCTTTGAGTGGGCGGCGATCCTCGCCGCGCGGGCCGCCAAAGGCGACGGCAAGGCGCTGTACCGCAACGTCTTTGTGCTGGGGGCAGCAACGACGGCGTTTTTGTCGCTGGACACCACCGCTGTGATTTTGACGCCGGTGGTGCTGTCTTTTGTCGGACGGCTGAAGCTGACGCCGCGCCCGTTCCTGCTGGCCTGCGCGTTTGTCGCCAACACCGGCTCGCTGCTGCTGCCGGTCAGCAACTTGACCAATCTGCTGTTTCAAAGCGCGTTCCACTGGAGCTTCGGGCGCTTCGTGCTGACGATGGCCCTGCCGCAGATCGCCGCGCTGCTGGTCAATTTTTGGCTGTTCCGGCGCTTGTTTGCGTCCGACCTGCCCGGCGAGTTTGACGGCGGCAGCCTGCCGGAGACAAGCGAAGTGATCCCCGATCTGCCCTATTTCCGGGGTGCGGTTACCGTGCTTGGCCTGGTGCTGGCGGGCTACTTTGCCGGCTCGCTGCTGCATGTGCCGCCATATGCCGTCGCGCTGGCCGGATGCGCCGCCCTGATGGCGTGGGGGATCTGGCGAAAGCAGGTTGGCTTTGGTCTTGTCGGCGGGATTTCCTGGTCGATTTTTCCGTTTATCATTGGGCTGTTCGTGGTCGTGCAGGGTGTGGAAAATCTGGGGCTGGCGGCCTGGGCGGCGCGGGGACTGGCGGCAGCGGGCCAATCGCCGCCGGCGCAGGTACTGGCGTCGGTGTTCGGGGCGGGCGTCGGCGCGAACATCGTCAACAATATCCCGATGGCGCTGCTGGCGATTTCCATTCTGCACCACGGAGCCGCGCCTGCCGCGCAGTACGGGGCGCTGCTGGGGTGCGATCTGGGGCCGAACCTGACGGTCGCCGGGTCGCTGGCGACTATGCTGGTCATCACCACCGCGCGAAAACAAGGGGAAGACGTGGGGGCGCGAGACTTTTTCGGAGCCGGCCTGCGCGTCACGCCGCTCCTTCTGCTGGCATCCAGCCTCACACTCTGGCTGGCGCTGCGGCTGCATTTATGAATGGGGGCAAAAAGAAGGCAGGGCAAGCCCTGCCCTACGGGCGGTCACGCAGGGATTAGGCGGCGCGGGGCAGGGAGGTGAACTCGCCGCCGAGGGAATGCAGGTCCAGCGAATGAAGGCTGGAGGTCGCCCGGCCTTCGCCGGCGAGGCGGCCCAGCTTGCGCTCGGTCTTTTCGCGGTACATGTGCGCGTCGGCATCGGCGATCAGCGACGCGAAATCGGTGCCGTCGACAGGGAAGCAGCCGTAGCCGATGGAGACGCCCAGATGCAGAGCGCCGAGACGCGGGTGAATCAGGCCGGGATCGTAGTTCTCGACCGCCGTTTGCAGGCGCTCGGCCAAAATTTCGGCGTCTTCGGCGGTTCCGCCCCGCACATAAATCAAGAACTCGTCGCCGCCGTAGCGGGCCGCAATGTCGCCGGGCCGCAGCGCGTCCAAAAACAGCGCGGACAAGTCGCGCAGCACCTGGTCGCCTTTTTGGTGGCCGAAATTGTCGTTGATCGGCTTGAAGGAATCAAGATCGAGGCAGAGCAGGGCGAACGGCAGAGCTTCCCGGCAGCAGTCTTCCACATGCTGGGTGATGTGCCGGATGTTGTACAAGCCGGTTAGCGGGTCGGTGAACGCATGGGAGCGGGTGCGGTCGAACAAGAGGCCGTTGTACAGCGCGGTCGCGGCCCGGTCGGCAATGGTTTCCAAAAGCTGCTTGTCGTGGGCGCTGAACGCATTCGGGTTCGGGTGGTACAGGTTGATCGTTCCCAGCACTTCGCCTTGATGGGAGATCGGCACGATCAGTGCGGTTTGCAGCGGGGTCCACTGGGTCGTCTGCGACGAGATCAGCAGCAAGTCGTCGGCGTCGTATTCGCCCAGAAAGGTCGTCCGGCTGCGGGCAACCGCCGCCGAAGTCCGGCCCAGCGTCCGGGCACCGGCAAAAAACTCGCGGTTGATGCCGACCGCTGACCGGACGACCATGTCTTCGGATTTGTGTTCTTCGGTGCCTGGCTCGTCGGCATCGGTGGAACGGAGCAGAAACAAGGCTGTCGTGCCGGGCAGCAGCGCTTCCAGCTTGCGGCCTAAAATCTCCAGCGTTTCTTCCAGGCCGACGCTTGACGACAAAGTCTGCACGACTTCGTACAACGCCCACAGCTCCGACGACGCCTGGTGAATGGCCCGCGCAGCCTGGTCCGACGGGCTGGACACGGCGGCGGCGGTCGGCGCGGCGACAAACAGCGGGCCGTCGCCTTCCCGCGCCATTTCCTCGACCACGCCGGTGATGACTTCCAAAAACGCATCGGCAATCGCTGGATCAAAGTGTGTCCCGCGATCCTTTTTGATCACTTCGCAGGCCCGCTCGTGGGTCCACGCATTGCGGTAGGAGCGCGAGGAAGTCAAAGCATCGTACACGTCGGCCACCGCCAGAATACGCGCCGTCCGTGGGATGTCCTCGCCGGCGAGGCCGTCCGGGTAGCCGGTGCCGTCCCACTTTTCGTGGTGCGAGCGCACGACCGGCAGGACCGGCCAGGGGAACTCGACCGGGTCCAAAATCGCCGCGCCGATTTCCGGGTGCTGCTTGATTTTGGCAAACTCTTCGTCGGTCAATCGTCCGGGCTTCAAGAGAACGTATTCAGGGACGCCGAGCTTGCCGATGTCGTGCAGGAGAGCGCCGGTGTTGATGGCTTCCAGCTCGCTGCCGGCCAGCCCTAAATGGGTTGCGGCGGCGACGGCGTACCGCTGCACCCGAAGAATATGCTGGTGGGTGTATTGGTCTTTGGCGTCAATCGCCAGCGCGAGGCTTTTGATGGTCGCGAGATACAGGTCGGCCAGATGCTCCTGGGACAACTGTAATTCTTCAATGTGCTGCTGTTTTTCTTCTGTTCGGGCAGTTGTCGTCGCAAAGTTCTGGTAAAGCACCCAGCCGAGCGGCGACAGCAGGATCAGAATGTAGGCCGAGTGGCTGCTGAACAAAAGCAGGGCCAGCGTCGAGACGCACGCGCCGGCGAAGAACGATGGTGCGGTCCACAGAAACGTCGTCCGCCACACCCGCAGCCCGTTCTGCCCGGTGCTGAGGCCAATGACGGCAGCCACTCCGCCGGTGTTGACGAGGAAAAAGACAAGGCTGGCAGCGGCGACCGCCGGGTAGCTGCCGGGGTTCCGCAAAGTTTGCGAGCCGTTGTTGAGGCTCAGAAATACATAGCTTGCGGCTAGGGTTTCTACCATTGTCAGTGCGACGTTGAACAAAAGCTGGTAGAGCGCCTGTCGCTTGGGGTACAGGCAGCTTGACAGGCTGCCGACCGCGCCGACCAGCAAAGCGGCGGATGGCCCGAACCGCAGCATCGCGGTAAAGGTCAGCACATACGACAGCGACATCGTGACATCGTCGTCCTCTTCAGGACAGTCTTCTTTGCTGCGGCGCTGCATCAAGCGGATTTTTGTTCGGGCTACCAGCGCAGCCAGCGCAAGGTAGCTGACCAGCTCCCACGGCCCGGCGTCCGCTTTCGGCATCGGCATGAGCAGGGCGACTGCGGCGGCGGCGCCGCCCAGCAAGCCAATCACGATCAAATAGAGTTGTGCGCTTTTCGGAAGGTTTTTCATTGTAATTGCATAAATCAGAAGAAGACAGAACAAAAGCAGCCACCATGCGGTTTCTGAGCCTGTTTTCCGATTTTCTGCTTCTATCTTTGGCGTCTGCTTGGGGAAACTAGAGAGGCAGCCAGGGCCAGAACGAGCGAAAAGCTGTTCTTAACATACAATGCCTGGCATAAAACTTGTTCAAGAAAGCGAAGTATGGTAAAATACAAACAGGACTGGAGAACCTCGGTCTACTTGCCGAAATGGAAAGCAGCGCCGCCGCGCAGAAAGATGAAAACGCAGGTTAGACTAGGATGCAGCAAAAGAACGACGTCTCGCCCTCGCATCCTCTTTTCCGTATCACGGATTTCCGTAATACACAACTTCGTGCGACAGGACCGCTGAACGAAGCCGCACGACTGGACGCGCTGCGGAGCTATGCCGTTCTCGACACGCCGCCGGAAGCCGCTTTTGACCGGATCACAGGCTTTGCCGCCCGGCTATTTGAGGTGCCGGTCAGCGCGATCAGCCTGGTAGACTGCGACCGGATCTGGTTCAAGTCGGTCGGCGGACCGGGCCGGGCCGCTCTGCCAACCGAAGTCCCTCGCGCCGAAGCGCCGTGTCCCCATCTGGTTGAAACCCGGCAGACGCTGACAATCGAGGACACGCTTCTCGATCCCCGCTTTTCCGGCCTGCCGCTCGTGACCGGGCCGGCGCATCTGCGGTTCTACGCCGGAGCGCCGCTGCTTGCCGGCAGCGGCGCCGTGCTTGGCACGCTTTGCCTGCTGGATGTCTGCCCGCGCGAGTTCCCCCAAAGCAAGCAGGACCTGCTGCGGGACCTTGCCGCATCGGTCGTCTCCGAGCTTGAACTGCGCCGCGCGTTGTTTTCCGTCCAGGAGACCGAAACGGTGCATCGGCAGATGTTTTCGGAGAACCCCTACCCGATGTGGGTCTTCGATACCGAAACGCTGGGATTTCTGGATGTCAACGAGACGGCCCTCGCGCTCTATGGCTACACGAAGGCGGAGTTTCTGGCCCTGACGGTTCTTGACATCCGGCCCGCCGAGGACCGCCCGCGCTTCCAGACTTATCTTCGCGAACTCGCCGCTTCCGGCCTGCCCGGCAGCAAGCACGGCATCTGGCGGCATCAAACACGCAGCGGCGGGCGGATCTGGGCGGAAGTCTCGGCGTATCCGGTGCAGTTCGCCGGGCGCAGCGCGCTGATGGCGGTCGCGCAGGAGGTGACGGAGCGGGTCCGCATGGAGGACGCCCTGCGGCGCTCCGAGCAGAAGTTCGCGTTTCATGTCCAGCAGATGCCGCTGGCGGCAATTGAGATCGCCCCGGACATGACAATCACCCGCTGGAACCCCGCCGCCGAGCAGGCATTCGGCTACTCCGCAGCCGAAGCCGTCGGGCAAAGCGTTGTGGATTTAATTGTCCCCGAACAAGAGCATTTGCACGTCGAGCAGGTCCGGCACGGCATTTTGACCAACACCGGGGGGACCCGCTCCACCAATTTCAACCGCACCAAGTCCGGCGAGATCATTCTTTGCGACTGGTACAACACACCGCTGCTGGATGAAGACGGGCAGGCGATCGGCTGCGCGTCACTTGCCCGCGACATCACCGACGAAGCCGCCTCTCAGGAAAAACTGCGCCGGAGCGAAGCCCACAAAGCCGCCATTTTGGAGACCGCGATTGACTGCATCATCGGCATGGATCAAGATGGCGTCGTGACGGAATGGAACCCGGCAGCGACCCGTACCTTCGGCTACAATCCTGCGGAAGCGATCGGGCGCAAAGTCGCCGAGCTGATCATCCCGCCGCAGATGCGTGCCGCCCATGTTCGGGGACTGGCACGCTTCCTGGCAACCGGGGAAGGCCCGGTGCTGGATCAGCGCGTCGAGGTGTCGGCGCTGCACCAGGACGGCCGGGAGTTTCCGGTCGAGCTGACGGCGACGGCAGTGCGGGTGGAAGGCTCTCTGGTCTTCACGGCTTATATTCGGGACATGAGCGAGCGCAAAGCGATGGAGCGGGAGCGCGAAACGATGGAGCGGGAGCGCGAAGAACTGCTGTCTCAAACCGAAGCGCTGCTGGCGGTCGCACTGGCACGCGCGGACCACGACCCGCTCACGGGCCTTCTGAACCACCGGGCGTTCCACAAGCGTTTAAAAGAAGAACTCAATGAAGAAGAAGCAGGGATCGCTTCTGCGCCCGGCACAAGCGGGGCCGTGCTGCTGGTGGATCTGGAAAACTTCAAGTTCTTCAACGATGCTTACGGGCATCTGGCAGGCGACGACGTTCTGCGCCGGATTTCCCGCACCTTTGAGGCGGTTTGCCGTCCTAGCGACGTGCTGGGCCGGTTCGGCGGCGACGAGTTCGCCCTGCTGCTGCCCGGCGCGTCCCCCGAAGACGCCCAGGCGATGGCGGAAAAGCTGCGTGACGCCGCCGGGCGGGCGGGCTACCAGCCGCCGGGCTACCAAACGACCATTCCGTTTACGCTGTCGGTCGGAATGGCTTCTTTCCCGGACGACGGCCTTTCCCCGGCGGCCCTTTTGGAAGCCGCCGATGCCCGGCTGCGGGTCGCAAAGTCCGGCGGCGAGGCCGACAGCCATGCCCTGATCGTGCGCGACTCGCTCGCCAGGACCGTCGGCGGCTTCACGATGCTGGATGCTCTGGTGACGGCGGTAGACAACAAAGATCGTTACACCCGCCGCCACTCCGAAGATGTGATGCATCTCTGCCGGCAGATCGCCGTGGCGCTGGGCCTTGAGGCACCGGCCCAGCGGACTCTGGAAGTCGCCGCGCTGCTGCACGATGTCGGCAAGATCGGGGTTCCCGACGCCATTCTGCGGAAGCCCGGACGCCTCACGGACGACGACTACGAAGCGATCAAGCAGCACCCGCTGATGGGATCGGTGATTGTCGGGGCCGTGCCGGGCTTTGAGGACACACTGGACGCCGTGCGCCACCACCACGAGCGCTGGGACGGTCAAGGCTATCCGTTCGGCCTCGTCGGGGAAGAAGCGCCGCTGCCGGCGCGGATCATGGCCGTGGCCGACGCGTATTCCGCCATGACGACCGACCGGCCTTATCGCAAGGGCATGGAGCCGGCCCGCGCCCTTGCTATTTTAGAAAACGGCGCAGGCACTCAGTGGGACCCGGTGTGCGTCCGGGCGTTTCTGTCAGCCCGCCGTTCGGGTACACCCGGTTCAGGAGACTAAACATGGATACCGAACAAGACGACCCGCTTGACGCAGACGACGCCATGGATACTCTGCCCGACGGCGACCGGCAGCTTGTCACCGACAGCGACGCTCTGGACGAAGGCCAGAACAACGACAGCGATCTCGGCGCGGATGTCGCCGGGGACATCGGCCCCAAGCATGAGTGAGAGTATTCCGGAATTCGGCGACAAACAGCCGGGCCGGGTTTATGTCCCGCGCCCCGGTGCGTATGGCCTGGTGTATGATGAACAGGGACGTATCGCAGTCCTGCAAACGCCGCGCGGCAGCTTTCTGCCCGGCGGCGGCATTGAAGAAGGCGAAACGCCCACCCAGGCGCTCGTGCGGGAAGTCCAGGAAGAATGCAGCTTTGGCGTCACGGTCGGCGAGCGTCTCGGCGAGGCTGCCGAATATCGCTGCACGGAAGGCCATGCATTCGCCATTCGCAAAGACTGCGTCTTTTTCGCCGCGACGCTTCACAGCGAAACCGGCGCGGCGACGGAAGCCGACCACGCGCTGCTCTGGCTGACCCTCTCCGAAGCCGAAGAACAACTGGCGCACGGCAGTCAAAAATGGATCGTGCGCCAAAGCCGTCTTTAGTTTAGGACGGAATAATCAGAACGCAAACGGCAGGATGAAGCCGAAGAAGCCGCCGATCAAAGCCGCGACGCCGGCCAATCCGGCGGCGAGGCTGAAAAACCAGACCCGGCGGCTGCGGGTCAGGGCGGCGATGGCGGACAACGCAATCGCAATCTGGCAAAGCGAAACCGACAGCGCAAAGATGTGGTGGTGTTCCATATCTTTGGTGGATTCTTCTTTTTGGCCGTCCGCACTTTTTTCCAGGCCGGTGGCTTTGGCCTGGATCGCGCCCTGCTCCTGAGCATAGCGGGTGGCCTCCGTCTGGCTCTTCTTGGCCAGCGGCGACCCCAGCGGCAGAAGCTGGGCGGTCGTCGCATACACTACCCCTTTGATGCTTTTGGACTGGTAGTAATTCCACTGGTCGGTCGCCTGTGTTCTGAGGCTGATTTCTTCGTTCTTGTTCAGCAGGGCCTCGTTGACCAAAAGCCCCGCCCGCAGCGAGCCGATGGCAGCGGCAACCGCCAGCAGCGCAGTCGCCACCGCGATAAACCGGGTCCAGCTTTCATGCTGCTTTTTCTTGTCCTCGTCCTGCTCGCCGCCGTGCCGTCCCCTGTGCGCTTCTTCATGCGCTTCCGCGATATGGTCCTGCACGTTTTCCAGCGGCACTTCAATTTCTTCAGGCATAGGGGTCCTAACTTAAAATGATCTAACTAAGCGTGTTGATGGCGCGGGCGGCGAGAACAGCGATCACTGTCAGCGAGATGATCGCCTGGACCATCATCAGCAGCTTGGCCCAGCGCGACAAAACCGCCGTGTCGGCCGGGGACAGCGCCGTGCTGGCATTGAACGCGAGAAACACATAATCCACGAAGCTTGGGGACCAGGCGGCCTGCCCGCATTCCGCAAGCTGATGGCTGCTCATGGTCATCTGCGGAAACAAAAACGAATCGGACGCATATTTGGAAGCGCTGTCCCGCTGATGCGGCCCGCCGGCATCCAGATGCCAGTACCAAAGGGCGAAGACCAGCACGTTGGTGAACCACAGCGCTCCGGCGGAGATCAGCAGACGCACCGGGGACAGGGTATTCGCGCCGACATGCGGCTCCAGCAGCGTGTGGACCAGCTTGAAAAGCGACGCGACAAGAAAAAAAGTTTCAATGCCTGCGACGCCCAGCCCCAGCACCCGGTTGATCGTGTGATGCCCCCGCAGGCGCGAAACAAGCGTCGGAATCAGCAGAACCGAGATCAAAACAAGCGGCAGCCAGCGCGGGCCAAACGAGAGGTAATGGGGCAGCACCGCAAACAGTCCCGCACCGCCCAAAAGGCCGATGACGGCCGGCCAGCGCGGCTCGGCATCGCTCGGCTGAACCTCCATTGTTGCAGATTTGTCAGACATAAAGTGGATTAACCATGACGTAACTGGCCGTACAGCGTCCATGCGCCAAAGGCCAATCCGATGAAAATGACCAGGCGGCGAACATTGGCCTGCCCTGCTTTTTGCGCCAGCCCCGCCCCCGCGTAGCCGCCGGTAATCGCCAGCGCCATCATCATCAGCGCTAAAGTCCAGTCTACCCGGCGGTAAAAAATAAATGTCAGCGCCCCCACCCCATTGATGCAGACCGCCGCAAAGTTCTTGAGGCCGTTCATCCGGTGAATGTTGGTCTGGCCCAGAAAGCCGAGCGCGGCCAGCATGAGTATTCCAATCCCCGCGCCGAAGAAGCCGCCGTAAATCGCGACAAAGAACTGAAAAATCATGCCGCCGACGCCGAGCGGCTTTGGCGCGGCATTGTCAGGATCGGAAGTTCCACGCCCAATCCACTTGCGGACGGGATCTTGAATGAGGAACAAAAACGTCGCGCCGAAAATCAGCCAGGGGACCAGATGGCTGAACAGCGCCGAGGGGACATGGGTCGCGAGGTACGCGCCAAGCGCCCCGCCGAGGACGCTCGGCACGGCCATCTCCCACAGGCTCCGCTTCTGGCCTTTGACTTCCGCTCGGTAGCCCCAAAACGCGCTCATGGACCCCGGCACCAGCGCGACCGTGCTGGTGCCGTTGGCGATTACCGGGCCGTTCGGCACTCCGCCCAGCACCGACAGCAGCACCGGAAACGTTAAAAGCGTCCCGCCCCCAGCAACGGAATTGATCGCCCCGGCGGCAAACGCAGCCAGCAGAAGCAGGGCCAGGTGCAGCGGCGGCACAGACAAATGCAGGAATGAAATGAGCTTATTCCCCTTCCGAGCCGCTTGCGCCTTCGGCGTCGTAAGGCGTCCCGCCTTCTTTCGGGCCGGGCCGGTCGTCGGTCTCCGTGCTGTGCGCGATGCTGGGATCACGCGAACCGGGCAACTGGCCGGGATCGCCCGACAAATCTTCGTCGCCGAGGCCGCCGAACATCTCCGGGTCGCTTGCGGCGCTTTCGGTCGGGCTGGTATCGGGGAACGCCGTGTCCAGTGCGCCGGGCGGCGGGGCGGGGCCGTCTTCGTGCATCTTCAGCGGCTCCTGCTCGCCGGCGATTTCGGCATCGGCAGAGTCATCGCCGACTAAGTTCGGGGCCATCGGGTCGGTGCGGCTTTCCATAAAACTGATCCTTCCAAGTTCTTCTGCTTCTTGTGTACCCGATTTTGCGCGGTTTGACAGTCGCTTCGGGTTTGGCGGCAGGTGAAAGAGCGGTATTCTGCCTCAAAGCGAGGAAAAACAATGTCAAATCAAGACGAAAAGAAAATCCACATCCCCGGCCTGGGCGAAACAGAGATTTTGCCTGGCGGCGGGATCACCGAAAGCAACGTCGTGCCGGAAATGCCGCCGGGCAGCGACGCCGAAGACCTCGGCCGGGGGACAACGGAGAATGCGGCCGCCAGCGAAGCCGGCGGCGACTTGGACGCGACCGACATGGCCCAGCCGACTTCCGCTGCCGACACGACCGGCGACCGCGCCACCGGCCTGACCGGAATGCGCGGAGGATAGTCGCTCTGCGCAAAAAATCAGTCCCGCGTCCTATTGGAAGCGGGACTTTTTAGGGGCAGGGGGAAACGCTTGGAGTGACGCTCAGGCTCAGGCCAAGCGAGTCCAGCACCTGCGCAAGCGGCTTGATTCCGGGGTTGCCCTTTTCGGAGAGCGAACGGTACAGAGACTCGCGCGGAAGATCGCTTTTTTCAGCGACCTCACTCATGCCATGCACCCGCGCCACTTTTTGCAGTGCATACAAGAAGCCTTCTACGCCGTCTTCTTCCAGTGCCATGTTGAGGTAGCCCACCGCGTAAGCAGGATCACGCAGGTCATCGGCGAAGAGTTCATTGGTCTTTTTGAGTGTCATTTTGGCTGTCTTTCCAAAGTAGCTGTACATTGGACTTGTACAACTTCTTTGTAGAATAAAAGTGTTGCTTAATCTATTGACAAAACAGTGTCAATACAATGTCAATATGATGTCAATACAATGTCAAGTGTGATACTGCCGCCGCCGGTTCTCCCCTTGTGGTATAAGCATTCCTTTTTGTACAAGCCGCTGTATCAGGTAACGAGTGTGACGTCGCGTCATTTGAAGCGCATCCATACATTCACTAACGGTAAATTCTACGCGGCTGGCAGCCCATTCCATAATTCGTTCTTCCTCTGTAAGAGCGGGAACGGATTCGGATTGCGATAAACCACCCTTTCTTAAAGTCACAATAAACTCGTTCGGACGCGCTTCAAAGTCCGGGTCCGGCGCACCTTCCGCACGGCAAGCATTCCGCATACGTAGTGTTCCGGTTCCCCACTTCTCGATGAGTTGCGTGTAGTAAATCGTCTGCGCGATTGCCGGGTTACGCGGGAAAGAATTATGTTCCTTAAACAAATCGCTGACCGTTAGCGCTTCCGGTAGGCTACCGGGGTTGCTAATGACAAGCCGGTCGTTGTAAACACGGATTTGAATGCGTCCAACACTGGTGTAGTCCCGGTGTACCAGAGCATTTAAGACGGCTTCACGCACCGCATCATAAGGAAACTCCCAAACTTCATGCCGCTGCAAATCTTCCAAAGTTGAACGTCCGGCGGCGGCTTTCGGGATGTCGTAGCGCACAAAAACATAGCTGCGTATAGCCTGCATGGTTTGTTCGAGTTGAACGAAAAGATTTCCAGTTGCGGTTTTCTCGTCCAGAAATGTCACTTCATCTTGAAACCTACCGATTTGTACATAGGCAGTGCGCGTCAGCCGCTGTGGGTCACGGCCAAAAAGAAGCAGGCCCGCACGGTTGAGACGATCTTCGGCGAGCGTGAGTTGGAGTTTTGCCAGAACTAAAGCTGTTGTATCTGAAGGCGATAAGTCAGGGAGACGCTCACGGGCTAAAATTCGGAAGTCGGCAACAGTCCTTTCCGAAACAGTCTCCAAGCCGAAATCTGTAGGCAGTTCATCCCAGTTTTGGCCGGTTCGCTCTAAAAGAAACCGAGGCAGCTCGCCATCTGGGATTTCACGGGTAGAGTTGCCGACACGGCGGTAATAACGCCCGCGCACAGCGATAGGAGAGGCAGCACGAGCCATTCGGATGACCATGACGGGGAGATCATCACGAGTCTGAATCGTCATTCCAATGGGCAAACATTGCAGTGTATTGGAAATCTGGTTGGAGATTGTTTCTTGGTCATGTCCATCCCCCTGCCAGCCGATTGTCTTGCCGCTGTCGGTGATGCCGATCCAAAGCGTTCCGCCGCGTGTGTTGGCAAAAGCCGCCAACGCTTTTAGACCTTCTTCGTTCCAGGACTGTTTGCGTTCTGCCGTTTCCGACTCAGGTTCCAAATCGCTGACAGTGAATAAAGAAAGGTTTTCGTTACTTTCCATGCTTGCTATTCTACCTGATCTTCTCAGCAAGAGAAGCCTGGCCTTCTTTGAAGAAGGCCAGGCTTCTCTTGTTCTGAACGCGGCTGTTCTACTGCGGCGTTGCGCCTGCGATCACTAAAACGCCGGTGCCGGGGTGGAGGTACTTGGTGGCGGCGGCGTTGACCTGGTCTACGGTGACGGCGTTGTAGAGGGCGTTGCGGCGCTGGGGGAAGTCCAATCCTAAGCCGTAGTCTTCGGCCAATGTCAGGACGCCGGCGACGCCGGCGTTGGTTTCCAGGCGCAGGGGGTAGGAGCCGGTGATGTAGAGCTTGGCCTGGCGCACTTCGTCGGGCGTGACGCCGTACTGCTGCTCCTGGGTGATGATCTGGCGCATGAACGTGATCGCCCGCGTGGCGTTTTTGGGGTTTGCGCCGATGAACACCTGGAACGGACCTGCGCCGTGGCTGGCGTCAAACCCGGAGTAGACTGAGTAGGCCAGCCCGTTCTGGTCGCGGATGGTCTTGCCGAGGCGGGAGCCGAACGTATCCCCGCCGAGGGTGTAGTTCAGGATCTGGGCGGCGTAGTAGTCCGGGCTGGTCTGAGTCAGGCCGCCGCTGTAGCCGAACAGAATGGATGTCTGCGGGGCGTCGTCCAGCGGGATCACAATCGGGGCCGGGGCTTTAGCCGGAACCGGAACGTTCGGGATGACGAGAGGCCGGGCAGGCGCTGCGGGTTTATTCCAGCCGCCGAAGGCGGCGGTGACCTGCCGCACGACCTCCGGCGTGCTGACATCGCCCACCACCACCAGCGCGGTCGTATCGGGCCGGTAGTAGGCGTTGTAAAACCCCAGCAGATCGGCGCGGGTCAGCGACTTGATCGCCGCCGCACTCTCGTCTAAAGTGGGCTGCCAATACGGGTGGCCTTTCGGGTAGATGGCCTGCCGAAAGGCGATCTCGGCCTGAGCGCCTGCGCCGCCCGTGCCGCCGGTGTCCTGGCGGGCGTCTTCAATTCCCGACAAGATCTGCGCCCGCAGGCGCTCGATCTGGTCCGGCGGGAATGACGGGCGCTGCAATTCGTCAGCCAGCGTGTTCAAGGTTAAACTGAAGTCTTGCGACAGGCTCGCGCCGCCGATGGTCGCTGATTCATCTCCGGCCCCGATACCGACACTTGCGCCGACCGACTCCAGCGACAGCGCAAGCTGCAAGGCAGTCTTGGTGGTCGTGCCGCGCCCCAGCATCGCCGCCGTCATCTCCGCGTCGCCGTATTTGCCGTCGGGATCGAACGCCGTGCCGGCGCGGACAAAGCCGCTCAGGGCGACGGTCTTGTTGGCGTGGTTTTCCTGCACAATCAAGACCATGCCGTTCGGCAGGACGACGCGGGTCGGCTTCGGCGCAGCAGCGGGCTTCGCCGTAGACGCGCTGACCGAATTGAATTCTTTGTCCAAAGCCGCAAGCGTCGCCTTCTGGCGCGGGTCGGTGACGGGCTTCGCCGAGCCGAAGTTGTCCGTAACAGGCGGCGGGGGCGGGGTGGCCCCCGGCGGCAGCGGCTGCGGGTTGAAATACGCGACGGTCCGGTTCTCGGCAGTTAAATACGCCTTGGCGACACGCTGGATGTCGGCGGGGGTGACGGCCCGGATTTTGTCCAGGTAAGTAGCCCGGTAGTGCGGCAGGTTGATCACGGCGTAAGAGCCGAGATCATTCGCCTGCCCGGAAACGCTATCGTTCTGGTAGATAAATCCGGCTTCGGTCTGCTTGATCGCCCGCGCCAGCTCATCGGCCGTCACCGGCGCGGCTTGCAGCTTCGCGACTTCGGCTTCCAGGGCGTTCTCGACGGCGGCGTTCGTGACCCCGGCGCTCGGTGTGCCGTCAAAAGTCATCAAGTACGGGTCGCGGTTGTCTTCGTCGCCGCCGGACGCCGACTGGGCGATGCCTTTCTCGACCAGGTCTTGATACAGCCGGGCGGAGCGTCCCCCCGACAGAATCTGAGACATAACATCCAGCACATAATGGTCCGGCTGGCCGGTTTCGGGGACATGGTAGCCGATCAGCACTTGCCCGGTCGTGCCGGGCCGGGCCAGGGTGACGCGCCGCTCGCCACGCTGGGGCGGCTCCGGGGTGATATGGTGCTGCTCTAATTGCCCGGCCGGATACACGCCGAAGTTTTTCTGGACAATGCCGACCGCTTTTTTGGTGTCAAAGTCGCCGACCATGACCACGACGGCGTTGTTCGGCATATAATGCTGCCGGTAATACGAGTAAATCACGTCGCGCCGGCTGGACACGGCCTCCACATCGGTGCGCCAGCCGATGACCGGCCAGTGGTACGGATGGGACTCAAAGGCTTGGGGCAGGAATGTGTTGGTATACAAATCATAGCCGGGCGAGTTGTTGTCGCCTTCCAGCTCGGAGCGCACGACGGTCATTTCATGGGACAGCTCGGTTGGATCAAACTTGGAGTTCTCCATGCGGTCGGCTTCAATGCGTGCGGCCAGCTCCAGCCGGTCCGAGGCGATCAGCTCATGGTACTCGGTGCGGTCCTCGGCGGTAGAGGCGTTGATCTCGCCGCCGTTGGTCAGAAACAAGTGGTCAATCGCGCCGGGCGGCAGGTCGGTCGTGCCTTTGAACATCATGTGTTCCAGGATATGCGACAAGCCTGTTTGGCCGCTGATCTCGTTGCGCGAGCCGACTTTGTACCAGACGGAAAAATACACCACCGGCGCAGCGTGCGCTTCTTTGGACAAAATGGTGAGGCCGTTCGCCAGATGCGTCTCAGTCACGCCCTGCGCTTTGTCGAAGCTTTGCGAAACGACAGCTCCGTAATTTGCCGGTGCGGCGTGAACCGCCGCTGGGAGCAGAACAGCGGCCGCCGCTGCCAGACAGTTGAAATAGCGTGCCGACTTGAAATAATGGGCCACTCTCGTTGGGTTCTCTTTTCTGGAAATCTTTTTCTGGAAATCTTTTTCTGGAAATCTTTGTGCCAATGCGTGCAAATAATATACACTATTACGCCCGAAATTCGCCGCGCGGTTCCTGACACGCTGTGACTTCTTTCACAGTCCGGGTGTGACCGGCATCCGCCCTCCGCCTGTTCCGCCGGTCTACAATGCTGCATTAAACCGAGCGCAGCGCTCCCAGGAGATACCCGATGCTCAGCACACTGAAGACCCAGACACTTAACGCCGACGCCTTGAACACAGCCCCGCAAACAGCCCCGGCGGCGCTTGGCCGCACTCTCACCTGCCAGTGGGACCTGCTCGCGATTCTCGGCCTTTTACTGATGAGCGGCGTCTATGGTGTCTACGCCGTCACGCAGATGACCGGGTTTTAAGGCCGGCTGTGCCGGCCGGTTTTTGCGGGCGAACCTTGTGTTCGCCCTTTTTGCTTGTGTTTGCCTGCACAAAATCGTGTCGTGCTTGCAATTTAGCGTCCCGCTTGGTACACTAGCCGTATATGAGTACGGAACTGCCGGGAACGCCTCGCGCGGGGAAATACTGCCCGCGCTGCCACGCAATGGCCCAGCGGGAAGAAGCGGTCTGCCGTCAGTGCGGCCATCGGTTCCGTACCGGAGCAGACACAGAGGGAGTTCAGGCTGCCGACCCGATGAATCGTACCATGCAGTTTGTCCTGCCGCCGCTGCCGCCGCGCTCGGCGGAACCAGCCCTGCCGCCGCGCTCCGGCTCTGCTTTTCGCCGCGTGCTCCCCGCTGCCGCGCTGGCCATTCTGCTTGTTTGTGCGGCGGCCCTGTGGCGGCATTCCCGCCGCGCGGCGGAAATGTCCGAGACTTCGCCGGTGGGAACCTGGGAAACCACCCTGCACGGCAAGGCGTCAGCAAATGCGCTGCTGGAGTTTGAGTTTGACGCGGGCGGGGCGGGACATTTCGCATGGCGTGAATCCGGCCCGCATGCGCCGGCCGGGCAGACGCCGCTGCACTGGCATCAAAACACCGATGGAACTTTGGCGCTGGCGCTGGTCCCACCACCCGGCGGCGATCCGGTCTCACGAACTCTCACCGGCATTTTCAGCCGCCCGGCCTGGCCCCTGCGCGTAGACAGGGCGCAGCGCCGCCTGATCCTCGGCACACTGGCGTTTACGGAGGAAACGTGACACTGAAAAAGCGATGCTCCCCCACCCCCAGACCTTCTCTTATTCCGATCGGTAGGGAAAGGGGCTGGGGGTGGGGGCCATTCCTTGCTCTTGCCCTTCTCTCGCCGGCTTATGCCGCCGACAGCCCAGATTCGGGCGGTACGGCGAGTGCAGCGAAACCCGCTGCTGGCGCGGCGGCAGGGGCGGACGATGCAGTGACGCCCGATGCAGTGACGCCCGATGCAGTGACGCCCGACCGGCCCGGCTTCACGAACGGCAGCGATGTGGTTCCGACAGGCCGCATCCAAGTGGAAGGCGGCGTCACGCGAAACGTTTACCCGGCGAGCAGCGGCCAGGGCCATGTCACGGACGCCCCCGCCCTCCTGCTCCGCACCGGATTAAACGACAAGACCGAGCTGCGAATTACCTTGCCCGACTACTTCTGGCCGTCCGGCAGCGCTCAAAGCGGCTTTGGCGACGGGGCAGTCGGCCTGCGCTACAAGTTCTACCAAAGCAAGGACGGCAATACCAAATTCGCGTTCACGCCAAGTTTGTCGGTCCCGCTCAAAACGGCAGTGACGACGAGCGGCCATGTGGACCCGACGTTTCTTTTGAGCGGGCAGACGACTTCGGGCACCCGCTGGGGCATCTCGTCCAATCTCATTCTGTCGTATCCGACCCTGAATGGCAGCCGCCTGGCGAACTACACGGCGACGGCGCAGGTGACATACGCCCTGAGCGGCCCGCTGTCCGTGTTCGGCGACGTCTACGACAACGCTGTTTCCGGCAGCCTGCCGTCCCCCATCGCCGATGCCGGGTTTACCTACAAAGTCGCCAACAATGCCCAGATTGACATTGAAACCGGGCGCGGCCTCGGTGGTATGGCCCCGACCCAGTTCTACGGCGGCGGCGTCGCCATTCGTTTCTAGAGGAGCGCCTGATGAAAACCCGTCTTCTCGCTGCCGTGTTTGTCGTCTGCTGCCTTCTTCTCTGCGGGCTGATTTTGCGGCGGCAGATTATCGCCCATCCCCTGCCGCCGGAGACCGCTCCAGGTTTTGAGGACAATCAGGACGGACAAGGACAAGGCCGCTACCGGATGGGGATGGGAGGCTGGCAGCCGGCTTCGGCGGCGCTGAGCGCACTCGCACATCAGACGGTGGCGGGCCAGCTTTCCGCGCTGAAGGCCAGCGACGGCCCGAAAGCGTGGGAGTACCAGAGCCGAAGCCTGCGCCAAAACTTCAGCAGCCCTGCCCAGTTCATGCAGACGATTGCCCGCCAGTACCCAGCATTCACCCGCTACCGCCATGTGTTGTATGGGCCGGTGCTGACGGACAAAGCCGAGCGTCAGATCCGTGCGGCTATTCTGCTGGAAGGCGAAAATGAACATGGAATGCGAGCCGATTACCTGCTGGTGCGCGAGAATGGTCAGCTCAAGGTCAACGGCGTCATCATGCTTCCCCGGCCGGACGCGCGGCAGTGATGACGGCAAGCAGAAACGAACAAATGTTCGCCGTTTTGTGGTATTCTTTCTGCGGGGAGGGCAGAAAGAAGGCGGTAAATGTGGCGGACAAAACACGAGCGGCGGGCAAGCGCCCTCGCGCGGCTGGAATGCGCGGAACGGTGGTGGCAGTGGCGGCCGCACGCGGCCCAAAGACGGCTTTTCTGCGCGGCGGCCTCGGTGCGGATCGCCGCCTGCGGGCGGCGCTGGGGCAAGACTGAGAGTTTAAGTGTAGACATCGCTTCCCTCGCACTCATGGAGCGCGGCTCGCAGCAGCTTCTGGTCGCTCCGACTGAAGCGCAGGCGCGGCTGCTCGGCGAGGCGGTGCAGGACAAATTAGAAAAAGCGTTTGTGTCCGGCGACGAGCGTTTAAGCGACCGCAAATTGATCGTGCGGGCGCGTCCGCATTTGACGCTGACGCTTGCGCCGATTGAACCCGGCCCGGAGCCGTCACGGATACTGTGCCGGACGGCGGGGCGGGATGGACGAAACTTACGCGGTCTGTGGGCGCACCGGATCATCGTGGACGAAGCCGCGCATGTCCCCGAGCGGGTGCTGCGCGAAGTGCTGCCGCCGATGCTGGCGGATCGGGGCGGCGAGTACCTGCTGGCATCGTCGCCGAATGGCCGCCGGTCGGCGTTCTACACGCTGTTTGCACGCGGCTCCGTGCCGAACCAAGTTCAGAACGGCGTGACGTACCAGGCGTTCCAGTGTCCGACGACCGACAACAAAGCCCATTTAGACTCGGCGTGGCTGGCATCGCAGCGCGAAGACATGGGGGACGCGCTGTACGCGCAGGAGTTTGAAGCCCAGTTTTTGGACGATTTCGGCATGGTCTTCCGCGAAGAGGAGATCGAAGCCGCGATTGCAGACATTCCCGGCGTTCGGACCGAGCGCACCGAGGTCTTGTCCGACCCTGTGCTGGGCCGGTATTACGTTGCGGGCGTGGACTGGGGCCGCAAGTGGGACTACACGGTAGTCACGGTGCTGGACGCCGACCAATCGCCCGCCAAAGTGGTCCATCTCAGCCGGTGGCGCGGCACGAGTTGGGACCAGCAGGCAGCAGACACGGCGGCGATTTTGGCCCGGTTCCTGCCCCGGCGGACCCTGGCGGACGGCAACTCCATCGGCGACCCGATTGCCGAGATGCTGGACGCCCAGATCCGCAAGCTGATCCCCGGCGGCGCATACCGCCCGCAGGTGGAGCGGTTTATGTTCAGCGCCGAAAGCAAGCAGCAACTGATTGATCGCCTCAATGTCGGCCTCGCCGCCCGCGCGGTGCAATTCCCGCCGCACAAGGCGCTCTTGAGCGAGCTGCGCGGATTCGAGTACGCCCCCGGCGGACCGGGACGGCTGAAGATGGCGGCGGCGTCCGGCGGCCACGACGACTGCGTGATCTCTCTGGCCCTGGCGTTCTTTGCCGCTCCGAGTCCCGGCGCAGTTCATCACAGCGGGCATGGCATCCTGCTGGGATCGTCCGGCGGGTTGGAGCGGCGAGAATAAAAAGCTGTCCCCTAGATTGAGGGCTGGGGGGCGGCTTTCGGCAGGAAAACCAGCTTTTTGTCGCGAATCCTTTCCTATGAGCAGCGGGGTGAGCCGGGTTTCTTTTATCGAGATACGCACGACGACGGCGTGGATGGTAGAGGGGGAACTATGGCGCTTCCGGGACGGGACGGAGATCGCGGTCGGGGACGTGAACGACTTGGAAGCGCGGGAGCCGATGGTAACGGCGGCGGTCGCCCTGGGCCTGATCAATGCCGGGAAAGCCGAGGCGATGGCGGTCGCGGAACTCGACATGACAGATGATTACGAGTAGCGCACTCGCCGCCAGGGCAAAAATTTATGATTTTTTCCTGAATTTTTGCTCTTTTTGCCGGTCTTTTGGTCATTCACAGGATTTTTCAGTGTATAATGGCGGCAGTATGCTTGACGAGCTTTGCTTGGCGGGCAGCGTTTGGGATGAGCAGAACATTCAAGAGCATCGCACGGGAAAGACCCCGCAGCGAGGCCGCACACAACAAATCGGCAGGATAAGGAAACCTCATCGCATGAAATCATCGCGCCGCATCAAAGTGAATCGGATTAAAATCATCGGCTCTGCCGCCGCGCTTCTTTTGGCCGGCGGGCTTTCTGTGGGACTGTCTTCCCCGGCTTCGGCCCAGGCCGCCCCGTTTCTGGACACGCCGACCAACCACTGGGCGTATGAAGCGGTCCAGGACCTTGCCAAAAAAGGCATCGTCATCGGCTACCCGGACGGCACCTACGGCGGCAAGCGTCCCATGACCCGCTACGAGTTCGCCGTCGCGATTGATCGGATGCTGCGAACTTTGGCCGACATGAACTCGCAGAACCCGCCTCCCGGCACACCCGCCCCGTCCACGCTGAACCAGGATGAGCTGAACCAGGTTCAAGCCCTGATTGACAAGTTCCGCCCGGAGCTTGATACGATCCAGACCAACCTGCAAACCGCGCAGGACAACATTGACGCCCTGCGGGCCGATGTCCTCGACGCCAAAGCGCTGGCCGCGAAAGCCCAGGACACCGCCAACAACTCTTACGGCGTTGGTGCAGACCGCAAGTTCCAGATTTCCGGCTACCTCCAGGCCCGCTTCCAATCGGCGGACGGCTACGGCAAAGGGTCTTTGGACCGCTTCCCGCAGGGCGTCTCCAGCAAAGCTGGCTCCTACAACGGCAACTACGCACAGGGCGGCAACGTCGACTCGGTCGAGCTGCGCCGCGCCCGCCTGAAGTTCACCGGGGCGCTGACCGCGAACACCCGCTACGCCGTCCAGATTGACACGTCCGGGGCGGTCACTGCCGGCGCGAGTCCCAACCAGCAGGTCACGGTCCGCGAGGGCTATGTCGCCTACACGCTCGGCGACGGCAACGCGGCCAAGAACCTGACGATCACCGCCGGCCAGTTCGCGAACCCCTTCGGCTACGCGCTGCCGGTGTCCATGTCCAACTTCCTGACCCCGGAGCGGCCTCTGGCGTTCAGCGAAGGCAACTACGGCCTGTTCAACTCGCAGGACTACGACAAGGGCCTGCAAATCGGCTACAACACGCAGCAGCAGCTCCTGTTCCTGCCCGCCGGCCTGAAGTTCACTGTGGCTGCGGTCAACGGCGCGGGCCGCACCGGAGAAGACAGCGACCGCACTTTGGACACCATCTACCGGATCGCCTACCAGTCGCCAAACAAGGTTTTGTCGCTGGGCACGTCCTACTACCTGGGCCAAATCAACGATCCCGACACGGGCGTTGCCGCGACTTCTTTGCTGAACAACACCGGCTCCCGCTACACCGGTGCCCGGAAGCAACTGCTGGGTTTCGACGGCCAGCTTGCGGTTCCCACCGGCCAAAACCAAGTCTTCCTGAACGGCGAGTACGTCGGCGGCTTGTATGAAGAGCGGACATTCTTCACCGGCGCTGCAAACTCGCTGACCAACGGTTCGGCGCTGCAAACGGTGTACGCACAGGACAACCGCGTGGACGGATACTACGTTCAGGGCGGCTACACGTTCGGCGCGACCGGCAACCACGGCCTGACGCTTGCGGCGAACTACGACGTGCTGAAGCGCGGTGAAGGCAAAGCAAACGCCTTCAATACCGGCGGCAGCTCGGCGTACAAAGACGAGAACTTCGGCTATGGCGCACTCTACAACTTGGACAAAGCGACCCGCCTGCGCTTCTGGTATATCCGCCCGACGACCATCGCGCACCAGCCCGGTTTCGCATCCCCGCCCAAGTACGGCTTGTTCACCGGCGAGCTTCAAGTGAAGTTTTAAGCTGCCTGCAAGACCTAGGAAGTTTAGCCCCCGCCTTCCCGGCGGGGGCTTTTTGCTGTTTCGGGGTATACCTTTTTCAGAAAACATTTTGGAGGACAGACCATGAGCGAGATGACTACGGAAGACTACAAAGACAAGCTTTTGCATGAGCTGACCGATGCCCCGCAGGGGGTTAACGACAGCGACATGCCGATGCCGGGTAATCCCAATGCGACCGGCGAAACCGGCCCTTCCCCCGGCCCGGACTCCATTCCTGAAAGCCTTGCCGCGCTTGACGGCGATTTCACGGCGGACGAGACCGGTGAAGAAGAAGATCCCGGTGACGCTGACGCCGGCGGCGTGGGCGTAAACAATACCGACGGTGCGGTGCGTCTGCCGGGCGAACAGGAAAGCAACGATGCCGGGTAAGAACCCCTCCCGCTCGTCCCTCGCTCCCTCCCCTGTGAGGGAAGGGCAAGAGCATAACATAGAGGCCGCAGCCGCTGGTCAAGAGGGCAGGTACTTTCTCCGGCCCTTCCCTCGCAGGGGAG
>CAXUNT010000064.1:0-26683 GCA_964252595.1 uncultured Armatimonadales bacterium
CACATCAGCGTAAAACATAACGACAGTATACGCTACTTATGCAAGAGGTCTAATGGACAAACCGACTTCAACTACTACCGATGCGGAGTCGTTTTCTACTCCACCGCTGAGTGTTGTCATGCCAGCTTACAACGAGGAAGAGGCAATCACCCAGGCTGTGCAGGATGTGCAGGAGTATATCCTAAACCATATTTTGGGCGCCGAACTAATCGTCGTGAATGATGGAAGCCGTGACCGGACCGCGGCTATCCTGGGCGGCATCAAAGCAAAAGATGATCGTGTCCGCATTATAAACCAGGCGAACAGTGGGCATGGAGAAGCACTGCGAACAGGGTTAGAGGCTGCCCGCGGAGAATATGCGTTTCTGGTGGATAGTGATCGCCAAATCCCACTTGATAGGTTTGCCGAACATTGGCGCGTCGTTCAAGGACATGACGCACTCTTTGGCAGTCGGCGGCGGAGACATGACCCGCTTCCGCGCTTAGCATTGACGCGCGTCGTGCGTTATACAATTTGCCTGCTCTTCGGTGTGTCCCTGCATGATGCCAATGCGCCTTACAAAATCATCCGGAACTCAGCTTGGAAAAGAGCTAGTCCCCTCATCCCACCAGGCACGCTTGCGCCGTCCCTATTCCTCGCGGTTATCATGAGACGGCGCGGAGAGAGCATAGTAGAGACTGAGGTGACGCACCGGAGCCGCGAGACTGGAGCGGTCACTCTCCGTTACTGGAAACTGCTGAAGTTTTGCGCCTGTGGTTTTCGGCAGCTCCTGACTTTGCGAAGTGATCTTAAGCGTAGCCGCGAAGTCATAGTAAAGCAGGTGGCACTTCCGCACGACAGGTTTCATCTTTAAATCTCATCCTTGAGATTCGTCTTCAAGTTTCGTCTGCTGTCAGTTGGGAGGCTCGTCCATGAATCACACCGTTACTGACATCGCCGGCGTTGTAGGAGCCTTCTTCGTATATCCTCTATTTCTGATAGTTCCCGGCTTCGTGGCCGGGTGGGGAACAGGCGTCTTTAGCTTCCGCTCTCGCACAACAAGTATTCAGCTGCTGATGTCATTGGTACTCTCTGTCGCTGTTTGTCCGGGGCTAACATACTTGCTCGCGCGGTTCGCTGGAATGTCCTGGGTCTGGACAGCGTACAGTGGTTCTTGGACAGTAGCCCTCGTCCTCATCTTGCTTCGCCGGGTACCGATTCAATTGCCGGAAGTTGTCGCTCGGTGCCGCGAGTACCAGGTTGCCTTCAGTTTAGCTGCACTTTGGCTTGTGATTGCACTCTTTTCCCTCGTGGATTTGCAGGTCGGAAACCGTCTGTATGAGAGTGTAACATGCATTGATTACTCCAAACATGTAGCGGTGGCGGGCAGTCTGCTGCGAACTGGAGTGCCTCCGACAAACCCCTTCTTCAGCTACGGGAAGCCACAGTCCTTGTGCTATTACTACTTGTGGCATCTCATCTGCGCCTTGATTGGCCATGTCGTAGGGGCAACCATCTCCATTCGGCTGGTCGTTTATGCTGGCACTCTTTGGGCGGACTTAACTCTTTTTGCCATTGTTCCTTTGTGCATGCGGTTGTTGCCGATTGGAGGCCAGACAAGAAGCAATCTGCACCGCCAAGTCACAGCTTCCATCCTACTTTTGTACGTTGGGGGACTAGACATTGTCCCTATCGGAATCCAGGCCGCTGTTCAGTTTCTGAATCACCAGCCAGTCGGCATAAACGACATTGAGTGGTGGAATGATCAGGTTTCATCCTGGTTCACCGCCATGTTGTGGGTACCCCAGCATGTGGCGGCTCTGACCGCTTCTCTGGTTGGCCTGCTCATCATTCGGACTACACCGGTCACGACTCGCGTCCCAAAGCGCCTCCTCCTATCGTTGCTGTGCGGCCTCGCGTTTGCTTCAGCACTTGGAATGTCTGTGCTCATAACCCTTGTCCTATTTGTTGCTCTGTCAGCTTGGCTGGTCTACGTCTTGCTGCGCCACTGGTATGCCGAAGCGCTCACCCTCAGCTTGAGCGGCGCTTTCGCTCTTTTGTTTTCCCTGGCACTTTTGCTGGAACTTAAAAATGCAAACCCTTATTCTGCTTTGCCCCTTGCGTTTACTGTGCGCCGTTTCTTCCCGCTCATGGATTGGGAACAGGCTCACGGCTTAAGAGTTGAGCCTTACCTCAGTCTCGGAAACATCCTCGCGCTCCCGCTAAATTATTTCCTTGAGTTCGGCTTCTTTGCCGTCACAGGAATTTTTTACTGGCGTGCGCGGCGACGGCTTGCGGTTCCTCTTTCTGCAAACGAAGCGCTGTATCTTTGTTTGTTCGCCGTCAGCACCTTAATATGCACTTTCGTGCGATCTACCATTCGAAGTAACGACCTGGGTTGGCGCGGCTTCATGTTTGCCCAGCTAGTGCTGCTGGTTTGGGCTGGTCACTTTTGTGCTTCCTGGCGCGGCTGGGTGTGGAGGAAGCAGTCTACAGCCTCAACAGGCACACCAGACTCAACAGGCACACCAGGCTCAACAGGCACACCAGGCTCAACAGGGTTCTTCCGGATCTTTGACCGTATGCTCCAAGCGACGTTAGTGCTAGGACTAGCAACAACTGCCGTCGGTTTGCTTATTCTGCGCCTGCATGCGGTGTTCTCCGGTGGAGTGTTCGCGCTGAACGACAAGAACGGCTTCCAACTAGCTTACGGCGCTCGAAATGCTTACTCATGGATAGCAACCCACTTACCTGCTGAGACGGTCGTACAACAGCGTCCGCATCATGATTTTTATCTTGGATTATATGCAGACCGGCGAGCTGTGGTCAGTAATCTTGACGATCCATACGTTTATGGTCCTCCCGCCGGCGCCGTGGATGCCATGACCGCCTATGTCACTACCCCCTTTATCTGCAGCGACAGTGTAACGCCCAGTGAGATTGCAGAAATGATGCAGCGGGGAAACATTTCTTGCCTGGTTGTATTCGTTGCGGACGACGTGTGGCAAGACAAGAAGAGCTGGGTCTGGCGCTGCTCCCCCGCGTATGTGAACAAAGTAGCGCGGGTATACCTAGTCTCAGGTCTGGCGCATCAAACTACCCTTCCTAGAATTAGTCACCTTGAAGTCAATAACCGTAGGAGCGAGCAAAATGTTAAAGCACTCGTGCGAGCTGTCACCCGTCCGATCCTTGTTCACCGCTGCAGCTTTACGCATCTGGGTGGCGATCCTACTCTTCATAGCCCGCCTTCGGGATCCGATGCCAGCAACGGCATTCTGGTTGGCGGAGCGACAGTTGTGCTATTAAATCCCGAAAAGAAAACTGCCCAAGGTTTGATGACGAAACAAGGATTAGTTACTAATGGTACGATCGGGCAGGGTGCAAAGCTGCCTGTTTCGGCCTTTTATCACTTTAACGACAGCTTCTCGATTGAACAATGGTTCACACGTGCTGACGCCTCCACTGGATACCAGACTCTGTTTTCGTTCTCGACGGACAAGTTGCACTACCTAATTGCACACCCAGCACGCGGGGATGACGGGAAGCTCAGCGTTGATTTCAATAGTGGTAGGGGCGAGGTAAGCCTGCGTGCTCCAGCCCCGGCACGCGGAGCTCAAACATTGCTGACAGTTACTTACGATGCTGTGACAGCGCAGTCTTGCCTCTATGTAAACGGTGTTCAAGAAAGCATCCTACTTGTTCCAGGTGGTTTCACCCTATCGGAAGTAGTGAGCAACACCAACAGCGGAATTAATGGTTTATCGCCCTTTGGTGATCCCAGCTTCAATGGTGCGACTCAAGAGTTCCGCCTGTACCAAGGAGCGTTAACAGCCTCCGAAGTCCGGCGGCAGTTTCAGGCCGGCCCGAACAGGCTTGGCTCTTTGTAAGCAAGACGGAAATAAATCATCATGTCTCGACTGATTATCCCGCTTCCTAAGTTCAATTCATTCGTTCCCGTTGTGAGGAGTAAGCCTGCCTTTACTGGATCATGACGCGGCTGCGGCCGTCGTTCAGAAAGTTCGTCATTCGGATCACCAGCGGCAACTTCCGTTTGCTGCACCGTCTCTTGGCTCAAGCTGGGTGCATCGGCCAGATCAACGGGCTCTCTGCGATAACCCGTCAGGTTGCTGAAGTTGCGCGTGAAAATTTGGTGATCGGTCATCCTTAGTTTTTAGAGATTAGTCAGTGTATCACGTCAAACAACTGCAAAATAACTGCACCAGATAATGTGCGAACCCATACAAGCACTTTCTCTGTTCCTTGTTTTACTATTTAATAAGCTTCATTATCCTGTCTCTTGGACTGACCTTTTCGAGACAGCGCCCAAGAATTAATTCGCAACACTTTCCGCGAGTTATGTTCCAAAACTCGGAGTGGAAGCAGTGGCTGTTCACCTTTTCGCCATCGTAGAAAGGCATCCGGTGGCGGCTAGGTAATCAAGCATCTGCAACATTTGCGGTTAATTCTGTTGCAACAAGTTCTGGGGAATTCTGCTGAAGTTGATGCGAGGATATGTTTTTACGGGAGCGTGCGCAATCTACTTGTGTGGTCGCCAAAAAACATATTGTGAATTATTTTTACAAATTCATTGACATCCCATTGAAGGTGTGTTAGTATGCAGTCATAATAACACGCCTTCAGCAACTCCATGCTTGCTTCGTGCAGTTTCTGCTTCATGCAATCGTTGTTTTTCTGACCGGTAGGATTGTTTTTCCTGTTGCGGTTGTCTAATCGATGTTGTCTAAACTCTGGATCTCCATAACCCGCTGTTGATGGCGGTCTACGTCGGCCTGATCCTCGGCAATTGCCTTGCTGAGTAGAATAATTTCCGGTAATAAATAACCCTCCAATGATGAATATTCTCCAGTAATAAGTAGTTGACAGCATTTCAGCATGATCTTCTGCTCCTTTTCTGCAAGATTATCTCCTAGCTTCTAAAAACTTCTTGATATTTCTGTCAGGCTGGCTGGTTTGTGTTGTAAACGTCTTGTACAACAAACCGCTGCCTGTCAACAAGTTATGTTCCGTCAATGAACTGCACTCCGTCAACAAATCGTGTTCCGTCAGGAGACCATGCCCGTGCGCCGTATTCATTTCAGCCTTGCCTTCAATCTTAGCCTTGTCTTCTGCTGCCTTACCGCTCTTTTTGCCTTTTCAACACCTCTTCTCGCGCAAAACACGTTCTATCCGGGGTCCATTGAAACCATTAACAGCAGTGCTGCTAGCCTTGGAAGCGGTGAAACTCCTGCCCCCGCGTCGAGGTGGACGGTAAGCGGCCCGTCAGGCTCTTATGATGCAACCGCGCCCGGCGGCTGGTCTGTAACAAGCAACGGAGTCAGCTTGATCACAGTGACTGCTTCAGCGACTGCTCCCCCTGGGCAGTATACGGTCACCTACATCTCGCATTCGTCCTACAACAGCAACTTTCAAGTTTATTATTATTCCGGCGCGAAAGCTGCTTTTCAAGTGGTTGCCCTGCCGCCGACGCTGCCTCCTGCCGGGAACCCGGCGTTCTCTTGGCAGGGGACGGTTGTAGGCGTGAACACCGGCAACGGCAACAAGAGGACGACGCTGCCGATTACAAGCTGGACGCAGCGCGGCGGCATGGGCGTCTCGTGCGTCCTGTACCACAACAGCCAGGGGCTGAACTATAACAGTTGGGGCAACAAGTGGACAGCGAGCTATTTTTCCTACATCAGCGGCGGGTCGTCCGCGCCGGTGCTGCACTGGGACAACGGGCTGACCTATGCGTACACGCTCAATAACGGAACCTATATAGCGCCCGTCGGTATTTTGGACACGCTGACCTACAGCAATGGCGTCTGGACGCTGACGACGCCAGGGCAGACGGTCTACACGTTCGGCTATTCCCCCGGCTATTCCTACCTTTCCAAGATCACGGACCTGGACGGCAACACTCTGACCATCAATCACAACAGTGACACGACCATAGTGACACGACCATCAGCACGGTTGTGGACAGCACGAACCGCACGCTCGCGTACAACTATTCGGGCGGCCACCTGGTCTCGATTGAAGATCCACTGGCTCGCTTCTGGTACTTCACCTACGGTACGGCAGGCGGCACGAGCAGCAACAACCTATGGTATGTTACGCTGCCCACCCTCAACGACGGCAATACCTACGACATTTATTTTGGCTATGATGGTAACAGCAACATCATAGCCCAGCAAACGCCGCAGGGCCATATCATTGGAGTGACCTCGACCTTTGGCTACGACACCAACAGCCCGCCACGCCTCATCTGGATGAAAGATCCGATTGGCAACAAGACGACGTTCACCTACAATACGAGTGCCGGTACGACGACCATCACGGACCCGAACGGCTATACGACGACGCATACCTATAACATCAGCCGCCTGGCCTCGGTTACGGATGCGCTGAACTTTTCCGCCTCCACAACATACGACTATAACAACATTCCCAGCAAGACCGTAGATAAGCGTGGCAACCCCTCGGCCTTCAGCTCGCATTTCAGTAATAACAGCAGCACGTCCACCAGCACGGACGCGATGAACTACATTACCACCAGCACGGTTGATGCCAAGAACAAAGTGGTGCAGTCAGTGGATGGTGTCGGCAACACGACGGCGAATACTTATACCGGCACCGCCGAGGACTTGTCTTCCACCAGCGTGACCGGAACCGGGGCGGCTCCGTTCAAGGCCACTTCCAAAGTCGGCGGCTACACGAACGGTCTGCCGACGACGTTCACCGACCCGCTCGGCCACGGGTCCAGCGCCGGCTATGACGGCAACGGCTACCCTAACAGCGTCACTGACGCAAACGGCATCACGTCTACGGCCATCTACAACGTGCTGGGCTGGAAGCTGTCCAGCACGGATGCCAACGGCAACAAGACCACGTACACGCCCGACAACTGGGGGCGCATCACGGTCGTCACTGCGCCGGATAAAACGACGACAACGACCACTTATGATGCCGACGGCAAGGTGAAGACCTTCACCGATGCCAACAGCCACACCGTCACAAACCTTTATGATGCGGATGACCGCCTAACTCAGACGCAAAACGGGCGCGGCGATGTGATCAAGTGTACCTACGACGGCCCGAACGGGTACGGGTCGGCGGACCGGAATGGGCAGACGCAGTATGGCCTGCTGTCGTCCAAGACCGATGGCAACGGCCACACGACGTACTACACTTACACGGCACGCAACGAGCCGTACCAGACGATCTACCCGGACGGCAACGGTGAAAGCGTGTGGTACGACGCGAACGGCAACGTCAACAAGCGCCAGAAGTCGGACCTCAGCTACATCAACTACGCTTATGATGCGGACAACCGCTTGACGGACATCACCTATACGCATCTGCACGCCACCCACTTCGACTACGACGCGGACGGGCGCAAGACGCACATGAGCGACGCCACCGGGGACACCTACTGGTACTTCACCTACGACGGCCTGCACGAGAACCAGCAGACCACGCCGCAGGGAACCGTCTACTTCACCTCCGACGGCGACGGGCGGCGCTACCAGCGCAGCATCAACACGCCGTCCACCGGTCAGACTTCTGCCTGGGCCTGGACTTACGACTACGGCGGGCGGCTCACCAGCCTGCAATCGCCCACGGACGGCACCACGACGTACACCTACGACGGCGTGGGCGGGCGGGGCACGAAGGATGCCGCCGGGCTGACGCAGTGGGGCCTGCTGTCCACGAAGACGAAGGGCAGCGGGGACTACGAGCTGTACGACTACGACAACTGCAACGAGCTGACTTCTATCGGCTACTGGTTCTATGGCGGGACGATGCAGAACGCCTTGACGTACACCTATGACCTGGCGGGCAACGTCAAGACGGTGAACCAGGGCTATTATGCCACGACCTACGGCTACGACGGGGCGAACCAGCTTGTCTCGGAAACCAGCGTGGGCGGCTACAACGCTTCCGGGCCGCCGGCTGTTGGGTACACCTATGATCACAACGGCAACCGCTTGACGCAGACGAGCAACGGGACGCAGGTGCAGTCATTCGGCTACGACGCCCACGACAAGCTAGTGTCTGGGACGGCGGGCAACGAGGTTCCCGGCTACGATGCAAACGGCAGCGAGACGAGCATCAGCATCTATGGCGGGACGTATCACCTCGTCTACGATGATGAAGACCGGATGACGAGCCTGACGACGCCGGGGGGCACCACTGACACGTTCGTCTACAATGGCTTAGGGATGCGGGTGGGCAAGACAGACAGCACCGGCACTTACTCGTATGTCTGCGACGGCACTTCACCGGGTTCCGATGTATTAAGTGACGGCCATGCCTTGTACACGCCGGGGCTTTCTGAGAACCGGGGCGGTGCGTCCTCTTACTATTCCAACGACCGCTTGGGCAACTTGTGGACGCTGGACGGGACAGCGAAGAACCAGTTGACGTACATTAACTTCACGGGGTTCGGAACACCGTTATCGGGTGGATTAGGGACAACGCCGTTCGGGTACGGGGGCGGGAACGGGTGCCAGACGGACAACGACTGCGGGCTGGTGCTGATGGGGCATCGGTACTACGACACGCGCATCGGGCGGTTCATCACGCAGGACCCGGCGGGTAGCGGAAACAACTGGTACGAGTATGCGGGCAACGATCCGGTGGATGAAACGGACCCGATGGGGCTAGTTGCACAACTACAGGGTTCCTTGAACGTACCGGGTACTTGGACTACGGAGGACATTACTAACTTCCTTTCGGACAACTACCAGGATGGGGAATACAAAGTTACCAACGGCACCGGCTCCTATAACATCACCATCAACAATGCTTTCTCCGCCTCCTTCATGCAGGGCGGCATGGGCCTCAATATGGGAAACCCAGGCATGGGCGGGGCGATGTTTGCGGCGAGCAGAAAAGATCGGAAAACGATAAGAGATCTGGCAGAGCAAGCTGGCTATGAACTTGATCGTATAACTGACCATGAATATTGGAGCAAGCCGGGAAGCAAAGATATTAAGTTGCCTAATGAGAACAAAAACGATGAAAAACATGTTGTTGACGGTCTGAAAAGACGGTTAAACCAAGAGATCCAGAATGCAATACAGGCAGACATAAATATGTCAAGGCCATCCGCAACCGAAACCTTCTGGGCCTCACGAACAGATTATCAACTCGCTGCGGGCAGCCTTGCAGCTGCTGGTATAATCGTTGGCTCATTTTTCATTCCAGGAGTACCCGCGGCCGCCGCATCCGCCGTTGCAGTAGCTCCATAAGCTGTCATGGTAAGCCAGTACGAGAAAAGACACTTTGAGTAATCCCTGTATTTGCAGGGATTACTCAACAGCCTTCAATATATTCACACGCTCTATCCTATCTTTAAACATTTCTGTAAAGGCAAATCAATATTTTGAGAATATGGACTATACAACCCCTTCAGGTCTGGGAACTCCTTTCCGAGCAAAAGGTTCTTTATGTCCAGCCTAATCTCTGCGAAGAGTGTAGCTTTTTTCCCGACGAGTATTCTTGGATGTGTCGAAAAATGAATGAGCATCTTTTTGACTATCAGGGGCATTTGCCTTGGTGGGGATGGCATTATCCTAAGCCCGATTTACGTTATTATAGTCGGCGGGGAGTCAATAAGGTGCAAAAGGTAAGGATCGAGTTGGACTTACCTGACCCAAAAGTTCTTCTTTCTCACGAATCTGCATGGCTTGCTGTCCTAAACGGCCTTTATGTAGGTTACACAGACTCTGAAAGCGAGAAATGGTATCAAGAAATGAAGGAGCATGGGCTTAATGAGTGGCGTCGGCCACTTCCAGAACCCTGGGAATCTCAACTTGTCAAGAGTTGGGATAAAATTTTTGACTTAGACAATCTTAACAACAGTGGAGGATGGTCTGACGTTGTTCAAGCGAGCTTTGAAGAACTAAAACTAGTAGATGTTGTAAAAGTGCAACCTTTTGAAGTACGCTCCTCAGTAACCACTAAATGAGAGCGTGACCTACGACGATGAAGACCGAATGACGAGCCTGACGACGGCGGGCGGCATCACGGACACGTTCACCTACAACGGCCTGGGGCTACGGGTGGGCAAGACAGACAGCACCGGCACCTGCTCCTACGATGGCGCATCTCCCGCCTCGCTTGTTATCACGGACGGCTACTTGATGTTCATACCGGGCATCAGCAGCACCAAGCCGAATAATTAAAACCAGCGTGCCAAATAATATGTAAACTTCCAATCAAGCAGTTTTGCTATTTCCTTCTGTCTTCTGATAAGTCTCCATTGTCGGAAGCCAGTTTTTCATTTTATTGCTATGTAATCCAGTTCCCAATTGGTACTGATAATGCTTTTTAGCTTCTTTTTCGGCATAGGAGGTAAGGGTAAGCTCACAATGCGTGCGGAAGATCTCTTCTAAAGCCGGACGTAATCCACAGCATTGTCGTCCAGGTTCTGCTTGGTTCGCCAGTAGCGCTCTGTCGTGCGCGGATCGGCATGGCCAGCGGCCACCTGTACCTTGTGCAGCGGCGCACCCGCATCCAGCGCCAGCGTGATGAACGTGTGCCGGGTGGAGTGGGGCGTGATGTTGTCCGTGATCCCCGCTGCCTGCGCCCGGCGCACCACGATCTTCCACACCGCCTTCTCCGCCAAAGATCGCTGCCCATCTTTGTAAGCAAGGTAGCGGGCTTTCTGGCCGCGTCCCGTCTTCACCAGCCCGCAAAACAATGGCGTCGTGCTCACTTCCTGTCGGACCGCCTTTGCTCCCTCGCGCCAGGCGTCCAGATGCCGGGCGACCTCGGGCGGGATCTTGATCAGCCTCTCCTTGTTACCTTTGCTGATCACCCGGAGCGTCTTGTGACCTTGCTGCTCTCCCAGCGCCCCGACCGTTGCGCTCAGCACGTCCATGCGCCGCAGCCCGGTGCGGATCATCAGAGACAGCAGCGCCCTGTCCCGCAGGCCCAGCAAGGTGGTGATGTCGATCTTCTCCAGCATCTCCCGCGCCTGCTGCCGGGACAGCCCCAGCGTCTTGCTTTCGTCGGACACACGAAAGCCCCGGAGGCGCGTGGCTGGGTTGACGGGGATCAGGCCCCGGCTTTCGGCCTCTAGGAAGAACTGGCGAGCGACAGACACCTTGCGGCTGACGCTGGCCGGGGCGCAGGGAGTGCGAGCCTCCAGGCCGGGAACGGCCTCGCCGGCGAGCCAGGCACGGTAAGCGCTGAGGTGGTCGCGATTGACAGCGGCAAGGCCCACGTTCCAGGCTTCCAGCACGGCCAGTAGCTCGGCGAGGTCGCTGGCGTAGGCGCGGCGGGTACGGGGTGAAAGTTGCCCGGCCACCAGTGCATCAGCCAGGCTATCTGCATTCAGCGGCGGCGCGAAATTTATTGGCGGTGCGAAGTTTATTGGCGGTGCGAAGTTTATTGGCGGCTCGAAGCCCGAAGCAACGAACATGCTTTGCGGTGCCATATCCAAAGCAAAAGCGGGCGCAAGTTCTAAAACCTCGCTCTCTATCTCCTCAAACTTGATCAGCTCAATCTCCATGATCTTGACCCCTATAATCCCTCAGCTTCTGCGCTGGATGCTTTCGGCTGAGGCTCCAGTGAAAAGCACATCGGGTCCCACCCGTAGCCAGACGAGGCCATGCTCATGAGACAAGCCTTCTGCCCATTTGGCAACGACGCTGTTCTCGCTGTCGAGGTGTGCGGGCGAACTGTTCTTCGGGAAGTTGGCCGTGAGACTGCCGGCCTTGACCAAAACGCGGCTGCCGCTCTGGATGGCGCGGGCGATCTCCTGATCGATTGTTTCCAGTGGCTTGCCGGTAGTGAGGATGCGAATGATACGGTCCATAAACTTCAATAACCTGCCTTAACTTGAACAACTCATCTTTTCAGAAACCGACTGTTGGGATGTGGCGTTGCCACCAGATCCGCAATTGCAGACGCAAGGAATGCCAGGCGTTGCGAACGGGGATTGCCGTAATCTGGACTTCATGCTGATGAAGAATAACGCCGGGCCGGTCTGTTTGCTCAACATGAACCACAAAGCCATGCCGCCGCATCATCTCTGCGAGCTTCTCGGTTTGCGACAATGCTTGATGAATAGTAGCCTCTGAGAAAATAGAAGATTCCGCCTCCAGATCTTCCGCAGGAACAACAGCATCAATTGGGGCGGTTTGGTCTCCTGAAGCGCTGCGAACTTTGTGATCAAAGACACAAGCCTCACGCCTGGGGTTCTTGTACCAGCAACGTGCCTGCTGGTCTAGGCCGCTCAGCTCATCGAGGCACGCCAGCCGTACATGACGCTCAAACCAGTGAAGGCACTGCTGAAGCTCCTGCTGCTCGGCTGCCGTCAGGAAGTTGTCATCCCGCAATTGATAAGCCGACACGAACAACCCAGCTTCTTCCAGCGGGATGCCGCCGCGGCCGCGCGTCGTATAGCGGATGTATTTCTTGTAACCGGTGTATTTCTTGTTGAAGTGCTGCTTGGTCACAAAAGTCAATACCAAAAGCACATTCGCCAGCGCCCATGGGATTTCCTTCATTTGGTACTGATAAGAGGCATTATCAGTACCAGATCAGTCACCAAACAAAACAATAAAAGCGTTAAGTTGTGGCTTCTACCGAGCTGCAAGTTCAGGAGAGACCAAGGCGCTCACGGGTACAAGCAGGCACTGGCCGTTAGGCAGGGAAATCTTCACCTGGGTTTGGAGCAGGCCGAGCGGGGCGTTAGCGCCAAGCGTGACTTCCAGGACGCGGCTTGCCGGCTGGATCTGGCCGCTGGCGAAGAGGGGAGCTGCAGTCAGCTTTGCGGAGACGTAGGGACTGCCACTGGTGATTTTGGGCGCAGTCACCTCCGCCGGGTCTTTGCCGGTGAGGACGATCTGGCGAGCGGTGCCTTGTCCCAGCCGCACGGTTCCAAAGGTCAGCACGGGCGGCTGGGCGGAAAGGTCGCCGATTACTTGGCCGAGCAGCAGAACGGAAGCATTGGCGAGGACGGATGTGGCTTTGGGGTCATGGCCGGAAGGAATAAAGGAGAGGCTGCCGGTGATGGGTCCGGCAGCGCTCGGCAAAAGAGTCACGAGGTAGGTCCGGCGGCGTGAGCCGACAAGAGCAGGGCTTGCAGGCAGTTTGCTGCCCATCCGAGGGCTAACTTTGAGGCGAGAAATTACCTCCGGCTGCGGGCTGATGCGGATGTTCGAGTTAGTTGAAGCCAGGATTGGCAGGGTTCCCTTGTCGAGTAAACGGGCATCCAGCGTAGCAGTGACGGAAAGCGTCTGCGGATGGCCGAGCTCCACTTGTCCAAAGTCCAGGAGGTTTGGCGAGAGCGTCACAGCGGGCTTTAGCTCGCCCGTCAGGGCCAGGACGGCGGCAGGCTGCGGATTGCCTTTAATATAGACCAGCACGGTTTTCAGCAGTGGGCCGGGCGCGAGGTCGGCGAGGCTGACGGTGACATGAACCGCCAGCGTCTTCCCCGGCAGAAGCGTTGGCATGACCGCGCCGGTGGACGTGCCCTCCACAGTTACCGTGGTGCAATGGCAGGAAGGCTGAAACCAATCCAGAACAAGTGGCGCGGAAGTGCTGTTGCTGAGCAGGAAGGTCTGCTCAATGCTCGGCGTGTCCAGGGCGCTGACGGTGCCGAAGTCATGCTGTCCTTGATTGGGTGCCGCTGTTTGAACACCGGCAGTCGGTGCGACGCGCAGGCCGGCGAAGGGAACAGCACGAGGGCGGATCACTGGTATCGTGATCGGCAGGCTGTTCACCGGCAAAGTTGGAGAAGCTAAAGTCGCGGAAGCCAGCATCTGGTAAAGAGAAAGCATACAAAAGAGCATTGATCGTTAGCGCTGGGAAGCGCCCTCCTGATGCTGGGATGAGGCCAGCACGTCTGTTTCCTAAATTTGTTTGGTCAAGGCTGGCCGGGCAGGCGCGGCGGTCCGATTGCTCCAGGAACAGAGGGACCCGTCGACAGGCGCATGATGCTTGGCGGAGCGGCCTCCGTGCCGGCCGCTTGCGGACCCTGCGAAACGCTTGGGCTTCCCGCCGCCGGGATGCCGGGAGCCATGGGAACAAGCGGTGCCATAGGAACAAACGGTTTTGCGCCATCTGCCGGCGACTTCGGCAGGCTGGTCTTTGTCACCGACGCTATCCGAGGAAGCAGCAGCGCAAGCAGCGCTTTGTATCCAGCAGCGTAGTTGATCGCCGTAGCTCCCTGGGCAGTTCGAGCGTTGACATCCGCGCCCCGTTCAAGCAGCATCTTGACGAGCGGGGCGCTGCCGGAATGGACGGCCAGGATCAACGCGGTGCAGCCGGTTCGGTCGGCGGCTTTGACATCGGCACCACGTTTGAGGAGCATCGCGGCGAGGGGTTGGTTACCCTGATAACACGCGGCCATCAGTGGCGTTAAGCCCTGGCGGTTCCCCTGACTTGCTTTGGCTCCGGCTTGCAGCAATTCGTCCGCGACTCCAGTGTGAGCGCCACGCACAGCCCACAGCAGCGGCGTGTCTCCGGCTTTATCCTGGACGTTGACGGCAGCACTGCTGGTCAGCAGCAATTGTACGAGCGGCGCGTTCCCCTGCCCGGCGGCGAGGGCCAGCGCGGTGCGACCGAGGCGGTCCGGGGCATTGACGGCGGCTCCGTGTTCAACAAGGAGGCGAGAGGCTGTTGGGTCGCCGAGCGACACACTGACCAGCAGCGGCGGATTGCCCTGCAAGTCCCGCGCATTGGCGTCAGCCCCGTGGTCGAGCAGCGCCAGTAAGACAGCCTTTCGTGCCGCACCGCCGGGAGCCTGGTGCAGTGTCGCCACGGCGACGGACAGCGGCGGGATGCTGCCAGCTTTCGCGCCAGGATTGACGGAAGCCCCGTCATCCAGCAAAAGGCGCACCGCCTGTGGGTTTCCCCGCCCGACCGCTAGGACCAGCGGCGTCAGGTTCCCGTGCTGCGCCGCATTCGGGTCTGACCCGTGCGCGAGAAGCAGCTTGACGACCGGCGTGTCGCTTCTCGCCGCCGCGATCCCAAGCGGCGTGAACCCAGCCCCGTTCCGCACGTTCGGGTCTGCTTTGTGGTCAAGCAGCAGCGCAGCCACCGGACCTGCGCCAAGCTGGATGGCCTCGGTCAGCGAGGTGTTGCCGCGTGGGTCCTGCCCATTCACGTTCGCGCCTTTGCTGAGCAGCAATCTGATGACTGGAACATTGTTTTTGCCTGCCGCCGCGTAGAAGAGCGCCGGGACACCTGCCTTGTCGCGGGCGTTCGGGTTCGCGCCCTGTGCCAGCAGCCCGGCGACATGCGCGGCATTGCGCCGGTACGCTTCGGCGAGGAGCGCCTGATTAAGCTGCGCCTTCGTTGGCGGCTTTCTGCGGAGGACGGTTTTGACGATCGGCTTTACCGGGCTTTGGCGCATTAGCGGATTTTGGGCCTGACGGGGCGCTTGAAAGCTCGGCGGGAACGTGAACGGGGACGGCGTAAGCCGCTGTGCAGAAGCGGTAGAGGCAAATCCCGATGCCGCCGCGACGAGGGCGAGTACGGATAGCCATTGGGTGCAGTGAACAGGCTGACAAGGGAGCTGAGACCGGACATTCATGGGAGTATTATGGCATCAAAAGCCGAAAGAGTGGTGCTGCCGCCTCGCGAAAGGCGGCAGCGCACTCAGTTGTCAAGGAATAAGCCTACTTAGGTGAATAGCTGTAAGCCTACTTAGACGAGTAAGCGTACAGATGTCGATTAAACTTGCATAGAAAAATGTTCTTTGAAGTCTGAGCGGTGTTTCTTCACAGTACTTAGAGTAAATCTTGTTTTCGAGCCATTTTGCACTTTCAGCCTTATCAAGAGAGAAACGTAACTTGAACTTTGAAGGACAAACTTGAAATAATCGCCTTTGTTTTTATCAATGAAATCCAACAACCGGAACAGGATTTCCAATAATCTTTGCTACCACTTTTTCTTCTTCTGAAATAGTGTTCTGCTCTAGCCAAACAGATTTTCTGTGGAGGTCCGCATTATTTAGAAGTCCAAAGAAGCGGCTTAGATACAACTTGGCCTCAAAAACATGAGTGTCTATTTGTGTCACTAAACAAAGAACTCCCTGTACCTGATTTTCTCCCTTGCCTACTGCTACAGGAAAACAATGCTGAGTAGATATGTTTATGTTGTGAGCTTCTCTAAGAACATCCTTAGCCAAATCTTTCGTTCTCTGCCTAACCAGCTTTGGATCAAATTGTGGGTTATCTTCCGCCACGGCTCGAAGAACACCAAAATCTGGAGATTCCGAAAGCCGTTCGATGGTCAGTTCAACTATCGTTTGGTAACAATAAACCTTCTCGGCGGTAGGCAGAACGAAAAATGGTGCTTTCTCTTCGTCTGACAATGGTAAGCGAATATCAAAACGATTTTCAAACCGGTACACAGCTAGATAATGTGGATCGCGATTAGTGGGTTTACCATCAAAAACAGTGGTGACACTACCTTTTCCTGATCCTATGCTACTTGCTCCATCAGTCTCCCAACTAATTAGGTGCAAATTTGATGAGGCGCGCCATGCGATCCACGGACCTCGTCTCCAAAGAGCGTTGTAGGAAGTGTATGAGTTCAAAAGCAGAGAATGAGCAGTTGAATATTTTCCCTTTTGCTCATATTCTCTAACAAAGAAGGCCGCTGATTGTTCTTGTTCCACTTTTGCTATTCCCCCTTAGTCTGAGTCCGCTCCCATCCATAACTGTATAGGTGCTCCTCAACCTCATCTTCCAATTCAGTCCGCAAAGGGCTATCGCCTGGTGGAATAGTTTTACCACTGTAAATCAGATTGCGGTCTCTAGCTTGTGTCCAATGATAAAGCTCTTCCATCTCAGTGTCAAGCCCAGCATCTGCATGAAGTGTGATCTCATTCTCATTCCAGTCGTAGTTGCCGTACTCGTAATCATCAATCATCCCTGATTGTTTGTAGTGTCCACCTGAAGCCTCAAACTCAGCACGAGTTTCGTTTATCCAATCCTCAACAGCCGCCTCACCGTTAGGTATTGTCATGGTATACTTGCTAGCTCCACGTACAATAGCACCTTCAATCGCAACAGCGGCTCCTTCACCAAAATATCGTGAAAAGCTTGCACCAAACTTAGCCAGACCGCGACCTAATTTGCCTATACCCTTTCCAATTCCGTTGAGGACTACAGGGCCAAGAAATCTTATCGCAAGTCCGAATGCAAATCCGGCTATTGCACCTTTATCTCCATACTGGACATCGTTGTAGACAGTATTGTAAATTTCTAGATCAACACTACTTTTGAGGCCCTGCAATCCCTCTGAAATGGATGTAGAAACTAAAACCTCGGCGAGATCGTCTTTTCCACTAGGGTCAACTCGATCCACCGGATCAACACTGGCATACAAGTATCGGTGCAGAGAAATTGGGTCTTCATTGCTGCCACTGAATGGGTCCTGGCTAATAAACCTCCCGTTGCTCTGGTCGTAGTACCTGGCCCGCAGGAAGTAGTCCCCGCTCGCTTGGTCGAACTGCTGTGCGTTGAACAGGAACGGGTTGACCGTGCTGCCCGTGTGCGAAGCCAGTTCCCCGAACGCCGAGTAGGCCCAGGTGTCCGTCACCGCCCCCGCCGTGTTCACAAGTTGCCGGGTGCTTCCGAGGCCGTCGTAGAGGTAGTAGTAGACCCCGCCCCGGTCCATCCGCACCAGGTCATCGCCGTAGTCATACCGGGCCGAAGGCGTTGTGCTGCCGCCCGTGTATTCCTCCACCACGGAAGCGTAGGGCAGGCTGGTATCCACGGCGTAGCTTGTCGTGGTTCCTAAATTGGACGCGCTGTAGCGGTTGCCGTCGGCGTCGTAGACGTAGCTCGCCACACTTCCAAAAGAAACTAGGTGGTTCTCGAAGTCGTAGCTGGCCGCCTGCCCGTTCACCGTCGTCTCGTTGCCGTCCAAGTCGTAGCTGTGGCCGACAATCCTGTCGTTCACGTCGTAGGTCGTGTTGCTGACGCCATTCGGCAGAAGCGCTGTCGTGCTGCCCGTCACCGTGCGGGTCAAGCGGTTGCCCACGTTGTCGTAGCCGTACTGGATGTCGGCGTAGGGACCAGCCTCCTCGGTCAGCTTGCCGCTGTCGTCGTAGAAGTAGCCCGTCGTGCCGCCGCTTGTCGCCGGACCGCCTTCGGTGACGCTGCCCCGCTTGCCGTCCAGGCGCAAGGTGTAGTGGTAGGACGACACGACGGCGCTGCTGGCGTTCTTGTTGATGATGTCGGTCAGGCGGTTCAGGCTGTCGTAGCCGTAGCCCGTCGTGCTGAACACCGTGCCTGCCGCGTTGGTGCGCGTGACGCTCTGCCGGTTGCCCACCTTGTCGTAGCCGAACAAGGTCACGGCGCTGTCCGAGTGCGCGGGTTAGGGTTTCAGTGTGGTTGAGGCTCTGCCGCCTCGCAAAAGGCGGCAAAGCACTTAGTTGTCAAGGTACAAGATTACTCGGAAGAGATAGGTGGGCGGATGCAAAAGCTATTTCAAACTAAAGTTTAGGTTTTGCTAAAAATGTTGCACCGTCATTCTCTCGGCAACAGAGTTTGATAAGGCTGAAAAACAGGTTTTGGCAAAGGAGCTTTCGGATAAAAACTGATGTTGATTGAACCCTTTAACCATTCTGCTAAAAACTGCGTAGTAGAGAATTGATACGAATAGAATTCTTCCGAGAAATCATTGTCTAAGACAGCCGTTCTCCAAACGTCTGGATGTCCTTCCGTCAGCCAACCTTGCAGTCCTCCTGTATCTTCTATCCCCCAGGGCAATAACCCACCTACCGCAGGATAAGCCGAAACAGAAGGATATGCATCTGGGTCTTCTGCTCGGAACTCTTCAAAGACGCGCATGATGCTTATGCCAGCCTTGAAGCGAAACCGAGCAGCGGGATGAGTGTCAGGAATAAATGGATTCAGCGGCCAGATGAAGCCGCCGAAGCACCCTAACCCATACAACTTTATAAGTTCCTTGTAATCAGTAGGCAAGATTAAACCTAGTTCCTGTTCAATTTCCTGCCACGTTACTTCGCCTTCTGCGAATATTGGTTCGACAGGGGGCGGCGCTATGAGTTGTAGTTGTTCAATGGACATATGGAAACTGCTTTACGGTTTGTTATCGATGATTTGTAGGCTTGAGCCATCCGCAAACGCCCCGCGCCCATCAGCTAGTTTGGCTTCTAGTTTGATTTGAACCGGATATGCTGTACCCGGCTGATAGATTGGCGTAACATCATAATAAACCGTGTTACCCGCTTTCAACTGTCTAGCGATCTGACCTTCATAGGTCTTCATTCTCAGATTCGCGGACTGGAACATCGCTACAAAGTTCTCTTTCAGAGAGCCTGGGCCTCCTAACTGATCACCTATGATATGCCCTTGAGCGGCGCTTCCACCTTTACCAGTGGTATTTACAATTTGTTGAATGTCGTCATAACCCGGAAGATCTTTAGCATAGTTATAATATTCCCGTGAGTTGGGTAGTTTCAAAACGTCGGGTGTAAGTCTGGCGATTGCGCCTCCAGAGCTGAATGCACTCCCGACATCTACCGCATCCTTATAAAGAGTGAATGCTTGCCTTGCATCTTGGGCAATGTTTATGACCGCTTCAACATCGCCGGTAAAACCGCCAGTTGCAGCGGATAAAGCTAAAGCATCAGGGTCAGTTGCAAGCGTGTAAAAGTTCAATGCTCCTGTGGCGTACAAAGCCAGCCGCACCAACCCTGGATTTCTGGCAGCAAAAGTGATGGAGCGGAGATAAACCGACGATTGTAAACTATCAAATTGATCGCTGATCGCAGTAGCAACAGTAGTTGCGAAAAGGCCAACATCAAAATTTCCGCTTGGATCAACGCGGTCCACTGAGTCGTCGTGCGCGTACATGTAGCGATGCAGCGAGACAGGATCGCTGTTGCTCCCGCTGTATGGGTCTTGCGAGATGAACCGCCCGCTCGTCTGGTCGTAGTACCTGGCCCGCAGGAAGTAGTCGCCCGAAGCTTGGTCAAACTGCTGTGCGTTGAACAGGAACGGGTTGACCGTGCTGCCCGTGTGCGAAGCAAGCTCTCCGAACGCCGAGTAGCCGTAGCTGTCCGTCACAGTCCCGGAAGCATTGACCAACTGCCGGGTACTCCCCAGCCCGTCGTAGAGGTAATAGTAGACCCCGCTGCCCCGGTCCATCCGCACCAGGTCATCGCCGTAGTCGTACCGGGCCGAAGGCGTGGCGCTGGTTCCAGCATACTCTTCCACCACCGACGCATACGGCAAGGACGTGTCCACGGCGTAGCTGGTCGTCGCTCCCCCACTGCTGGCAGAGACCCGGTTGCCGTCGGCATCATAAATGTAGTTCGCCACGCTGCCCAGGCTGACCAGGTGGTTCTCGAAGTCGTAGCTCGCCGCCTGCCCATTCACCGTCGTCTCGTTGCCGTCCGCGCCGTAAGTATGGCTGCCACTGGTCAGCCGGTCGTTCTGGTCGTAAGTGCTGGTCGTTGTGCCGTTCGGGAGCAAGGCCGTCGTGCTGCCGGTGACGGTTCTTGTGAGCCTGTTGCCGACGTTGTCGTAGCCGTACTTGATGTCGGCGTAGGGACCGGCTTCTTCCACCAGCTTGCCGCTGTCGTCGTAGGTGTAGACCGTCAGGCCCGACGCATCCGTGACGCTGCCCCGCTTGCCGTCCAGGCGCAGGCCGTAGTGGAAGGACGAGACGACGGCGCTGCTGGCGTTCTTGTTGGTGATGTCGGTCAGGCGGTTGAGCGTGTCATAGCCGTAGCCCGTCGTGCTGAACACTGTGCCTGCCGCGTTCGTGCGGGTGACGCTCAGGCGGTTGCCGACCTTATCGTAGCCGAACGTGGTCACCGCGCTGTCGGGATGCGTGACCGTGCTCAGGCGGCTGAGGATGTCGTAGCCGTAGCCGATCTTGCTGCCGCCCGGCGTCGTCATGCTGACCTTGTTGCCAAGCAGGTCGTAGTCGTAGGAGATCGTCCGGCTTGTCGTGCCGCTGGTCGTCGTGACGGACTTCAACTGCCCTTGCCGGAAGTCAGCAGCAGGGTTGCCACTGGTGTCATAGCCATAGTAGGCATAGGTCGTTGTAATGCTGGTCCCGCCCGGCAGGGTGCGGGTCGCGCTCTTGCGGCTGCCGTCCAGCAGGTTGTAGGTGAACGAGACGCTTTCGCCCGTCGGCGTCTCGGCGTTGTCGTTCTGGCTAGGGTTTCAATATGATTGAGGCTCTGCCGCCTCGCGAAAGGCGGCAGCGCACTCAGTTGTCAAGGAGCAAGCCTACTCAAAAAGGAAGGCTGATCGGGTGCTATGAAAATGGCTGAAGTTTGATTGGCTATGCCTCAACAACCTCGTTTACTTCCAGGGCGTGTTTGTTCCTACGCTGTCAAGTTGATCTCTTGGAACAAACAAAGAGCTTGCTGACCAAAGCAGCGCATCACTTTGAGCTATTTCTCTTGGAATGTGTAAAGCTGCCAAATCGCATTGTGGATAAATTGTGGAAAGATCATTCAGTATCACTTTTCCAGACAGCATCTTTTCTAGCTTATTGCAATATTCTGTGTTGTTGAGTATCCACGGATGCATTCGGTCTAGAAGCCGGCCAAGTGAAGGATATGCTCTGGGTCGATCACTCAAATTCGCCATAATATTGGGTGTGTTCACTCTACTTGGTAGGGTAGAGGAAATCGTATAATCGCCTGCACCAAAGAGATCAGAACAGCTTGGAATATCCACAACGCATATTTCGATATAGTTTAAAAGCTTCTCTACAGCAATTTTCTGTGGGAGATCAGTTTGGAAGTTGATGTGAGAGCGCAAACAGCTCGGGCATTGAGTCACACCGGACGTTTTCAGATGCTGTTCTTTGTTCCTTAAGTTGAAGTAGCCAGAATGATGTTGGATCACCTTGGCAGATGGCCAATTATCTGTACTTGACCATATAGAGTTAGTAGGAGAAACATCAAAAGTTTGATAAACGCTCAACAAGAACATTTCACTTTCGATATAAGAAGGGCTTGGGAATTTGTATTCAACTTTGATCTCATTTAATTTCCCCTTAGTTTTTGTAGTAACAAATTGATATAAATCAGTATGATTGGCAGTTGCATGGCCCCAAGCAGATCGCACAGAGATGGAAGACTCTGCTTTAGAAGTTGACAAAAGACGACTAGGAAACTTCAACAACTCCAATGCAAGTTCAGTTTGATTTTGACTGAACAACTCGATGGATAGTGTGATGTACATACAATGAAATCTTGTCTTGTTGACTGCAATGTGCAATCGTTTCATCTTCACACAGTCTAACAACTTATTGCCAAGGTATGGAAAAAGCCATTCAGCCTCAAAATTAAGTGGGTTTAGACTATGATTTTTTTGTCCAACACCCACCAATTTAGGTTTTTAGAGCCTTTTGCAATCATTCGTCAGGACAAATGTTTCTTACGGTGCACCCATTTCGCCTAAAATTGTTGCCTCGCCAGTTTCTTCAGTGATTTCAGCAGTTTCAAAGCTGTTAAGTCCACTAATAAAGTTAATTGAAGAGGTAATAGCGGGCGAAACCTGACTCTCCTCAACTAAAGCTGGGGTTTCTTCTTCTAGAACTTCTGCAACTTCACCGGAAGACGCAGCCCTTGCAGCAAACCGGGTAATGAGACGGTTTGCAACTCTCGCTGATCTAGCCAGATCGGCAGCATTTTTGTAGCTTAGATAAAAGAGTATACCTGCAACGTTGAAAACCACATACTTGGTTCCACTGCTGGTTACAATAGGCAGAACGGAAGGCTCCCACATCGCGTCAGGTCTAAAACCATTAGGCGCATCTGAGTTCGAGGGAGAGAAAGCATCAATGTATTTTCCTAGCTGGGCAACGCCCTCTATTACACCGCTAATTGAAAAAGGCTTGATTTCATTGAAAGTGAACGCATCCGCGTTGAAATCAAAAATGTCGGGATAACAGCTGTTCTTGAGCTTGGTACTCGTGGAACCGTTGTATTTTTGAATCGGAATCCAACCATTGCTGTCAAAAAATTGCTGCCCGACTTGTTGTTTTATTTGGCCAAAACTTATCTTTGTTGTTAATCTTCCAGGATGATCAGTAAGATATTGGGATTGTATCCTTGCTTCAACATCATCACTCTCGGTATCACATCCACTGGGATCAATTCTATCAACTGGGTCATCACCAGTATACAAGTAGCGATGCAATGTAACGGGATCATCGTCGCTCCCGCTATACGGGTCCTGGCTGATAAACCTCCCGCTCGTCTGGTCATAGTACCGCGCTCTAAGGTAGTAATCCCCGCTCGCCCCGTCGAACTGCTGAGCATTAAACAGGAACGGGTTTGCGGTCGTCCCCGTATGCGAAGCCATCTCCCCGAACGCCGAGTACCCGTAGCTGTCCGTGACCGCCCCGCTGGTGTTCACCAGTTGCCGGGTTGATCCGAGGCCGTCGTAAAGGTAGTAGTAGACGCCGCCCCGGTCCATCCGCACCAGGTCGTCGCCGTAGTCGTACCGGGCAGACGGCGTGGCACTGGTTCCGGCATACTCTTCCACCACCGAGGCGTAGGGCAAGGACGTATCCACCGCGTAGCTGGTGGTCGTGCCTGCGCTACTGACGCTGACCCGGTTGCCGTCGGCATCGTAGACGTAGTTAGCAACCCCATTGCCGAGGCTGACCAGGTGGTTCTCAAAGTCGTAGCCCGCCGCCTGCCCGTTCACCGTCGTCTCGTTGCCGTCCGCGTCGTAGCTGTGGCCGACAATCCTGTCGTTGACATCGTAAGCCGTGTTCGTGATGCCGTTCGTGAGCGTGGTTCCGTTGCCGGTCGCCGCGCCTGTGACGGTTCTTGTGAGCCTGTTGCCGACGTTGTCATAGCCGTACTTGATGTCGGCGTAAGGACCAGCCTCCTCGGTCAGCTTGCCGCTGTCGTCGTAGAAGTAGCCCGTCGTGCCGCCGCTTGTCGCCGGACCGCCTTCGGTGACGCTGCCCCGCTTGCCGTCCAGGCGCAAGGTGTAGTGGTAGGACGACACGACGGCGCTGCTGGCGTTCTTGTTGATGATGTCGGTCAGGCGGTTCAGGCTGTCGTAGCTGTAGCCCGTCGTGCTGAACACCATGCCTGTGGAAGTCGCACGGGTGACGCTCTGGCGGTTGCCCACCTTGTCGTAGCCGAATGTTGTGGTCGCCCCGTCCGGGTGCGTGACGATGCTCAGGCGGTTCAGCACGTCGTAGCCGTAGCCGACCGTCTTGCCGCCCGGCGTGGTCATGCTGCTCTTGTTGCCCAGCAAATCGTAGTTGTAGCTGATGGTGCGGGACGGACCGCCGCTGGCCTGCGTGGTGACAGAGGCAAGCTGCCCCTGGCGGAAGTCGGGCGTCGGGTTGCCGTTTGCGTCATAGCCGTAGTAGGCATACGTCGTTGTCACGCTGGTGCCGCCGGGCATGGTGCGGGTCGCCGTCTTGCGGCTGCCGTCCAGCGGGTTGTAGGTGAACGAGACGCTCTCGCCCGTTGGTATGCTGGTGTTTTCAATATGGTTGAGGCTCTGCCGCCTCGCGAAAGGCGGCAGCACACTCGGTTGTCAAGGAACAAGCCTGCTCGAAAGAGAAGGCGGGCAGATGCAAGAAAAGCCGTTCATGTGGCATTAGGTGCGATCATTCGAGGCCGTTCTCCAAGATAGAGAACATCGCACTGACATATGTTCGCAATGATACTTCCATATGTAGGTATTATGTTTTCAGCAAGCCATTCAGATGTCCAGCTTAGGGGAGCTGACCTGCCAATATGAATACTAACGTCAAAATTATAACCTAAAGGGATTTCAGTATGCCATTTGTGTAACGTGTTCACGTCATACGGACGGGAGACATTTACGGAAAAAACTTCATCGCCTGCCTCTGCCCATTCTGTTTCGTTTTCTCCATCTTCTACAAAAAGTGGAAGTTTCACTGCGTTTGAGAACAACGCACAAAACTCCGTCAAGCCTAAATCGGATTTGGCAATTAGGCTTTCGCTTAACCTTATGGATGCAATATCCATTAGTTTCAGTACCTTTCTTGCATTACCGGGCTGGATTTTCACGACTGGGACGTATTAACACGGATAGAAAATCTTTACCTTCCCTTGTATTGTTGCCAAAATCAGGGTGGCTAGCTCGTACTTCTGCACGGAAAGCTTGCAGATCAGCTCGATCATCTCGTAAAAATCTGTTGTTTCCAACCTTTGTATATGCCGATGCGTCGTTGTACAAAACATCGCTATAAACACGGGCGTCTATGTCAAAGCTATTCGGGTTGATTGGTAGCTCTCCATATTGTTTTCCTGCTGCTAGCAACTTCCGTGGGTTACCAACAAACCCAGTTTTGAAGGAACCGACGTAAGTAACAACAGCATTCTTGTCAATTGCTCGAAGAGTTTGCTGAAATCTTTCTGCTATAGGTTCATAAAGCCGTTGTAAGTCTGCGAGGCAAAAATTATGAACCCATATACCACCTTCGCTTGTGCCTACAAAATAGGTATGAAAATCCTCAACTTCAATGTTGTAGACAGTATATCCCGATGGCCTTGTATGCCATTCGACGGATGCAACAGTCAGATCGCGTCCTTGTCCTGTAACAACTGCGGTTCCTGCTTTTAGGAACTTGGCCCGGATGAACCCAGACCCTTTGACACGAAAAGGATGATCTTGTGTTGCGGTGATGCTGTTCTTATTGCCATTCATTGGATCTATGAATGTAATAGTGATAACAATTTTTTCTTTATGAACGAATGTCCGAAGAACCTTTTTGTAAACTGTTATTCCGGTTGTTGAATCACGACTCGCAACAAGGTCTCCTTCGCGTACTTTTTCAATGGGCATTGTGAAAGCCCAATGAACCCTTGATACTGAGGCTTCTTGATTGTGAGGATCGGCTACCTGTACTGGAGTACCTGCAACGAAACAGCCATCTTCTAATAATCCCTGTTCTAGGCTTTCTAAGCGATCCACAAATGTTTGCCTGTACCTGCGTACTGCAAGACCTGCTGTAGAGCCAACTTCTGCCCCTCCTTCAGCTTGCGGCATAGTCTCACCCAGACCGACAGCCCCATCCGGGTCGAATATTCCATAAACAAACAATCCGACATTCTGAACTACCCCAAAGTTTTGCGCCGCGAGAACGGCAACGCCAGATAAAGCTGCACCTAGACTTGCTAGTTCGCCATCTCGACCGCTAGGATCAACCACATCAACGGGATCACTGCCTGCATACAAATAGCGATGCAGCGTGATGGGGTCGTCGCTACGACCTGCAAATGGGTCCTGGCTGATGAACCGTCCGTTGCTCTGGTCGTAGTACCTGGCCCGCAGGAAGTAGTCGCCGCTCGCCTGGTCAAACTGCTGCGCGTTGAACAGGAACGGGTTCGTCGTGCTGCCTGTGTGCGAGGCCATCTCCCCAAACGCCGAGTAGCCATAGCTGTCGGTCACGGTGCCGCTCGTGTTCACAAGCTGCCGGGTGCTTCCCAGCCCGTCGTAGAGGTAGTAGTAGACGCCGCTGCCCCGGTCCATCCGCACCAGGTCGTCGCCGTAGTCGTACCGAGCAGACGGCGCAGTGGCCGTCCCGCTGTATTCCTCCACAACGCTTGCGTAGGGCAGGCTCGTATCCACAACGTAGCTTGTGGTCGCTCCCCCGCTGCTGACACTGTAGCGGTTGCCATCCGCATCGTAGACGTAGCTCGCCACACTTCCAAAAGAAACTAGGTGGTTCTCGAAGTCGT
>CAXUNT010000065.1:0-26199 GCA_964252595.1 uncultured Armatimonadales bacterium
AGATGGCCCAAGAAATGTGGGGGGCCTAACTTATTTGTCGCCCCCCGTTTGGGGAAAAGTTTGTGTGCGCCCTTTCCTGTTTTTCTATCGTGCTGCCCTTCGTTGCTTCCTTTCATGCTATAATAACCCATGCCCGGCCTGCAAATTATCCTCTGCGATACCTACCTGCCGCTGGTCGAAGCCTGGCAGGTCTACTTTCCCGGCCTGCCGAACGTTGCCATCACCTGCGACAGCATCTTTACTCTGGAAGCCGACGCGCTTGTCTCTCCCGCCAATTCCTTCGGACGTATGGACGGCGGCTTAGACGCCCAGATTGTCGAGTTTCTCGGCGAAGATGTCGAAATCGAAGTCCAGCAGATGATCCGGGACCGGCACGACGGCGAATTGGTCGTCGGCCACGCCGAAGTTGTGATTACGAACGCTACGCAGTTCCCGTTCCTGGTCGTCGCCCCGACCATGCGCGTCCCGCAGAACATCAGCCGCACCGTCAATTCCTATCTCGCCTTCCGCGCCGCCCTGCGCTTGGTTCTGGCATTCAATGAATTGCACGGCGACCCCATCCAGACCCTGCTTGTCCCCGGCCTCGGCACCGACAACGGCTTCATGCCGCCGCTAAGAGCCGCCCGCCAGATGCGGGCCGCCTACGAAGTCGTCATCAACGGCGCGTCTCCTAATTTAGACATCTCCCTCGACGCCGGAGCCGACAGCGACGACAAGAGCAAGGTGAGGGCGAGTGAGGCAAGAGTATCATGACACGCACCTAAGAGGTTTATTGCAGATGCGCGATGATATTTTCTTCGGTTTTGTCGGGCTGTTCTTTTTGTTTCTCACGGGGATATTCCTGAAGACCGCCCTACGGCGGCGCAGTCCTGGGCTAGTCTGTTGGGCGCTCTGTCAAGGTGCTTTCATCATAGGAGGACTTCTTGCTAGTCCAGTGCCTCTGGCTTTGAAACTTCTTGGGGTGACTTCTAGCGCGGTCTTCTCAAGTATCGACCGCGCTACATCAGTATGCGTCACTCTTTGGCACGACTTTCTTTACCTTTTCTGCGTTGTCGGGACTATGCAGGCACTGGTCATCGGTTATAAAGATTTAACACGAAAAGCTAACACAGAAAGAACGAAGACCGAAGATGATGAAGCCAGCCGCAAAGGATTGTCTTAGGGACCACGATTTCGGGTTATTTTTGACAAGTAGAAGCGCCGAGAGCTATCTAATAATACTGATGCGCCGCGAGATTTTCAACTGTTCCGTGATACCTTGCAGCCTGAACAACAACAAATGACAGACCAGCAAGAACAGTTTTCGCGGGATCTGCTCGCGTGGTACGGCGCGTGCAAGCGGGATCTGCCCTGGCGGCGACTGGGGCATGACCCGTATGCCGTCTGGGTGTCGGAGATTATGTTGCAGCAGACGACGGTGGCGGCGGTGATCCCGTTCTACAACAAGTGGATGGAGCGCTTCCCGACAGTGCAGGCGCTGGCGGACGCGCCTTTGGATGACGTGCTGAAATTCTGGGCGGGACTAGGCTACTATGCCCGCGCTCGCAATCTGCACAAAGGGGCGCAGCGGGTAGTGACAGAGTTTGGCGGGCAGGTGCCGTCTGACCCGACCGTGCTGCTGTCGCTGCCGGGGATCGGGCGGTACACGGCAGGGGCGATTTTGTCCATTGCGTTTAATCAAGACGCGCCGATTCTAGATGCCAATGTCATTCGGGTCATGGCCCGTGTCCATGCCGTGGCAGGGGACCCGAAAACGTTGGCGCAGACCCAAAGCGAATTGTGGCGGCTGGCGGAAGACGCGATTCCAAGCGGTCGGGCAGGGGACTTCAATCAAGCGCTGATGGAGCTGGGAGCGACGGTCTGCGAGGCCGGAGCGCCCAAGTGCGGCACCTGCCCGGTCCGCGTGGGGTGCCGGGCGCGGGAGCTAGGCGAGCCGACGGCGTTCCCGCAGTTCACAAGTGTCAAAAAGTGGACGGATGTCGATAATGTTTCGGTCGCCCTGCGTGACTCTCAGCGCCCCGGCGAGACTTTAATCGTCCAGCGTTCTCCCGACCTGCCGCTGTGGGGCGGGCTATGGGAAATGCCGCGCGGGACACGCCAGGATGGCGAAAGCTTGGAAGCCTGCGCGGCGCGGGCGGTCTGTGAGAGTATCGGCATCAGCGTTCACGGATTGAAGCCGTTCGGGGTCGTCAAGCACGTCGTCGCCAATCGCCGGGTCACGCTGCACGGGTTTGAGGCCGAAAGCACGGGAAGCGTGTCTGAAGGGGCGCGTCATGCCTGGGTCTCGGCGGAAAGCCGAACCGAGTTTGCGCTGGCGACGCCGCAGGTGAAGCTGATCGAGCTTTTGTGGCGTCAGGACGCGCAGGGGCGGCTGGAATTTTAGAAGGCTGCTGATGACCATCGCCCTTGCCCTCACCCTGCACCCCGATAACGGCACGATTCTGATCGCACAGCGCAAAGAGAATGCTCATCAAGGCAATCTCTGGGAGTTTCCCGGCGGCAAGTGCCTTCCCGGCGAAGCACCTGCGGACTGCGCGGTGCGGGAGACACGGGAAGAGACGGGTCTGGAAGTGATCGTTTTGGAAGCCTGGCCCGAAATCACCCATATCTATCCCGACCGGACCGTCACGCTGCACCCGTTTCTATGCCGGGCTGCGAGTGCTGACGCCCAGCCCAAAGAAAGCAAGCGCGTTGTTTGGGTCACGCCCGCCCAGCTTTCCGATTACCCCTTTCCCGCTGCCAACGCGCCGCTTTTGGAGCGCCTGTTCAGCAATCCACGCGGCTTTACCGGGTAATGCCCGTCCGCGACAGGCCCATAATAAAGCCTAATGAACGAGCTGCTTTCCGCCAAACCGCGCGTACTAATCGTGGATCATGAGCCGATGGGCCGGACACTGCTGGACGCTGTCCTTAGAACCGATCAACGCCACGAGGTTCTGACCGCGTGCGAGGGGCGGCAGGCACTGGATATGGCGCGAACGGTCCGGCCCGACCTTGTCCTGCTTTCCCCGCTGCCGCCGGGAGAGATGGGCGGCCTCGAAGTTTGCCGGGCGCTGCGGGCAGAAAAGCGCACGCGCCGGATTCCTCTTCTTCTGGTCATGCCGCAAACCACGGCGCAGGATCGCGTGGAAGGGTACGAAGCCGGAGCCGACGATTTCATCTCCAAGCCGTTCAACAGAACCGAGCTGCTGGCCCGTGTCCGGTCGCTGCTTCGCATCCAAGCGCTTAACGATCAATTGGACGAAGCCGAAGACGTGATTTACTCCCTGAGCCGGGCGCTGGAAGCTCGTGAAGGAGACGGGGAGGACGGCGGCACGGAGCGGATGACGACGTATGCTCAGGCTCTGGGCCGGGCGCTGGAGCTGCCCGATGAAGCGCTGCGCCTGCTGGGGCAGGCTACGCTGCTGCGCGACATCGGCAAAATTGGCCTGCCGGACCGGCTGCTGCAAAAGCCGGGAACGCTGGACGACGGCGAGCGGCAGACGATGCAGGCGCATGCGGCGCTGGGCGAGCGGATCATGGCCCCGCTGCGCTCGACCGCCGCCCTGCTGCCGATCATCCGCCACCACCACGAACGCTGGGACGGCAAAGGCTACCCTGACGGTCTCGCCGGCGATCACATTCCCCTCGGCGCACGGATCATCGCCATTGCCGATGCCTACAATGCCATGCTGTCCCCTCGGCCTTATCGAACGGCCCTGTCACCGGAAAAAGCGCAGCAGACTTTGCTGGCCGGGGCCGGTCGCCAGTGGGACCCCCGCCTGGTGTCGCTGTTTGTTGCTTGGGCTAGCCTTCCTCGCCCTATCCCCGCCACGAAATAGTCTTCTGCCCTCCCGCCTGTGCTTGAAAATCGTCTGAGGTGGGTACTATCCCAATTCAAGCAACCAGGCAGTCCAAACAATTTTATATAAACGTAATACAAATTACTGAAAAAACCAGAGATATTTGTGACAATTAAGGGCTTGGTTCCGTAAAAGAAGAACAAAGCTAAGCACTCACTGGAACTCAGCCTGCGCTGAGTATGTTTAATTATCAGTAGCTTATTCTTCTGTGTGTTGATTGTATGACGGGGACAAAGGGGACATCAATGGCGAGCAATACGGCATTACGAGACAATTTAGAAGCGGCAGCGTCGCCGCATGGCCTGGCTGGGTCCGGTGAGCGCCGCCAGGGATCGGATTACGATGAGTCGCCGCTGGCCTCCGGCGGGGCGCTGGATGACCCCGATGCGATCCGCTTCTTGGCGCTGGCTACGGGCGGCGACGACGACATGAACAGCCCGCTGCTGGAAAATGCGGCAGGCGATGACGAAGCGGAAGAGCTGGCCGAAGACGAGCCGCAGGAAACGGTTTACGCGCCGGTCGAAGAAAACCCGCGCGACGAGTCGCTTCAGATGTGGATGCGGAAGACCAAAAGCACTAAGCTTTTGAGCGCCGCCGAGGAGATTGATCTGGCGCGGAAAGTCGCCGACGGCGACCAGCGAGCAAAAGACATTCTGACCGAAGCGAACCTGCGCCTTGTCGTGTCCATCGCCCGCCGCTACTCGGTGCCGGGCATCAGCCTGGCCGACCTGATTCAAGAAGGCAACATTGGCCTGATTCGGGCCGTGGAAAAGTTCGACTACACCAAAGGCTACCGGTTCAGCACCTACGCGACTTGGTGGATTCGGCGGGCTATTGCCCGCGCGGTCATCAACCAGGGCCGGACCATCCGTATTCCGGTGTATGTCGCCGAGACAATCCACAAGCTGGTTCGCACTGAGGGCCTGCTGCGCCAGCAGTTGTCGCGTGAGCCGACTCAGGACGAGCTGGCGGCGGAGATGGAAGTCCCGGTCGAGCGGGTAAACGAAATCAAGCGGATTGCGTCCGAGCCGCTGTCTTTGGAAACGCCGGTTGGCGAGAAAGACTCGGCCCAGCTCGCTGACTTCATCCAAAGCAATGCCAACCAGTCGCCGTCGGATGCCGCTGTGAACCTCATCCGCCGCGAGCAGCTTGACACCGTGCTGGACAAGCTGACCCCGCGCGAGCGCGACGTTGTCCGTATGCGCTTCGGTCTTGATGACGGCTACGCACATACTTTGGAAGAAGTCGGCCAGCGCTTCGCCGTCACCCGCGAGCGCGTTCGCCAGATTGAGCTTCGGGCCTTAAAAAAGCTCCGCCGCATGGGACCCGTCGACATCCGGGCCTAACGAGACACAAGAAAAGCCTCCGCCCTAAACGAGCGGAGGCTTTTTTCATAAAAAGAGAACAGAACAATACCATTTGGCGGATTTAGTTGATCAAGGTAAGAAGGTTTACCAAATGAACAATGGAAAAAGTACCAGCAATGGAAGAAGTATTCAAGAGAACTGTGCCTACCTGAAGGCTACTGGCGAAGAGATTCGCGCATTGTATCTGAAATACATGTCTGTTCGAGGCAAAGATGCCTGTGCAGAGCAGCGGTGGCTTCGGGAAATTGGCTTACGGCATGGACGACGTGCCGCTTGGATGGCGGCTCCCGGTGATGACTGTGATTGGTGGTGCGTTTGGTGCGAGCGGATTTCCGTTCAGCCCAAGCCGCTGGATAGTACTCCACGCTGCCGCTACTCGGACTGCGATCCCCGCGTATGTTTTCAAGAGCTGCGAAAAAAGTTGTTTGGCCTGCCTGAAGTCGGTCAGGACATTTCCTACATCGACGGACGTAACTGGTTTGTTATTCGGCGTGATCTGCATCCAGAATATCCTGAAAAAGCAGAGGTAGGTCAGCGCTATCCCGTTCCTGAAATTACACCTGGCCTTCGGGTCAGTCGCCACAAGCCGGGCTAATCTCATTCCCATACCATCTCATTGTAGATGCTTCCGTTGTCAAGTTTTCGGTGTAGCTTCCCGTCGGTACATCCAAAACCCAATTACGGGACTGAGGAAGGCAACGCCGCCGAACCAGAGCCAAAAGCCCAGCGGCGCATGAGGCGAAGCGTTGAACAAAACTATTGCCGTACCAGCTTCGGCTAATACGACCAGTGATACAGACAAAGCGAGCGGTTTCATCCTATTCTCCTTTTTCAGTGCCGCACCTTCCAGGTTGCCCTCTAGATAGCTAGTGTGGTGTTAAGTCGCTGTTTGCATTTTCAGGGTCTCAACCGCGTGGGTCTCGCTGATTAATGGCAACCCCAACTTTCTGCAAATGCTTTGAAGCTGATCTGTCACTTCCCAAACCCTCAACTTGTACCTCCCTGCCCTTGCAGGGAATTCTATTGTACCATTTCCTGCTGACCCTTATGTTTCCCTGCTGCAACGCCGATACTTAGGATACAAAAATAAATCTCAAAGTTGTTGACAACAATGGCATTGATGTTGTATAATAACATCAATGCCGAAGAATGATGAACTGCAAAAGCAGACCCTGCGGGTTTTGACTGAACTGGGTACACCGGAAAAGCCGCTGTCGGCACGGGCCGCCGGGGAAAAACTGTCTATCGGCTACAACCAAATCGCCGACATGGCGAAGGGAAAATCGCCCGGCGAAAAGACGCTGATCAAGTTCGCCGGGGCACTCGGCGAGTCACCGGCGGACTGGCTGCGCTATGCCGGCAAGCACGATTTCGCGAAGAACATCAGCAGCGCCGCTGCTCTGGACGTGCCGCCGGAGCAGCATTTGATCCAGCAGATTGTCCGGGAATTGGCGGAAGTGCCGCCGGAAAAACAGGCATTGCTCAGAAAACAAATACTCGCTTTGATCCGGGTGACTCGGCAAGAGTGACGTGGAGCGAACATTAGGAAGAAGCAAGACCATGACGACATCAACAAATAGTGAAATGAATACGCGGCTGCTGAAGATTATGATCAGCCTGCGGGCATTTTGGAGCCACATGAACGAAGGGCCACAGGCGGAATGGGACCGGGCGTACCTCTGCTCGATGGCCCCAATGAGCGCCGAAGCCCTGCGCGGGAATGTGGAAGCGGGCCGCAGCCACAGCTAGGTTTAATCTTGTTTCAGCCGTCGGGACCTGCGAAAGCGCGTCACGGCGGCTGGAAAAGTTTTTATGCCCTACTGCTAGAATTGCTGGATAGAAAGAAGTAGAAAGAGATGCAAGCGAAAACGATGCCGTTTTCGGTTTATGGCGTTCCCTTGTTGGGGCTGATCGGACTGCTGATCTGCCTTTGGCACCCGCAGATGAGCCTGGGACAAGTGGACCTCGGAGCGGCGGGCCGAAGGGCGGACATGGTGTATCTCGTTCAGCCCAGCCCGCGCACTGACAGAAGCATGACCGTGTTTCTCAAGCAGGAAGCCAAAAATGTCGCTTGGAGCCGCGAGCATGATGGTCGGGAAATGCAGGCAAAGACGATTGCAAATTACAACTTAATCGCGCAGGAATGTACCCCAACCGTCTTTGCAGAGACTCATCTGCCGCCCGCCATAGCGTTCTAATGCCGTTTTTATCAATAATTACCCCGGCGCTGATACAGCGCCGGGGCAATTTTGTTGACGGCATACTCCCTCCTGTGTTATAATGGCACTACATCTTGACGATTCAGCGGGGCAAGGCGCGAAATATGGCGGCAGACAGCGGCAGTAACGGAAACGGGAAGAACGGCAGCAATGGACACGGCAGCCTGCATTATGCCCTGCCGCCGCTGGACACGGTGCCCCGTCAACGCTCGGTGATGGGAAGCATCGTGCGCGGCTCGTTGCAGGCCGGAATGCAGATGAAGCTCTCCGGCTCGGTAGAAGAGATACGGGCGGGCAAGTTCGTGGTTGTGGACGGCGCAAAGCACGAGTTCTTTGCGATGATTACCGACGTCTCTTTGGACTGCGTCGCGCCGGGCGTGCTGGCGAACCCGCCGAGCGGCGCGGAACCCGAAAATGCGTTTTTGCGGCAGGTGCTGGCCGGCACCTCGGCCTACGGCACGGTCACGCTGAAGCCGCTGCTGATGCGGGTCAAAGGAACGGGTGGCGAGTTTGAGCCCGTCAAGACCGTGCCGACCCACTTCAGCGGGGTAGGGGAAGCGACCGAAGACGATATTGCGGACATCTTCGGCGCGGAGACCGACGGCGGCAAGCACTTTCATGTCGGAGCGCCGCTGGACATGGAAGAAATCCAAGTCTGCTTAGATTTGGAAAAGCTGGTGGAGCGCTCCAATGGCATCTTCGGCAAGTCCGGCACGGGCAAGACGTTTTTGACGCGGATCTGCCTGTGCGGCATGATCAAACACAAAAAAGCCGTCAATTTGGTCTTTGACATGCACGGCGAATATGGCTGGCAGGGAACCAGCGAGGAGCCGGGCAAGTCCGGCGTGGACGGCCTCAAAAAGTACTTCGGCAACCGGGTCAGCGTCTTCACCCTGGACCGCGACTCGTCGGCGCGGCGCAAAGTGCCGATTGAAAATGATGTGCGGATTCCCTACAGCCAGATCAGCGTCGAAGACATTCTGCTGCTGGCCGATGAGCTAAATCTGAACCAGAGCGCGGCCGAGACGACGTTTCTCTTGGAGCAGCACTACAAGAATAAATGGCTGGCAAAGCTCCTGAAAATGGACAGCGAGCAGCTTAAAGAATTCGCCGAAGCGAGCGGCGCGAATGCCATGTCTTTAAGCGCACTCAAGCGCAAGCTCGGACGCATGGTGGATGAGTGCAAAGGCTTCCTGACCGAAGACGCCGACGACGCCGATGATGCTGTCAAGCAGATCATGGGATGCCTCTTGAAAGACATCAATGTCGTGCTGGAGTTCGGCAACTACCACAAGCCCTTACAGTATATGCTGGTCGCGAACATCTTGACCCGCAAAATCCACGCCGAGTACATCAAGCTCTCGGAAGCGGCGCTCGGCGACAAAGCGAAGAAACCGACGCCGCTGGTCATCACGATTGAAGAAGCGCACAAGTTTCTGTCGCCGCACCTCGCGCACCAGACAACGTTCGGCACGATTGCCCGCGAGCTGCGAAAATACAATGTGACACTTTTAGTGGTAGACCAGCGGCCTTCGGGCATTGACTCGGAAGTCTTGTCCCAGCTTGGCACGCGCATTACTTGTCTGCTCAACGACGAGCGTGACATTGATGCTGTACTCACAGGCATTTCCGGCGCGTCGTCGCTGCGGAGCGTGTTGTCCTCGCTGGATTCCAAGCAGCAGGCGCTTTTGATGGGCCATGCCGTTCCCATGCCGGTCGTGATCCACTCCCGCACCTACGACGACGCGGCGTTTAAAGCCAGCATGAACACGGCCAAAGCCGCTGCGCCCGCGAGATTGGATCTCAGTGACTGGAAATAGCTCTGCCGCCTTGCTGCTGACGCTCCTGCTCTTAGCCGCCCCCGCGCTGGCCCAGATTCCCAACGGAACGGCCGCCGGGCCGGACGCGCCTCAGCCGCCGATCTCAACGCCGAACCCAAACGCGCCCGATGCCGCCGCAGGCAGTGCCGGGCCTCAGTCCGCGCCCACGGCGGCGTCCAAACCCCTGCCGTCCGTAGAAATCGGCATCGGCGGATCATCCGGGCCGTCCAATCATCCGCATCTGGAAGGCGTCCGTCTCACTTACGGCGGCGAGCTGACACTCATCGCTGATCAGGCCGATGCCGACCGCACTGCCGGAACCTACGATCTGCGCGGTCATGTCCGCATCCATGAGACGGACACGACGCTTCATGCGCAGGAAGTGACGTTCAATGGGCGGGCCTCCAGCGGCGTCGCCACCGATGCTTCCCTCTATCGCGCCTACTTCACCATCCGTGCGCCGCGCATCGTCGAGGCGCCGGAACAGGAGACCGACAAAAACGGCATCACGCAGAAGGTCAACGTCCTCACGGCCTACGGCGGCGACTTCACGACCGTGCCGAACGGCGGGCCGGCCGATTATTACCTGCGTTCCCAGACCATAACCCTGGACTCGGTAAAGCATCGGGGAACACTCCGAAACGCCACGGTGTATTTGTTCGGCGCACGGCTCGTCACGATCCCGCGTCTGACCTTCGGCCTCGGCGGCCCCGGCGGCGGGTCCCGGCGGGCGATTGCCATTCCTACGGTCGGCTATTCCTCGCGTTACGGAGCTTTTGTCGCCTTCGGCAACAACACGCGCATCATGCGCCTGCCGTTCCAGTACCGGCTGCTCCTGCCGGCTCGCCAGTCGGTGCAGGCGGCCATCACCAGCTTCCAGACGCTCTACACGCCGCGCGTATCTTCCGCGCCCGCGCCGCCGTATGCCGGGCCGGCCACGCTTTTGGAGCGTATTCGCGCGGCGGCAACTGTTGCCCCCGGCCCGCTGCCGGAAGGCGATCCCCTGCGGTTTACCGACTTCCTACCGGACCCGAACCCGATCTCGCTTTTCAACTCGCCGTCGCACGGTGGTCTGTATCTGGCCGAAGACCTCTCCACGCACATCGCTTCCAGTGGACGCCGCCGCACTGACCTGTATGTCAGCCGCCTGCCGGAAGTCAATCTCAGCGGAGATCTTCCACTGACGCCCGTGCCGAAAGCGCCGATTTACGGCGATCCCAAGTCGTTCCGAGCCAGCTTAAAGCACCTGGTCTTGTATGCCCAGGCGCGAGAAACCATCGGCTATTACCAGGAACAGCTTCCGGCTGCGCCTTACCATATTTATGCTCGGCGCATCAGCCATCAGGCTGGTCTCAGCACTCAGCCGCTGCTGATCGCGCCGAACACCGTGCTGCTGCCGAGCATCTCCATCAACACGAACAGCTACAGCGGGGACAAGACTGCCTACCGCTATGACCAGATCAATGTTGCCGTGAACCACTACTTTTCGCCCTTGACGGCGGTTGGGGTGCAGTTTCTCGCCAGCAGCACAAGCGGCGACTCGCCGTTCAATTTTGATGTGCTGGACACATCGCGCGAGCTGGATGTGCGCTTCCAAACCGGCACGGCACGTCTGGTCGTCGCAGGCCGCGTCCGGTACGACCTGGCGCGAGGCGGCGTAATTGATTACCAGGCTGCACTCGGCCCGGCCCTGCGCGGCTTCATTCCAGTGTTTTCCTACAACTTCCGCACCCGCAGCCTCGGCGTCGGCATCCAAGTAAAAGGCTTCACATTTTAATTTTTTGTAATTATGTAATTATATAGGTTGGGCGTATTTCCTGCCTTTCATGGTACAATCTAAACGATGTCCTTTCAAACCAATATGTCCCTGCGAGAGCGCGGCGCGGTGGCGCTTCGCGCAATCAGCGGTGCCTGTGTTCTTGCCGCCTTCGGCTCCGCCGCCGCTTATCTTTTGCCTTCGCCCTCGCTGCCTCTTCCAGCCGCCCCGGTATTTGCTGGCGTTCATCCGGTTCCTATCCTGCGCGATGCCGCAGTTGGAACTGATTTAATCAACCCACAGGCGCCGCTTCTTGTCATACAGGCTCGGAAAGTGGGTGTTCCCTTTATTCTTATTGAAGGCGGCGTTCCGCAGACCCGCCGCTCGGCCTTTCGCTGCGGGGTGAGCCAGATGGTTCAGAACGCCGGGGCGCAGGCGGGCCTGAATGGCACATTCTTTGTGGACGCGTCTGTAGCGGGGACCGACAATGTCTTGATTGGGCCGTCGCTTTGTGGCAACGAGACGAAAGTTGTCTTCAACCCCGAAGACCGAACTGCACTTCTTTTAGGCCGCCCGCTGGTGCTGCTGTCCAAAACCCAGACTCGGCTGGTCCCCTACCAGCCGCGCTTGATGGGAACCCAAAGAAGTTTAGAGTCGTGGCTGCCGGGCGTCACTGATGCGTTTCTCGGCGGCGTCTGGCTGGTACACAACGGCGTAGCCGCCGACCGCACACAGATTGACCGTTACCATGTCCACGATGCCGAAGACCCGCGCCGCCGGGCCTTCTTCTGCCTGCTGCCTGACGGTCGTCCGGCTCTTGGCGCGACCACCTACGTTACTCCGTCATCCAATCTTGCCTTAGCCTTGCAGTCTTTGGGCGTTCACGAGGCGGTCCTCCTTGACTCCGGCTTCAGCACGTCTCTGGTCTACGGCAAGCAAATCCTCGTCACCGGCCACACATCCCCCGGCATCCCCAGCCGCCCTGTCCCTCACGCGCTTGTCTTGTTCGGCAAGCCTGCGACACCCGCGCCCGTACTTCCACGCTCGGTGCTGGTGGCGAGCAGATGACCCCTCCCGCCTTGCTTTGCAGGGTCCCTCCCCGAAGCGGAGAGGGGAAGAGGCAGGAGGGGTCATGATCCATGCACCCGCTTCACTCTGTCCAGAAGCGCCGAAATGTCCGGCTCCTGTGCTTCTGTTGGCGGCGGGCCGAGCGGATCGGCGAGTTCGGTGTCGCCGAGCCAGACTCCTAGTGTTGCCAGAACCCCGTAAGCTAAAGCGTCCAGATCATAGCCTCCCTCTAAAACCCCGACCAAACGGCCGGGGCAGTGGGCGTCGGCGATCTCCTGCACACTGCGGGACAGTGCGGCCAGGCCGCGCACGGTCAGCCGCTCGCGGATGCCCTGCACATAACGTGAGTTGCGCCAGTGGGCGTCGTACCCTGCCGAAACCAGGACCAGTTCGGGCTGATACCGGCGGGCCAACGGGCGCAGGATCGTTTCAAAGGCTTGCAAAAATCCCGCTTCGCCGACATCCGGCGGCAGCGGGACATTGACTGTGTAGCCAACTCCCGCGCCGACACCTGTTTCCTCCGCAGCGCCTGTAAATGGATATGCCGGAGATTGGTGGGTGGAAAAGTAAAGGACTTCCGGCGAGCCGTAAAAGCAATCCTGAATGCCGTTGCCGTGATGCACGTCAAAGTCTACCAGCAGCACGCGCGACAGACCGTACTCCGAAACCGCATGGGCGGCGGCCACAGCGGCATTGTTGAGAATACAAAAGCCCATCGCCCGGTCCGGCGGCGCGTGATGACCCGGCGGGCGCACCAAGGCAAAGCTCGCGTCCATGCCGCCGGTCATCACGGCATCTACCGCGCCGATGGCCGCGCCGGCGGCGGCAGTCGCGGCGTCCCAGGACTCTGGGGACGCCACGGTATCGCCGGCATCCAGGTAGCCGCCGCCGTCGGCCACGACCTGCTCCACAAAGTCCAGATACTCCGGCGTATGCACCCGCTCAAGCTGCTGCCGCGTCGCCGGCGTCACCGGCAGGCGGGCCAAGCGTTTAAGCATTCCCGTTTGTTCCAGCAGGGCCATGACTTCCTGCACCCGCGCAGGCCGTTCGGGATGGCCTTCCGGCGGCCTGTGTTCCAGCACGGCGGGATCATAAAGCAGAGCGACTTTGTTTGACATAGTGCTGTTTTACCCGGATTGCCGAGAGTTGCGACCATGCCGTATAAGACCATGCCATGAATGGCACGGCTATTGGGCGCAGACGCCACGAAGTACCGCTTCTGCACTGGCAGACCCGGAGGGCGCGGCACTCAGATAGTCCGAACCCTGCGGAGCGGGCGTTTTGTGGCGTCCGCGCTATGTAGCCGTGTGTTTTAACACATGGTCTTGAACGCATGGTCGTAAACGCACGGCTTTCCAAATAAAAAAGCCCCGCGCCATGCGGCGCGGGGCTTTTTCGCGAAACGGATTAAAAGCGCTACTTGCGGCTGGTCACCAGCAGGTGGCCGGTCGCAGCGTCAAACTGGACATTTGCATCTAAAGCAGCGGCGAAAAATGAGACTGGAACCATGGTCCGGCCCATCAGCAGATACGGCTTGCCGTCCAGCGTGACCTGCTTGGCGTTGATCTGAGCATGAGTATCGCCTAGTGTCAGCACAATGTCTTTTGTGGCGCTTTTCGCCTGGACCGTGCCGGTGCGGGGCTGCCAGGTGAGTGTTCCGCCGCCCTGCTCGAAGATCTGGCGCAGGGGGCCGAACAGCACACTGTTCTGGGCGATCAAAGGCCGGTCCATTGTCACTGTCGCGTGGTCAAACAAGATCGTCTTCTGGCCTGCGCTCCGCAGCAGCTCGCTCATCACGCCGATGGGCAGGTGAACCCGCAGGCTGTGCATCTTCGGCGCGGCTTCGGTTGCCGGGCGCAGGGTGGCCACGACAGGCGCGGCCAGCGGCAGCGCATGGGGCAGCGCGACAAATGGTGAGGTCAAGCCGCTGCCGGGCATATGGATGGTCGCAAGCTGCGGCAGCCGGACTTTCTTGCGGAAGGAATGCGCGGGCGTCTCGGCCAGCAGCGCCTGCGCTTCCCGGTCGGAAGCCGGGCGAGCGACAACCGTCTTGTCTGCCACATGGAGCGGCTTGAAGGCGCGGACAGGCGCTGCTGGTTTCGGCGCGGCGAACGGCGTAGACAGCTCAGTCGCAAAGTCTAGGCCGCCGAGATGCAGGGCACCGGCACCGGCGGCCATCTGGCGGACAATCGCTTCGGGAGACGTCAGGTGCGGCAGGAGCGACGCCATCTGCGCGGGCGCAAGCCGCCTTTTTGGCGTGGGCCGAACGGCGGCAGGCCGGACTGCTTTGACAGGCTTCGGCGCGGTGAGCTTCGGCGCGTCCAGCAGGTCGCGGCGGATGCCGGTCTCGCCGCCGGGGTTGTTCACATAGAGGCGCAGGGTCTTGGCATGGCCGACGGCGTTCGGCGTGTCGTTGTAGCCGTAGGCTTCAATCGTGTGGTAGCCGTTCGTCACTGCCGTCGTGTCCCAATCAAACTCATACGGCGCGTAGTTGCGGAGCGTCTTAAACGTCTTGTCAATGAACAGCGACACATACGGCGCTTTGCCGCTGGGGTCGGACGCTTCGACGCGCAGGGTCACAACGCCCTGCACGCGGCCGTCGGGGGTCGGGCTGACCAGCCGCAGGGTGGGCGGCAGGCCAGACGAAAGCGAAGCATCAGGCGGCGTCACGCTCATCCCGCCCGGACTCGGCGCGTCCAGCGGGGTTGCGCCGGGGTCCATGCCATTGAACGTGAACCGGCTCTTCGCCGAGGACACTTCCTGATCGGCCCCGGTCACGCGCACGACAATTGTGTGGTTTCCCGCCGGGATCTGCCCAGCGTCCACAAGAAACGACACGACGCCGCGCGTTTCCGGCGCGTCCAAAGTCTTTGTTGCCGCCTTCGCGCCGTCAATGAACAGCTCGATGGCGATGATCTGGTTGGCGGGGCTGCCCTGGTAGAACGCCGAGATTTCCACCGGCTTGACCCCCGACAGCGCCACATGCGGGTCCGGGCTGAGGATGGACACGCCCAGGTCACTTGCGCCGGGCGCGGCAAGCTGATGGGGGGCGGCATACGCCCGGTGCGGGCCGACCAGGCTGAGGCCGAGGGCGGCGGCCAGCACGGCGGCAGCGCCGGTCAGTCCTCGGAACGATTTGGAGCGGGATGCGGGTATCGAGTTCATCAAAGCCTCCAGGCAGATGGTGTCATAAGGCGGTGCAAAGCGCGTCGGCAGCGGGCGAATGGGTGCGCGTAAATCAGATGTAAGCTACTTTAACATAGGACGCTCAAAAAGTCAAGCGGTTTTTCAAGACCCGATCATGAATGGCCGGGCTAAGAGTTCACAAAAGCCCTCCTGCAATGGTATCATTCTGATTACTTCGTATACCGTTCTGGTTTGTTCCAATCAGCACCGGCTACCCGGAAGGCCGACCTGGAAGGCGGGCTTGAAGAACAGGTGCAGGCAGAGCGGCATTTAGCCCCGGAGGGGCTTCGTACCCTTCTAGCCTGGCCATTCATGGCCGGGAAACCAGCCGCCCGACAGGTGCTGCTTTTAAGGCTTTGTCCAGAGAAATGGCTGTGCCTGAACGGCGCGGTAGTTCGCGTCCAGCGCGGGTTCCAGCAGGCGCAACGCGGCGAGGCGGCGGACCATCGCGGTCACTTCGCGGGCTTCCTCGACGGTGAGGGCGCGGCCCAGCAGGGCCGCTTCCCGGTAGGAAAGCCATTTTTTGATGACCTGGTAGCCGCCGATGGTGTAGTCCCACACTTGGTCCGGGACATTCTGCCAGAAAGCGACGCCGTTCAAGTAAACGTCGCGCGTGGCCGGACCGAGGCAGGTGATGGTCTGCGCGTCGGTCAGCCCCTGCGCCGCCGCGCCTGCCGCCAGAGCCTCGCGCTCTGTCGGCGCGAAGCCCCGCGCCGTGGTTTTGCCTTTGCCGGGCATGGTGACACCTTCTTTGCCAGCATGGCCCCAGCCGGCACTCACTGTCAGGTCGCCGCTTTCCGGGTGGAGCGGCCCGCCGTCGGTGCGCTGGATCGTTCCTAGTTTCGCCAGTTCAGGCCGCAGCGTTCCCGCCGTTACCCTGGCGACCGGCGTTTCGGTGTCCAGCAGGGCGGCGACCTGTCGCCCCAGTGCGGCAGACTCGCGGAGGGCGTCGCTGGTGTCCGGCAGGGGAATACGCGGCCAGTCCTGCCGCAGCGCCCCGCCGTTTTCGCTTCGGTACGCGGGCGCATGTAGGCAGGCGAGCGTATGATAAAACAGATTTTCGGCATCGGCGAGTGCCGGAGGCCCCTCGTCCGTCAATTCAAGGGGGCTGATTTCCCGCAGGTATGCCGCCGCCTGTGCGGAAAGGTTAGGGCGGGGTTCTTCTGCTTCTGCATCTAAAGTCAGCAGAGAAGTTTGCGGCTTAGGCTTTAATAGCAATGGGAAGTAGTTGGACAAGCCGTTTCCTAGGTTGTCGGCAAGTGGCCGAACAAAAAAGCCTCTATCAAACTTTTCCATCGGTTGCTTTTGACGTGCTTCAATCCAAATATTTCCTGGAAAAACCTGTGCTAGATATTCTGGTCGACTTCTATCAACTAGCTTCGTTTCAGGTTCCCAATAGAGCCAGCGGGCATCAAAGGGTCGGTAGCAGTATCGGATGATGTTTTGTGGAAGGAACCCGCGCTTGATCAGAAAGTTTCGAGTCGCAATAGGATCGAAGCCCGCAAAACTGTCCATTGCTCCCGGCGCGATTTTCTTCACCTGGTCATGGCTGATGGCCGGGTCAAAATACTGCGTCATGCGCGTTTCAAGACGGGCGCGGTCAATGTCCACCACAACATCATCCCGGCTTGTTTTGACGCCGGGAAACGAGGCTGGGAGCAGGTCCGGCAGTAGGGGCCATCTGTGATAGTCTTCACCAAACTCCAGAGGCGCGAAGGTCAGGCCGGTGTGATTGGACGGCATGAACTGAGTGTAGCCGCTCACCGAACTTTCCAAAGACGCCAGCAGCTCGGTCCGCTTTTCCTTGCCCCACCAATGACGGAAATGAATTGCGCTTGCCGGCTCATGCGCTTGTTTCCGCACAAAGAGGGCTACAGCAGTTCCTACCTGAATGCCTTCTCGGTTGAACTCCGTTGAAAAGGCGCTGGGGTCGGGCAAACCGTCCGGTGTCACCTTGCCCGTCTTGTACTTGTCGCCGTTCAGACTGTCAATCCAAATCTCATCGAAGGCTTCCAGGTAACGCTCACGCATTCCCGTATGCGACAACCCATCCAGCCACGAATAGTTAGAAATAAAGCAGACGATCCCTTTGCCCGTTCCTTCTGTGATGCGCCGCTCCGCCGCGCGGAAGAACCTAATGTATAAGTCGTTCAAACCCTGTCCCTGCGGTGCGGGCGCGTGTTTCGTCGTCCGGTAAGCGGTCGAAAGCGCCCGCTCCTCCGCCACGCCAACCCCGGCGAAGCTGTTATAAGGAGGATTGCCCAGGATGACTAAAATCGGCTTCTGCTGCTTTACTTGATCGGCGGCGTCGCGCTCCGCTTGCAGCTCCGGGAACAGCAGATGCGACTTCGGCTCTTTCGGCGGCTCCCAGCCGGTCAGCGCATTGGTCAGAAAGACGCCCGCCCGCTCCGGGTCCGCCAGCGGCGCACCCGCATTTTGCAGCAGCAAACTGAGCTGCAAGTGCGCGACGACAAACGGCGCCGGCAAAATCTCAAAGCCGAAGATCCGCGTGGTCGCGGCGGTTTTGAGGTCACTCGCGCCCAGTGCGTCCCCGCCATTCGCCGCCAGCCGGGCTTCAATCAGGTGCAGCACTTCCACCAGGTACGCCCCCGTGCCGCAGCACGGGTCCAGAACATACACATTCGGGTCGGCGAGGCCGTCGGGAATGCCTAGCTCGTCGCGCAGCACGGCATCCACGCGGGCGACCATGTAGCGGACAATCTCCGGCGGCGTGTACCAGACGCCGAGGTCCTTGCGAAGCTCCGGGTCGAACGCCGACAAAAACGGCTCATAAAAATACTGCACGGCCTGGGCCTGGTCGAACTTCGTAAAGAATGCGGCTTGATCCACGCGGTTCAAGGCCGCCCCCGTCCAGTCCAGCACTTCCACCAGCCCCAGCGGGCCGAGCTGAGAGGGTTTGGCGACTTCCTGAAACAGCGCCCGGATCATCGGCACATGCAGCTCCCACGCCGCCATCTTCCATTCGAACCGATGGCTGGTCTTCGGTCCCGAAGCCGCCGCGTTCTGCTGCCGGCACCACAGCACCCAGGCGGAAAAGACGCCGTAAAAGAGCGTCTGCACCAGCGTGGAGCGGAAAAAATGCTCGCCTTTGACGCCGTCAAACTTCAACCCAAGCGCTTCTTCCAGCGCCGTGCGGACCGAAGCCAGCGCGGGCAGCCCGGCCAGCTCAATCCGGTTCTTGGCATCGCGGGCATAAGACGCCAAAAACCAGGCCACATCTTCCGGGGCCGCCAGCGGCGCAGCATACAGCAGAACACGCTTCAAGTATTCCGTGAACTGGTCCTGAAGTGCGGCGGGAACCGTACCGGACGACGCCAGCGCCCAAAATTCGGCTTCCGTCGGGGCCAGCGCAAACCGTTCCAGGGTCACAGGATGACCGGCTTCGTCCTGCCCGACCAGCAGAAAATCGCGCAGGTTGGTGACCAGCACCTGCCGGTACTTTTGCCGGTATTTCTCCACTTGAGCGCCGGCCGCGATCTTGCCGACCTCCTCGCCGGTTCCCTTGACTTCCAGAACGCCGCGGCTCGGCAGTTGCCCCGCCCCGAATGTGGTTTCCCCGCTTTTGGAGAACTGGTCCGGCGTAAAGAACCCGCCGTCGGGAATGCCGGCTCCCGTGTTCTTCAAATTGATAATGCAGCGGACATTCGGCTTGAGTGTCTTGCCGACAGCATTGAACAAGCTGCTGACGGCGGGGTAATACGACGTTTCTTTGACCCCGGCCCCGGAAGCATGGATCGCGGAAAGTTCCGAGAGATAGTCGCGTAACAGTGTGTCTGCCATATGCAGTTAATAATACCCTAAGAAGGGAAGCACAATTCTAAAAGCCAATGTGCGTGGTATAATAGGCAATCTTCACGCTTTTCCTGTAGGAGTTCTTCTTTGACCGTTCGCGCCTCTTTTTTTGCTTTCGCCTGCCTCGCCGCGCCGCTGTTTGCGGCGGGCTGCGGCCACAAATCGGCGTCGTCCGTGTCGGCCCCGGCAAGCAACATCTTCCGGTACGCGATTAAAACCTCGCCGACGACGTTTGACCCGGCGCTGGTGCAGGACGGCGACACGATTGACGTGTTGCAGCAGATGTTCGAGGGGCTGGTCCAGTGGTCGCCGGACAACAAAATCGTGCCGTGCCTGGCCGAACAGTGGAGCGTCAGCCCCAATGGCCTCACCTACACGTTCCATCTCAGGCCGAACGTCAAGTTCCAGGACGGCACTCCCGTCACGGCGTCCGATGTACTGTATTCCATGCGCCGCTGTTTGGACCCCAAACTCGGCTCATCGGTCGCGCTCAATTATCTGGGCGACATTCAAGGCGCAAAAGAGCTGAACTCCGGCAAGGCGACCGAGCTGACTGGGGTGAAAGTGATGGACCCGCAGACGGTTGCGATCACGATCACGAAGCCGAAAGCCTACTGGATTGACACGCTGACCTATCCGACCGCGTATGTGGTCTCGCAGGCCGAAGCCAAACCCGGCGTCCCGCTGTCCGCCGCCGACGACATCAAGGGGGCAGGCACCGGAGCATTCAAGTTAGCGTCCTACGTCCCCGACTCCAAAGCGACGCTCACGGCGAACGCCGCTTATTGGGCCGGTGCGCCGAAGCTGGCGGGCATCGAGCGGCCTGTCATCATTGACGCCGGGACGCGGCACGACGAGTATGTCCGGGGCGACCTCGATATGCTGCAATTCGAGTCGCCGGGCGATCTGGACAACGACGCCAAAGACCCAGCGCTCAAAGACCAAGTCAAGCTCTTCAAGCGGGCGTCCACATATTATATCGGCCTGAACCAAAAAGCCTTCCCCGCATTTGCCGATCTTCGTGTCCGGCAGGCACTCGCCTATGCCGTCGACAAAAACAAAATCGTCCAAGTGGTCTTTGCGGGCAAGCGCGACGCCGCGCAGGACATTCTCGCCGAAGGCATCCCCGGCTTCGATCCGAAGTTCCAGGGTCTGCCATATGACCCCGCAAAAGCCAAAGCGCTGCTCGCCGCCGCCGGTCATGCAAACGGCGCGGGCCTCGGCCCGATCCCGCTGACGTACCGGCAGGGCCAGCCGGAACTCGAAAAGACCGTGGTGTTAATCCAGCAGATGTGGAGCGATAACTTGGGCCTGCAAGTCAGGCCGCAGGTGACGGAATGGGGTGCAATGCTGGACCAGGAAGACAAAAACGCTCTTCCATGCTATCATATCCGCTGGGCCGCTGACTACTTGGACCCGCAGGACTATTACAGCGTTCTGCTGCGCTCCGGCGGCCCGGAAAACCATGTCGTCTATTCCAACCCGAAGTTCGACGCGCTTTGCGATGCCGCTGATGTCTCGCAAAATCCCGCTCAGCGTGCCGGCCTGTACCGGCAGGCGGCGCGGATTGCTGCCGATGAAGTACCGATGATCCCCCTGTACTACCAGCAGGATGTCGAGCTGATCAAGCCGTATGTTTCGGGTCTGGATGACGGCCTGATGGGCCATCTGCCCTACAAGCACCTGTCGCTTGGGCATTGATGCTGTCAAATCCGGGGTTGTGGAAAACCCCGGCACAGAAGCGTCCTGCGGACGAGGAATGATGCTCGTTCTCTACCTTCTTTGTGCGAAGCACACATCTCTGCCGGGGTTTTCCACAACCCCGGCTCTTACCACAATCCTACCCTCGCAGCGCCGCGATACGAAAAGGCATTCTTTGAACTCGTTTCTTCGCGCTTCTTGTCTTGTCACATTGACTGCCTTGCCTGTGCTTCTCACTGGCTGCGGACACCACCATAATAGCGCTTCTACCGGGGGCGGGAACATCCTGCGGGTCGCCATGCAGACCGCGCCGGTGACGTTCGATCCGGCCATGTGCCAGGATGTCGAGACCGGCCAGATGCTTCAGCAGTCCTATGAAGGCTTGGTCCAGTACGCGCCCGATAATAAAGTCGTGCCGTGTCTGGCCGAAAAGTGGGAAGTCAGCCCCGACGGCCTCACCTACACGTTCCACCTGCGCCCCGCCACGTTCCAGAACGGCAGTCCCGTCACGGCGGACGATGTCGCGTACTCCCTGCTGCGAACGCTCAATCCGAAGCTCGCGTCTCCCGTCGCGCCCGAATACATGGGCGATATCAAAGGGGCATTGGACGTTTACAACGGCAAAGCCACGACGCTCACTGGGGTCAAAGTCATTGATCCCAAGACGCTGTCCATCACGATCACGAAGCCGAAAGCCTACTGGGTTGACACGCTGACCTACCCGACCGGCTGGGTCGAGTGCAAAGCCATCGCCGCGAAAGAAGGCACCAACCCGCTGACCGACGCCGATGCCGAGGCGGGCGCGGGAACCGGGGCGTTCAAGATCACGCGCTTTGTCAAAGACCAAGAAGTGGACTTTGACGCGAACCCCGCTTACTGGGCCGGTGCGCCTAAGATCGCCAAGCTGACGATGCCGGTTATTCTGAACCCCGGCACGCGCCACGAAGAGTTCGCCGCCGGGAACCTCGACATCTTGCGCGGCCTGCAAGTTGATGACCTGCAAGCCGACAAGACCGACTCCGCCCTGAAGTCTGAAATCAAGATTTGGCCCCGCGCCGGGATCAACTACTTTGCGCTGAACGAAGCCGTTTACGCCCCGTTTAAAGACCCGCGCGTCCGAACGGCCTTCGCGTATGCCACCGACAAGCAGAAGATCATTCAAGTCGTCACCAAGGGGGTTTTCCCTATTGCCCCTGATATTCTGCCGGCGGGCGTTCCCGGCGGCGATCCCCACTTCCAAGACCTGCCGTATGACCCGGCGAAAGCCAAAGCCCTGCTTGCCGCCGCCGGCTACCCGAACGGCAAGGGCCTGCCGCCGCTGGACATTTACACGTCGGAAAAGAACCCGCTGTACCAGAAGACAATGGATATTCTGCGCCAGATGTACGCGCAAAATCTCGGCCTCACCGTCAATGAGCGCCAGATGGAGCTGGGATCGCTCATCGCCGCGATTGACAAGAATAATTCCACGCCGAGCTTTGTCCTGGCCTGGTACGCTGACTACTTGGACCCGCAGGATTTCTACACGCTGCTGCTGTCGTCGAAAAGTCCGGAAAACCATACCGGCTACGCTGACCCGCAGTTTGACGCCCTGTGCGCCCGCGCCGATGTCGAGCGCAGCCCCCAAAAGCGTGAAGCTTTGTACCGCCAGGCCGCTCAGCTTTCGGGCCAAGCCCCGCCGCGCATTCCTCTCTACTACGCCGTAGACCCGGAGCTGATCTCGTCCCGCGTCTCCGGCCTCGATGATTGTTTGATGGGGCATCTGCCGTACAAGCGAGTGGCGCTGAAGTGAACCCACCCCGTCGCAAGCGGCAGATACGCAGTAATGCGTAGCATACCCTCCCGAAGCGGGAAGGCGAGGAGCAAGAGTCAGGAGACGCAACAAGCAACGCTCTCAGATCTCTTCAAAACTCTTGACCTTCCCGCTTCGGGAGGGTCGGCGCGAAGCGACGGGGTAGGTTCTTAAGGTTCTAAAACTATGGCACGATTTTTATTCCAGCGCATCGGACTCGCCCTGCTTTCCATCTGGGCCGTCTGCACCATCACCTTCTTTATCGCGTTCTTAGCCCCCGGCGATCCCGCGGAGCTGGCCGCCGGGCAGCACTCCGACCCGGTGACTCTCGCCCATATCCGGCACGAATTTGGCCTGGACAAGCCGCCGCTGGAACGCTACGGCCTGTATCTCTGGAACGCCGCCCACGGCGACCTCGGAAAGTCGTACTACACGCGCGAGCCGGTCACGGCGTTTCTGAAGCGCGGCCTGCCGAACACGGCGCTGCTCGCGACGGCGGCGATCTTGCTCGCGCTGGTCGTCGGCATTCCCATTGGCCTGGCCGCCGCCTTGAAGCCGAACACGCTGCTGGACCGGTTTCTCATGGCCACGGTCCTGGTCGGCGTCACCCTGCCGAGCTTCGTCCTCGCGCCGGTTCTGATTTTGATCTTTGCCCTGCGTCTCGGCTGGCTGCCGGTGGCGGGGTGGGGCGACCCGGAGAACTTGGTGCTGCCGGCGATTGTGCTGGCTGCCCGGCCTGCCGCGCTGATTGCCCGGATGACGCGGGCGTCCATGCTGGAAACGCTGCGCCAAGACTACATTCGGACTGCTCGCGCCAAAGGACTGTCTCCGGCGACGGTGCTGGTCAAACACGCGCTCAAAAACGCTTTCCTGCCCGTATTGACCACAACAGGCGTCTCGTTCGGCTACCTATTGTCCGGGTCGTTTGTCGTGGAAACAATTTTCACCGTGCCGGGGGTCGGCTACCAGTCCATCAACTCGCTGTTCCAGCGCGATTACTCACTGATTCAGGGAACGACGCTTCTCCTGGCAACCATTTTTGTCGTGACCAACCTTATTATTGATTTGCTGTCCGCCGCGCTCGACCCGCGCGTGAAAGCGTTAGAAGGAGCCTGACCCAATTGCAGGCACATAATAGAGGGACAGGAAAGAGTAAATGGGCCTACAAAAGACATTTCTCGTGTTTGGCGGTACGGGACAGACGGGTCAGCATTTCGTTTCTCTCGCGCTGAAAGAAGGGCACAAGGTCAAGGCTCTAGCCAGAAATCCAGCGAAGTTTACCTTCAAGAGTCCAGACTTAGAGATCCATCCGGGCGCTGTTTCCGACATTTCTCATCTCGATGAACTCGTGCAGGGTGCTGATTTTGTGGTTTCCATGCTGGGCGATAGGGAGATGCAGAAGCACGCCAAGATCAACACGGCATTCGTGCAAAATCTGGTTCCGGCCATGCGCCGCAAGGGGTTAAGCGGTTTCTCTACCAGGCCGGTGCCCTGAGTAAGCCCCCAAACCAGCAACTTCCCCCAGTTTTGTGGACGATCAAAAATACGCTGGCTCGCGGATACCGTGGTCAACACGAAGACAATGAAGCCGTGATGGAATACTTAGTGAAACAAGCCAATGATCTGGAATGGATGGTGCATCGTGCCGGTATCGGCTCGAACGATCCCTCAAAAGGCGTCTTGCAGCGGTCAAGCAGTAAGCCCAGTATCGCGACGTTTGTGGATTGTGCCGCGTACAACTACCGCACAGTCATGGAGGACTCGTCCGCGATCCACACGTGTGATCTAAGCCTCTATCAGAACTAGATGCAATCCACATCGGAAAACACGTCACTTGTGTAAGTTCTAAGGCTATAATTTTGCCCTTTCCTTATGAGGAGGGGGTTTGGGGGTGGGTCCTTGAGCGTTGTTTTAGAGCAGGAGCGGGAAGAATTGATGGAACTGGACGCGGCAGCGCCCAGTTTAGGCCGGCAGGTCTGGCGGCATCTGCTGCGAAACCCTCTGGCCGCTGCGAGTTTAGTGGTGCTGGCGATTATTGTCTTGATGGCGATTTTCTACCCCTTACTGTCGCCCTATCGCTACGACCACCAGACTAGCGATTACAGCGCCCCGGCATCGGCCCGGCACTGGCTGGGGACCGATGACTCCGGCTACGACACCCTGACACGGCTGGCAGTCGGGGCGCGAATTTCGCTGACGGTCGGGATCGGGGTGGAAGCGATTGTTTTAGGTGTCGGCGGCTTGGTTGGGCTGGTCGCGGGCTTTTACGGCAAGTGGCTGGACGTGGGGCTGATGCGCTTGACCGACATGATGTTTGCATTCCCGGACATCCTGCTCGCCATTCTCATCATGGCAATCAAAGGCCCCAGCCTGCTGAACATCTTTATCGCTTTGGGAATTACCGGCTGGCCGGGGCTGGCACGATTGATACGCGGTCAGGCATTGTCGCTGCGGGGGCGGGAGTATGTGGAAGCGGCACGGGCATTGGGAGTCCCGAACTCACGGATCATCCTGCGCCATATCCTGCCAAACCTGCTGTCGCCGATCATTGTGGCCGCGACCATTGACATTGCGGGCGTGATCATCGCCGAAGCGACGCTGTCATTCCTCGGCATCGGTGTCCAGGACCCGATGCCAAGCTGGGGCAAGATGATCTCTGTGCCGTTAGAGTCCGGCTATTACCGCTCGCACCCGGAGCTGGTGATTTACCCCGCTCTTTGCCTCTCGCTGACCGTGCTGGCCTTGAACTTCCTCGGCGACGCCCTACGAGACGCGCTGGACCCGCGCTCGGAAAAAACTGCGTGATTTTGTCACCCCTGGTTGATGACCGCTTTACTGATGCGGCAGCGAAGGTTCCTGCACCCATTGAAACGTCGAACCGCTTCCGTCGCGAGACCATAGCTTGCCAGTCTGCGTGTCAAAAATGAACTCTTGGCTGCCCTGGGTAGTAAATTGGTAGCGTCCGCTGATGGATAAGCTAGGAGAGTTTGCGGCTGGTGTGTTCAAGTGGATAGGCGGCCTGAGAAATGCCCATAATCCACCTAGTAGTACAACTGCGAGCGCAGCAACAAGAACTATCCTGGTGTCGAAACTCATGCTATCCTTTGTATGAAGACAAGCCCCGCGCTGGCATCAAGATCAAGCCGTTATGGGCTGACTAAAGAGATGAAGGCAGCGTAGCCTTTTTTCTGAAGGGCATCGGCGACTTTGGAGGCGCCGTCTTTGGATCGGTATGCACCGACCTGGACTTTGTAAACGAAATGATCGCCGTCGCGCTCGCTGCGGGTGCTGGCGGTGAAGCCCTCCGAGCGCAGAGTGTCAGCGATGGTGCGGGCGCTGCTTTCGTCGGCATACGCGCCGGTCTGGACACGGAACTGCGGCCTGACGCCGGTATCGGTCTGCGATTTACCGTTCTGAGATTTATCGCCGCCCTGCTGGCCGCCTTCGGGGTCGGATGTACTGGGCTTTGGCGTATTGACGTGCTCAAAGTCCGGGTCGGCAGGGGCAGGCGGCGGGCTGGGAGGCGAAGAAACGGCGGGCGCAGAGGCGTTGGGGCTGGTGTCAGGGCTTGGACTGGTGCTGCTCGCGCCGTCTGTCGGTGAGCCTGTCGTATCGGCAGGGGCTGTTTCCGGTGC
>CAXUNT010000065.1:26209-26436 GCA_964252595.1 uncultured Armatimonadales bacterium
CCGGTGATACGGTCGCTTCCTGCGAAGCTTCCGGGTCGGCGGCAGGCGCAGGCGGAGGGGCGACCCGGCGCAGGACCGGCTCTGATTGTTCTTCAATCGTGATGTGCGGCGCACCGGGGGCGGTGTAATTGCCGTTCGCCGTGTGCGGGTGGATCAGCGCCGGATTTAGCTTCGGGGCCGGGGCGAGCGGCAGGGTCGCGGACACGGACGGCGGCGCAGTCTGCACC
>CAXUNT010000066.1:0-24772 GCA_964252595.1 uncultured Armatimonadales bacterium
CCCCTACGGGGTCAGGACAAAAATAAACACAGGATGTAGGGCGCGAACCTTGTGTTCGCCCTTCTTGCTTGTGTTCACCCTTCTTGCATCGCCTGGCTTCTTACTCCGGCCCGCGCACGACGACGCGGCTGCCCTGGACCATGACGACCTGCACCTGGGTTCCTTCCGGGATGAACTCGCCCTCCGAGACGACCGACAGACGCACGCCGTCAATCTCGGCGGTCCCCGACGGGCGCAGCAGGGTCACGGCGGTTCCGTAGCGCCCCAGATAATCCGTGTAATCGTCGCCGGAAACATACCCGGCCAGCGCCGTTTGGCGCAGCGGCTGACCGAGCCGCTTCCAGACGCCGGAGCGGGGCAGGTAGATGAAGAACGCGGCCAAAATGGCAAGGGTCGTCACCAGCGACACCGCCGCGGGATAAAGCGCCCCGCCGCCGGGACCGCCGAGGGCGTAGAACAAGCCCACGAAAATTAGCGCGAGGCCCGTAAAGGCCGGCCAGCCATGCCCCGGCAGCACATGAGTTTCCAGCAGCAAGAGCGCCGCGCCGATGAGGAACAATAAGACGCCGATCCAGGTGGCCGCGCCGACCGTGATATAGGCGGCAAAGATCATTCCGACCAAAGCGCCGCCAAAGATGCCGGCCACGCCCCATGAGTGCAGGGTCAAAATCTCGGCGAAAATCAGCGCGAGGCCGAGGGCCAAAATCAGAACCGTCGCCCAGGGCTGCGTCACCCACAGCGCGACCGACTGCCAGGGCGACATCTCGACAGGGACAAGCTGGGCACCGACCAGGCTGGGACTCATCTTGGCGGCGACCGCCGACGGCAAAGCTGTCACCACATCCGCGTAGCCCGCGGTTTGTGCCTGTGCCGCGGTCAGGGTCAGCGAGTCGCCTGCCTTGACAGCGTAAGCCGGCAGATCGCTGGCCGCCGACACAAACGCCGCCGCAATCGCCGGGTTCCGGCCATTCGCCGACGCCGCTGCCGAAAAATCCGCTTTGCTGCCGTCGCTGTCCGCCCCGCCCAGAGTGCCGCCCGGCGCAAACGCGATTGTCTTGCAGGCGACCGCGATGAGGCTGCCCGGCCCGATGGCCCGGTCATGGACATAAGCGGCAACTGGAAACGCCGCGGAGTGATCGAGAACAGCCTGCTTGATCTCGTTTGCGGCGACGGGGGAGCCGCCGGTCGTGTCCAGGTCCAAGACGACTCCTGCTGCGCCCTGGCGATACGCGAGGTCAAGCTGCTGGCGGACAAACACCGCCGTGCCGGGCCAGATGGTCCCGTGAATGCTGATCACCGACACCTGCGGCGGCGCGGCGTGAATGGGCAAGGTCAACAAAAGCAGGAGCAGAGCAGACTGAAGGGCGGGGGGGCTGAGTCGCATCAGCGGCGCTCCTTATCCACATGCAGGTGCGGCGCGAAATGGTGATGGGCACGGTGAGCCAGCGCGTGTGTCCACAGAATCACGCCTTCACTGATGGACGCGGCGAAGATGCTCCACTGGCCGCGCAGGCGCACGGGCAGCGACTGCCGGCGCTCGGCCCGAAGCTGCTCAATTTCGGGAACAAGCGCGTGCCAGAGGTCGAGCGACGGCTCCTGCGGCGGCAGGCGGTGCAGCAGAAACAGGGTTCTGTCCAGCGCGATCAGCTCGGCGGCGGCGTCGGGGTGGTCGGCGAGGTATGCCTGCATTTGGTCTCGTTCAGGCGGGCTAAGTGCGTGTTCCAAGTAATCGGAGCCTTTCGCCCGCGCTTCTTCGCGTGTCACTTTCCCCTCCCCTGTTTGATTTCTTGTTCCATCTCTAGGTCCGGGCTGACCTGGGCGAGATATGGCTGGAACTTGGCCTTGAAGGCCAGACGCGCCCGGTGCAGCTTGGATTTGACATTGACCGAACTCATCTCGGTCACCTGCTCGATTTCTTCATACGATAAGCCCTGCAAATCCCGAAGGGTAATCAAAAGACGCTGCTCGTCGGTGAGCAGCGCCAAGACTGTGTCCACAGTCCGCTGGAGTTCGCGAACTTCAACGATTTTGGCAATGTCGGTAGCGGGATCGGCCGGCTCCCGAATGAAGCCCGGCGTTTCCGGCTCTTCGTCCAAAGACCCGGCTTCCAGACCGAGCCGCGCTTTTCGGTCGCGCAGGTGGTTCAAACACACGTTGCGGGCGATGGTCAGCAGCCAGGTCCGAAACTTGGCTTCGCCTTTGAACGAGGGCAGTGACCGCAAGGCCCGGACAAAAACTTCCTGCGTCAAGTCGTGCGCTTCTTCGCCGCCGACCATGCGCGAGATAAAATGGAATACCGTGGTCTGGTACTTCCGAAACAAAATCTCGAACACCGCCGGGTTGGCCGTGGCCCGAAACTGACGGACTAAGGCCACGTCCGGGTCGAGGCGCGGCAGGGCCGTGAAGGCTGTCCAAGTCGGGCGGCGGTCAGACGGCATGAAATCGAGAGTCTTTCTTCAAGTAGTGTGACACGGGCGCATCAAAAAAGTTGCACAGCGTTTCAGCTCCCGGCACTTTTCGCGCCGGACTGCTGTTCAATGACCGGGTATACTGACTACTTATGGCAATGAATTCTGAAAAATCCGTCAGCCGCAACCTGCTGTCTCTGCCGATGGCTGACGAAAAGGTGGTGACACCGAAGGCAAAGGCCGAGCGGGCGAAGGTGCTGGCGCTGGAACCTGACAGTCCGGCGTATGTGGCCGGTGTTCAACTCGGCGATGTGATCACCCACGTCAACGGCCAGCCTGTTTTGGACATCGTAGACTTTGCGTTTCTGTCGGCGGGCGAGCGTGTCACGCTTGATATGATGCGAAACGAAACCGACACGCTGCACTTCGAGATCTCCAAAGGCTACGACGAAGACTTGGGCATCGAGTTCGGTGATGACTTGTTCGACCGCGTGCATATCTGCAAAAACAAGTGCGTGTTCTGCTTCTTGTACCAGCAACCGAAGGGCCTGCGGCCTTCGCTTTACATCAAAGACGACGACTACCGCTTGTCGTTCCTGCACGGCAATTATTTGACCCTGACCAACATGGGCGAAGCCGAATTCCAGCGGGTGATTGATCAAAAACTGTCGCCGCTGTTTGTGTCTGTCCATGCCACCGACCCGGACGTGCGCGGGCGGATGCTCGGCCGCAAAGGCCCGGAGCCGATCCTGCCGCGCCTTCAGATGCTGGCGGACGCCAAAATACAAATCCACGGTCAGGTGGTTCTTTGCCCTGGTTACAATGACGGCGAGCAGCTTGAGCAGACCGTGCGTGAGCTGGCGGCGCTGCACCCGGAGGCACGCGGCACTTATGGCGGTGTGCTGTCGGTCGCGGTCGTCCCTGTCGGCCTGACCCAGTTCCGTGACCGCCTGGCCGCCTTGACGACATGTTCTCCCGACTTTTCCCGCGCATTGGTCGAGGAAGCGGAAACGTGGCGAGCCAAGTTCCGAAAACAGCTCGGCACGAACTTTGTCTTCCTGAGCGACGAGTTTTATTTAGCGGCAGGCGTGGAAGTCCCGGCGGCGCGGCAATACGAAGGCTTTCCCCAGCTTGAAGACGGAGTCGGTATGGTGCGCCTCTTTCAAGACGATGTCAAAAAAGTCGCCCGTAAGTTGCCGGCCCGCCTGCCGAAGCCGCGCACGGCCACCCTTGTCACGGGGGAGCTTGCCGCACCGTTCCTGAACAGCCTTGCCGACACGTTCAACCGAGTCGAGAACTTGAACGTCAATGTCTGCGCCGTACATAATACGTTCTTTGAGGGCAACATCAGCATCGCAGGTCTTTTGACCGGCCACGATGTCGCGGAAGCGTTAGGCAAGATGGGCGATGCTCTCGGCGAGCGCGTCGTCCTGCCGTCCATCATGCTGCGCGACCCCGACCGAGACATCTTTCTCGACGACATGACGCTTTCCGAGTTTACCACAACTGTAGGCCGCGAAGTCCACGTCGTCGAGCGGATGCCTTCCGCCGCCGCAAAAGCGATTTTGAACTAGGCGGATAGACAGCATCTAAGAGGGCGCAGCAAGCAGCGCCCCTACATTCCCCTCTGCCCGTAGGGGCGCTGCTTGCTGCGCCCTTCCTGTGTTCATGCCCTCGTTCTCATTACTGCTCCACCTTCTCTACCGTCACTTCCACTGCTAACGCCGTTTCCGACGGCAGGGGGCTGCCCAGCGCGGCTCGCAGGAGGCCTTTGGTCGGCGGGACATCGGCGTAGTCCCGGCCAACGGCGACTTTGATGTGACTTCCCGCAACCAGGACATTGTTCGTCGGGTCAAAGCCCTGCCAGGTGCGGGTGCTTGGCAGATACAGCTCGACCCAGGCATGGGTCGCGCCCAACCCCTGCGTCCCTTCCCCAGCCCCGGCGTAGATGTAACCGCTGACGTAGCGGGCCGGGACCCCGCGCGAGCGGGCGGCGGACAGCATCAGGTGCGCGTAGTCTTGGCAAACGCCACGTCTTTGCGAAACAAACTCGGACAGCGGGGTCAGAATGTCCGTTGCGCCGGGGACATACTCGAACTGGGTGTAGATGGCCTCGGACACGGCCTGGCCGTAGGCCAGAACGCTCGGCAGCGGCTCCGGGCCGGGCCATGTCCCGTGCAGGGGAACAAGCGGCGTCGGCGCGAGAAACTCGGCCCACTCGTCGCAGAGCGGCTTTTCGGCGAGACTTGCCCAGTCTTCGGCCAGTAGGTCTAGGTGTTCAAACGGGTTGCCGACAAGCGTGTCCACGACCGAGTCGGCGCGAATGGTCAGCGCCGAGTACGGCTCGCCGCGCAGGATAAAGTGGCTGACAAAGCCCATTTCATTCGGCTGGTCGTAAGAGAAGATCGTTGCCGGCGGATCGGTCGTGATCGCATACGTTCGGCAGGTCTGCTCGCCCGGCACAGTCAAGGGCCGGAGGCGGGCTTCCATGAAGCACTCACCGGACAGCGGGGCGTCGTATTCGTACCGGGTCATATGCGAGATATGATATTTCAAGATTGATGTCTCAGCGGGGAACCTCTAGGCCGTCCAGGATATTCTCGATGACCCGGTCGGCACTGACACCCTCAATCTCGGCTTCAGGCCGGAGGAGCAGCCGGTGGCGCAGGGTGGCCGGGGCAATCGCCTTGATGTCGTCGGGAATGAGAAAGTCCCGGCCCCGCATAGCGGCGAGTGCCTTGCCGACGCCGAGCAGGGCAATGGACGCCCTTGGGCTGGCCCCCAGCACAAGCTGGCGGTGGTCCCTTGTGGCGGACACCAGGCGCGTAATATACTGGAACATGTCTTCCTCGACACGCACTTGCTTGATCAATGCCCGGCAGCGCTCAATCGCCGCCACATCGGCGACCGCCCGCACCCCCGCCGTTTGGAGATCGTTTGCATCGAAGCCGGCATGAACCCGGCGCAGGATGGCCTGCTCGGCATCGAGCGGCGGGTAAGCGACCAGCAGCTTCAAGAGAAAGCGGTCGAGCTGCGCTTCCGGCAGCGGGTATGTGCCTTCAAACTCAATCGGGTTCTGGGTGGCAAAGACCATAAAGACCGGCGGCAGATCGTGAGTCTCACCGTCCACCGTCACCCGATGCTCCTGCATAGCTTCCAGCAGCGCGGCCTGCGTTTTGGGCGGCGTCCGGTTGATCTCGTCGGCCAGCAGCAGGCCCGTGAACAGCGGGCCGGGCTTGAACACAAACTCCATCGCCTGCTGGTCGAAGATCCGCGTGCCGGTGATGTCCGACGGCATCAGATCCGGCGTAAACTGAATGCGCTTGAACTCGCCGGAGACCGCCGCTGCAAGGGCGCGAACCAGCAGTGTTTTCGCCGTGCCGGGAACGCCTTCAAGCAGCACATGGCCGTCAGCGAACAGCCCAGCCAGCGCGTTTTCAATCGTTTCATCCTGCCCGACCACGGCTTTATGGACTTCAGCGGTAATTGCTTCCGCCACCCGCTGCACTTCCCCGCCAGTCCGGTAGGACGGCGTCGTCGCCGTCTCAGTCGGCTGCGGGGTAAAAAAGTTCACCGAAGGCGCTTCCCAGGAGGGAGAACCCACCTCCTTGCTTCGCAGGGGTCCTCCCGGAACGGGAGGACTTAGAGGGTGCTCGAGGCGTTGTTCTTGAAACTCCTCACCTTCCCGCTCTGCACTGGCAGACCCGGAGGGCGGGAGGGTCGCTGCTTGCAGCGGGGTGGGTTCTGTTTCGTTCTCAGGCAATGCCGATTTCCTTTCTGATACTTTCCATCTGCCGGGTCAAATCCAGCAGCTCGGCTTCCGATACTTTTCCCTGGTCCAGCCGCATCTCGCAGGTTGCAAGCAGGCGGCGCAGGCGCTCTTTATCAATCTGGCCCCGCCGGGCGGCGACGGCGGCAAGGCGCTCCAAATCCACATCCGGCGGCAGGGCCAAGCGCCCGCAGATATCGCGCAGGAACTGCCGGTACAGAGTTTCCAAAGCGGTTTGCGAGGCTCCCGCCCGGCGGTACAGCGAGGCGAGCGAGCCGACATAATCGGCGGACGACCGGGCGATCGCCCGCACCGCCGGAACCGGCGGGCCGAAGCGCACCGACAGCAGCGCGAGCAGTCCCAGACCGGCGAAGCAAATCTGGATCAGCGCAAGCTGCAAGGGCCGCCCCAGATATTCCCAAATAGAGCCGCCAGCCGCCGCCACGTCGCCGTGGTGATACTCGTCAAACAGCACCCGCCCGCCGGGCTTTCCGTAATGCGCCAGCAGGTTCGCCAGAAACACAGAGTTCTCCGAGCGGCTCAACTGGCTGTTAGAAAAGACCGCGCCGTCGGCGACAGCAATCAGCCGCCCCCTGCCTTCCGGGATGACGAGCGCCAGCGGCCCGGCCTGATCACCGAACAGCGCCAGACTGTCGCCGTGTGTCCGCTTCAGCCGCGAGTCGGAGTCGGAATGCAGACTGAGGACACCGGCAGTGTCGGCCACCGGCTGAAGGGGCGCAAACTCAGTGCGGCCCGTATCCGGCGAAGCCGACTCGGCGATCAAGTCCAAAGCGTCGCCGAAGGTCTGCGGGTCGGCGTTTGTCGGAGTGGCTGCGTTCGGGCTGCTCGCCAGGCGCGACGCCAGCAGAATGGCGGTGTGTCCCGACCCGGAATTGAGCCAGCGGCGCAGATGCCCCGCATCCCGCGCGGTCAGCTCCGACGAGTCGCCGGTTGCACTGGTGCCGGTGAGCGACGCTACCGGCTCGGCTACCTGCGGATCGGCGATTAGCAAAACTCCGTCTTCCGCCGGGGATAGCCGCGCCCAGCTTTGCCGCCACGCGACCGGCTCGTAACCGAGCTTCCCGGTCCAGACAAACGCGCCGCGCATCCCGGACGCCCGGTCATTGGTGAACGACGGGTTCGGCGCGTCTTCCGGCCCCGGCGGTCGGGCGGCGGTCGGCCCGCGCCCGCCCAGCAGCAGGCCGCCGGCGATAAACAGCGCGAGAAGAAACAGCACGGCGAGAAGATCGCGGGAAGAGCGCATCAGCGGGCCATCGCCTCCGGCGCAACCGCCGCCCGCGCCGAGTCCTGGAGCGCTCTGTACTGGGCCAGCGCCCAGGCATACTGGGAGGAATTTGTCGGCACAAAGCCGTACCACACTTGGTCAAACTCGCGGGTCAGTGGGCTGAGAGCCGTGTACACGTCGCCGCGCCCGGAGGCTCGCAAAGCCCGCAGATATTCCCAGTTCGTCTTGGAGCGATCAAAGCGCAGGACGCCGTCGGTGTCGAGCGTCACCAGCGAGGCTAAATACACGAGGCGAAAGGCCCGCCGGTAGTCGCCGGTTTTGGCCTGCTGCTCGGCCAGCGCCAGCAGGCTGTCGTTGTCCCGCGCTTCCATCAGAGTCGCTTCTTCTTCGTCCAGCGCGAGCGGCCGCGCCTTTGCGCCCCGCCGTCCGAGGGCCTGCACCAAGACGGCAACGAGTACGGCAAACGCTCCGCAGGCGATGGCGATGAGTATGCCTTCCACAACTTTCGGGTTGATCGGCGGCCCCGTCGGAGTCCGGGCCGGGGTGCGATGCTGAAACACCCGATCAAGCCAGGCGGCGATCCGGTCGGCCAGCGACGGGGGCGGGGGCGGGTCAGACTCGAATTCCGGCCCGGCCAGCACGGCTCTTGCCGATCCCAGAGCGGCGGCAGCGTTCACTGCCGGGGGAGCGACTTGCAGCGACGAGCGCAGAAGACCAATCTGGCGCGACAGCGCGTGGAGTGTTTCAATCTTTATGTCAGGATTTTTTGCCGCTTCGGCGGCTCCAATGGCCGCGACCAGCGGCCCAGTGTTGACAAGCACCGGAACCCGGCCCGGCAGGCCGACCGAATGAATCGGCCCCAGCTCCTGACGGGCGGCGAGCAGCGGCGACGGCCCGGAAGAAATCACCTGGGCGGAAAGTGCATCCGCCTCCCTGCCGAGCGCCGACTGGACTTCTCCCAGCGCCCGGTCGTACTCCGCCGGGGTCGCCGCCCCAACTCTGCCGCCGAGCAGCAAGAGCAGCAAGATCACCCAAAAGCGTGTCATCGCGGCGGCCCTCCGGGCGAAGCCGGCGGCACAGGCCGCATCGGAACGACAGGGCGAGCGCCAAAGGTCGGAACCGGCGGCAGAAACGGCCCCAGGGCGGAAAGAGGCGGATAATGGAGGTCAGTCGCCAAAAGCTCGATGTCCATGCCTTCTTTGCGGATTCGCAGGTCAAAATACAGCACAGTGATGACGCAGATCGTGAACGGCAGCAGCAAAAGATGCGCCAGGCCGCTGCTGAGAAGCGAGACGATTTGTTCTTGGGCACTGCCACCGACCGCGCCGCTATATGCAGACGCCGCCCGGGGAGCAATGTTGAGGATGCTGTCGGCGAGAAACGCCAGCGGCAGGCGCAGGCCGAGGCCGACCAAGTACAGCACCAGGCCCAGCAAAAGGAGGCAGCCGAAGACGCGGAAGCCGTAGCCGCTTGTAACGACCCCGGAACGCCGCATCGCCCTCCCCGGTCCCAGATTCTCAACCAAGAGTGCCTGAAGCGTAAACAAGAGCTGCGTCGCAGCGACCAGCCAGACCACCCCGCAGAGCGTCAGGCCCAGCGCCAGCAGCAGCCCAGATAAGAGGGCAGCCAGCAGCAGCGCCGGCGTGCGCCGCAGGGCAAGCCGGAACGCCGCTTCCACGGTCATCGGCTGATCCAAATACCGTGCCGCCGCCGCGACGACCACCGGGCCGACCGCGACCATGTAAAGCGGCAAGTAAAAAATGGTTCGGGCCACTGCCGACAACGACCAGACCCAAAACGCATCCGACCGGCTGCCGGTGACGCCGGCCAAGTCAAACAGACTCGGCAGGACGCGCGGGGTGACAAAGGCCAGCCCTATATCCAGCGGAACAACGGCGGCGGCGGTCGCCAGCAGGAGGAACACAAAGTTCCGCTTGTACAGGTCAAACCCTTCGTCAAAGATGTCGCCAACCCCAAGTGGCCGCAGCCGCTGTGCATTCATACGCGCTCTTCTAAGCTGCCGCCATTGCCTGAGCAGGAAGTCGTAAGATTTATGGGCGACTGAAGTCGCAGCAACAAGTGCGCGAAGTCCGCCTTCGCGGACTAGGAATCAGTCTAAATCTTAACCTGCGAAGGCAGGTTTCGTGCACTTATTGCCGCGACTTCAGTCGCCCGCAAAAACTGTTGGCTCCCTTTATCCCTTCTTCGCCACCTTCACCAGCGACGGACGAATGACGCGGTCGTGCAGCGTGTAGCCTTTGCGAAGCTCCGCCGTGACGGTCTCGTCCGGCTCGTCGCTGTCTTCGTCCAGCATGACGGCTTCGTGGACTTCGGCGCTGAACGGCTCGCCGATCGCTGGGATCGGCGCGACTCCCTGCTTGCCGAGCGTGTCCAAAAACTTGCGGGCGATAGCGCTGACCCCGCCGACAAGCTGCTCGTAGCTTTCGGTCTTGCGAGCCGCGTCCAGCGCCAGGTCAAAGTCATCCAGCACCGGCAGCAGTTCTTTGATCAGCCGCTCGTTGGCATCACGGATTTGGCGCTTTACATTTTCGTCGCTGCGACGGCGATAATTTTGCAGCTCGGCCTGCGCCCGCAGCGAGCTGTCGTTGGCCGCGGCGACCTGCGCCCGCAGATCGTCCAGCTCTTTCGAGCTGACGGCGGTTGTGCCGGGAGGGTCATTTGGGGCGGGCGTCTCCGGCACAGTGGGGGCTTTGGGCGCGACCGGCGCGTCCAGGTCAATCGGCTGGCGGCCCCAATGATCGTCGTCGAGGTCATCGGCGACCGCGGGGATGGCATTAGCGGCTTCCAGCGAGTCGTCATTCGGGATGTTGTCTTGTTCGGCCATAAGTAACAGTGCAGCTCCTTGAAATCATTCGTAAAACGGCTGAGGACTGCCTTGCCTGCTCATTCACCGGCAGGGAGGGCGATTCCTTCTCATTTTGCTTTCTCATTATACCCGACGCTTGACAAGTGAACCTCTCCCTAGATATACTGGAAGAGTTAAATCCGAGACTTTTGCGAAACGGCGGACGCGCGGACAATTCGGGCCTTCCTACTCCAATTGGTAGAGAGAATGCGTTTAGGCCGCATACAGTGTCGGTTCGAATCCGATGGAAGGCACCAACTTTTTTCGCCCGCGCCCGTGAAACCTCTTGACAAGCGTGCGTCTTCGGGGATATAATCTTTCTTGTCAGCCGCTCCCGCCCTCCTTTTACGGCTCACACACTCGCGGGAGTAATTCAGTGGTAGAATGTCTCGTTGCCAACGAGAATGTCGCCAGTTCGAGCCTGGTCTCCCGCTTTAAGAAAACGAATAGAAACAGCCGGTCCGAAATGGACCGGCTGTTTTTTGTTTAAGATTTCCGGCTGTACCTGGTAAAATAGCGGTATGGCCGTTTCCACTCCGCCGGCTTCGCCGCGCTCTTCCTTTTCGTCTTCGCTGCGGCCCTGGATTTTCCCTACGTTGCTGCTCTGCGCGGCTTACGGCTTGCTGGGGCTGACATTCCTGCACCCGCCCCAATCGGACGTCATGGAGCGGTGCGTCCTGATGAACCCTTCTTTGTCGCGGATTTGGAGCGTCGGGCATGTCGAGATCAGCTTGTCGTACTTCGGCGTCTTCGGCGCGATGCTGTTTTATTTTTTGCGCTTGTATTCCAAGAACCGGCAGCACCTGCGGGATCTCGGCTATGCGCTGTGCTACATTTTCGGCTCGTTCCTGCTGGACCTCTACTGCGTGCTGCACTTTGAGCCATTTGCTGCGCTGCTGATCGGGGACGGCGTCGTCATCACGTTTACCCTGATGGTCTCGCGCCAGGTCTGGTTCCAGCGGCTTTTGGGTGTGTTTGTCCCGCTGGTCTTTCTCACCTGCGGGGTTGGGCATCTGCTGGAGGGAATGTCGTACTGGAAGCTGACCTACCCGGTCAACGTGCCGTGGACGATGGTAACGGCGGACATCGGGTTTGCGATCCTTGTGAACGCCGTGCGGTTTCCGGCGTTTCTGCGTGGGCAGGATGTTCTCCAAGAGCTGGCGCAGGCCCGCGAAGAAGCGGCAGCCAAGCAGAACTTTTTCCGCGACGTTTTGCTGTCGGTGACGGAAGGCCGGCTGCATTTGTGCGGGTCGCCGTTGGAGCTGCCTGCCCCGCTGCCGCTGGTCGCCGGGCCGGCGCCGATCACGCGCGAGACCTTGCAGTCTGTGCGCCATCAAGCAGCGGCGGCGGCGGAAACGCGCAGTTTTTCCCCGGATGTTTTAGATTGTCTTTTAACCGCAGTCGGGGAAGCGGCGATGAACGCCGTGGTGCATGGCGGCGGCGGGGAAGCGGCGATCCGTGCCGACGATGACACGGTTCAAGTCTGGATTTCCGACCACGGCGCGGGGATCGCGCTCAGCCAGCTTCCCCGCGCTACCCTGGAGCTGGGCTACAGCACGAAAGACTCGCTGGGACACGGCTTCTGGCTGATGCTGCGCTCTGCCGACGCCGTCTCTCTCCTAACAAGCGCTTCCGGCACGACGGTGGTTCTCACGGTAAAGCGCAGTTAGGACGCACCTATCCCAGCAGCAAAAAACAGCCGGTCCCAGGGGGACCGGCTGTTTTTTACGCCTAGTGAGAAGCCGTCAGCAGATCGGCAAGGGCGCTGGCCCGGAAGATCGTTTCCGGCTGAGAGCCGGGGCGCAGGCGCACTGTCAGGGCCCGGCGCTTCACGGCTGCCGTGTCACGCACCAGCAGCAGCAGGTCCAAACCCGCGCGGTCAATAAACCGAACGCAGCTTAAATCCAGGGTGAGGGCGCCGGACTTGGGATGAGCAGAGCGCTCCGTCGCCGCCAGCAAGGCGGCTTGAAGGGCCGGCACGGTGAACGTGTCCAGGTAGCCGGTGACGGACAGGGTTTCGCCGCCGCCGGCGGTCTGCGCTGACGAGAGCATCAGGGGGACTTGGGGATAATCGAGCAGTATCATAATCCGTCTTTCTATATCTGTTGGATTCTACACAGTGATCGCAGCTCTACAAAAGCGGCGTGGACAGGATGCGGGACGCGATTGCGTGGGCGTCCGGCAGAACAATGTCGTCGGGAACGCGCTGGCCGGTGGTCACAAACGCCAGCGGCAGGCCGAACTTCGCTTGCAGCGTCAGCAGGCGTCCAAAGCAAGTATGGTCGGAAGCTTCGTCAAGCTTGGTCAGGATCACGGCATCAGGGGTGAAAATGCTTTGGAACTTCGTCACAATGTTTTCCATGTCCCGCTGGCCCAGCACGGCGGGAACCGTGAGATACTTTTGTACGGCCCCTACTCCCTCAAACAAATGTGCGGTCTCGCCCAGCGGGATCATCTCGTTTGGCGACCGTCCTGCCGTATCCAGCAGAACGATTTCTTTGCCTTCGGCGGCAAAGGCTTCTAATTGCTGGATCAGCTCCAATTTGTCATGGGCGACTTTGACCGGAACACGCAAAATCTCGCCGTACTTTTGGAGCTGCTCGGCCGCGCCGATCCGCTGGGTGTCCAGGGTGATGACCCCGACTTTGCGCCGCTCCATCAAGGCGTAGCGGGCTGTTAACTTGGCGATTGTGGTAGTCTTGCCGACTCCGGTGGTGCCGACAAACGCCAGCAGGCGCATCTTGCCGTGCGTCGGCAGGGCGTCCACGCCGTTTGCGATCTTGAGGCGCTGGGACAAAATCGTGCGAAGAAATGTCCCGGCATCGGAGAGTGTCAGGCCCACCGGGATTTCGGCCACAAGCTGCCGGGCCAGCGGCGCAGCGATGTCGGCATCCAGGAGCTGCTGGGTGAGGCCCGGATAGCCTTCTTCGGGGACAGCGGCGGGCGCAGGGGCGGCTTCTTTGCGGCGGCGGGGTTTCTGGACCGGCTCTTGGGCGACCATCCGGGTCGCGCCGGCGGCGCTGCCGTGCTGCGTGTCGGCCTGCAAGGACGCCGGGACAAAGGCCGAAAGCGCCCGCGCGGGCTTCGGCGGCTCGCTGGATTTCGGTGCCGGGGTATTCAAGCCATGAACGCTTTCGGTCAGCGCGGCCAGCTTCGCTTCCAGTTCCTGAATACGCGCCGTCTCCGCCTGGCTCGGCTTTTCACCGCCCGAATAGCGCAGATTTGGATTGGGCAGATTAGGATTAGCCGGCGGCATCCCTTGCGGCTGGTAAGTGCCAAACGTCATTTCCACCATATCGCGCCCGCCCCAGCGTCCGAAGATCGCTCCTTTTTTGTACGTTTTGCGGCTGACGATGATCGCGTCCGGTCCCAGTTCCTGCTTGGCTTGCAGCAGGCAGTCGGTCACGGTGCGGGCCGTGTAGGTCTTCGTTCGCAGGTTGAACTGCCCGGTTTTTTCAAAGCGGTCGCCCATGCCGGGCATGATCGTGACATTCGGATTGATCATATTGGGGTTCGTGCTGATGCTCATAATGTGTTATCCGTAACAGTCTCAAGAAGAGTAAGATTAAAGCGTAATCGCGCCGACGGCGCGGACTTCGGTATTCGGAACGATCTCGTTGTACGACAAAATGACGAGATTTGGCAGAGAACGCTCGGTCAAGCGCCGCAGAGGCAGGCGCAGAGCGGACATGCACAAGAGAACCGGCTGCTGGTAGCCCATCGCCATCATTCGCTCGATCTGCTGGCCGAGGTTCTGAATGAGCAGGCGGGACGCCGACGGTTCCAGGGCAAGATTGGGCAGGCCAGGCGTGACGGCTTCCAACAACTGCTGCTCCAAGTTTGGGTCAATGGTCAGCGTCTGCAAGGCCCCGCTGGCGTCATCCACATACTGCCGGCAGATGGAGCGGGCCAGGGCGCTGCGGACCCATTCGCCGAGCATGTCCATGTCTTTCGTGCGCCCGGCATGGTCGGCTAGGGTTTCTAAGATCGTCACGAGATCGCGAATGGAGATACGCTCGCGCAGCAGGTGCTGCAAGACTTTCTGCACTTCGCCGATAGTCATTAAGTTCGGAATGAGTTCTTCGACGACCGCCGAATTGCCCTGCTTGATGTGGTCTATCAAAGCCTGCGTGTCCTGCCGGGTGATGATTTCGGCGGCGTGGCCTTTAATGACTTCGGCCAGATGGGTAGTGATGACCGAAGATGGGTCAACCACCGTGTAGCCTGCCATTTCCGCCCGCTCCCGGTGGGAGCGGCTGACCCAGAGGGCAGGAACGCCGAAGGCCGGCTCTTTGGTTGGGATGCCGTCGGTGATCGGATCAATGACGCTGCCGGGGTCAATCAGCATGATGGAGTTTGGCTGCACTGCGCCTGCCGCGACCGTTGCGCCTTTGAGCTTCACGGCGTAGTCGTTGGCCCGGAGGTGCAGGTCGTCGCGAATCCGCACCGTCGGGATGATCAAGCCCAGCTCCAAAGCCGTCTTTTGCCGGATCACAATGATACGCTCCAGCAGGTCGCCCGATGCCGACTGGTCTACCAGGGACAGCAGGCCGTAGCCGAAATTGAGTTCCAGCACGTCCACATGCAGCAGCGGCAGGACGCTTTCGGGGGCCGCAGGCGGCGCAGGCCGGGCTGCATTCGTCGCCGCCGCCGAGGTTTCCGTCGCCAGCAGCGTCTTTTGATTTTTGACCAGGATCGCACCGATGCCGCCCAAGACGCCCGCGACAAAGATGGTTTGAGGGATAGGAAAGCCGAAGGGGATAAACAAACACACCAGCCCGGCGGCGATAAACAGGGGGCGGGGCGACGCGAAAATCTGCCGGGCGATGTCCCCGCCCATCGCCGTGTCCGACGCTGCCCGCGTCACCATCAGGCCCGCCGCCGTGGAAATCAGCAGGGCCGGGATTTGGGCGACCAGCCCTTCGCCGACCGTCAGCAGCGTGTAATCATGCAGGACTTTGAGAATATCTTCGCCCTTAGATAACCCCATTGCAAAGCCGCCGATGATGTTCAGGACAATGATCACAATCGCCGCAATCGCATCGCCCCGGACAAACTTGTTCGCGCCGTCCATCGCGCCGTAAAAATCCGCTTCCTGCCCAACCGCCTTGCGCCGCGCTCGCGCCTGATCCTGGTTGATGACCCCGGCGTTCAGGTCGGCGTCAATCGCCATCTGCTTGCCTGGCATCGCATCCAGCGTGAACCGCGCCGCGACTTCCGCCACCCGCCCCGCGCCGCTCGTGATGACGACAAACTGCACGACGACCAAAAGCAGAAAGACGATAATCCCAACCACATAATTGCCGCCGATGACCACCTGGCCGAACGTTGCAATCACATGGCCCGCGCTGCCCGTGCCGATAATCAGCTTCATCGCTGACACTTCCAGCGCCAATCGGAACAGCGTCGTGATGAGAAGCAGCGCCGGAAACACCGAAAATTGCAGCGGCTCGGTCGTATACAGCGCCGTCAGCAAAATCAGCACCGCACCCGCCAAGTTCAGCACGAGACCCAAATCCAGAAACGCTTCCGGCAGCGGCAAAATCAGCATGGCGATCATGCCGATCAGCGCGACAGCCATCGCAATATCGGTCTGCTGGGCCGCTTTCGCAAAAAAGCCCATGATCCCGCCGCCGCTGTTGGTATTTGCTCGCACCTGCTGCGCTTGGACTGCCATGCCCCGATTATTCCACGCTCCCCCGTAATGTTACAAGGTTATTTTCGTGCCGCTAACAGCTAAGGGATGAGGCGTAATCACGCCGGGCGATCAGGGTCCAAAGCCCCGCCGGGGCTGAGGAAAATCCCAGGTTGCTTGTGCGCGATTGCTTGGGTGGCGAAAGATTTGGCTGGCGAAAGATTTGGCTGGCGAAAGATTTAGGTGGCGAAGGTGCGAAAGAGGGACTCGTGGGACAAGGTACCGGCGATGCTCCAGGCCGCACCGGTCACGAAGTCGCCTAAAATTAGGCCGAGAAAGAACGGCATCGCCTGACGGTAGTAGGCAAGGCCGCCGTAGCGCAGCAGCAGAGACTTCACGGTCCAGGCCACGAACATGTCGCACCAAAAGAAGTCGTTGGCGAAGCTGGTGTTCAGGACGTAAGCGGCAGGATGCAGGGCAAAACCCACAAAGCGTCCCCGCAGCACCGTCAGCAGACAGGTGATCGCAAAACCGGCAGCCATCCCGCCAATCGCACTGCCAGTGGCCGCCTTCGGATCATGCAGCCAGTGGGCCAGATCATTCCACGGCTGATTGGCCTTGTCAAGCACGCGCCATGAATGGACATTGCCGGTATCTGCCCCGTTGACATAGTAAAGCTGCAAGTCCCAAAGCAGCGCACTCGCCATGGCCACAGCGGCGGCAATCAGCAAAGCGCTCAGCAGAGGCCGCAGCGCCCCCCGGACCCGCGTCAGCCCGACCATCGCCTCCAGTTCATGAGGCATAGGAGCCGCTCTGTAGTCCGAGTTGAACCAGGACAGCATACTCATGTGAACAAGATCCGCCGGTGGCATTCCGGCCGTCCCCAGCGTTGTGGACAACATTGCCTGGGGGCTAATCCAGCCAAGCTCGGTGCAAAGCACCGCTGTCTCAGCACGGATGCGCGTCAGCGTCACCATGATCATGAGGTACAAGGCAAAAAACACCACCGGCAGCCACCACGACCCGCCTGAAGACCACACAAAAATGCACAATGCCAGGTAGCCGCCAAAAAACCCCAGTACGGCAGCACGCGCCCCCAGCATTTCGCCCCGGTTCTGCTCTGCCTTGTCTCCCTGCCAGGCCCGGCGCAGATAGTCCCGGTAGTAGCGCCGGCCTGTCCAAAGCGCCGTCAGGCCGAGAGCCAGCCAGGCTCCATAGCCTTGAAACCCTGTGTACGGAAACTGCGCGGTCGCATCCCCGCCCCACCCTTGTCCGGGCTGCCGCCAGCCGTGCATCACGCCCCAGACGTTCATCACTTTCTTCAGCAGGTAGAAGAACCAGAGGGAAAACGAGACATCGGTGTTGATAAGATACCCAAACCCAATTCCTGACGCGTGCAACTGATAGAACAGTGAATCCACGCCGTTCCAGGGAAACTGGAGGCCCGCATCCCCCAGAAAGTCATGCGTCGAGTTGATCGGCAGCGAGGGCACCGTTGGAAACAAGCTATGCAGCGAGTTGAGCGAATGCAGGGCGCAGGGCAGCGCAAAACCTGCCCAGAGCGGCCACTTCCGGTAAAGCGGTGCGCCTTCGCGGGTCATTTCCAGCGGCAGGGCAATCACGGGAAACGGCAGATGCTCCTCGTTGGTCCAGCGCTGGCGCAGAATCGCGGACAAGCAAAGCGTCGTCCAGAGCAGGACCAGAAAGAAGCCGCACCAGATGGCAAGCGGCCCGGCCCAGGCGGCCATAATCCGCGGCTCGAAGAACGTAGAATGTCCCGCATAGAACCCTTTGGTAACCGCGGGATCGCGCGGCCCGATATACCAGGGCAGCAGATGCCAGAAACTGTCCCAGCCATTTGCGTGCGTGTTGTAGTAGAACGGGTTGGCAAGAAACGGAGTAAAGAAGCCGAAATGACCGACCCCGGCGACAACACTGGACATGGATAAAACCGAGTACAGCACCATCAGCTCCGCCTGGTTCAATGCAGCAGCTTTAGAGAAGCGGCGAATGAAGAGATTTGCCAGGGTAAGGAGAAACAGGATAAACGTCACCCCGATAAAGAGCGTGGAGATCGTCACTTCCGTGACGCCCGTCTTCATCTCAGAGTTCGCGATCCAGCCCGTGTTTAGGATAATCAGCGGCAGCGCAAGCAGTGCCACCCGTCCCCATCGGACAGGAACGACAGCCTCTGCCGATGAAGGTGACGGAGGAAGGTTCACGGGGGAACCGGGTTCAGAAGTTGTAGAATGTTTCACCGACATAATGCTTTTTTGGACCGGCAGCATGAGTCGTTGAGGTTCAACGGTGTTTCCTCATGGCAGCACCGGGCAGGGACGGCTTCAGCGGCTGCGCGAATGCGGCTGTGAAATACGCGAACTCGCAGTTCCAGCCGATGTCCGGCTCCTCCGTGGAAGCTTCCTGGAAGCTGATGAACCGTTTCCAGGGCTGCGGAATATACGCATTGAGCTGGTTGTCGGCTTTGATGAACGCGCCGACAACGCCGGGGGCCTGATGATGCAAATCCACCCAAAGCTGCGAATAAAAGTCCGCTCCATGTTCGTAGTCCGGCGACTCGCCGGTGACAAAATCGCGGCTGACGGGGTTTCGGCCATTGATAAAATGCAGCTCGTCGAGCGCTGCATTCCGGTAGTGGACATCGCCGGTCCATGTGTAAGCCCGCAGGAGGACAACACCCAGCACGCTCAGTACGTTGTCGTTGGACCCCCAGTAAAGATGCGACGGATCAAGCATCGCAAACTGATACGGCGTCTGCAAGAGATACGGCTTGCGCTGCCCGGTGGGATCATAGGCAGCCACGCGCACCTGCCGCAAGAACGCATTTTTGAGGCTGTGCTGCACAGACTTGTCGGCGGTGGGCTGCGTGGTTTCTATGTAATCCAGATAAGCGAATTGCAGCGCGAAATTGAGGTATCCCATCACCTTGTCTTTAGGATCACCCTGCCCTGCGCCGCCCCAGGCGGTCAGGACATTGTCGCCGGAGGCATGGAACGGCTTCAGGAAGAACTGATGGTACTGGCTGCCGCCGGTGGCATTATACAGCTCCACGGCGGCGAATACGCGGCCCTGCATATCATACGTCGGGTCAACAGGACTGCCGGCGGTCACCTGAGTCACTGGCTGGGGATGCGCCTGAAGCCAGGCCCACGATCTTTTTGCCAGGGCTAAATACGTGTTCGCGTCGCGGCGGTATCCCGGCACGTCTTTCAGCACGGTGTAGGCTTTCGCGAAACCGGCGGTGGCCCAGGAGGCGGCCACAGAGTCAACATCGGTCAACTGCTCGGTCTTGCCGTCTTCATAGCCGGCGCTGTTGATAACGCTGCCGTCGGGGTTGCACATCTTCGTCATCCACTGAAGACCGTAGTTCATCAGCGGCGCGATGTCGCTGCCCCCTGGCGACTCTTCCGGCAGGTTCAAGCTGCGGGCCGGCACTTTGGCACCGAAGTCCCGCAGCATGTTACTCAGCCACCAGATCGCCGCGCCATGATCGGGGACCTGAAGCGACGGGTCCCCGGCGTCGCACCAGCCGCCGAGAACATCGCGGACGGGGCTGATATAGTGATAGTTTCCATTTGCCGAGGCGTAGTGATAGTGGATCGCCGCCGTCATGGGATAGGCCGCCGGGCGCGTGTATCCCTCGCCATACGGCTCGGTAATTGGATAGCCGCCGCGCTCGTAGTAGAAGTAGCGGAGCGCATCGCGGAACTCTTTGGTGTAAACTCCGTCGCGGATCGGGAAAACGACGGACTTCGCGGTAAAGCGGTCCGTTCCGATCCGAACTCCGGGAACCTCAACTTGGTAGCGTCCGGGCGCAGTCACCGCGTCGAAACTAGCTCTATAAACGGCGTCACCGGTCTGATTCCACTGGGCAGGGCCAGATCGCGCGGCAAGGCGGCCTGTGTACACCACTTTGTGCGTGGCAGCATTGCGGACAGCAAAGCGGGCATTTGACGGCACTCCGCCCTCGGAAGAAGCGTAGGGATACGTGAACAGCGCCAGCTTGGGATCATGAGGACGCCAGCCGCTTTGATCCACTTTGACCAGATCTTCCCGCAGCGCCGCCGGGCCGAGCGCCGGCACGACGCACATTTCCGAAACGTAAAAGATGCTTTCAGAGGCGTATTTATGCACACTGGAAAGAGAAATTCCTCCAGTATGGCTCAGGTCCAAACCAGGAGCAGCCTGCTTGAAGTCGGCTAAAGGAATGTTGACATCCTGCCACTTTGCCGTTGAAGGCGTCACATACCGGCTCAGGAGCAGACTCGCCTTATCTACGGAAATCTTGACATCACCGAGATTGTCCGGTAGGATCGTTCCCCATTTCAAGCGTAGATGCAGGATCGGCGCGGGGCCGACGCGGTCTAAGTTGACCGCATTGCCGGACCCCATAATAAAGTGCAGGTTCCAGTCGCCGGGGTTGATCGTATCAATTACCAGGGACCGAACCCCGTCCACAGGCTGGACCGGCAGCCCGGTGATCTGTTTGTCCCGCCAGACCTGAAAATCATGCGACGCCGAAGTCGCCGTGTTCACGGTGGTGTCAGGCGAGTGGTACACCTGTGCTTCATTCCAGACCGTGCGGCCGGGGTCGTAGTTGTTAAACCAGAAGATCGTCCGCTGCGGGAACACCGGCCGCGTCAGGTCTGTTTTCGTCAGATCTGTTTGGGCCTGCACCCGCACCGATGGACTCAGCAGGCCCAGCGCTGATGCGGCAAAAAGAAGGGCAAGGGCAGTGAATGCCCGACGGCTCCTCTGCCGCGTGGCTGGGCTTACTGTCGTCGTGAGCATCATAAGCGGTTCCTAGTAAGCAATTCCTGATAAGCAGCTCCCGGCGCGGGAAGAGGAAGTGTTTCCATTCCAGAAAAGATGCCTGCGGTGTGTGCGGCCACTTGCAGCACACGCTGCCATGTCTGCTCGGTCATTTTGTCTTTGTTTTTGCAGGCTTTGGAAGCGGTGCCTACAGAGGTGCTCGCTCTTTTCGCCTCATCTCGGATGGTTGCTCCTGAAACAGCCATCGCTCACTTGACAGTCCTCAAGATGCCTCGGATCGCGCCGTTAGACACAGAGTTTTCCAATGATACAGCGCGGCGGATATTTTGTCAAGTGCCTCGCCTTTATCGCGATAGGAACACGTCAGGGCCGAACAAAAGAAGTCTCAGCGGCGGACGCGATCAAAATCTGAGATCAAAATGTGGGATTAAAATCGGTTCCCCGTTATTCAGCGATGACGCATTCGCACAAATCCCCGGTGCGGTCCAATCGGCGGACGTCTGAGCATCAATGGCCGCGGGCCGCTCTTCAATGATGCTGCGGACGAACTCGTGGACGAGATGCGGATGCGAGCCGCCGTGACCTCCCTGTGTAAACAGCGCAATGGCGGACGGCAAACGATCGGCGCGGTCGGGAACCGGGACGCGCGTTGCGGTCACATGCCTGCCTTTATGCCCTTCCCGCACCGGCTCCAAGGTGAAAACAAGCGGGTCTTCATGCTCTAGCTGCTGCCACTCAAAGCCGCCTTTCTCTCCATAAATGCTGAACGCTTCTGTGTACGGCCGCGCTGTCTGGAACCAGGAGCGCGTCACTTCTGCGGCGGCATCAGTTCCGGCAAGCTGGAAGATGGCCGTCTGCAAGGGAAAAGTATTCGCGCCAGGCTGCTGGATATCGGGCCGGAGATGACTGGAGCCGAAGCAGCACACCCTGGCCGCGCGGGTCTGCGCGAGCGCCAGGAGCGGCGCGACGGCATGGGTTGCATAATGCATGGGCGGCATTGCACGCCAGGAAACGGGATACGCCCCTTCCAAATCCTGGAAATAAGTGCCGCGCAAAAACGTCAGCACTCCTATCTCGCCTTTTGCCATCAGATCCTGGACGAACAAGAACTCGCGCGTATAGACGGCGGTTTCCATCATCATGTAATTTTTCCTGCTTTGCCGCTCGGCGTCAATGATCTGCTTCAGGCTGCTGAGATCGGTTGCCATTGGCACGGCGCAGGCACAATGTTTTCCGGCCCTAAGCACAGCGAGAGACTGCTCCACATGCAAGGAAACCGGCGTCAGCAGATGCACGGCGTCAAAGTCTGCCGCTAGGAGATCGTCAAGCCGCGTGAACCGCTCGTCAATGTGGAAACGCTCCCCAACCGCGTGCAGAAGCGGCTCGTTCAAGTCACAAATGGCAACGCGCTCAACGTCGGGATGGCTTTGATAGATCGGAACAAAGTCAGAGCCGAAATGCAGTCCAACAACAGCAACACGAATACGTTTGGGCATGACTGTCTCCTGACGGTTTTAGAATATGTTAATGCTCGCGCGAGTTTTCGGAATAAATGCCGTGCTTGCCCGGCAGGACGCGGAGAGTTTCCTCCTGCCGCCAGTCCAGAGCAGGCTCCTAGACGTTAAGCGTCTCCTCACACCAGATCAAAATCTACTTCAAATGTCCGCCGCCACGGCAGGCGCGTACTGCCTGGTGCAATGCTAAGGCTGGCACCGACGCCGTGCGCTTGCAGCACTTGCAGATGCTCCGCTAAACGCTCCTCAATAAACGTGCACAGCCGGGACTGTTCGGCATCGCTGCTGGGGTCCGGCTCGCGTCGTCCCCACAACCGTTCGGCTTCCGCCCGCGCGGCCCGGCGGGTGACGGCTTGATACCCCCAGTCTTCCAGAAAGCGATGCGTCAAAAAAGCTCTCTGGGCGTCGGCTCGGCCTGCGTCGCCGTTGGTGAAGCCCGCGCAGAATGCCTGCGCGATGACGACGCCAAGCGTGTTCCCCGCCGTGTTCCATGCGCCGTAAGCCGCCAGGTTTCCTATGTCCAGCCCTGTCACCTTCGAGAAAAGGCACTCCATCAGCAGCGGATCGGAGCCGTTCGGGTACGCCGTATCCGCCAGCGCCACAGACAGATGACCCGCCTGCGCGTCCGCCAGTGCGCCGACAAACGCTTGATACTCCGCGAGGCGGGCCGCGCGGTCTTCAGAAAGATGTTCCGGCTGCCACGCCGAGCGGCCGGGTACGGGCGTCGCCACGCCCAGTACGACATCGCACTTCTCCCGGCTTCCCGCCAGGGTCCCGCCACAGGCGTCAATCTGGCCTTCCACCGTCTCGCGCAGGGGCCGGTCTTCATAGGGCGCGACCAATTCTTCGCCGCCGGGATGGCTATAGACGACAAAGACCCGCGGAGTCCGGGCGGCGTGTTCCACCAGCAGTTTCGCTAAAATCGCCGAGCCGACTTCGTCTGCGCCGGGATGCATCCGCACCCGGTCCGACAGCGCCGGGCCGACCAGCGCCGGCCAGCCTGAAAGCCAGCGGCGCTCCCGCGACGGCAGGCCGTAAACACCGGTGTCGTCCGAGGTCAGCCGCAGCGACGCAATCTTCCCCCGCGCGGCCATGTCCAGCAGGCCGAGATTGACCGTGTGGTTTCGCAGCCGCCGCGCCAGCCAGTCCGCTTTGAGGTCGGCAGGCAGCCGCGCTTCCAAATCTGCCAGCGCGTCCGGGTCTTCCAGCACACCTAATTCCGCTTGATGGCGCAGCCGGGCATACTTGTAGAACGCCGTCCCCCACTGCGCCCAGTAGTCCGGTTCTTCTACGGCATCGTCGGCATTGGACACGCGCGTGATCAGTGAAAACGCATGGACCGGGCAGCGGGAATTGATTTCTTCTAAAAGCGTCAGGCGGGCCAGAATGGCCGCCGCGCTGTCATCAGAAATCCGTGACGCAATGAGATTGCCGAAGCCTAAATACTCGCAGGAAACAATCGCGGCCTCAGCGTTTTTCGCGGTTTCCCGAAGCCAGGCCGCGATGGCATTTACATCGGCGGGCGTCCGCTGCAAGCCGCGCAGTTCGGCAGGCGGCAGCAGGACTTCCGCACCGCCGATTGCGCCGAGCATCTGCGGGATGCGCGTGTTGACAGGCCGCTCATCCAGCGGCACCAGTGCAAGTGTGAGAGGTTTCGTCGTCATAGTGAAAAGGCTTACCGCTTCGTGTACCGAACCAAAATAGTAGGTATGCTGCTTTCTAGGAGTGCAAACTCGTTCATCATCACAGAGAGGGCCTTTGAGGGGCTGAAGTTCCCGGAGCCTGCCCCAATTACTGGGAACGCAAGAGACTTAAACTCCTGCTGTTCCGCCAGCATCATCGCATTCCGTACAGACTGGCGGATTGAATACTCGGATGCCTGCCAAGATCCGTTAATTCCTGCCACATGGATAATGCCACGGAACGGCAGATTGCCGGATGCTGTCAGAACTGCCTCGCCTAGCGGGATCGGGCCGTATTTGCCAACCTGGATAAACGGCTCTAATCCTCCGCGCCGTTTAATTGCGCCAGAAACGCCTTGCGGCAACAGCAGCCACCAAGGAATGATATTCCGGTTCCAGGGATTAACAATGGCGTCCACGTCCTGATCCAGCAGATCGCCTTGAACTACTTGAATGTTCATCTTAATGCTTCTCAGGCAGACCCATCGCAAGAGCCGCCGCGCCGATAAGCGAGGCGTTGGGGCCAAGCGCAGGGGGTACGACCGGGCAGCGAGCCGGACCAGGCAGCGCATACTGAGCCAGAACGCGCCGGGCTGGGTTCAGCAGCAGGTCGCCCAAGGCAGACAGGCCGCCGCCGATGACGAATAGATCGGGGTCTAAAATGTTGGCGAGGCTTACTAAACCATAACCCAGATACTCGCCTGTGCGGGTGACAGCTTGAGCGGCCAAACTTTCGGGATCGCGCCCGGCTTCGGCGGCAATTTCTTCTCCAGTCACCGTATTCGCAAAGCCGCTGATCTCGCGGTAGGTTCGGATCAAGCCCGGCCCGCTCGCGAAGTCTTCCAGGGTCCGGCGTGGCCC
>CAXUNT010000066.1:24782-26029 GCA_964252595.1 uncultured Armatimonadales bacterium
CAGCATCTTACGGGGTGCTGCTTCGTCGACTGTCAGCAGCAGATGGCCGAACTCCGCGCCTGTCCAGTGCGCCCCGTGGTGCAGACGGCCATTGAGGAGCAGCGCCCCGCCAACCCCGGTGCCGAGGGCCAAGTAAGCGACGGTGCTGAGATCGCGCCCTGCCCCAAAGCGGCCCTCGCCGACCGCCAGCGCGTTGACATCGTTATCCACGCAGCACGGCACGCCGAACGCCCGCTCAAACGCGGCTTTGACATTCGTCCCCGCCCAGCCCGGCAGCAAGTCGGTCGCCGAGACGATGACGCCGGTGCCGGCATTGACCTGGCCGCCTGTCCCGACACCAATCGCGGCTATCGGCTCCCCTTGATACTCCTGGGCCAAAGCGAGCGCGGCCTCTAAAATCGCCGTGTCGCCGGACAGTGGGGTCAAGCAGCGCGATTGCCGCAGCACTTTTCCCCTGTCCGTCACCAGCCCGGCAGCGATTTTCGTGCCGCCGATGTCAATGCCGAGATACACGCTCATAATAGAGGCTCACAAACGCCGCACGGCTTTGACAAATCTTTGCGTGATCTGCTGGGGGCGGGTGATCGCGCCGCCGACAACGACTGCCCAGGCTCCGGCCTCCAGCGCCGCGCGGGCCTGCTCCGGGGTCGCAACTCGCCCTTCGGCAAGGAGCGGGATTGTCAGCACAGACGCGAGTCGGCGAACCAGATCCAAATCAGGGTTTTCGCTTTGCGGAGAGTAGGGCGTGTAGCCGGACATGGTTGTGGACACAAAATCCGCACCGGCGTCCTGCGCGGCCAGCGCTTCGTCATAGGTGGAGATATCGGCAAGAACAGGCTTTTGCGTCACGGCTTTGACCCGCGCAATAAACTCTGCCGTCGTGCCTTCGGGGTGCGGGCGGTCCGTCGCATCCAAAGCGATCACATCCGCTCCAGCATTCGACACCGCCTGCGCGTCGGCCACTGTCGGCGTGATATAAACATCAAAGCCCGCCATGTCTACTTTGGACAAGCCGATGAGCGGCAGTGCGGTGACGGCCCGGATCGCGGCAATGTCGGCAGGACAATTCGCGCGGATCGCGACCGCCCCGCCCGCTTCAGCGGCGACCGCCAAACGCGCCATGATATCCGCGCCGAACAGCGGCTCGCCGGGCAGCGCCTGGCACGAGACGATCAGCCCGGCCTGCATCTTCGCTGCAATTCCAGAAGCTGTCATTTTTTGCCCTCGGTCATGGGGCGAGTTTACCG
>CAXUNT010000067.1:0-23537 GCA_964252595.1 uncultured Armatimonadales bacterium
GCCGATGAACCACTGCTCGCCGCCGACGGTCCCGGTGATGCCCTGCCCTTCGTGCCGGGCGAAGTCGGCAGCCGGCAGCGCGGCCACGCCTAGGGAACGTGCATGGTTCACAAGCGCCCGCGCCAGAGGATGCTCCGACGCTTCTTCCAGCGCCGCCAGCGCGGCGAGGTCAGTGTCCGTCCCCGTAAACTCCCGCACGAGGAAGCGGCCTTCGGTCAGTGTCCCGGTCTTGTCCAGCAGCACATGGGTCACGCGCGGCAAAACTTGCAGAACATCCGTGTTGCCGATCAATATCCCCCGCGAGGCCGCCGCACCAACCCCGGACGTGACCGCCAGTGGTGTCGCCAGCCCCAGCGCACACGGGCAGGCGATGACCAGCACGGTCACAGCCCGGACTAAACAGTCAGCGATATGATGGTGTCCGACCAGCCTTAAGACAAGCGCCGTGCCGACCGACAGTGCAATCATTGCGGGAACGAAGCGGCGGGAGATTTTATCCGCCCACTGCTCCACCGGCGACTTTGCCGCCAGCGCGTCTTCCACTAATCCGATCATCTGCGACAACGTTGTGTCTGTGCCGATGCGAGTCACTTCCACCAAAAGCGGCGCATCGGTTGCGACCGTGCCGCCGGTAACGTCATCACCAATTCGCTTTGCGACAGGCCGCGCTTCCCCAGACAGCAGGCTTTCGTCTACCAAAGCCGCACCGTCCGTGACCCGCCCGTCACAGGGAATACGCTCGCCGGGCCGGACTATCACCGTATCGCCGACACCGAGCTTGCCCAGGGCCACTAGCACTTCCCGTCCATCAGGCGACTTCACCAGCGCTTTGCTCGGCAGCAAGCCATACAAAAGCGCAATCGCCCCAGTCGCCTCGCGTCGTGCGCCGGCTTCAATATGCTTCCCGACCAGCACCAGCGCGACCAGCATGTCGGCTGTATCAAAGTACACCTGAACGCCGCCATGCGCGACGACCCACGCGCTGTAGACAAACGAGACAGCAACGCCGACCGTGATCAGTGTCTCCATGACTGCCGCGCCTTGCCGGGCCGCCCCCCAGGCTTTCGCAAACACCGGCCAGCCTGCCCATAGCACCGGCAGGGACAGCGCGAACTCGGCCCGCGGCAGCCAGTGGATCGCGTCCGCGCTGATACCCTGACGGACAAAGAAATCTGCATAAAATGGGAGCTGGAACATGCCGGCATTGACTGCAAAGACGACCGCAACCACCGCCCGCACAAACAGCGCACGGTTTGCGCGTCTCTGCGGGCTGTCTTCCTTACTGCCCTCCCCGGTATACGGTTCCGCGGAGTAGCCTAACTTCTTGATAGCCGCCGCAAACGCTTCCGGTGCGACTTTCGCAGGTTTGTAGACGATCTTGACCAGGTCCGACGCGAAATACACCCGGCTTCGCTCGACCCCCTTCATCTGCCCCAGCGCGTGTTCAATCAGCCACGCGCACGACGCGCACCACATCCCGCCGACCTGAAACGCCGCCTCCCGCGTCGCTTCCAGCCCGTCCCCTTTGGCAGCTTGGGTCGGCTCCCCCGCTCCGGCTCCCCCAGAATTGGGGGCGGGGGGGGCATCGGGCCGTGCAATCAGCCCCATTTCCAGGCACTGCCGGTACAGCGTCGTCTCTGTCGGGTCCTGCCCCTCGCCGATTTGGTCACTCTCCGCCAGTATCTGGTAGACCTGACGGCACCCCGCACAGCAGAACGTGAACGCCTGCGCCCCGATCTCCGCCGCAATCGGCGCCCGCGCCGGCAGCCCGCATAAATCGCACAACACTTGATTTTGAATGGCAACCGCCATGATCACTTCTGGTTTCTAAGAGCATCCGGCACTGTTGGTGCCGTTTTAAGCCTGAGTCATTTCTATTATTCGCTGCCATGCTGCAATATCTATTGCAAGCATCTCATCAGCCATTGCTTCATCAGCCATACCCCGTTCCCGCATCTCGGATACAGGCCAGACCTCTGCCGAACGCAGCCATCCTCGTTCCTCTTTTGCAGATTGCCAATTTTCATAAGGTAGCAACACTCCAAGAGCTTGAGCGGCGCTGTGATAGCCTGATAGGTAAGCACTCATCGCTAAAGATGAACTGCTGCCAATAAACATCATCTTGCGCCCACGGACTAGTTCTAACTGCCCAACAATGTTTCTGAGGCGTTCGTCGCCCATATTGAGTACCTATCTTTCAATCCTCTTTCGGCGGATGCGCTACATTGGGGATTTCCGTGACGGGGTGGTGCATGACCGTGTTCATGGTATAGGCAATCAGGCCGCCAAAGAGTAGGAGGCAGAAGATGATGAGAAACGCAAACAGACTCAGGCTTGACGGCTTATTTTTCTGCTTCTGCGCGGCGCTCTGTGTTTCTTTGTATTTGATGTTGCTCCAGGTGCGTGGCATAATAGGTTCCTCACAACAAGTCTCTAACGAGGCGCGTAGAAAATTGATTCCGCTTTGCTTCCTTGACTGCTGCTGACTGTGATGGCCGTGCGCCCCGCCAGCGTGGACCCGGCGGGGCTGGTGATTGTGATCGGCACGATGACCGTCTCGCGGCCTGGTACCATCATAGAACGTGGTGTGACATCGCCGCCCGGCAGGCCGGACACTGAGAGCATAATGCGGGTCGGCTGCGGCCTGCCGCTGCTGTAAGTCAGCACGTAGCCGTTACTGACCGCCGACGCTGTGCGGGCAATCGCGCCGTTTGCATTGAGGCTAGCCGACGGCGGGAACGATCCGTAGATCAAAAACAGAACGATGGCGAGGCAAAGTGGGATTGTTGCGACGATGCCCCAGCGCCGCTTGTCCCACAGGCCGAGGTGCTGTGCGGGAGTCAGGTTCTGCGTGATGCGCTCCGGCGCAGTCCCATAGCGGAACTCAATCAAACCCGCTTTGCCTCGCCTGCCTAACACGTCGTTGCAGGCGTCTATACACTCGCCGCAGCCGATGCAGCCGTGCTGGCCGACGCCTTGCTTGATGTCAATCCCCATCGGGCAGTCGGTCTCACATTTATGGCAGTGGATGCAGTCGTCGTTGCGCTCATCCAAATACCGCACCGCCAGCGTATTAGCATCCGTCAGCGAAGAAAGAAGCGGTCCGTAAGGGCAGGCGCGGGAACAAAATGTCCGCCGCAGCCAAAGCATATCAGCGGCGACAGCCAGCGCTGTCAAGTACACAGTCAGCCCGGCGGAAACATCATGCCACGGAGCCGCTGTCGCCGCGAAAACAGTGGACGGGGCCAGCCAGTAAGAAGCCAGCGTGATACCGGTGCCGAGCGAGACGGCGAGAACACCGAGTGTCCAAACCGAGCGCGAGAGCAGGAAGCGCGGCCTGCCGAGGCGGGTTCCGAACGCTTTGTCCAGCCGCGCTTTCAACGAGTCGGCGAAGTCCGACGCCAGCGTCTGCGGGCAGACCCAGCCGCACCACAAACGCCCATACAAAAAAGATACGGCAGACAGGAGCGCGGTGCCGAGCAGAGCGATCCACAGCAGCAGAAACAGATCATGCCCGGCCATTCTGTGCCAGCCGAAGTAGAACTCATCCCGGCGCAGATCAAGCCGCAGGCCGTTCGTGAACGGCAGGACGACCAGCAGGATGCCGCACCCCACTTGGAGCAGGCGGCGCGGGGTATGCCATTTCACATTGCCGTTCGCCGCGCGGGTGAGCGTCGGTGTCTGAATGGGCTTATTCTGTAGGATGCGGTCGGTCAGGTCGAGCATAGTAAGAACCCACCTCCTTGCTTCGCAGGGGTCCTCCCCAGAAGGGAGGACAAAGAGGTCAAAAATCGGCCCTCGTTGGCCCTTTTACTGCCTCCTCGTCCTCCCTTCTGGGGAGGACCCCTGCGAAGCAAGGAGGTGGGCCACAAAAAAGGGCGGGCGCGATCTGCGCCCGCCCTTCTCCATTATACCAGAAACTCACCCTATAGGGTTCCGCCGGGAAGAACACGGTTCGTTGGAGAAGCTTGGTCGCCGCCGCGCACCTGGCCGCCTTTGCCGCCGTTGACGCGCGGGTCTATCCGCAGCACCTGGCCTTCGCCGACGCTTTGGGTGTACTGCTGGTCTTCCGGCTTGAGCCAAGGCCGCCAGCCGCCGTGGCCGTCGGGAACCTGCCGTCCGTAGCCAAGAGTCTGGACATACGCCACCAAGTCGCGAGCGTCTTGTTTCGGCTTCGGGTTGACTTTGTCTGTGTCGTCAAACAGCCAGGTGAACGCGGGCATAATGGACCCCGGCACCATCTGACGCGGGTAATAAAAGTGCGAGTAATGCCAGTCATCGCTGTACTTGCCACCTTCGCGCGATAAATCCGGCCCGATGCGCCGGGTGCCGAGGAAGTGCGGCTGGTCCCAGATATACTCGCGCTCGTCGGCAATCGGTGCGACCGACGTGCCAATGGAGTAGCGCTTGATTTCGTTCGCCAGCGGACGGATCTGCTGGGAATGGCAGTACATGCAGCCTTCGCGCTGGTAGATGCGACGCCCGCGCTCCTGCTGGGCCGTGTAGCCGACGACTTGGCCGAACGGCATCCCCGAAATATCACCAGAGTAAGTCGCCGGGGTTCGGTTTGCCGCTTCCGCTGCCGCAAGCTCCGTGGTCGTGTAGATAGCATGGTAGCGGATGGGGTTCTTCGCCGTGTTCTGCGACCAGTTCTCGTTAAACGACGGGATCAGCATCGTAAACGTCAGGCCGATCACGAACGTCATCAGAATGCCAAGGCCGGTCAGTATCGCACTCTTTTCGGGCTTCTGCTTTAAGATCGCAAGCAGGGTTCCGACAAGCACGACAAACAAAATTGGGATCAGTATTTCGAGCATAATTGTTTTCTAGACCCGTGCCGTCAGCGTGCTGGGCGTTCGTGAAGGATCTTCAATCCCCAGGCCGCTATCGTCATCAGTGGTCTCCAGCGGCATCGTAGATGTCTTATAAAGGTTAAACGCGAACAGGAACATACCGATCAGCATAAAGGTCCCGCCGGCGGCGCGGACGTGCCAGAACGGCTTCATGTCGTTGACGGTCGCGATGAACGGCAGGTTGGGGTTGTTCCACTCCATGCCCTGATTGAAGCCGCCGATCCACAGCGCCGTGCTGAACAGGATGAACCCGACAAACGACAGCCAGAAATGCCAGTCCGCCATGCCTTCCGAATACAATGGACGCTTGTACATGCGCGGCAAGGCGTAGTAGCAGCCCGCGTAAGCGTAGAACGTCACAAACCCAAACATCGCCATGTGCGAATGGCCGATCACCCAGTCCGTGAAGTGCGTCACGGCGTTCAAAGAGCGCAAGGCTTGGAAAGACCCCTGCGTGGAGACCAAGAGATAAAATACAGTCGCCGCGATGATGAACTTCAGCGGGACATTGGAGCGGAGCTGATGCCACTCACCGCGAATGGTCCCGAAGAAGTTCGTGACCGCCGACAGCACCGGCACAAACAAGAGAAACGAGAAGATCGTTGCGACTGTCTGGAGCCAATAGGGGATTGGCCCGTAAATCATGTGGTGGGCGCCGTTCCAGATATAGATTGATCCGAGGGACCAGAACCCGATCAAGGACAGCTTGTGTGAATACAGCGGGGCATTGGCGGCTTTCGGCAGGAAGTAATAAGCGACGGCAAGCGCTCCCGGCGTGGCGACGAGGCCGACGACGCTATGCCCGTAGAACCAGTTCGTATTGGCATCGTTCAGGCCCATGAACGCCGCCGAGTGGATGATCTGCGACGGCCAGTTACCGATCAGGTACACGAACGGCGTCCACATCAGCATGCCCATGATGTACCAGAGCGCGACATACATCTGGGTATACGTCCGCCGGGCGAACGTTTGGAGCAGATTGACCATCAGCATGATCCAGCCGCCGAAGATGAAGATGGAGGCCAGCACGGGCCACTCTTCGTATTCTTTACCTTTGGTCATGATCCATGAGTTCACGGAGTCCATTGGGTTCAGGACGCCGAGAATCATCACCAGGACGCCGATCGAGTAAAACAGCGTCGTCGCGATCCCGAGCTTTTCGCTCCACAACTTCGTGCCGCAGAGGCGCGGCACCATGTAGTAGAACAGGCCCATGAAGACCGGCAGCAGCCAGCCGAAGATCATGCCCTGGACATGGACAGGCCGGATGCGCGGCCATGACAGCCAGTTGAACCCGTAAAATAGGTCCGGGATGATAAACTTGAACGCGGCGACGACGCCAAAGACGCCGAACAGGACCAGAAACGCGACGCCGGCCCAGATGGCCCACTTCGCGGCGAGGTCTTCGTGTTCAATCCGCTCGGCCCCGCTTTCCGTGGGCCGCATCTTCATAATCTGCTGAACTGCCATAATTGTTTGCTTTCGGAACACATTCTAGGATACAAGGAGGGCGAACACAAGGTTCGCGCCCTACAACCCGTTCCCGTCTATCCTGACCTCGGAGGGGCGAACTTTGTGTTCGCCCTTCCTGATGGGCATTTGCTTTCTGGCTCTAATCCGGGTTACATCCCCCCGCCCGGCACCCCTGTGCCGCTGGGAGCGTTCTTTTTCAGTGAATTCGGGTTGACCCCGGTCGGCTGGCCCGACTGCGACGGCGGGGCAGTGGAGGTATCCGCCGCTGGGTTGCCTTCCACCGTTGGGGTAATCGGCTCCGGTGACGTGGACACGCTGCCGCCGTGAACTGTTGCGCCGCCGGGCGTACCTGTGGTCGACTCGCTCGGAGACTTCTTGGCGGACTCGGCCGGCGGGGTCTGAAGCTGTGCCGTGGTCGTGTCCATGTTGGAAGACGGCGGCATGGTCCACGTCAGACTCAGGGCATAGGAAATGACTTCCTGAATTTGATGCTCGGACAGCGTATTCTCCCAGCGCGGCATGGCGGTTCCGTGGACGCCGTAGTGCAGCGAATGGTTGATCCGGTGGTAGTCCAATGTCTCGCGCATGAACGGCGCATCGTGCAGGTTGCGCGGCTTTGGGTTCAGCGATGAGGCGTTGACGCCGTTGCCGTCCTGGTTCGGGCCGTGGCAGCCGATGCAGTATGACTGGTAGATGTTGGAGCCGTTCGCGACTGCCGTGGTCAGTGTCTCGCCGCCGAGAAACGGCACAAGCTGAGTCATGTCGGCCTGCTGGGCGGACTCTGCGCTGCCGTTGGCGTTCTTGTTCAGATCGGTCTGGATCGCCGCCAAACTTGCTGCCGAGCCGGACGTCGGCTTGAAGCCGCCGGTCAGCACATGCGGTCCAAGTGCGCCGCCAAAGATGAGGTAGCCGATGGCACCTAAAATCACGACTGTCCACAGCCCCAGCAAGAGGGGACTGACCGGCGTGTTTTCCAGTTCTTTGACTTCACCGCCCGCGTAGTAGTGAAAGCCGGACTGCGCCGGCGGAGGCGTCGGCGTTTCTCGCGGCGTTTCTTCAACTTCCGGCTCGTTATAACTTTGTGCCATAAATGCTGTCTTTCTAGGAACCCACCTCCTTGCTTCGCAGGGGTCCTCCCCAAAGGGGAGGACCAAGAGGCAATAAAAGAATCGGCGATTGCCTTATCTTACAACTCCTAGTCCTCCTTCTTAGGGAGGACCCCTGCGAAGCAAGGAGGTGGGTTACTGCGGTTTGTACCCTTGCGGCAAGTCTTGGTCGGGCGATACGGTCCGGGCGCTGCTGTTGGCCGGGCGCAGCGACGTGTCATACATGGAAAGGGCAGCCCGCTGTGTGTCGGACAGCGGGAAGATCGGCATGATGGACCCCGGCACGAACGCCTGCGGGTTCTTGTAATGCTCGACCAGCCAGCGCTGCGAGTGGCGCGTGCCTTCCCACGAGAGTTCGGGACCGAAGATGCCGCCCTGGCCGAACTTCGGATCGCCGGTGATGTGCGCCTTGTTCGGATCGCCGATGTAATGGCAGGCATAGCAGCCGTTTGACGCGAACAACTGCTTGCCGACTTGGACGCTCGGCACGACATCTGCCGGGCGGGAAATGTCATACGCGGCAATAGTGGAGAAGCGGCTGGCCTGGCTGGACGCGTAGTTCTGGCCGGTCTGGGACGCCACAAATGTCACCAGGGCATCCACATCCGCCTGCCGGGAGCCGTCGGCGATGTAGCCGTGCTGCTGGAGGCTGCCCGCGATGTCTTCGTTGTAAGCGTCCGACCCTTCGGTCGCGACCGGAGCAGCCTGCACTTTGAGTGAGCGCGGGTCAACCGTCTCAATCCCGGCATTCGGGCTGCCGGCGATGCCGCTGGACGGCAGGTCGGTGTTGGTCTTGCGGGCCGCGAAGAAGTAGGGCATGACGCAGCTATCGGTCAGGTAGCGCGGGTCCCAAAGCTGATGGGCGATCTTAGTCGTGCCGCCTGCGACATAGCCTTCATAGGTCAATTCCGGGCCGATATTGCCTTTGGAGAACCCGGCAATCTTGTGGCAGCCGTAGCACGCCTGGGCCGCGAATAGCGCTTCGCCGCGTGCAATCGTAGACATCTGCGGGGCATCGGCGACATATTTGACCGTTTGCGCCGTCGCCGCGTTCTTTGGGTCGGCGAGGTACGCCGGCAGCGTGTCGGGCGTGACATCCGCGCCGTCCAAAATCTTGATGATGCGCTCGGCAGTCAGCGGCTGCTGGTAGGCAATCTTAAAGGTCTTCGCGCTGTACTGGGCATGGCACTGGGCGCAGGCCGCTTCCATGTACTTTGCGGCGAGGAGCGGCGTCTGCGAATGTTCGGGAGAGCCATGCGCCGAGTTCTGGATCAGCTCGCGGCCCGTGCCGTAGTGGCAGGTGGTGCAGCCGAATGTCGGGAACGGGTGCTGTTTCAGATTGATCTTCTGCGTCTGGTAGTCTGCCGCGTCATCCGAATTCAAGCTCGCTTCCGTCGTAACGCCATAAGAAAACTTCGCGCCATGAATGATACCAAGATCGCCGGTTCCAGACTGCATTCCGGGGTGTGCGCCGAGGGTTTTGATCGCTTCCAGCGTTTTTTCATGAGCCGGATCGTTCAGATAATCCGCCACTTGTGCGGTCGTCACGTCTTTGCCGTCCAGCACTTTGATCAGCTTTTCGGCGGTCATGTTCGGGTCAAGCATTCCGACATGGCAGGACTGGCAGCGGTCCACGCGCTGCTGCTGGGTGCCATCGGGCAGAATAGACGGGAATTGAAGCACGGTCACCTGCTTGACTTCCACCGGCGCTTCTTCCGCGGCTTCTCGCGCGGTCGGGTCAGACGCCAGCGTTGCCGCGGCGTTCTTGTACTGCCCCTGCCAGTAGGTAAAGTCGTGCGTGTCGGCGTTCTGGTTGTTCCAGATGGACTTGACGCCGGTGACGACGACCAGCACCAGCAGCACGACGCTCCAAAACGCGAACTTCCCGACCATTGACTTGAAACCGAACATAATTGACTGTGTTTTCTGAGACGCCGAGGCCGGGGTTGTGGAAAACCCCGGCAAAGAGATGTCCTGCGGACAAAAAGTTCTTCGTGCGAAGCACGCTGCTTTGCCGGGGTTTTCCATAACCCCGGCACTCAGCATCTACTGCACTTCCTTTACTGCACTTCCTTCGGCATATTGCCCGGCCAGAACCAAGCCCAGTTTGGGCCACGGAAATAGGTTCCAATGATGATCAAGACAATCACGGCGATCACATACAGGGTCCAAAGCGTGCAGGCCGTCCGGCGGCTTTTGGCGAACCAGCGCCCGATGCCGCTGTGGTGCCGGTCAATGTAGGGGATTGCCATCAGGCCGATGACGACCAGCCCCGGAATGCCGAGGCCGCCCCAAAACGCATCATACGCAACCAGTTCTTGCAGTCCCAAAAAATACCAGGGCGCTTTCGCCGGGTTCGGCGGCTTTTGCGGGTTCGCTTCCAGCTCCAGCGGCGGCGGGGCAAAGACGGCTAGCGCGAGAATGGCCGCAAAGCAAGCCGCAAACAGCGCCGCTTCCCGGATCAAAAGGTGCGGCCACGACGACACCATGTCGTCAGGTCCCCGGTCCACGCGCGTAGAGGAGCCTTTAACCAGCTCCATCAAGCCGTAGGTCTTGTTCGGGTTGCGCGGAAAGATTTCTTCTTCGCGGATTCGTTTCATAGTTTAGTAACCCACCTCCTTGCTTCGCAGGGGTCCTCCCCAAAGGGGAGGACGAGGAGCAGGAGGACATCGGACGTGAATAATGCGGCGGTCGGAACAACTCTTCGTCCTCCCCTTTGGGGAGGACCCCTGCGAAGCAAGGAGGTGGGTTACTCCGGCGACTCTTTTGGGCTGGAAATGCCGCCGTCCTTGCGGATGCGCCACATATGGTACAGGATGAACGTGAACATAATTACCGGCAGGATCGCGACGTGCAGGACATAAAAGCGAATTAGCGCTTCCTGGCCGACGGTGTCCGCGCCGAGCAGCCCCCACCGGGTCAAGTCGCCGAGCGGCGGGACTTGCAGCGGCGGCGGGACATGGATCGCCGTCAGCGCCGGGTTGATATGGTCAGGTATCCAGTTGGCTTTTCCGGCGATGCCCGCGCCGACCGTAATGGCCCAGAACGCAAGCTGATCCCAGGGCAGCAAGTAACCCGTAAAGCCCAGTACCAGTGTCAGCACCATCAAAATGACGCCGACGACCCAGTTGAACTCACGCGGCGCTTTGTACGCGCCGGTGTAAAAGACCCGGCACATGTGGAAAAAGACCACCGCAATCATCGCATTCGCTGACCAAAAGTGCATCCCGCGCAGGATGCCGCCGAACGACACCGACGAGTGTAAGTCCAGCATCCGGTTATAGGCTTGTTCGGTGGACGGCACATACACGAACATCAGCAAGAGGCCGGAAACGGTCAAAAGTGCAAACAAATACAGTGACAGCAGGCCCAGCCCAAACGTGTAGGTGAACCGCAGCGCGTGCTTTTCAATCTTCGCCGGCTGGATATGCAGCAGAAACGAGTTAAAGAACGCTTCCGACCGCTCGCGCTCGGTCTTTGGGAACGCGGTCGTCCGATAGATGGACTTGTAAACGTTGTGTCCGAGGACGCGCGGGTTGAGGTTGTCCCAGACTTCCGGCGCTTGGCGATAAATGGCTTTTCGGAGGCGCGTGACAGGCCCGTCTTTGACCGGGCGGCGTCCGTTGCCCGTGCCATTCGGCGGCGAGGGTTCGGAAGGGCGGAGTTCTTTAACGCTCATGGCGAGGGCTTTCTACATCGGACGCCCTCCCCCGCAATGGGGAAAGGCTGGGGCGGGACCGCTAGGCTACCGTGTAATAATGACCGGGGTCGGCGAACTTCTTGGACTTGTCCACTTCCAGATCGCCGCTTGGCGTTGGGTGGATGTCGAACCAGAACAAAGACACCAGCGCCGGACCGTGGGTGACATTGCCCATGTCGTCGTACTTGGAGCCATGGCACGGGCAGTCATAGCCGGTCGGCGAGGCCGCGACGGTGCAGCCAAGATGCTGGCAGACCATTGAGATTGCGCCGATTTGGCTGCCGTGCCGAATGATGGAAACTTTCTGGTCGGCGATGTTCTGCTTCGCGCCGTCCGGGAAGTTCGTCGGCTTGCCGATGGAAAACTTCGACGGCGGTCCATAAGACACGTTCGGCCAGAAAAAGCGCCCGAAGACTCCCGCCGCGCCGAGGGTGCCGACGCCGACCAGCCCCCAAGTCGTGAGCGAAAGGAAATTTCGCCGGGTCAGCTCCTGCTTTTCCTGCTCATAATTAATTGCCATGAAAAATCCTAATTACAGTATCCTAATCGTCTTCTTCGTCGCGGAACACAATATACTTTGCATCTTCCGCGTTCTCAAAAACGCCGTTTTTAACGCCCCACAAAAATGCGATGAGCGCCACTAGGCCCATTGTTCCGCCCGCGATCAGCAAAGACCACACACTGCTTAACATGCTACTCGCCTCCGAGGGCGCCTCAAAAAGTCCTGAAAGTCGGTTTCGTTACAGTCATTATACAAGTCGCTTTGCTGATTGTCAAGAAAAACAACAACCTTTGTGAAAATAATCGCAGGTCGGGAACCTGCCGCACGAAACTTGTGTTCAGACGCCCTGCCGCCGGGGAGTGATGCGGAATTGCCCAGCGATTTCGGGTAGAGTGACAGATATGAGCGAGGAAGCAACACAAGAAAACTCACGAGACCGGCAGGCGCGGGACACGAAAGCGCGGCTGATCGCCGTCGCGCTAACTTTGTTTGCCCAAAATGGCGTCGCTGGCACATCTATCAAAGACATTGCACGGGAAGCAGGCGTCGCACAGGGACTTTTGTACCACTATTTTGCCGGCAAAGACGATCTGCTGTGGGGTGTTTTGGAAGAAAACACGTTCCTGCCCCATTTACAGGAGATCTGCGGCAACGCCGAAGGGCAGGCCGCCGAGGACGTGCTGCGGGAAGTCGCGCTCCGGTTTGACGCTTATCTAGCGAGCCAGCAGACACGGCTGCGCCTGATTCTGGGTGAGCTTCAATTCAATTCACGGGTCCAGACCCTATGGGAAGAAAGCATTCGCCGGGAAGAAAGCATCCTTCAGGAATTCCTGCGTGGGCGAGTGCAATGCGGTGAGTTGCGGGCGCACGATGTCCAGGTCACAGCCCGCATGCTGATGTATGGAGTCGTGCTGCTGTATCTGCCCGGCGGCAGGACGGTGAAGGGAAATCCTGCATTTCTCCGCGACATGGCGGCAACCCTAGTGCGCGGGATCGCTGCCGAAGAACCTTCCCCCAGATAATTCCCAAAATATCCTCCGTATGTTTTCTGACTTGCTTGACATGCCGTATAAGACATGGTACTATGATATAAGTTGAATGAATGTTCAACTAGCAAAGCCAACTTTTTGGAGTGGAAGCAAGGAGAACGCAGAATGACAACGAAAATCGATTCAACCCTTCGCGTGCTGCAAGGCCATCTGAACGGGGCTGCCGCCAAGAAGGGCGCAGAAGTTATCAGTCAGTGGGAAGCCGACATGGAAAAAGCCGAGTTTTACGGGGCGAAAACCATCGGGGAAAACCTCGGCAAACTGCGGCGGCATCTGGAAAGCGACACGCTGGACGGCAGCGCCATCGCCGGCCTGCTGGTTCATCTCGGCGAGTCCACTGAGCGTGCCGCCGCGCACGCTGAAAGCAGCAAGGACGCGCTGGAACGTCTGGGCCAGGCGCTCGTGAAAGCCGGCGAAGGTCTGCGCTCCGGCTCCCTGGAGAGCCGCTGAAATGACGAGCAGCCCGGAACCTGAGCAGACGCGGCGGGCGCTTGACCTGGCCCGTGAAGCGCTGCGTGCCGCCGACCCGGTCCTGCGCGGCTTGATTGACGCCAACCCCAGCCTGGACCTTGACGCTTGGCGCGGGGCACTTCCGGTGGAGGGTCTTTTTGAGGCCCTCTTGTATCAAATCGTCGGCCAGCAAATCTCGGTTTCCGCCGCCAACGCCATTCATGCCCGCCTGCGGGCGCTGTTTCCCGGCGGGCGTCCCGCCCCGGACCGACTCGCACAGGTTCCTGCTGAAGACCTGCGCCGGATTGGGCTGTCGGCTCGTAAAGCCGAGTATGTTCGCGACCTCGCCAGGCGTGCGGCGGCGGGGCAGCTCGACAAGATCGCCGGCCTGTCTCACGATGAGGCACGGGCCAGCCTGACTGCGTTTAAGGGCATCGGCCCCTGGACCGCGGACGGGGCGCTGCTTATTGCCTTCGGCTGGGCCGATGTGCTGGTTGCAGGAGATTTGGTTTTGCGAAAAGCGGTTCAGCGGGCTTACGGCTTTTCCGAGATGCCTACCGAAAAAGAAGTCGAAGCCCTTGGCGAGCGCTGGCGGCCTCATCGGTCGCTGGCGGCCGGATATTTATTTGAGACCATGGTCGGGCCGGCAGCCTTCCACCCAAAGAAGAAAGCGCCTGCCGGTCAAGTTTCCGCAGCAGAAACCGGTCAAGTTTCCGCAGCAGAAACCGGTCAAGTTTCCGCAGCAGAAAAATGACTGGGTCAGGCAACTGCCCATGTTGATGGGCTAAAAATTCAATTTTAAATTGGTTGACCATTCAGCCAACGCAGCCCGCAGAAAGTTCGTGAGATAATTATGCCATTGCAGGAAATGCAGGAAGCACAGACGGCGCTGGCGGCTTTTTTTGACCGCCTTTGGCCCGGCCCAAGCGGTCCGGAGAACACGCCGGAACTGCTGGGTCTTCAAGAACTGGAAGAGCTTGAGCGGCGCTATCGTCAAGCGCAGCAGGTCTTAAAAGCACTGGAACAAAACGTGGCTTCGGAGACCGGCGCTTCCCGTACCGAACTGTTACAAAAGAATGGACCCGCTTGTGGCAATCACGCTTCCTGAAAGAAACCGCCGTTCCGAACGGCTCCCCGAACCGCCGCCCGCCCTTGAAAGCCGGGCGGCATCCTTTCATCAGTATCGCTGGATCATTCTGATCGGGCTGATCACGTCGGCGGTTTTAGAGGTCATGGACACCACCATTGTCAATGTCGCCCTGCCGCGCATGTCCGGCAACTTTGGCGCAACCCCTGACGAGATCGCCTGGGTCTCTACCGGCTATATTCTGTCCAATGTTGTCGTGCTTCCCATGACCGCCTGGCTGTCCATGCGAATCGGGCGCAAGCGCTACCTGACCGGCTCGATTGCCGTGTTCGTTTTCGCGAGCTTCCTGTGCGGCCTTTCGCACAGCTTGATGGAGATCGTGCTTTGGCGCATTTTGCAGGGCGGCGCGGGCGCGGCGCTGATTTCCACGGCACAGGCGACGCTGACCGAGATTTTTCCGGCTCATCAGCAGAGCATGGTGCAGGGATTTTTTGGGCTGGGGTTAGGAGTCGGCCCGGCGATTGGCCCCCTGATCGGCGGCTGGCTGACCGACAATTTCTCGTGGAACTGGTGCTTTTTTATCAATATCCCCATCGGCGTCGCGGCGCTCTGCTTGGTCGGCCTGTTTCTACAGGATACGGAAACGCCCGGCAGGGAAGCGGCACGCCGCAGCCCGATTGACGGCATCGGCATCGGCCTTCTGGCGATTGGCTTGGGGGCGCACCAGTACGTTTTAGAAGAAGGCAAGCGCCTGGACTGGTTTGACAGCCCGCTGATTAAATTCTTAAGCGTAGTTGCGGGGGTCGGCCTTCTGCTGTTTCTGGCCTGGGAACTGCGTCGGGGAAATGTTCACCCGGTCCTGGATTTGTGTGTTTACCGAGACAAAGGGCTGGCCGCAAGTGTCGCGCTGGCCTTCGCGCAAGGGTTCGCGCTGTACGGAATGCTGTTTTTGTTTCCGCAGTTCGCGCAGAACATTCTCGGCTTTTCGCCGACAGAAACGGGCCTGGTTTTGCTGCCGCAGGGTCTGGTGATCGCCGTGTCGGTCGGTGTCAGCTCTACGGTCATGGAAAAAGGGGCCGACCCGCGCCCCGTGATCTTTACCGGCCTTGCAGTCGGGGCAGTCGGCCTCTGGCTTTTAGGGCATTTGACCGCCGCCAGCGGCATCCCGGACTGCCGCCTGGCGCTGATGACCGCAGGCTTCGGGATCGGCTGCCTGTTTATCCCGCTGACGCTGACGGCGTTCGCGGGCCTGAAAGGCCCGCAGATCGCGACCGGCTCCTCCCTGCTCAATTTAGGTCGGCAGGTCGGCGGCTCTGTCGGAATCGCCGTGCTGAATACCTGGGTGACAAACGCGGCAGTCACCGCGCGGGCAGGAATTGTCGCGCATTTGACCTCGTCGCAACCAGCGTTCTCGGAGCGTCAGGCCGGCCTCACCCACGCCTTCGTCGGGCAAGGCTATGGCCTCGCGGCCGCCCAGTCAGCGGCTCTGCACACGATTGATGGCCTAGTCCAAACCCAGTCGCTGGTAATCGCGTATGAGACTGCGTTTCTGGTATCGGGGACCGTCTTCGTGCTGGTCCTGCCGCTGGTCTTCTTTTTGAAGAAAGGGGATGCGTCAAAAGCCGCCGGCGCGGGGCATTAGTTTTTGCACGCCCGAAGAAGTTTCGGCAGGAAAAGCAGGGTGCCATGCCGAAATTGTCTTGCAACTGTTGGAAGGAGAATGATTATGCTGACACCGGAGCAGCGCGAGCAGTTTCTCGCCGAAGGCTATCTCGTCATTAAAGGGGCGTTTCCACGCGAGCAGTCTTTGAAGTGGGTGCGCGAAGAGTGTGCCCGCGCAGGCTACGATGTAGACGATCCCCAAACCTGGCGTAAGCCTTACGAGCGGATGGATCTGCATCACCAGGAAAAATTGGAAGAGTTTTCGCCGGTGGCTTGGGAAGCCTCGGCTGATCTCATGGGCGGCCCGGAGCGTGTCAAGAACACGCCGACAATCAATTTGTTCGCCATGAACTTCACACAGGGCGCGGATCAGCCGTTTCAGCCGCCGTCGGCGGCGTCGCGCGGCTGGCACAAAGACGGCTGGCACTTCCGGCACTTTTTAGACAGCCCGGAACAGGGCCTTCTGGGGATTCCGCTGTTCACCGACGTTCTGCCGCAGGGCGGCGCGACATTTATTGCCGCCGACTCGGTTCCCGTCGTCGCCCGTTTTCTCGCAGATCACCCGGAAGGGGTCCTGCCCGACGAATTTGACACCAAAACTCTGCTGGCCGAGTGCAAAGATTTTCGGGAAGCGACCGGCGACGCCGGAGATGTTTATCTTCTGCATCCGTACCTGCTCCACGCGGTCGGCCAGAACGTCCTGAAGCGCCCCCGCGTCATCACAAATCTTTGTTATGAGCTGAACGCGCCGATGAATCTCAATCGTCCCGACGGCGATTATTCTCCGATTGAAGCCGCCGTTCTGCGCGGCCTCGGCGTGGACCACTACGATTTCCAGCCGACGGAGCCGCGCTACCGAACACCGGACTACGGCCCGATCAACGCTGCTTATCGCTGAAAAGTTTTCGCGGGGGACACGGTGCATTTAAACCGCTGCGTCCCTTCTTCCTCGCCTGGCCCGGCTTCGGCAAAGCCCGCTTTTTCCAGCACCCGCACCGAGGCCCTGTTTTCCGGCAGGGCATCGGCTACAACCACCGAGACTTCCGGCTGAGACAGCGCCCACGCCGTCAGCGCTGACACGGCTTCGGTTGCATAGCCCTGGCCTTGAAACAGCGTCAGCATTCCGTAACCGATTTCCACTTGGCTGTCGTTTGGCCTGCTCTTAAACCCGCCGCTGCCGACCAGTGTACGCGGCGCGTCGGTCTCGCCGAGCGTCACCCAGTAGTAGACGCCCCAGCCGTCCCCAGTCGTGCCCGCATCCATTTGGTCCGCGAAGAACCCCAGCACATCCCGAACTTCCTCCGGCGGCCAGTCAGCGGGAATGCTCGCGTTGAGCGGCGTCGCCAGCGCCAAGGGGCTGCTGTCTTCCAGCCGCAGCAACTCCGCCGTCGCCGGGATCAGCTCTAAGCGTGTGGTTTGCAATCTCATGCTGCCCTAAGCGTCAGCACGGCGCAGTTTGTTCCCATTTCTGTTCCTGCTCAAAAAACTCATTCGCGGCGCGGTATAATCGCAGGTGTTAATGCGCCGCCAGCGTCTCAGCCAGAAATGTCCCAATTGCGCTCAGAGCCTGGTCCGCCGCCTTTAGCCGGCCGACGCTGGAGGGGAAGACGTGCGCCATCCCCTGCCACATGTCCACCCGCGCGTCTACGCCAGCGGCGGCAGCACGCTCTGCATAACGGCGGGAATCGTCCAGCAGCAGCTCGTCTTCGCCGACATGGATTCTCATCGGCGGCAGCCCAGCCAAGTCGCCATAGAGAGGCGAAGCACGGGGGTCTTTCGCGTCATGGTCCCCTAGATAGATGTGAACCAGCCCGGCAGCCTGAGACAAAGTGAAATAGGGGTCCGCCGCCGCACGAGTTTCCAAGCTGCGTCCGGTGAGCGCCAGATCGGTGAGCGGGGACAGAGCCGCCAGCCCCGCTGGGACCACGCCGCCGGAGGTGGCCTGCGCGGCGGCAAACGGCAGCAGCGCTAGACCTAAACCGCCGCCTGCCGAATCCCCGGCGATGGCGCTCCGCCGCAGTCCACGCTCCGCCAGTCCTTGCCAGCATGCCTGCGCGTCGAGCAGAGCCGCCGGGAACGGGTGCTCAGGAGCCAGCCGGTAATCGGCGACAAACGCGGGCGCTCCGGCCCGCGCGGCAACATGGCCGGCGAGATGCCGGTACGCCTGAGCCGATCCCCAAACGTACCAGCCGCCGTGGAGATAAAGAATGGCGGCATTCGGCAGAGGCGTCGCAGGGCGGCACCACCACCCCGGCACACCGCCGACAGTGTCCGGCTCGTAAGTCACGTCGGCCGGGGCCGGAACATGCTCCATGATGGCGTCAAACGGCTGCCGGGCGGCGGTGCCTTGCATCAGCCCCTTGTGCGGCTCGATGATTGCCCGCATCGCGGCGGCGGCTGCCGCATCCTCGGCGCTGATTGGGTGAAACACCGACCATGCCGTGTCTTCAACGGTCTTTTGTTGGGTATCGGTCTGCATATTCGTACTCCTTACGATATTTATATTACAATGTGTATTATAATATATAGATGAGCCGGTTGTCAATTAATTTACATACTGTATAATTAATTTTTCGAGAGGAGATTTGGATGCCTAAAGTTGCAGCCGGGACCGCTCGGCGTGGCCGGCCTTATGGGGAAACAGCGCACTCACACGCCGCCATCATGGACGCGGTCTATGATCTGCTCCAGGAAAAATCCGTCCGTGGCCTGGCCTTAGACGAAATCGCCAAGCGGGCAAAAGTCGGCAGACCGACACTCTACAAGTGGTGGCCTTCGAAAGCCGCCCTGATCTTCGCCATGTTCCACGAGAGAATTGCCGGCGAGCCGGACCCGCTGGAGACCGGGACGGTGGAGCAGGCCATTCGAAGCAAAGTGCGGCATCTGATTGGGCAGTTCAACGGCTTGTTCGGCAAGGTGATGGCGGACTTAATTGCCGAAGGGCAAAGTGAGCCGGAAGTCCTACAGGAGCTTTACAAGCAGCATATCAGCCACCGCCGGGCCGCGACCGTGGCCGATGTAGAGCGAGGAAAGGCAAGCGGGGAATTTGGGGGCGAGACGGACCCGGAATTATTGATCGACGCGATTTTCGGGCCGATTTATTTCCGGCTGCTGATGCGGCAGGCACCGCTGACTGAACACTACGGGGAGGAACTCGTCACCCAGGTACTGCGCGGCGTCCGGCGCACGGCAAATCAGGAGGAATAGCCGAAGAGGCTAGGCACACGGCTAGGTGACGGCAGAGATGCCCTCGTCGTCTTCTGGGGACGGTCCAACGGGATAGCCGCGTTTAGATGAGAGCTTAATGCCGGCAGATGGCTGTCTTCCAGCCGAAGCAGTTCCGCCGTCGCCGGGATCAGTTCTAAGCGTGCTGCGTAGATGTTCATGGGGCGTAAACGTCAGCGCAACGCGATTTGTTCCACTCCAGAAACAAAACAGCCCCAGCCTCTGAGTCCCTCTAGCAAAACAGCCCCAGCCTCACTCAGAGGCCGGGGCTTTTCTGCCTCGTTACTGAGCAGCCCACGTCTTCCGCCGCACGCTCACTGCTATCCCGCCCAGGCCGAGCGCCAGCAGCAGGCCCAGCGAAACGACCGACGAGGCTTCGGGAACGGCGGCCGGAGTGAATGTAAATTTGCTGATATTTTGGGTGGAAGTCGCTGCTCCGTCCCCGCCGGTGAAGCCGACGTAAGCGGTGCTGCTTTCCAAAACAGAAGTGAGGTTCGCCGCGTAGGACTGGCTGAAGCTGCTGCTCCCCTGCGTCAAATCTTCGGTCAGGGTTGTCCCATCGTAGCTCACAAAGACGTTAACCGGACTGGAGGCATCCAGGTTCACTGTCCCAGTGCTATTGTAACTTATACCATTTGGCTCAGCGCTATCGGTAACAAAGCTGACGCCGCTGCCGCCGTTACCGCTATAGATGTTAAAGTAAAGTCGGCTGTGAAGCTGGTGATCTTCTGCTTGGTGTCATAGTAAGCGCTGGCCGCTTCATTGCCTGCGTTGGTAGTCACCTGGAAGGTTCCGCCGCTGATAGAGGGTGAACCATTGCCATTAGTGTTCAGCGTGAAGCCGCTGCCATTGCCGAAGCCGCTGATTTGAGCCGTTGCCGGATTGTTTGCAGCCAGTCCAAGCAGGGAGAAAAATGCCAGCGCGAGGCTGGCTTTGTGCAAAGGAAACATAAGAAAGTACCCTTTCGTGAAGTCGTGCATGAGAACGATGGAAAACGACTCGGTACTGCAAAGTGAGCCGGGTATAACAGGGTAGAACAGCACGGCGAGGAGTGCAGAAGGACGCCGCAGAAAATATGGAACGTATTTTCTGCACGGATGTCAAGAGGTTAGAAAAGCTTTTTGGGGGGCGTGGGGAAGTGAATCTTTGAGGTAAGATAGAAGAACGAAAACATTGCCGAAGCTGGAGGAAACACGGATGACGATTACGCTGACGCCGGAAATGGAACATTTGGTTCAAAGCAAAGTTCAGAGCGGCCTTTTCGGGTCGCCCGTTGACGTTGTTTATGAAGGGCTGCTTTTGCTGGAACAGGACGAAGCCCGCTTTGAAGAGCTGAAAAGTGAGATTGCGGCCGGCATGGAGCAGGCGGAAACTGGGCAGGCCAAAGTTTTTGACGCGGAAGGCTTGAAAGCGCGTGTCCGGCAGGAATTGGCGAAAGGATAAACAGCATGGAGGATCGCTATCAGCTCACGGATCGAGCCGACGCCGACTCGTTTGAGATTTCGCTGTACCTCGCCCGGCAGGGCAGCATTGAGACTGCCGAGCGCTTTATTGACGCCGTCCATGAGCAGTTCGGGCGTCTCGCCGATCATCCCGGCATGGGACGCGCCCGCGAAGAACTCGCGCCGGGCCTCCGCAGCATCCAGGAAGGGAAGTACGTCATTTTCTACCGTTCCCTTCCAGATGGCGTTTTGATTATCCGTGTCCTGCATGGCTCGCGTGACGCCCGGCGTGTCTTCAAAGAACCCAATGCAGACGCCTAAAATGCAGATGCCTCACTCGCTGTCGGCACCTGCATTCCCAGCACCCGCGAAATGCCGGGCGACGACATGGTGACGCCGTACCAGACGGGGGCGGCTTCCATCGTGGTCGGATTGTGGGTGATGACGATCATCTGCGTTTTTAGCCCGAACTCGCGCAGGAGATCGGCGAACCGCTCGACATTTGCGCCGTCGAGGGGCGCGTCCACTTCGTCCAAAACGCAGAAGGGGCTGGGCTTGACGTAGAGGAACGCAAACAGCAAGGCGGCGGCGGTGAGGGCGCGTTCGCCGCCGGACAGCAGCGCGAGGTTCTGGCGCTTCTTGCCAGGGGGCTGGACCAGAATGTCTACACCGGTTTCTAAGATGTCATTCGGCGTGGTCAAGACAATCTCGGTCTTGCCGCCGCCGAACAAGCGCGTCCAGATCGTCTCGAAGGCTGCGGCGACAGCACGGAACGTTTCCAAGAAGACTTCACGCGTGCCTTCATCTATTTCTGCAATCGCCGCAAGTATTTTGGCGCGGGACTCTTCCAGATCCGCCGCTTGGGTCAAGAGAAACTCGTGCCGCTCGCGGACTTCATCGTACTCAGCAATCGCCGCTGGGTTGACGTCGCCCAGAAGCCGCAATTCCCGGCGCAGGCGGGCGACTTCCGCCGGCGTGCCGTCGGGAACTTCCGGGTCTTCGGGCAGCCTCAGCGCGTCTTCCAGCGGGACTTCATACTCGTCCCACAGCCGCCCGGCCAGGGTGTCCCGCTGCGCTCCGAGCCGGGCTTCCTGCACTTCGTTCTTGCGGGCCTCGTCCAGCGCTTTGGCCCGCGCTTCGCCGAGCGAGCGCATTTGGGCGTTTGCGGCATACGACTCTTGCAGCAGCGCCTGACGCGCTGCCGTCTGCGCCTCCAAAGCCGCTTGGGCGGCGGCGCGGGCCGCGCGGGCTTCGATCCCCTCCTGCTCCCGCGCCTCGGCCTGCGCCGTCAGGGCGGCTAATTCTTCCGCCCCAGCAGACAACTGCTGAGACTTGCGCTCTTCCGACGCCGTGAGCGCTCCTAAATCCCCGCGAACGCTTCGCAGAGCGCGGTCTAAACTGCCGGTCTTCTCGCTTTCGGTGGCAAGGCTGATGCGGACCAAGGTGAGCTCCGCTTGCAGGCCGTCGCGCTCAACAGCGAAAAGCGCAAGCTGCTCGGCTTCGGCGGCCTGCGTTTCATCGGCCCCCGTCGTCTCGGTCGCGCCCGATGCCAAAGCGTTCTGCGTCCGGGCCGCGTGTTCCCGCGCCTGCGCCAGCGTCGCGTCCGCCGACTCGCCGCGCCGAAGACTTTGCGCGTGGGCGTCTTCCGCCCGCCGCGCTTCTTGAACCACTCGCTCAGCTCGGCGCTCGCTGTCGGTCTTCGCCGCCGCTGCCGACTGCTTCTTCGCCTGCGCGTCCGACAAGTCCCGCTCGGCCACTTCCCGGCTGGCTTCGGCGGCTTCAAGCTCGGTTCGGCCCGACTCCAGCGCCCGCTCTTTCGCCCGCAGCTCGGCTTGCCCCGCCGCGATTTCCGTCTTGCGGCCTAAAATGTTCGCCGTGCGCCCCGACTGCCGCCCGCCGGACAATGCCCCGGTGGGCAGGACAATCTCGCCGGTGCGGGTGACAATCCGGTTCCAGCCTCGCGCAATAGTCGAAGCTCGAAGCGCGTCGTCCAACGTTTCGCAGACGAACACCCGCCCCAGCAGCACTTCCAGCGCCGGGCGGAATTTCGGGTCAAACATGACGATGTCCAGCGCTGCGCCGAGGACGCCGCTTAGTCCCCGCGCTGGCCCGATGTCCAGGCTGTCCCGGCCCGGACGCATTCGGTTCAGCGGCAGAAACGTCGCCCGTCCAGCCCGGTGTTCGTGCAGAAACGCAATCGCCGCTTTCGCCGCGTCTTCCGTGTCCGTGATGATGTCCTGCAAACTGGCCGCAAGCGCGGTTTCCAGCGCCACTTCAAAGCCTGCCGGCGTCTGGAAAGAGTCGGCGACGACCGTAAACTCGCCGTTAAGCGTCCCACGCTTCTTCGCGTCAAAGACAGCTTTGACGCCCTGGAAATAGCCTTCCTGCGCGTCTTCCAGCTCTTGCAGCGTGCGGAGGCGCGTGGACAGCGCGACTGCCGCTGACTGCGCCGCGCTGAACTTCGCCGCCGCTGTTTGCACCGCCGCCCGCGCCGTGTCCCGCTTGCCGAGCGCGGCCGTGACCGCCGCCTCGGCAGACGCCAGCGCCGCTTTTGCCATGCCAGCGGCATCCCGCGCCGCTGCTAGCTCGGCCCCTGCGTCAGCCGCCGCCGCCGCCAGCCGCGCCGACTCCGCCGCGATGTTTGGCAGTCCTGCTTCCAGCTCTGCGACCCGCGCTCCTGCCCGCGCGGCGTCGGCCTCACGCGATGCCTGCTGACGCGCCAGGGTCAAACTCTCCGCCCGCCGCCGCTCCGCCTGCCGGGTGAGCGCCGCGATGCGCTCCGCCAGCGTCTGTACCACTGCTTGCCGCGTTTGCACTTCCCGCCGCAGGGCCGCTTCCGCCGTGCGCGTGTCCGCAAGCTCTTGTTCCAGATCGCCGATCTGCCGCCCCAGCCGCTCCTGCCGCTCGCCAAGCTCTTCCAATTCCTCCGCCAAAAGCCGCTGCGACTGCGTCCGGCCCTCGGCCCGCTGCCCGGCTAAAGCCCGCCCC
>CAXUNT010000067.1:23547-24224 GCA_964252595.1 uncultured Armatimonadales bacterium
ACGCAGGGCCGCCGCCTGCTGTTCTTCGCGGGCCTGACGCGCCGTTTGAAGCTGGCCCTCGCTAAACCGTAAGTCCCGAATCAGCAGGCTGCTTTCCCACACTTTGAGCCGGTCTTTGAGTGATTGATGCTTTTCGGCCCGCTCCGCCTGTCGCCGCAGCGGCTCGACTCGCCCGACGATCTCGCTTTGAATGTCCCGCACTCGCAGCAGATTGGTTTCGGTCGCATCCAGCTTCCGCAATGCTTCCCGCTTTTTGACCCGGTACTTTTTGATCCCTGCCGCTTCCTCAAACAATCCCCGCCGGTCTTCGGCGTTCACCGACAGCACGGCGTCAATCTGGCCTTGATTGACCAGCGAATACGACTCGCGCCCGACCCCCGTGTCTAAAAATAGTTCATAAATGTCTTTGAGACGGCACGGCGTCTTATTGAGAAAATACTCACCTTCGCCCGTCCGGTACGCCCGCCGCGTCACCGTCACTTCCCCGAACTCCAATGGCAGCCCGCCGTCCGAGTTGTCCACCGTCAGCGACACTTCCGCCATGCCCGCCGCCCGCCGCCCGTCGCTCCCGGAAAAGATCACGTCGGACGCCTTCGCCCCGCGCAGAGCCGACGCCTTCTGCTCGCCCAGCACCCAGAGCAAGCTCCTGGATTTTCACACCATCAGGTGTCTTGAAG
>CAXUNT010000067.1:24234-25546 GCA_964252595.1 uncultured Armatimonadales bacterium
CCAGCACCCACAGCACCGCATCGCCGAGATTGGACTTGCCCGACCCGTTCGGCCCGACAATCGCCGTGACCCCTGGGGCGAACTCAATCTCCGTCCGCTCCGCGAACGTCTTAAACCCCTGTAATTGCAATCGTTTCAGCCGCATCTAGTGTCAATTATAGCAAATTATGAGGAGGGTTGTATAGCTGTGCCAGTGGGGCGTATTAAAAAGGGTATGATACGAAGACAAATAGAAGTAGAGTGACGAATACAAAATTCGCCGTTATGGGTCATTAAGCTGCGTTGTTCAATAAACTCAAACAACTTCACTCAGAGGGATTTTTCTACTGGCAAAATCCGCTTGTGCTGTGTTCATATGCCGTTCTGCTTTCTTTAGAGGTTTTGCTGATTGATCATTATTTAGCGAAAATCAATCCCTGGTTGTGGACAATTTCTGTAATGGTTTGGGTGTTCAGTGGGCTGATAGCGCTTTTTTGCTTAAGCATCGTCATTTATGGGTTGATATACCGGCGACGCCTCACAAAACGCTAACTAAGTGTAAGGTGCGAACCTAGTGTTCGCCCTCTGAATTAGGAATCAATCATGCAAGACTACCATATCAACGTGTTTTACAGCAAAGATGACGGCGGTTATATCGCGGACATTCCCGACCTGAAGTTTTGTTCAGCTTTCGGCGAGACGCCCAGCGACGCGCTGCAAGAAGTCCTGCGGGCAAAGGATGCCTGGCTTGCCGCCGCCCGTGAGGCACATCAGCCTATTCCCTGTCCCTGCTGTCCCGCAATTTATCAGGTTACTTGACTACTCCTGCCATTGAGTTAGCCCATCAATGAACTGCTCAAAGCTGTCCGCGATCTTGTAGTCAAGCATTTGATCATCTAAGTAAAGGATGTGAACACTGGGAGGTATCTCGGACATCTTCAGATAAATTGGGTTGATACTGCCATCTCGTGCTATGGCAACGACATTCTTTATATCCCTCCCGACAATCGCAAGATAATCTTGGAGCCACTGCGTCATTTTCCATATACCGCCTATATCCTCGTGATCTGTGGTCACATAATATAGCTCCCCGATGATTATTTGACCCTGCTCTCCATCTTCGTGGACATAGTCATAGCAGTCTAACCTTGGCCCGCCACCATTCACCGCCGAAAGGAGTTCTAAATAATCCGACGGCAAGGATACGGAAAAATGCGCTTCTAAAGCCTGTACATCTGCGGCATTGAAGGCCAGTCCAGGCCATTGCAGTTGTAATTCCTTGATATTTCTCATGGCTCCATTCAATGGTTGTTAGGATTGTCCACAACTAGAC
>CAXUNT010000068.1:0-24620 GCA_964252595.1 uncultured Armatimonadales bacterium
TACAAGAAATGCTCGCGGACCAGGCCGGCTGCCGGCGCGTAAGCGTTGCCGGGAACAGCCATTAAAGCCACCGCTCTAGGGGCCGCGCCTGCCGCTAAACCTGCTGGGGCCGTGCTCATGCGGGTCTTGTTCGGGTCGCCCGGCTCCGACATCCGTGTTTTGTTCGGGTCAGCAGATGCCGTCATGCGTGTTCGGTTCGGGTCCGCCTGCGCCGAGTCGTCGGCAGCCGAATCACCGAGTATTTGAGTTTTATCAGAGTCAGCCATAATCAGTTGCACTTATTATAACAAAAGTGGCGCCGAATGTCTAGGGGGTAAGAACCCCTCCCGCTCGTTCCTCGCTCCCTCCCCTGTTAGGGAAGGGCAAAGAAGACCCAGGACAAGAAGGCGCGGCAAACAGCACCCCTACGCGGATAATCCTGTACTCTCTCCGGCCCTTCCCTAACAGGGGAGGGAGCGAGGAACGAGCGGGAGGGGTTCTTGGCAGGAGGGGTTTACCCCCGCAGCACCGTCTTGGCTGCCCCGGCAGCCGAATGGGTCTCGCCTGCGCCTTTCGCCTGTGGGGCCAAGACTGGCTCGCCCGATGACGGCCAGCGGCGGGCCAGCACTTCATGCAGGCCGAGGCAGGCGATCAGCCACGGAATGCCGGCGATCCAGCCTGCCAAAACGTCGGTCGGATAATGCACCCCGACATAGACCCGCGAGACGCCGATAGACACGATAATCAGCACCGTCAGAATGCGAACGGCAAGACGCGCCCCGGCGTTTCGGCAAAGATGCAGCGCAAAGTAGCCGAGCAGACCGTACACCACCATCGCAATCAGCGAATGGCCCGACGGAAACGAAAAGCCCGACTCATGCAGCAACGGCGCGAAAAACGACGGCCGGGGCCGCTTGATGAACAGCTTGACACCCTGAATGATCACGCCCGCCCCGATGATCGCAATCGGCAGCGTCCAGACGGCTCCGCGAACTTTATGCCAGAAGATGCCGACAATCGCCGCTACCAGCGCCAACCCGGCAATCACCGGCGGCGAACCCATACGCGCCAGCACTTTGGCGGTCTGGGTCAGCCAGTGCGCTCGGTGATGGTACATGAAATACAAAATGCTGCGGTCAAACGGCGTGATGGTCTTGCCGTGGTCCTGCACAAAGTCAAACAGCTCGGCAAAGACCACTGTGAACACGATGCTCAGGATCACACCAATGACGGTGTGGCGGAGGATAATCTGCGGCGCGGGCTGGGTCTGGTTCGCGTGCTGCACCGTCTGTCGGGCATTGTCAACAACATTCATAGTGCAAAGATATACCCAGATTCCGTGCGGAAGCGTCGCAGTGGCAAGAGCCACGCATTGAAATGCGAGGCTGGAGAAAACACCGTCGCGGCGACGGAATACGAACAACGCAATAGGCACTTGCTTCTCGTCTTGTGTCGCCGCGACACTGTTTCATGCGAGCCTCGGAATTTATTCCGTGGCTCTTTGCGGGTTCTTCGCGTGGAACGCCCTTGCGCGATTGGGTGTTTATGAAGTATACTGCGAAGTTACCCGGCTTAACAGCCGAAAACAATGCACGCTGGCCGGCGTTACTCGGCCCGCCGCTGGGTGTTCCCACGGCACAGAAAGAAAATCACCATGAAAACCGGCATCCATCCGAATTACCACGACGCCACCATCACCTGCGGCTCTTGCGGCCATGTCTACCAGACCAAGTCCACGGGCGGCGAAAAGCTGACCACGGAAATCTGCGGCAACTGCCACCCGTTCTACACCGGCAAGCAGAAGCTGCTCGACAGCGCAGGCCGCGTGGACAAGTTCCTGTCCAAGTACGGCATGAAGAAATAGCAGTCCCGCAGTCCCCTTTCCGCACGTCTTCTCCAGGAAGACGCTTGCAGAAAGGGGGCTGTTTTTGTGCCGGAGGTACACGCTTATGCCCGCAGCACACGCACCTATGGACGAGCGCACGCAGTACGGAGGCCAGGCCGTTGTTGAAGGCGTGATGATGCGCTCTCCGCGCTTCTTCGCCGTTGCCTGCCGCCGCTTGTCCGACCAGCAAATCGTCATTCAACTGGAGCCTGTCGAGAAGCACATCAAGGGCTTCCAGTGGCTAAATAAGCCGTTTCTGCGCGGTTCTTTGGCGCTTGTAGACGCCATGGCGCTCGGCATCAAAGCGCTGACCTACGCTGCGAATGTCCAGGCCACCGATGAGTTTGCGAAGTCCGAAGCGGCCTCGGCAGGCGCGGCTGGTATGGCAATGGGAGAGGGTATCCCAGTGGCTGGAACTTGGCCGCCGAGGCCGGCCACAGACGATCCTGCCCCGGCAGCCGCGAACGGCACCATCAACGGCATCGCGATCGGTGCGACCACCGTGCTGTCTCTCGCCCTCGGTTTCAGCTTGTTCTGGGTGCTGCCTGCGCTCGCAACCGACAAGTTCCTGCCGCATCACGGACGGCTCTTGTCTAATCTGACCGAAGGCGGCATCCGCCTGTCATTTTTCTTTCTTTACATCGCCGCCATTTCGCAGATGGCCCATATCCAGCGCGTCTTTCAATACCACGGTGCGGAGCATCAAGCGATCAATACTTTGGAGCGCGGCGCTTCCATGACCGTCGAGAACGCCCGCGCGTCCAGCCGCATCCACCCGCGCTGCGGCACGAACTTTATCTTTATTGTCCTCATCACATCCATTGTCGTTTTCTCGGTTGTCCCGCGCCACGCCCTCTCCGAAGGCATCCTGCCCGTCTTAGAGACCGTTTTCTTTCGCCTGCTGCTCCTGCCGGTTGTCGCCGGCGTCGCCTATGAGATCCTGAAATGGGCGGGCGGCAACCGCGACAAAGCTTGGGCGCAGGCCCTTATCGCCCCCGGCCTTTGGACCCAGTACCTGACTACGCGCGTTCCCGACGACTCCCAGCTCGAAGTCGCCATCGCCTCTTTAGATGCCGTTTGGAAGGAAGAACACGCCGGCACGGGATTGGTCGCTGTGACCAAGCGCGGCGAAGAACCGGAGCCGGTGATTGCATGATCCATTATAGTACTGTACAAAACTACACTGGAACTCTGACGGAACTCGCTGAAGACATCAGCAATTTGCGATACGATGCTCTTGCCGAACTTTTGGAACTGCTGTCGGCGAAAATCGAGCGCGACGGCGAAAAAGACAAAGCACGGGGTCGGGCGCAGTTAGCTCAGGCGTTGCAAGAGAGCACGGATGGACTAGCAAAGGCGGCGGTTACGATGCAAAAGGCATGGCGGATTGCCGAGCCGTTCATGCCGCCAGAGAAAACCATGCGTTGAAACGCACGGCTATACGGCGCGGACGCCACAAAACGCCGCTTCGCGGGGTTAAGAGCAGACTACAAAGAAAATCAATCCGTTTCCAGTGCCGCGAAGCGGTACTTCGTGGCGTCCGCGCCGTGTAGCCGTGCCATTCATGGCATGGTTCCGAGGGCGCACAACCCAATGAGCCGCACAAGAAAACAAAGAAGAACACGCTATGTTTGAGAAATTAGCCGAAGTTGAAGAATTGTACGAAGAATTAGAGCGCCGCATGGCCGACCCCGATCTGGTCGGCGACATGGACGAGTACCGGCGGGTGCATAAGCAGTACAGTGATTTGACTGAAATTATCGCTGCGTACCGCCAGCACAAAGAAGTCCTGCGTCAGCTTGGCGAAACAGAGGAAATGCTGCGCGGCTCGTTAGACGACGACCTACGGGACATGGCGCAGACCGAGTTTGACGATCTCAAGACCCAGCGGGCAACGCTAGAGCAGGACCTGAAAGTCATGCTGCTGCCGAAAGACCCAAACGACGAAAAAGATGTCATTCTGGAAGTGCGCGGCGCGGAAGGCGGCGACGAGGCAGCCCTGTTTGCCGGCGAGCTGCTGCGGATGTACCTGCGCTATGCCGAAAAGCGCGGCTGGAAAGTGGATTTGATCAACTCGTCGGAGACCGGCAACGGCGGCTACAAAGAAGCGGTGGTCGAAATCCACGGCGAGGGCGCATATTCGGCCCTGAAGTTTGAGTCCGGCGTTCACCGAGTCCAGCGCGTTCCCGCCACCGAAGCCTCCGGGCGGCTGCACACGAGCAGCGCGACCGTGATTGTCATGCCCGAAGCCGAAGATGTCGAGATCGAAATCAACGAAGAAAAAGACATCGAAAAGCAGTACACGCTGTCCCAGGGCGCGGGCGGCCAGAACGTCCAAAAGAACATGACCGCCGTGCGGCTCATTCACAAGCCGACCGGGATTGTCGTGGCCTGCCAGGACCAGCGCTCCCAGCTTCAGAACTACGAAAAGGCCATTCGCGTTCTCAAAGCGCGTTTGTACGACATTGAAATGCAGAAGCAGAATGAGAACGCCGGCGGCACGCGCCGGTCGCTCATCGGCAGCGGGGGCCGCGAGTCGAAGATCCGCACTTACAACTTCCCGCAGGACCGCCTGACCGACCACCGCATCGGCCTGACCGTGCATAACCTGCCGACGATTTTGAGCGGCGAAATCCAGCACATCATTGATACGCTCGTCAGCGCCGACCAAGCTGAAAAGCTCAAACAAGAAGTCGAAGCGTGATAAGTTAAGCCCAGCGACGCGGCACACTGTAAGCATCAAAGATTGCATCGGCGCTGAAGAGCAGGCTGCCCGAAGTCAGCGCCGTTGCGGCAATAATACGATCAAAGGGATCTTTGTGATGCTGTGGCATTTGAGTGATGAGATGGATTGCCTGCACAGTGATGGGGACAATCTCGATTCCCTGGGCTTCAACCAATGTTTGCAGGGCGAGAACGTCGCCGGGAAGATCCCATTTACCGAGGCCAGCCTTGATGCCGATCTCCCAGAACGAGGCAATGCTGACTTTGACGAGCGTTTGCGGGTCTTCTAATACAGACTTGGCATACGGCGGCAGTTCCGGCATATTCCACGCAAACCAGACCAGAGTATGCGTATCCAAAAGTGCATCTGTCATCGATAATCCTCGAATACCTCGTCAATGTTCGTTTCGAGAAGCGCGTTCATATCAACACCGGGAAAAAGATGTTTGGCAAACCCTGCTTTGATCCCATCCTGGCGGGCAGTAAGTTTGTTGAACTCTGCCGGAGACAGCACAACCGCAACGGGCCGCCCAGCACTCAGTACAGTGACCGGTCCATTTGCCGCCTCAGTCCAAAGCTTGCCGATGTTGTTCCGCGCTTCCGTCGCATTTATTGTTGTCATCGTGCTTATCCTCGTGCTGATTGTACCTCTACAGTCAATAGATTGACTATAGCAGGAATGCCGAAAAATTCGGCGAATAGATCAAAATGGAAATTGCGACAGAAGACCTGACACCGCTTCGGTGGGCGCAAGAAATTGACCATCTTGTTGAGTTTTTGCAGGACACCGGCAAGCATGAGTTAAGCGTTTCCTATGGCTGGGGCTGTGATTTAGAGATGGATGATCTTTACCAAGAAGTGCCCCTGCCGCTGTCACATCTGCGCGAGTGGATCAAGCAAAGCACGGCATCCGACGTTTTTACTCTTGGTGAGAGCATTCTGCACATCTACAGCCAAGACCGCGAAATCAGTCTTGACCTCGGTGACGAAGGCGATATTCATGTGACTACGGAAAACGAAGAACTGGCACGGAAAGTGGCTTTTGGGTGGACAGCGCGAGGGATCACCTACTACGAAGTGGGTCCAAAGCAGTAATTGATATAGCGGAGAAGCAAGGAGCCTGAAATGACGATGCACACTGAACGGCAACAATTTAAGTCGGCAGTCGGCAATGAGCGTCTGCCGGTCAATCCGAACGCGACCCCCGAAGCGCGGGCACTTTTAGAGCGCATTTATGCTCTGTCCGGCCAATTCCTTTGGGCAGGGCAGCATAATACGCCTGCTCAGATGTCCGAGTACAGCGATCAGGCGGCGGAGATCACCGGCAAGTACCCGATGCTGTGGGGTCAGGACTTCGGCTTTCATGCCGACGACATGGACGGAATTATTTTCCGGCAGGGCGTCATGGACGAAGCCAAGCGCCAACACGCTGCCGGCTCGGTCATCACCCTGATGTGGCACACGGTCCGTCCGACCGAAGAAGAGCCGGGAACGTTCAAAGACGCTGTCTGCGGCAAAGTCACGGACGCCGAGTGGGAAGACCTGCTGACGCCCGGCACCGAGATCTACGAGCGCTGGATACGCCAAACCGATGTCATCGCGGGCTTTTTGACCCAGCTTAAAGAAGCCCAAATCCCGGTGCTGTGGCGGCCGTACCATGAAATGAACGGTGACTGGTTCTGGTGGGGCAAGCGCGGCGGCCCGCGCGGCTACGCCGCCCTGTACAAGCAGATGTATGAGCGGTTCGTCCATGTTCACCATCTGGACAACCTGCTCTGGGTCTGGAACGCCAACGCCCCCGCGCCGCATATTCTCGCCTACCCGGAGTGCTATCCGGGGCATGAGTTTGTGGATGTTCTGGCGACGGACATCTACCGAGGCGAGTTTTACCTAAGCCACTATGACGATTTAGTAGCACTCGCCGAAGGCCGGCCGGTCGCGCTCGGCGAAGTCGGCCAGCTTCCGACGCCGGCGATTTTAGCAGCCCAGCCGCTTTGGGCCTGGTTTATGGTCTGGACCAACCATCTGACAAACGCCAACTCCGCCGAGGCCGTGCGCGAGGTCTACCATGACCCCCGTGTGCTGACCCGCCTATGACCATCGCTGAGGCGCTGGCTTATGCGTCTGAGGAACTGACGGCGGCCAAGATAGACACGCCGCGCTTTGACGCGCAGATTCTGCTGGCGTGGACGCTGAAAGCACGGCGGGAAGACTTGGTGCGGGAGCCGGAGCGTTTGCTTTCGGCGCGTGAAGAGATCATCTTTCGCAAAGCGGTCAGCCTGCGAGTGTTGCGTCGCCCGCTGCCGTATATCACCGGAGAAGCGTGGTTTTACGGGCGGGCGTTTAAGATCAACCGGTCTGTGCTGATCCCGCGCCCGGAAACCGAGATCCTGGCGGAACTCGCGCTTGCGGTCTGCCGCAACGTACAAGGCCCGAAGATGGCCGACATTGGGACAGGCAGCGGCTGCCTGGCAGTGACACTGGCGGCGGAGCGGCCCGACGCTCAAGTTTGGGCGACGGACCTGTCCGGCGACGCCTTGAAAGAAGCCCGCAAGAACGTCGTGCGCTACGGCTTAGGGGAGCGCGTCACGCTCCTACACGGCGACTTGCTCGGCCCGCTGCCGATGGGCTTGCGCCTGGACCTCATCGTCTCGAATCCACCGTATGTCACCGAGGCTGAGTTGAAAGACTTGCAGCCGGAAGTGCGCGAATACGAGCCGCGACTTGCGCTATCCGGCTTCGGCGACGCGGCGGGGGCCGACGGAACCGCCCTGCACCGGCGCATTCTCACCGAAGCGCCGCCGTTTCTCAAGCCCGGCGGATGGGTGCTGCTGGAAGTCGGGCAAGGCCAGGCAGAACGTGTTGCTGAGGCCGCCGGCGCTTTGGGTTATACTGATATCACAGTGACTGCCGACTACGCACAGATTGGACGGGTGGTGAGTGCATGTCTCTCCGAAAGCTGCCGATAATTCTGGCTGTCATCCTGCTGGCGGGCTGCTCGGCGCATGACCCAGTGACGCAGACGCCGGTGTACCATGCCGGGACACCGACCAACCGGTCGTCGGTGGACTCGTGGGAATTGTCGCAACCGGTGAACCCCCAGCAGCGGGTCTACGGCGGCAAGGCGGCGACGCTGACGCCGATTGCATCCCAGCGCGGCTTTGAGCCGGATGACCCTGCCGCCGTGGCGGTTTCCAATGCGCTGGATGCCGACGGCACGGTGTCCACGCAGTACCTGTCTGCTCGTGCCAAAAACGGTGTCGTCATTTTGGCGGGCAGCGTGACTACATCCGCGCAAAAATCCCGCGCCGTTCAGATCGCCCGCGCCGTACCGGGCGTCAAGTATGTCGCCGACCAGGTGCAGGTTATCAAACCATGACCCAAGTTCTTCAGATCAATCCACTCAGCCCCGACCCCAACATTCTCGCTCAGGCCGGGGATATTCTGCGCCGGGGCGGCCTCGTCGCGTACCCGACAGAAACCGTCTACGGCCTCGCCGCCAGCGCGTTTGATGACACGGCGATTGCGCGGGTCTTTGATGCCAAAGGCCGCCCGCACGGCCAGCCCCTGCCGGTGCAGATTGCTTCGGCGGAAGAAGTGGAAGCGCTGGCTCACGACATCTCTCCCGCTGCCCGCACCCTCCTTGCCGCCTTCTTTCCCGGCCCGCTGACGCTGGTGTTCCGGCGGCAGCCGGCTGTTTCCTTGACTATCACCGGAGACGGCGAGACGGTCGGCCTGCGGATGCCTGACCACCCGGTCGCCCTCGGCGTTCTGCGGGCCTTCGGCGGGCCACTGGTCTGCCCGTCCGCCAACACGACAGGCCGACGCGCAGCGATGTCCGCCGCCGATGTGCTGGAAGATTTAGACGGGCGCATTGACCTCGTCCTGGACGGCGGCCCGACCACCGACCGCACACCCTCTACGGTGCTGGACGTGTCCGTCAGCCCCGCCAAGATCATCCGCGAGGGCAAAATCAGCCGCGCCCAGCTTGAAGCATATTTGGAGCTAGCCCGGCCTTAAACGGCCGGGTTTTCTTGCTACGCATTCTCATACCTGTTGCCCGCGAGATCCACCCCACGCGCAAGCCAGATCTTATGGCCGACATTTGTTTTCGGGTACACGACTGTCGAGGTTGGGAAATAGCGCATGGTGTAGCCCGCGCGACGAAACGGCGACGTGTTCGCCTGGGCGCCGTGTATGATCCGGGCTTCGTGCAGGCTGCATTCGTTCGGCTCCAGCTCGAAATAAACCGCCTGGGCCTCGTCCACCACACCTTCTTTGATCTGCGAAGGAAAGATGTTGGCGGATTTGTCCGCGACGTCTTCATACTCAGAAAAGCCGCCGCGCTGGCTGCCGGGGATCACCGCCATGGAACCGTTTTCTTTGGTCGCTTTGTCAATTGCCAGCCAGACGGTGCAGATGCCCTCCATAGTAGACGTTCGCCCTTCCCAGTAGGCCGAGTCTTCATGCCAGGGCGTCGCCTTGCCGGTATACGGGTCTTTGGAGATCAGATGGGTTGCCCACAGGCCGATGTTCGGGCCGATGATCGGCTCAATCAAATCTAAAATCTCCGCCGAAAGCAGGAAAGGAAGCAGCCGGGCATCACGGTCGTGGATCATGCCCATGCCGTCAGACCCTTCGCGGGCTAAATTCTCTTCTAAAATGCTTGACAGTTCGGCAAACTTATCGGGTGCAAAAATCGGGCGCTTGACCAGGGTGTAGCCGTCGCGCTCGTATTGGGCGATTTCGTCCGGCGTCAGATGAGGCAGCTCGTAGGTCATGGGGTTCAGTCTCCTTTGGCAAGTAGAATGCTGAAGTATACAAACAAACGCGGCTTTGGGTCTTGCACGAAACCGGCGATTTCTTGTACACTGTTGATATGCCGCTGCTGTATCTGTGTTTCGACGAGATCGCGCCGGGCCGCGATTTTCATGCCGCCCTGGTCGCCGACTTTGCCCGACGCTCCGAGCGGGTCTCGCACACGCACGACTTTTCGGAAGTGTTATATGTGCTGGACGGTGGCGGCACCCATTTTCTGAACTCCGAAGAACAAACACTACGGGCAGGCGATTTGTGCTGGATTCGGCCCCAGGACCAGCACGGTTTTTCGGTGCGTCCAGGCCAAAAGCTGCACTTTGTTAACATTGCGTTCCGGCAGTCATGCTGGGCCGACTTCCGCCGGCTTGCGCTGGAAACTTCCCAGCCAACTGGGTGGGAAACCGCCCCAAACCCGCCGGCCCTCCATGTTCCTCCCGCCCAACGCGGCGAGACCGCCCGGCTTTTTCAGGAGCTGCTGCGCGGCTTCCACACGCACCCGTCCCGGCTTGCCTTGTGCCGGTTTTGGGGCGAAGTCCTGCCGATGCTGCTGCCGTCGCCGGACCCCGGCACGGCGAGCGCGTCACTGGGGACCGGCCCCGCCTGGCTTTCCCATGCCTGTCTTGCCCTGCACTCCGAGGAAGCCCTCCGGGCCGGCGTCCCGCGCCTTGTGGCGCTCTGCGGCGTCAGCCCTGCTCATCTGGCCCGCACCATGAAAGCGGCCACCGGGCAGACACCGACCGACTGGGTCAATGCCCGGCGTCTGGAACGGGCTGCTCTTCTGCTCGCGACCACCACGGACGAGATTGGGGCAGTCGCCGACGACTGCGGCTTTGAGAACCTGTCCTACTTTTACCGCTTGTTCCACCGCCGCTTCGGGCAGTCCCCGCGCCGCTACCGCCTCAGCGCCCGCACCCAGGTACTCCCCTAATACGGGCTTCGGGTACAATACCCGTGTGTCTACCTTCTTCCGCATCCTCTCGTACCTGCGCCCCTACAAACTGACCATTTTGCTCGGCTTCACCTGCCTGCTCGGCTCGGTTGTTTTAGAACTCTCGCCGCCGCTGGTCTGGAAAGTCATTGTGGACGACGTGATCGTGAAGCGCGAACTTGGCAAACTCTGGCCGTGCATTGCCGCCCTGACACTCATGCAGGGCGGCTCGACGTTTTTATCGGCGATCCGAACTCGGCTTTTAGAATCCACGGGGCAGCGCTTCGTGTATGACCTGCGAAATCGGCTTTATGACAAGCTTTCCCATCAGTCGCTGGCCTACTTCAATGACGCCCGCACGGGCGACTTGATGAGCCGGGCATCATCGGACGTGGACGCCGTCTCCGATGTCGTCATTCAGGGAACCGACTCGGTCGTCGCAAACTTCCTGCGTCTCGCGGGCGTCTCCCTCATCTTTTGCTCGCTGAATTTGAAGCTGGGGCTGGCAACGCTGCTGCCGATTTTGGTGGTCGGCGTTTTGCTCAAGCTGTTTAACAAGCGCGTCAAAGGCATCTACAAAGGCGCACGGGCGAAGCTCGGCCTCGTCAATGCTAAATTGCAGGACAATTTATCAGGCATTCGGGTCATCAAAGCCTTTGCGCGGGAAGACGCCGAGCAGCAGTCGTTTGAAGAAACAAACCACCGTTACCTGCGCGAGAACTTAGACGCCATCAAGCTGCGGGCGACGTTTTTCCCGTTTGTCCGCTGGATCGCGTCGTTCGGCAATACCATCACCATCGGCTATGGGGCGTGGCTGATTTTGCATGGGCAGTTCACGGTCGGGGGGCTGATTGCGTACCGAGGCTACGGGCGGTACTTCTTCGGGCCGATTGATGATTTGACCCAGATCAACGACACGGTGCAGCGCGGCACCGCCGCCGCCGACCGGCTGTTTCAAGTGCTGGATGCGCCCGTGTCCGTCACCGACGCGCCTCATGCCGTTGACCTGCCGCGCATCAACGGCGAGATTGTCTTTGACCAAGTCTCGTTCCGCTACCGCGAAGGCACCCGGCCCGTCCTAGATGCCCTTTCCCTGCGTATCCCTGCCGGGCAGACAGCCGCGCTTGTCGGGGAGTCGGGCGCAGGCAAAAGCACGATCTTCGCCTTGGTGTCCCGCTTCTGGGATCCCGACAGCGGCGAAGTCCGCATTGACGGCCACGCGCTGCCAGATGTCACCCAAACATCGCTGCGCCGGCAGATCGCATCGGTGCAACAGGAAACGTTTTTGTTCGCGGCCTCAGTTGCTGAGAACATCCGCTACGCCCGGCCCGACGCTTCGGACACGGAAGTCGAAAACGCCGCCCGCGCCGCGAACGCCCACGGCTTCATCAGCGAACTGCCCGACGGCTACGCAACACTTGTCGGCGAGCGCGGCGTCAAGCTGTCCGGCGGCCAGCGTCAGCGCATTTCCGTCGCCCGCGCCTTCCTCGCCGACCCGCGCATTCTTCTCTTAGATGAAGCGACAAGCGCCGTGGAACCCGAATCCGAGCGAGTCATCCAGGACGCCATCGAGCGGCTGATGCGGGGCCGCACGACCATCCTGGCCGCCCATCGCCTCTCCACAGTCCGTAACGCCGACATCATCTTTGTCTTTGCGTCTGGGGAACTAGCCGAACAGGGAACCCACGCCGAGCTGATGCGCCTCGGCGGCCGCTACGCCCGCATGGTGGATCAGCAGGATATGAATCAACAGGCAGAACCCCTCCCGCTCGTTCCTCGCTCCCTCCCCTATTAGGGAAGGGCAAGAGCATTATACGAAGGCTGGCAGCCGCTTTTCAAGAGGCACTAAGCCAGGTCATTTCCGGCCCTTCCCTAATAGGGGAGGGAGCGAGGAACGAGCGGGAGGGGTTCTTAGGAGTACCCATGAAACTCACCGGCGACCTCAAAAGCCCGAAGCTGATGTACCTGAAAGCCGCTCTCTTTCTGGTCATCGGCCTTTTGTCCGCGACCACGTTGCTGCTGGACAGCCCGACCATGCGGACAGCATTCCTGCTGCTACTCACGGTCTGGGCCTTCTGCCGCCTCTACTATTTTTTCTTCTACGTTGTTGAGAAATATGTAGACCCAGCCTACAAATTTGCCGGCCTCCACTCGTTTGTGATCTATGCCTGGCAAAAGCGGAAACAGCGTTAGAAGCCCTGTAAGAAGCTGACGGCGAGGAGGCGGCGGCGGGCGGTCTGGCCGTAGTCTGCGCCGCCGGCACCATAGCCGGGGGGCAGGACGCCGTAGGGGTAGGGATCTTCGCGGTAGTCGGAGAAGCGCAGGCCGATGGACTGGGATGCACCGAAGTGGTAGGCCAAGGCGAAGTCTACGGCGCGGGCCTGCGGGGCGGGGAAATCTGCCGACGTGCGGCGGCGGTCGTACCCGTCGGCGGACAGATCCAGACGGGACGACAGCTTCTGGCCGAGCCGCAGGTACACTTGATTGGCATTGGTCCCGCTCGGATACCCAATCGGCAGGTCGGCGTTGTACCAGGCCAAACTTGTCGGCAGGGGCGGCAGCTTGGTGTAAGTCTGGCGGTCGGTGTGGGCAAATTCCAAGACAACATCCGTGCCGGAACGCTCAAACACCTGCGCGTAACCGAGCAGGTAGCCGATCTTGCGGGGGGTGACGTTGCCTTTCCCGAGGCCTTTCGGGGCCTGCAAGTCGTCTACGAGAAACTCGCCGTAGACACGCTGGTCGGTGCCGGGGCCATGCGGCGTGACCGAAACGCCGAGGCTGAAGTTATAGTTGAAGAAGAACGGCTCGTTCGTGCCGGGATAGTATGCTTTTTGGTAAGCGTAATACGGCAGAACGAGAACGTCCGGCGAGCGGAACTGCGTAGATGTGTACGCTTCTTCCAGCGACAGACTGGTCCGGTCGCCGGCTTGATGCTCCAAGCGCCGTCCGCCTTCGTAAATCGTTTGACTGTTGTTCTTGTATTCGGACTCAAATTGGGTCAAACGGTAGTTGCCAAGCGTGTGGCCGAGCGAGAACGGCAGCTCGATTTCCAGCGACGGCTTGGCCGGGCTGTTGTCGCTGAGGAGCATATCTCCTAAATAGCCGCTGCCCCAGCGGCGGCGGATTTCGCCTGCCGAGACGCGCAGCCCGCGAGCGTTGACCGCCGTGACATACGCTTCGTCTATCCCATTCAGCACGTCCGGGTTGTCCGCCGGACTGGTGCCGTCGCCGCGCAGGCTGACCGATGTGTGGTCGCGGGTCTGTCGGTAGATGTTCGTGACGCTGACCGTGTACGCACCGTCACGGCCCAGCACCCCCAGAAGACGCGCCCGGCCCAGCAGGTCGCCGTGGCTCTTCAGGGAAGAAGAGCCGGTGTCGCGGCTGCGTCCGCCGCCTTCCACCTCTCCGAAGCCCGTGAAGACTGGCGGCGTGGACACGGGCGCAGCCAGTTCCGGGGCATCGGCCAGCTCCGGGGCGAGAATGTTTCGGGCGAACGCCAGCGCGGACGCCGCACGCGGGTCCGCCGGCTGGTCGCTAATGCCCGCGATTAACTTGGCAAACTCGCGGCGCGTGTAGAGCCGCGCGGTGACGCCCTGAAGCGCGGTCGCGTCCGGCGAGCCGGGCGGCAGCAGGTGGCGGGCGGACAGCAGCGCGACGGCATCATAGAGGCCGGAGCCTTGCGGGACAATGTCCTCCGGCGACGCGGCGTGCAGGGCGGGGGCGGCGAACACGGCGAGAAGCAGCAGTAGGGGCGTAATTTTCATAAACTGGCCGTGTCCGGCGTACCCACTGGCGGCGGAAGGCGCGACGCCGGGAGAAGACGCGCGAAAATGGCTTCGTATTCCCGTGCAACGCTTTTGCGCGTATAATGCGCTTCCACATACCCGCGGCCCCGGCGGCCCATTTCGGCAGCCAGCGCCTTGTCTTTGTAAAGCATCAGAATCGCGTCCGCCAGCGCCTGCGGGTCTTCCGGCTCCAGGCACACGCCGCAGTGGCCGGCCTGAATGACATCGGCCGTTTCCGAATGCGCGTCCACCGAGGCAATAACAGGACGGGCCACGCCCATGATCGTGAATAATTTGCTTGGCACCGAGTCCGAAGAAAAGCCGCGCCGCAGGGGGATCAGGCCGACATCGGCGGAAGAATACAACACCGGAACATGGTCGTAAGACTGGTACGGCAGAAACTCGACATTCGGCAGCTGCATCTTCTCGGCCTGCGCGATCAGCGCGGGCTTTGACGCCCCGTTGCCGACAATCGCAAACAGCAGATTAGGCGTGTCCCGCAGCAGTCCAGCGGCTTCCAGCACCGTGTCCAGGCCCTGCGACATGCCGACATTGCCGGCGAACAAGACCACAAACTTGTCGTCCCACTTCTGCTCCGTGCTGAACAGGTTGCGGCGCGGGTGCGGGGACACGAACTCGGCGTCAATAAAATTTGGGATGACTGTGATTTTGTCCACCGGCACGTTTTTCTTGCTTAAGTTGCCCCGGAAGCCTTCAGAAATCACCGTGATCGCATGCGCGTGGGCATACACGAACTTTTCCAGCTTCTTGTACGCCGAAATTACGGCGGGGTTCTTCATCACGCCCATCCGAATAGCGACATCAGGATAAATGTCCTGAATATTTGCGATAAATGGTACGCCTCGCAGGCGGCCCAGCAGATACGCGGAGATGCCGTTGGTCAGCGGCGGCGACGGCGACGGCGTGACAATTACATCGGGGCGCGGCATCAGCAGTCCGGCCAGGGCGGACAGAAGCGTAAACGACAGGTACGAGAAAAAGCGCGGTAGCAGCCGGTCTTTATGCACCGGCACATACGACCAAACCCGGTGGATCAAGATCTGCCCTTGGCGCTCCCGCTGAAACCATTTTCCCTTGTACTCCGGCCAGACCGAGTTGGTCGAGTAATGCGGCATAGACGTGATGACGCGGACATCATGCCCGGACAAAGCCAGCTCTTCCGCCAGCTCCGCCATGAGGATTCCGGTCGCGGCATTGTCCGGCTTGTAGTACATCGTCAAAAAAAGGATCCGCATGAACGCTCCTGCCCCGCGCAGCCCGTACTAATTCGCGCTCCTTCCCGCAGTGGAAGAGCGCCAGCGGTCTGCGTTGGCTTCGTAAATCTCTTGTAAAATCTGCTGTATATTATACTCTTGTTTCCACGCTGGATAGTGCGCGGCAAACTTTCCGTTGTCGCCGATCCACCAAAGGTGGTCGCCGATCCGGTTTTGCTCGACATAAGTGGAATTCAGTTGTTTACCGGCGATGCGCTGCGCGGCGTCAATGCCTTCTAGCATGGAGCAGTTGGAATGCCGCCCGCCGCCGATGTTGTAGACTTCAGCCACGCGCGGGGCCTGAAAAAACGCATCAAAGGCACGGATCAAATCGCTGGAGTGGATCGCATCGCGGACTTGTTTGCCTTTATACCCGAAAATTGTGTACGGCGTCTCGGTCATCACGCAGCGCATCAGGTATGCGAGGAACCCGTGGAGCTGAGTCGCCGAGTGCTGCGGCCCGGTCAGCGTGCCGCCCCGGAAACATGCGGTCTTCATGCCGAAGTAGCGGCCATATTCCTGCACCAGCACATCCGCGGCGACTTTTGAGGCTCCAAACAGGCTATGGATGCACTGGTCAATGGACATGTCTTCCCGAATACCACTGAGGTAAGTGTGGTCCGGCGCGATCTCGTAGCGCGTTGCCTGTTCTACTAAAGGCAGCCGGTTTGGCGTGTCCCCGTACACTTTGTTGGTGGACGTGAAAATAAACACGGCGTCGGGGCAGAACAGCCGGGCCGCTTCCAGCACGTTCAGCGTCCCCGAAGCGTTGACATCAAAATCCGTGAACGGCTCTCGCGCCGCCCAGTCGTGCGACGGCTGCGCCGCTGTATGGACAATCAAGGACACGTCTTTGCCGCAGCGCTTGACCAGACTGAGAACAGCATCCCGGTCCCGGATGTCTATCGCATTATGGGAATAGCGCGGCCCCAGCGTGTTTTCCAAGTTTTTGACGTTCCAGGCGGTGGACGCTTCCTCGCCGAAGAACACCCGGCGCATGTCGTTGTCTACGCCGACCACGTCCATGCCCGACTGACCAAAATAAAGGGCCGCTTCCGACCCGATCAGCCCCGCAGACCCTGTAATCAGTGCAATGCTCATATTTTTCTTTCTCCCTTCTGCCGCCGGTAACAGTCCAGCGTCTCCGCCGCCGTGCGCTCCCAGGAAAAGCGTGCGGCATTGGCATACCCCTTTTCCACGAGCGCAGAGCGCAGGCCGGGGTCGCGCAGGCAGTCCAGCAGAACACGGCTCATCTGTTCCGCAGAGTTCGGATCAAAGAACGCCGCTCCGTCGCCGGCCACTTCCGGCAGGGAGGCTGCCGTGGAGCAGGCCACCGCGACCCCCGCCTGCTGCGCGTCCAGGACCGGCAGCCCAAATCCTTCGTACAGCGAGGGGAACACAAACAAGTCCGCGTGCTGGAGCAGCGGCATGACATGTTCGTCCGGCACATACCCGGTGAGTTTTATTCGGTCCGTGATCCCAAGCGCGGCAATTTCTTCCTGCAAGGCAGCGCCCGGCGCAAGGCGGCCTACCAAAAGCAGCGTGTGCGGCACTTGCGCTTGAATGCGGGCAAACGCCCGGAGCAGGCCGAGGATGTTTTTGTTTTCCGTCAGGCTGCCGAACGCCATCAGATAAGGGCCTTCAATTCCGTGCCGAGCCGCAATATCCACCCAGTCACCCGCTGCTGGCGAAAAAGCTTCACGCGGCCCTTCCGGCGTCACCGCGACTTTGGCTGCCGGCACTTGAAGATGACGCACGATTTCCTGTTTGGAGAAGTCCGAAACGGTTAAAATCGTCTCGGCGCGTCGTGCCGATTGGCGAACAAACCAGCCGAGAAACAGCCGCTTCTGCCGCGACATGCCATGCCAGGGCGTCAAATAGTTCAAATCGTGAATGGTCACAATGCTTCGGCAAGGTGTGTGCAGGGGGCAGACATAGCCCAGCGAATGCAGAACATCCAGAGGATACCGCCGCAGCAGCCGCGGAAAAACAAGCTGCTCATACGCATACCGCGCTTCGCGCCGGACAGCCCGCACCGGGCAGACGACCCGGCGAAAGCCCGGCGGGAGTTCCAGCGCTGCGCTTTCCTCGCTGACAAAAACCGTGTAGTCATCCCCAGCGCCTAATCCCGCCAGCGCTTTCATCAAAGCCTCGGCATAGGTTTGGGTTCCGCCATTCTCGCCCGGAATAATGTACAGCAAGTTCAGACCGATATGCACGAAAAACCCTTTATAAAATCAACTGCTTTCTGCAAGTCTTATTTTGTCAAATCTGATTTTATCTCGGTGCGCGGCTGCCAGAGACACAACTAAAAAAATTGCCGGGGCCTCTGCATAAAGCAGGTCAGCCATCTCCGGATGGCCGGTCTGACGCATGGTGGTCAGCAGAAGCAGCGGCACCGGCAGCGCTAGAAACGCAGCGGCGGCGGCAAACACGAACCAGAGTCCCCGGCGTCTTCCAAGCCATGCCGACAGCAAAAGACAAAGTATTGCGGCAGCGGCCCCGCCTTTGACGAGCAAAGTCGCCCCGCCGGTTCCCATCAGCTTGCTTCCCAGATGCAGCGGTGAAAAATCTTGCGGGGCCGGCAAATAAATCGGCAGCACCAGTGCCGCATACGCCGCCAAGGCTGCCCCGATCAAGCCCAAAGCCGTTGCCCAATTCCGCCGATGGGCCACAGCAGCAAATACAAGCGGGACCAAAACCAAGTAGGTAGGCCGCGAGCATAAACATATTCCCCAAAACCCTGCCAGGGACAGCCAACGCCAAGAGCGCCAGTGGCCAAAAGTGTCCGCCTGTCCCACTGTTCGCAACAGTAAATAGGTAGAAGCAGCGCAGTAGACCGCATTAGCAACAAAATCTCCCCCGGTCATCATGTCATCCAGCAGTGCCGGACACAAAAAGATGACCGTGATCCAAAGCAAGAAGGCTTCAGCTCGTGTCGCGGTGGCCGCGCAAAGCAGCAAAAACAGCACCGCAATCCAAAGCAGGTTCTGGTATGCTGCATCCCGAAAGACTACCTGGAACGGTGCGCCCAAGACCAGTGCCCCCGGCAGAGGCGTCACTGGGTTGCCGAGGAATGTCCGCACCGTGTACGGGTTCTCGCCGTGGAGCAGGCGCGGGATGGAAATGTTCAAAGCGTCGGCCCGGTCCGTGCCTTTCCCCAGCCGCCCGGAATGACTTAGCGGATACACGACCAGAAACAGGACAGCCAGCAGAACCATGACGACTGCGGCTAGGCGCGGCGCGTTTTGTTCCGCCCGCGCCTGCATGAGAGGCGACGCCAGCGACAGCCGGCGTCCCAGCGCCGGCAGCAGGAAGCCGGTCCAGGCCGCCGCCGCCAGCAGATACGCTGCCAATCCCTGTGTATGGCCGAACTTCAGCGCCGTGCCGAGCGAAGGCACCGCGCACGCCAAAAACAGCCAGGACCGGCACTGCCACCGCATCATCAGTGACACGTCAGGCTGTTGGGGCATGGGCGGGTTCATTGCAGTTCCGCCGCGCGGGGCGGAACTTCCACTAAAAAGTATGTTGTCAGCCCCGCCGTGAATACGACAATGGCGGGAAAGAGAATAGAGTATTGAAAGATAGACTTGACCAGAGAGACAGAAAACGGGTCACGGAAGAACGTCGTCGCCAGCCAGCCGCACACCATGATATAGATTGTCTTCGACAGCAGGCTGCGTCCACGTGCCCGAAGCGTTTGCAGGCTGAATGCCAGCCCGAACATAAACAGCATTGACCCAAAAACTCCAAAGTTGATGATAAAGGAGAAAAACGTGCTTTGGGAACCTAGGGGACTGAACACATGGTACCCGTAATCCTCTGGGTTCAGCAAAAATTCTGCTTTTTGCGGAAAAACGGCTGAGGGTATGAGATTAATAAAATCACTCGCAAGAAAAATTGGCGTACTCACCAGATTAAGTCTACCATCGACTAGAAACTGGAGCAAAGAAAAGCTGTTGAACAACGGCTCGGAAACCAGATTGAAGGCGACTTCACCAAGAGATAAGCCGCTGCCAAGCCGGAGCGTGCCAATTGTACCGGATAGCGCAAGTGCAGAAAGTGCAATAAGCAGAACAGAGCGATAAGTAATTCTTTGGAAATACACGGAGCGGTAAACCAGCAGCATCAAAATAGAAGACACGGAGTATAGCCGCCCACCAAGGGAAAGCACCATAACAGCCGCCACAAGATAGACAGCAAAAAAATGATGCGAGATCGCGCTTCGGAAGCTGATACCCGGACTTTTTTCCTGCCGTTTGAGGCTGTAAAGGAGCGCCAGGGAAAGCAAAAAAACGCTGATAGCGACGAAAGAACCCCGTGTTCCGACATTGGTGCTGGCATCGCCCGTCGTGTACCCTCGGAAGAAGTCATTTCTCAAAAGAACGGCATATACGACTTCAGCCGCTACTCCCAGTCCCAGGAAAACATTGAGCAGGCGGCGATCAAAAAAGAAGGGCCGCGCCTCAGTTCTATTTCCAGGCCGCAGCCGCTGGCACAGAAGCGTTCCGGCGCAGAAAGCGCCGTAGATGCTGAGGCACATCAGCAAATAGAGCGCAAGAATGTCCTGGGGAATTTTGTCAAACAGCCCATACCAGACAGGCATTGCGCTTACATCCGAAAATAATTGGCTTTCCCCAATCGCGATCGGTGAAATCCAGTAGACAATGAACCCGATGCTGAATAAAAGAACATGATTAATCTCAATTTTGCCTGAGAAAAAGCATTGTCTTGACACGAACACGAGGGGAACCAGAAGGCTGCAAAGCAGCAGCAGTAAAATGACAATGTTCATGAGCTTGATAACTTCAACGCGCTTGGCACCTGGCAGACACTCAGCGTAGATACTTAGCCGCGCCCGTGCAGGACACTTTGATACGCTTCCGCCGTCAGCTCCGCCGTTTTGCGCCAGGAAAACAGCGCAGCTCGCGCCAGCGACTGACCCCGCATCTCCTCGCGCAGCCCCGGCTCGGACAGCACACGCCGCAGAGCGGCCGTTAATCCTGCCGTGTCATCCGGGGAAACTAAGATCGCCGCTTCGCCCGCGACTTCAGGAATGGATGAAACATTCGTCGTGATGACCGGAGCGCCGCACTGCATGGCTTCTAAAACCGGCAGCCCGAAGCCCTCAAACAGCGACGGATAAACAAAAACCTGCGCCTCGGTGTAGAGAACCGGCAAATCGTCGTTTTCAACGTAGCCCAGCATTTTGACCTGGCTTTCCAGGCCGAGCTGTGTTACGAGCGAAAATATCTGCTCATACATCCAGCCTTTTGCGCCTGCCAGCACCAGCAGCGTTTCCCTGTCTTCCAGCGCCGCAAAGGCCCGCAGCAGCGCCGGGACATTCTTGCGCGGCTCCAGTGTCCCGACATACAGCACATAGGGCCGGTCAATGCCGAGGCGGGCCAGCGTTCCGCCGTCTCGGACAGGCCGGAACAGCGGGTCGGCGGCCAGCGGCGTCACCCGAACCCGCTGGGGGTCAACCCCGGTGAGGCGCACCAAGTCCCGCTTGGTGTTTTCGGAAATTGCCAGAAATACATCTGCGGTTCGGACCGCACGACGCAGGCCCGAACTGAACAGGACGCGCGTCGTCCGCAGGTGATGCTGCGGGAACAGCACAAACGTCAAATCAAACACGGTCACCACCAGCGGCGCCTGCTGTTGGGGCGGTACGATCAGGATGGGAGTATGGAGAATGTCCGCATCTTGCGCGGCCTTTGCGAGTGCGCCGGACAGCCCCGCAAAATGCCACAGCAGATACTGCGCTTTGCGCGACAGCGGCACGGCCAAACTTTCAGCCGCCGGGTAACTTTTCTCCCGGACCCGCGCGGCGACTTCTTCCGGCCCGTACAGCGTCAGCAGGCGCAGGTCCAGACCGGGCAGCCCAGCCAGCTCACGCACCAGCTCCGCCGTATACCGCGCGCCGCCCGCCGTCGGGGTCTGATACAGGGAATCCGCGAGATACGCGACTTGCATTTAGCTGTCCTCACTCAGCAGCGCCTGGGCCGCCGAATGCACCCGCTCGGCTTCGACGCCGCGAATGCACTCCATTCCGGCGCAGCCGAGGCCCCGGTGGCAGGGCGCACAGGGAACCGGCTCAGTCAGCACGTGATGCGCCTGACCCAGCGGATGCCATAAATACGGACTCTGCCCGGTCGTGATCACGGCGCACGGCGTATCGACCGCGCCGGCGAGATGCCCGGCCACCGTATCCACGCAAACGACCAGCCGCGCCTGCGTGATCGCCGCGACGAGGCCGCCCCAGTCCAGTTGACCGCACAGGTTGACGCATCCCCCGCGGCCCGCCGTGATGTTGAGGCCCGCCGTGATGTTGAGGCCCGCCGTGATCTCGTCAATCCGTGCCGCATCTTTTTCCCCGAAACCGGTGAAGACTACCGTTGAGCCAGCGTCAAGCCAGCGCTGAGTCAGAAGACGCCACTTCGGCACCGGCCACACTTTTAAGTTCCCGCCCGCCCCTGCGTGGAAAACGGCATAACCGCCGCGTGTCAGGCCGGCCGCCTGCCTTTTGCGCTCCCAGTCCGCGTGATCCGCCGCACGCAGCGGCGCAAGCAGCGGCGCGAACTTTGCCAGATCGTGTTCCCCGACCGGAAGCAGACGCACCAGTGCAAGATGACGCTCCGAGACATGAAGCTCCCGCGCATCAAAATCCAGGCTGTGCGTTGCCAGCGGCCCGCCCCCGCCACTGCGGTAGCCGATCCGCACCGGGATTTGCGCCTGCCACAAAAATGGCAGCGTGTTCGGAAAGCCCCAGCCCAGATCAATCGCCGTGTCATAGCAAGCCGCCTTGACTTCGCGCAGCGCCTCTTGACGTGTTTGGAAATAGCGGCGCTGCTTGTCCCGGCGCGGCATGGCGGCACGGTTCGCCGCCCAGTGGTCCAGAATATGGATGGCGTCCACGAGCGGATGGCCGTCCAGGACAGGCCGCGCCCAGCTTCCAATGAGAAACCCGATTTTACAGTCCGGAAACGCGCTTTTGATCACCGGCAGCAGGCCGGTGGCGACAACCAGGTCTCCAAGATGCGCGGTATCGGCGATCAGCAGGCGCTTGGGCGGCTTGATGGGGACGCCGCGCCGGGCCAGAGGCCGGCCTGCCGACAGCATCAAGTCGGCGGCCTGCATCGCTCCGTTCAGCGCCCGGCTGCGGCGGCAGTAACGGCCTCGCATCACCGGCAAGGGAGTATCTATGACAAATGCCGTGCTTTCATACCGTGCTTTCTATGCCTACCAGATGGATTCCGGCCGGCCAAGCGCCCGGCGCAGCCAAAGCACGAATGGTCTCAGCGGCGCCGGGAAAAACATCAGCGGAACGACCACCAGCCATAAGTATGGCCGGAAGCGGTACACCTGAAACAAGCGCCGAATGGCTTCCGGGCGCGAGAACCACATCTCGGATTCGACGCCATAAAGTTTCACGCGACTGACATGGTGGCGCATCGCAATCAAGTTGTTCGATCTAACTTGCTGAACGACTTCGCGAGAGTATCCTGCCTGCTCCGCATAAACCAGCAGCGAGTTAATTTCCGTGACAAAAATGCGAAAGAAATTCAGCGGCATCGAGTTATCCAGCCGCTGCGCGAGCCTGGGTTCCGCGGATGCGGCGAATCCATGACCACCGGCCAGAACATCCAGGTACAGGTAGGATTGCAGAAACAACGTGTCAATCTTGCTTTCATAATACCCAGCAGAAAGTTTCTCTGCAAGGCGCGACTTGTTGAACGCCACGATAGATAGAAATCCGATCGAAGTCTGAGTCAGGTGCAGGACTTGGTTGGGGTCATAAGTGATCGTGTCCTCCGCAAGCGGCATCCGGGGCACCCCCGGTTCGTCGGGACTGTGGCGGAAGGCGCGGACATTCAAGGAAAAGCCGTCAAAATCCGGGTGTGCCTGGATCATGTGAAGCAGCCAAGCAACCGCTCCCGGCAGCAGAATGTCGTCATCGGAAATCAGATAAACAAAGCGGCCCCGCGCCAGCGTGATGCCTTTCAGGAAGTTTCTGTCCGGCCCCAAGTTCTGAGGGTTCCGCACGTAATTCAGGTCAATCTGGGGCCATGCTTTTTGGAGGCCAGCGGTGACGTCCGGCGTATCGTCCGATGAAGCGTTGTCCATGACAAGCACTTCCAGCAGGCTAGCTTCATCCGGCCCAATCTGCGACAGAATAGATGTCAGCGACTCCCGCAGCAGCGGCGCACGATTATAAGTTGGGACACAGAGAGAAAGCAGCGGCGGCTCTTGCATATAGTGTGATGTCTCTTTTTAGTTGGTGATGTCTCTTGTGAAAACAGCAGCAGACGCAGGCACCTCCGCGTGCCACTGGCGGCGCTTCTGCACGAAAATCCACGTCCCGCCGCCCAGCCCGATCACCAGCGACAGCAGCAGATAATTCGTCATCATACCAGTCGCGCCAAAAGGCCGAGCAATCAGCAGGTTGCCCAGCAGAACCGAAGTCGCTAAAAGCAGCGACAGCCACTGAAGCGGCACTTCCTTGTGAGCGCACAGATACAAATGTTCCGCGCTGGCCGGATGGCTAACGACCGAGGTCAAGATCAGCAGGCCCATCGGCAGCGGAGCCAGCATACGATGGGCCAGTTCCCAGCCGAGGCCGTTCACCGCGACGACCGCTGTCCACAGCGCCGCGCCCGCCAGCGCGGCCAGTCCCCAGGACCGCCACAGTGCCGGGAAAAACAAAGCATCCAAGTCTTTCCAGCGGCGCTGAGCCGCCAGCGTCGCAAACGGCTGCATCTTCGTGTTCATCCACGCCTGCGGAAAGCTGAACAAAGTAGCCACCAGCGCAAGACTCAGTCCAAGCTGCCCTGCGGCTTCCGCTCCGCGTGCTGCAAACAAGATCATAGGCAGCGCCGGCACAATCAAAAAGAAGCTGAGACTCGTCAGCGCAATTTTTCTTTGGAACGGCCAAAGCTCCGTTTTCCAGTGGAACGCCCGCACCGGCGCCTGCGCGGAGTAGTGCAGAAGGTCGCTGAGAAAAGCCCGCTTACGGACCCAAAGCCAGCCGGCGATCCCCGCCGTCCAAGTGAGTCCCACGGCCGCCGAGGCGTACAAGCCGCCGTGACACAGCAAGATCCCCCACAGCACGAGGCTTGTCGCGACATTTAGTCCGGCACGCAAAGACCAGACTTCCGAAACCAAGCCGCACCCTTCCAGCAGCGACAGCAGCGGCGTCAGCAGCATCTGCCCCGCCGCCCCCAAGG
>CAXUNT010000069.1:0-506 GCA_964252595.1 uncultured Armatimonadales bacterium
AATTCTTATTCCCTGCTCGCTGTGCTTATACAGTCCTAAACTTCGCCTTTATTATATAGTTAAATTAGATAAACCTCATTTATCAGATGGATAATTAATACTTATTTGACTATAGTATAAAGGTAAACATGATCGCTTTCTAAGCATCATGATCTAATTGAAAGGATATATTAAGTCTTCTAAGAGAACATTGCCGCGAGTTGGGTAACAAATTAGCTTCAAGCTACGTAATGCACCTAGGTTATTGGTGAAGCCGGAACTCGTCGGCGATTGGCCGGTACGCAGTGCAAGTTCATTTCTGGATAGAGGATGTGGGTAGCAAGCCAAAAGCTCGGCTAGGATGCGGCCTTGTGGACGTGGAAGGCGAGCAATCCAGGCAGAATGCAGATCTTGGAGCGTATGGATTGGAGCCGACGGCGCGGCGACTGCTTCCCCGGCTTCCGTCAATGACACGAAGCCGGGCGTGGGGTAGTCAATCAGCCCTTGTGTTAGCAGACGGCCCAGGT
>CAXUNT010000069.1:516-24396 GCA_964252595.1 uncultured Armatimonadales bacterium
AGAAATTAGCCTCAATCTACGCACAGCACCTAGGTTATTGGTGTAGCCGGAACTCGTGGGAGATTGGTCGGCCCAAACGGCGACGTTGCTGCGGGCGACTTGCTTCAAGCCTAACGCTGCGAAGGAGGCTAAGGCGTCCAAGATGCGCTGCTGGGGCATAGTAATTGTGTCATTACATTTAAGAGGACCTTGGGATCGGGGGGAGGAAGCCTCAGACCCTGAAAGAGATGGCAACAAGCGCGGCGCTGGGTCGGGAAGCTGAGGGCGTTCGGCCCCGGCATTCTTCGCCAAGACGGCGCGGATTTCTCCGGCGACGGACAACAAATCCTTTCCAACCCCCGTCATGTTCTCGGCGGCTTGTTCCAGCCGCTCGGCTTCGCCGGGGCGCAGAATGGGAACTTCGACCCGCTCGACAATGTGTTCAATGGGCCGGTTCCGAAGCTGCTGCTCTAACGAATCAATTCGGCGGCGTAGCTGCTCCGGGTCGTTTTCCTCGGCGGCTAAGAGTGCGCCGGAAAAGCGTTCTTTGAGGGCAGACAGATCAATCGAGGCGAGAGTACGCGGGGGGTCAAGCGCTTGGCCGATTTTGGGCGTTGCCGAGGAGTCGAACGTCTGCCGCTGCCGGATGTGGACGCGCTTCAGCAAACCCAGCCACGCCGGACTCCAAAACCAGGCTTCGCCGACTTCGAGTGTCGCAAGCGACGCCATGACAGCCCGCCGCTCGTCTTCCGTTCCCTGCGCCTGTATCCACCCGTCAATCGCTTTTCGGTCATTCGGGCTGGTCAGGCGGAGCGTGATCAAAAGCTCGATTTGCGTCAGTACGTTTTTGCTGAGGACCGCCGGACGCTGCGTAATCAGCGTGACGCCGAGGCCACGGGCGCGGCCACGGCGGACGATCCTATCCATCGCCGCCAGCATCAAAGACTCGCCGCGCCCAGGCACCTGGGGCGCAACCGAGTCAGCTTCGTCTACCATGAGGTGCAACGGTTCCCGATTGATCTGGTACAAGCGGTCCAAAAAAGGCGCGAGGAACCGGGCTGCTTCCTCTTGAGTCATCAGCGACAAGTCAAGAACGCAGGACAACCGTTCGTCAACGATTAGGTCTGCGACGGCGCGGCCTGAGCTGGAGTCAAGAGGGAGATCGCCATGACTACCGCCGAGTATCAAGATTTGCAGGCCGCCGGCAGGCTCACCTTCGGCAGACGCCCGCAAGCCCCACCAAACGCCAATGGGGTCAATCGCAACGACATGGCCGCCTGCTTTGAGCAGCTCTTCTGTGATAACGCTGGCAGTATAAGTTTTGCCGACGCCCCGTTTCGCGATAATCGCTGCTGTTTCCGTGATCAAATCAAGCGGCAGTCGCAGATCGGTTGAAATGTTGAGTGCTGTTTTCATCGCGTGTCTCTCACTGTTTATGGTAGACAACTTCTCCTTGTCTATAGTACCCGAAACGTATGTTCTATTGCGAGGGAACGTGAACAGTTATCATTCCAGCAGTAGACGAGGTACAATAATCCAAAATCGCTGAATGGAGGCACCCAATGACTGTGACGCTGGAACTGACGCCGGAACTGGAAGCGGCCTTGAAGGAAGAAGCGGCGCGGCAGGGCGTGACGCCGGAAGGGCTGTCCGAGCAGGCGGCCATGCAGGCATTGATTGCGGGGCTGAAAGACCGGCGCATTCCGCAGTCGCTGGACGAGATCAAGCCGCGCCGCCTGCCGCCGCCGGGCAAGACGGCGATGCGAATGGTTGTCGGGCAGTGGCCCGGCGATGAAACGGATGAAGAAATTCTGCAAGCACTGGCGGAACTGAGCTAATTTCAGTCTTAGACACGAACCTGCTGGTTCACAATGTTCGACAAGACGGCCTGTGGCAGATTGTCGAAACACGCTATGGATTGCTGAACGCAAGCACACCGCTGATCATCAGTATCTCGACGGAAGGAGAAATTCGTGCTCTTGCTTTGCAGTTCGGTTGGGGCATACAAAAGCAGCAAATGATCGAAGCGCTGATGGCGTACTTTGTCATCGTCCCATTGCCGTTTGCCAATGTGATTGAAACCTACGCAAAGATTGATGATTACAGCCGCCGGAATGGGGTCAAAATGGGCAAGAACGATCTTTGGATCGCCGCCACAGCCGCAGTCACAGGGGAGCGGCTGCTGACGACGGACAAGGATTTTGACCATTTGGACGGGGTCTACTTAACACGCGATTGGGTAGACCCCGTCTTGTAAAGGTCGCCATTAAATGGTCGCCGTTTGAGGTGTCGGCAGGCCGAAGTTGTGCGCGTAGAGTGCCTGCACCTGGGCAATTTCTTCCGCGGTGAGCGCAGGCGTGTCAGGGGCGGCGCAGAGTTCTTCTAATTGGCGCTCGTCGTAGATGTTCGGCAGGGCGGTGGCAAGCAGCGGCTCGGACCAGAGCCATTGCAGGGCGGCTTGGCCGAGGGTGCGGCCGGTGCCTTTGACGAGAAAGTCAAGCTGCTCGATTTTTTGGAGGCCGTCGTCGAGCCAGGCTTTGCGCTTGTCACTCGTGGAGACGCGGAAATTGCGGTGGTCGCCGGGGGCAAACTCGGTCTCGGCGGTGTAGGAGCCTTCCAAGAGGCCCGACGCATGGGGGACGCGGCACATGACCCCCCCGCCGGTTTCTCTGGCCGCCGCGAAGACGTCTTCCCCCAGTACCTGTTCCAGCAAGTTGAAGATGATCTGCACGGAAGTCATTTGCCGGGTGCGGAAGGCGGTCGCGCCTTCTTCGGCCTGCCGGATGTCCAGGGCCGGCCCGAGCGCTGCGCCGTAGTGCCGAATTTTCCCCTGCGCTTTGAGGTCTTCCAGAGCCTCGAAGAGGCCATCGCTGCGGAGGGCGTCTTCGCGGCAGTTGTGAAGCTGATACAGGTCAATGTAGTCCGTGTTCAGGCGCTTCAGGCTCTCCTCGCAGGCGCGGCGGACAAACGCCGGGGACCAGTCGTGGGGCCGTTCTTTTTGGCCGGGCTGCTCGCCGGGGGCCGTGTACCAGTCGTAGCCGAACTTGGTGGCGATGGTCAACTCGGCTCGGTGGCTGCCGAGCGCTTCGGCAAGGATCGTCTCGCCGAGGCCATCGCCGTAGACATCGGCGGTGTCGTAGAACGTCACGCCCAGCTCAAAGGCCCGGCGCAAAAGGCGCAGGCGGATGGCTTCGTCGGTGACGCCCCACATGCGCGTGGAGACGGTCCATACGCCTAAGCCGACGACCGAAGCGCGTAAATCTGTTGTGCCGAAATTGCGATATTGCATAAGCTTCTCTACTCTAAATTAAACAACTGACTGACACGGCACGAGAAACCCGGCAGCAGGCTGCCGGCATCCAAAACATCCTCGGCGTTCAGTGCCCGTGCCTCCGTCGGCGAAGTCCATACCCTCACGGAACGCGTTTCAGGAAAAACGTGCCACACGAGACTCGCACCGCTGTCAAAATAGTCCCGCAGCTTACTCGCGATGTCCGAGAGCCGCTCCGATGGCGAGATGATCTCCACGCACAGATCCGGCGCGACGCTGCCAAATCCGCTGTTCGGCCTGCCGCCGGGAATGCGTTCCGTGCGCGTGAACGACACATCCGGGGCGCGGACATTGCCATTTGCCATCCGAAAGCCGTCCTGTCCTGTCGTGCCGACCCCGCGTCCTCGTGTATGCGGCCCGATCAGTAAAATAATGTTGAAGCCAATTTCATCGTGTCCGAATTGTGTGGGCACTTCCGTGAGCCTCCCATCTTCCATTTCCCATTTGCGCCCGTCGCGCGGCAGGCGCATCAACTCGCCTTCCGTGATCGGCATTCCAGGGTAAATTGTGCGCTCTTCGGCTTCTGGCTGAACTTCGGCTTCTGCAATCGCCATGTGGGGTTCCTCCTGAGTGAACACGGCTATTATACCCGGTACAGACGGCAGGGCGGGGTATAATGCCGCTATGCAACTGTTCACCCGACTTCTTGCCCCGACCTTCACCGCCGCGCTGCTGATATGCCTCCTGCTCGCCCCGTGTCCCACCCCGGCGCAGAACAAACCGCCGACACCGGTCGTTGCGTGGCAAAAAGAAGCGGACGGCGTCACGCTGCATTTGCGTCCCGGTCTGCTGCGCCTGCAGGTCTGGACGCCGAGCATCGTGCGTGTCACATACAGTCCGACGGACTTCCTGCCGAAAACGCAGAGCTTGTCGGTGATCGCCGTGCCGCAGGCCGTTCCGTGGCATCTGAAGAGCGATGCTCAAACTGTAACCGTGGTGACTGGCCGCATTCAGGCGCAAGTGGACCGGGGCACCGGCGCCGTCCGGTTCCTGGACATGCGCGGCACGCCCCTCTTGAGCGAGACGCCCGGCGGCCGGGACCTGACGCCGGTGACGCTGGCCGGATCGCCCCCCGAAACGGCGTATCAGTCGCAGCAGCGCTTTCTGCTGCCGGCAGGCGAGGACATCTACGGCCTGGGGCAGCACCGGCTGCCGACGAACCAGGGCAGCATGAGCTATCGCGGCACCTCCGTGACGCTCGAGCAGGCCAATCGTGAGGTCGCCGTCCCGTTCCTGACTTCGAGCCGGGGCTACGGCTTGCTCTGGGATAATCCGGCGCACACGGAGGTATCGGTCGGCGCTCAGGACGCCGAGACCGTTCCGGCCTCACAGTTGCTGACTGAAGACGGACAGCCCGGCGGGCTGACGGCGCGCTACTATCAGGGCCACGACCTGGCGACCCTGGTGGCGACCCGCACCGATCCTTCGGTGGACTTCAACTGGCCGGATGCACCGGCTGCCGGGCTGACCCACAACTATTTCAGCGTCCGCTGGACCGGCGCCGTCCAGGCCCAGGAGGGCGGCGACTACACGTTCGTCACTACCAGCGATGACGGCGTCCGGCTGTGGATCGACGACAAGCAGGTCCTCGATGACTGGAGCAATCATGCTGGCCGGGACGACGAGGCCACGGTCCATTTCGCCCCAAACAGCCGGCACCGGCTCCGGATGGAGTACTTTCAAGACACGCGCGACGCCATCGCCCGCCTCGCCTGGCGCCACGGCCAGCGCCAGACGACCGTCTGGACCTCCGAAGCGGCCGAAGGCATCGACTACTACTTTATCGCCGGGCCGGCTCTGGACGCCGTCATCGCCGAGTACCGCGCCCTGACGGGCCAGGCACCCTTGCCGCCCAAGTGGGCGCTCGGCTACTGGCAGTCCAAAGAGCGCTATCAGTCGCAGCAGGAGTGGCTGGACATCGCCCAGACATACCGCGCCCGGCATGAGCCGATCGACAGCATCGTCCAGGACTTCCTCTACTGGGAGCCTTACCCGTGGGGGTCGAACCTGTTCGACCCGAAGCGCTACCCCGATCCGGGGGCGGCCATCGCCCAGCTCCACGACCGGTACCACCTGCACCTCATGATCTCCGTCTGGGGCAAGTTCTACCCCGGCAGCCCGGACAACCCCGACTCCAACTACGACGTCATGAAGGCCCACGGGTTCCTGTACCCGCCGCAGCCGGACAGCGCCTGCTACTACGACGCCTTCAGCCCGGGCGCCCGCGCCCTGTACTGGAGCTTCCTGCGCGACCAGCTCTTCGCCAAGGGCGTGGACGCCTGGTGGCTGGACGCCAGCGAGCCGGAGGTGGATATGCGGGCCTTCCGGCAGGTGCCGACGGCCCAGGGACGGGCCGCCCGCGTCCTGAATGCGTGGCCCCTGATGCACACGACCGGCGTCTACCAGGGCCAGCGGGCGACGAAGCCGGATAAGCGGGTCTTTATCCTCACGCGCTCCGCCTATGCCGGGCAGCAGCGCAACGCCGCCGCTACCTGGTCCGGCGACATCACCGGGGACTGGGATACGTTCGGACGTCAGATCCCGGCGGGCCTGGACCTCTGCCTGTCCGGCATCCCCTACTGGACTACCGACATCGGCGGCTTTTTTGCTCCCGCGTCCCTGTATCCCGGCGGCTCATCCGATCCGGCCTACCGTGAGCTGTTCACCCGCTGGTTCGAGTACGGCGCGTTCTGCCCGATTTTCCGTGTCCACGGCACGGATACTCCCAAAGAAATGTGGCGGTTCGGGCCGCAGTACGAGCCGATCCTGGTCAAGTATGACAATCTGCGCTACCGGCTGATGCCTTACCTCTATTCGCAGGCCTGGCAGGTGACCGCCCATGCCGGGACGATCATGCGCGCCTTGGTGATGGACTTCCCACAGGATGTGGCCGCCCGGGAGAGCCGGGACGAGTTCCTGTTCGGCCCGGCAATCCTCGTCTGCCCGGTCACGCAGCCAGGGGCGGCCTCCCGGTCCGTCTACCTGCCATCCGGGACCCACTGGACCGACTTCTGGACCGGTCGGGGGTACGGGGGCGGCCGGACGATCGTCGCTTCCGCGCCAATTGCGACGATGCCGCTGTATGTCCGCGCGGGCAGCATCGTTCCCATGGGGCCATTGCTGCAATATGTTTCGGAGAAGCCGGCGGACCCGATTGAGCTGCGCGTTTATCGGGGGGCGAACGGGTCGTTCACGCTCTACGAAGACGAGGGGGACAGTTACAACTACGAGAAGGGCCGTTACGCGACCATTCCGCTGACCTGGAACGACGCCGCACAAACACTGACCATCGGAGCGCGAAAAGGCGCATTTCCTGGGATGCTAGCCTCCCGCACATTCCGCATTGTCCGGGTCATAGCCGGCCACGGTGTCGGCGTCGCCCCATCCCTGACGGCAGATAAGACAGTTACCTACGACGGCAAAGCCGTCGCCGTGAAAATGGACAAAAACTAGCGGATCCCAGCAAAGGAGGCGAGCATGATTGTCCTGCTGAACGGCTCGATTAACTCAGGCAAAACAACCGTGTCTAAGCTGCTTGTCCAGATGCTGCCGCGCACAGCGCATGTGGAAGTGGACAGCCTAGACGATTTCATTGACTGGATGCCGCTGCTTGATTCCATTCCGCTGAACCTTGCAAATGCCGTCGCCATCACGCGCAACTTTGTCCAGTTTGGCCTGAACGCCGTGATCAGTACGCCGCTGCGCCGGGAAGATTACGACTATTTGATGCGTGAGCTTCAGCCGCTCGGCGTTCCCCTCTACTGCGTCACACTTAATCCCAGCATGGCCGTTGCTCTGACCAATCGCGGCACGCGGGAGCTGACCGAGTGGGAAAGGCGGCGCATTCCTGAGCTTTATGCCGAAGGCATTCCCAGTCCCGCATTTGGCTTTATCATTGACAACGCACACCAAACGCCGGAAGAAACGGCGTGTGAGATACTTTCGTCGTTGTCGCTGACGAATGAAACTGAACCCGCGCAGTAGTGTCCTCCACTGATGTAAGCTGTCCCCATAGGCAGTAGGCCGTGATCTATTCTTACCCCCTTCATCCTCGGAAATCTCACAAACATCCGTGAACTGCCCGAAGCGCCGCGTATGCTCTCGTTTCGCCGGTGTTTTGCCGAAGATAGGGGCAGGAACTCTGTCTGCGCGGCGCCATCCCTTGTTGAACGCCTGCCCTTTGACTTCTTGATTGACTTCCAAATTAGGTCAGGTTCAAGAAACAGTTCAGCCGCGCCTGCGATGCCTGGTAAAATTAACAGTAAATTAATGTAAGCTGAAACATACCAATCCGCCGAAAGATTTGATATAGTGATTTGCCTGACGTTCAGAAACTTCCGAAAAAACAAAAATTTGTTCCCCAAGAAAGATCATAGTATGCCCTGTTGCCGCCTCCACGCACGCCTCTTTTCAGGCTTGCTTTTTCTGTTTCTTGCCCTTACCACGCTTGGCATGGGCGAGCCGGCCGCACGCGCCAACTGGCTCTTTTCCAACCCGCCCAATCAGGTCACGCTGGACTCCGGCCACCGCAACCATGTGTTTTATGCTGGCGATCCCGTCAAGTTCAGCCTGACGATCACGAATTACGGCACTTACACCCTGACGGCGCAGACCCCGGTGCGCTACGAAGTGCGTGATTACTGGGGCAATGTCGTCGCTTCGGGAACCGCGCCCGCTCCGACTCCCAATATCCCGACTGCCCTTGCGCTGCCGTCCGTGACGCAGCCGGGCTGGTACAAGCTGTACTTACACCAGCCGACTACTACTGCTCCCTGGGGCGACAGCATCGGCGGCACGATGTTTGTGATCCTGCGCCCCACGCCGGGTTTCCCCGTCCTACCGAGCGAGACGCTGCCGGGCAACTCCGGCGGCTCCGACGGCGGCGATGAAGTGGCACGCGGCGTCCTCGGCATGGGGCCGGAGCGGCACCCGATCACGGACGCTTCTCAGCCGGCCCAGGCGTTCGCCTCCCTTGACCCGGCCATCGCCCAGGACAAGCAGTATTACACTCCATTTGACCCGCAGCGTCCGCGCCCGCTGCTGATCGCATTCCCAAACGGCGTCGCTTCCAGCGACCCGGCCCAGCAGAGCAAAAACCTGGCGGGACTCGCCCAAATCGTGGCGCACTACCACAACGACGTCAAATACTGGGAGCCGCGCAATGAGCCGAATTACGCTTACAGCGGCGCGGACTACGTCAACAAAGAGCTGAAGCCGTTTTACCAGACCGTCAAAAGCGTAGACCCGACCTGTAAAGTGCTGGGACCGGCGGTTGTCACTATTGGACCTTACGGCCTGAGCTGGCTTGAAGATTTTCTCAAAGCCGGCGGCGGCAATTATATTGATGCGTTCTCGTTCCATGCGTACAACAATGTTAACGGCGATTTGACTCTCACCCGGCAGTCGCTGGATGCTCTCAACGCCCTGCTGACCAAGTACGGCATCGGCGGCATTGAAAAGTGGCAGACGGAGCAGGGCTATTTCGCCGCGGTGTACGGCGCGTACCAGCCGCGCCTGCAAGGGCGCTGGACGATGCTCCAGATGATGGTTTACGAGCAGTACGGCATCCCGAAAGAGCATAACCATTTGTGGTACGACAAGAGCCACGGCTTTTGGGACGTTCCCGCATTCTGGGAAAACGAAGACGGTTTGTATTCCTTTGGCTCTTTTGACCCAGCGGCTCCGCTGATGCGGGTCTGGAGCGAAGAGCTGTATGGCACCAATTTCGCGTCGGCGTATGACCTCGGCCCTCTCGGCAACAAGCTGTATGTCGGCAGCCTGTTCCGGGGACCGGGAAAATCAGTCGCGGCGTTCCAAAGCGCCGGGCGGACGGACGGCTCCCTCACGCTTAGCGTTTCCGCCGGCGCGTCCCTGCATGTCGTGTCCGCCTTTGGCGTCGCTTCCGACCTGCCGGTCACGGCGGGGAAAGTCACGCTGCCGGTGCCGGAGCTGCCGGTCTATGTGGAGCCGGCTGCAAATCAGACGATCCAAGTTGTTCCGATGGACTACGGCCCGAACCTGGCTTTGACCCCCGGCACGGTCGCCACGACGTCGGGAAACGGGTTGTCGCCGCTGAACTCGTCGTACCCGAACGACATCAGCAAGGTGATCAACGGCGTCTTGGAAAATTGGTACTGGGGCCAGGGGCCGGGCGACCATCCCTGGATGGGAAACGATGCATCGCTTCCCGGCTGGGTGCAGGTCACGCTGCCGCAGCCTACACCCATCAGCCACGTCGTCGTTTACGCCGGCGTTCCCTGGCAGAACGACGGCTCCCTGCTGGATTACGAGCTGCAATACGACCAGAACGGCCAGTGGGTGACGTTGAGCCATCCCGTGGAGCCGACCAATGTGGTGGACTTCTTCACGCCGTCGGTGTTCTGTATGGCAGACAGCTTTTACAGTGACCGCGACGTGTTCGTGCATGACTTCCCGGCCGTCACGACCCAGAAGATCCGCCTGCTGGTGCATGACGTCACCTGGGGCGGCGGTCCGACGGCGGATATTGTCGCGGCGGGCGGCCAGACCGGCCTGCACCAGATGACCCTGCGCGAGATCGAGCTGTATGGTCCTTCCGGCCAGGCTCTGCCCCCGCCTGCCGGGACCGGCACGGGCTTGACCGGGCAGTATTTCAACGACGTGACTTTCTCATCATTGGTCCAGACCCGTGTTGATCCGACCGTCAACTTCAACTGGACGCCCAACGCGCCGGTTTCCGGCCTGACTCCGAACCTGTTTTCCGTGCGCTGGACCGGCCAGGTGCAGCCGCTGTATTCGCAAACGTACACGTTCTCGACGGTGTCCGACGACGGCGTGCGCCTCTGGGTCAACGGTCAGGAGATCATCAACGACTGGACAGATCACCCGCCGACGACCGACAGCGGGACGATCACGCTGGCGGCAGGGCAGTCGTACAGCATCAAGATGGAGTATTACCAGCGCTACGGCGGCGCAACCGCCCAGTTGTCTTGGTCCAGCCCCAGCCAGCCCGCGCAGATTGTCCCGCAAAGCCAGCTTTACCCGGCGTCTGCCGCCCTGCCGCCTGCTGCTCCCGCCGTTGGAACCGTGCGCTTTTATCCGCGCCTCGGCTGCGCCAGCCGGATGCAGGGCGGCAAGCTCCAGGGCAGCACGGACGGCGTCACCTACACCGACTTGTACACAATCGGCGCTGTTCCCGCCGATGGTCAGTGGACCACCGTGACGCTGTCTGCCGATCCGAAACCGTACCGCTTTCTGCGTTATCTTAGCCCGAATGGCAGCTACGGCAACATTGCAGAGCTGGAGTTCTACTCCGGCGCGGCGAAGCTGACAGGGACGCCGTTCGGCTCGCCCGGCTCCTTTAACAACAGCGGCAATGACTTCACTAAGGTCTTCGACGGCAGCACGAGTACCTGCTTCGACGCTCCGGGTCCCAACGGCAACTTCGCCGGTATTGATCAAAGCGGGCAAGCCCCGCCGCCTCCTCCGCCCGCTCCCGTCATTGGGACCGTGCGCTTCTATCCACGGGTCGGCTGCGCCAGCCGGATGCAGGGCGGCAAGCTCCAGGGCAGCACGGACGGCGTCACCTACACCGACTTGTACACAATCGGCGCTGTTCCCGCCGATGGTCAGTGGACCACCGTGACGCTGTCTGCCGATCCGAAACCGTACCGCTTTCTGCGTTATCTTAGCCCGAATGGCAGCTACGGCAACATTGCAGAGCTGGAGTTCTACTCCGGCGCGGCGAAGCTGACAGGGACGCCGTTCGGCTCGCCCGGCTCCTTTAACAACAGCGGCAATGACTTCACTAAGGTCTTCGACGGCAGCACGAGTACCTGCTTCGACGCTCCGGGTCCCAACGGCAACTTCGCCGGCATTGATCAGGGGAAGTAACCCCAGAGCGGCCCCCCCGCCCCAATCCTGGGGAGCCATACGGAGGAGAAGAGCCAGCGGCAACGGGCTTCTCTTTTCTTAATCCGGCTCCCCAGAATTGGGGCGGGGGGGCTACCGCGCCAGCTTTTTTTCAGCCTGCACCAGTGCGCGGCTGAGAAAAGGTTTTTCAAAGGCTAGGTGAAACAGATACGAGACTGCCAGCGCCAGCGGGACGCCGCCGGCCAGCATCAGCCCCAACCCCAGAGTCGGTGGCAGGTGCAGAGGCCGGATCGCCGACTGGCACAGCGCCAGGACCGGCGCATGGACGAGATACAGGCTGTAAGAAAACGTTCCCAGCCCGACTGCCGGGCGCGACTCCATCAGCCGCAGCGTGAGGGGAGACCGGCCACGGGTTTCCGGCGATTGATCGGTCGCCGTCTCGTGGTGCCGGGTCAAATACCGGGTGCAGGCCACCAGCAGGCAGGCCGTCGCCCCGCCGACCATAATGTCTTTGCCGGCGACCGCTTCCGGCCAGGACGAGTGCTTCAAGCTAATCAGAACCAAAACCGCCAGCAGTGCCGCTGACAGTCCCCCCCACGGCAGCCGCTCCCGCCAGCGGGCCGGCGCGGGACGCTGTGAGAAGCTCAGATCCGCCGCCCCCAAGCCGAGCGCAAACAATCCCAGAAACTGCGGGCTGACGCCGCTCCACCGGTCAAAAAACAAAAACAGCGGCACCAGCCCCAGGACAAAGGCCGCCGCAATAGCGGCAAGAGACCCCGCCCGCTTCCAGATCGGCAGCAGCACCCACGGAAACAGAAAATAAATCTGCCACTCAGTCGCCACGCTCCACATCGGATAATCAATCTTGGAATGCCAGGCCGGGTCGAAGTTTTGGATCAGCAGCAGGTGCGAGGCAATGATGCCGGGGGTAAGCGCCGGGAGGGCTTCATTCCAAAGAGCATTCGGATGCGACAGGTCGTGCAGCGAGGGAAAGACGGCAATCGCGAGAAGACTGACCCCAAGAGCCGCATAGTAAGGCGGCAGAATACGCCGCGCCCGCCGCCGGAGGAACTCGCCGGTTCCGCCGGAGAGCTTCCCGGACTTGATCACCGGCAGCATCAAGCAGTACCCCGAAAGAACAATGAAAATATCGACGGCGCTGCGGCCTAAGTACAGCCAGTACGTGAGATGCGCCGCAAGCGGGGGAAGTGAGGCTTCCGCCGTTAAGCCGTAATACGCATGGTGCAGGACGACATATAACGCGGCCAGCCCGCGCAGGCCATCTAAATAGTCCAGGCGAAGGCGGGGCGGGGCAGACGGAGCGGGCGCAGCCTCGGAGGTCGGCACAGAAACAGACAAAACTTACCTCGCGTGATCCCGTGGAGACTTATGCAGTGGGACTTAATGCTTTTCTTTGCAAAATTCATGCCAACTGTCTGATGCCGACTCCAGGGCAGCGATAAGCCAAAAACGGACACTAAGAACGGATGCGGAGGACACGGGCGGGCGCACCGGCGGCGACGGCGTTCGCCGGGATGTCGTGGGTGACGACTGAATTTGCACCGATCACGGCATTGTCGCCGATTGTGACTCCGCGCACCACGGTCACCTTGCCGCCGAGCCAGACATTGTTTCCGATCCGAACCGGGCGGCACTCAAATCCCTGCTCCCGGATCGGGATGTCCGGCATCTGGTCGAAGCGGTGATCATGGTCGCGGATGCTGACCATCTCGGCAACAAGGCAGTCGTCGCCGATCACCACCGACTCGCGGGCGGCGAGGGTGCAGTGATGGCCGAAGATGGTCCGGCTGCCGACTTGCAGTGTGCCGGTGCATTCAATGGTCAGGTCCCGGTCAAGCACGCATTTCGAGCCGAAGACGACCGAGGCGTCCTCGCTCCTGTCAAGCCGCAGGCCAGGCCGGATGTCACAGCCCGCACCGAACTGTGCGCCCGCATAGCGCAGGCGGAAATACAGCAGCCGCATCCGGCGCAGGACTGCGGGCCAGGCACGGCGCGGAAAACGGCGTTTTGAACCGAACAAGCCAGGATCAGTAAAACTAAATGAGTCAGGGCGAAATGCGTTCTGGGGCGGCTGGGTGATAGACATTCAGGTTTCTCGGCGGCGTGCTTGGGTTAATTTTACTCGGTTTGGTAAATCTCTGGTTCCCCACCGCTTTATTTATCGGACAGCAGCCGCCTTTTTTGTAATTTTTCTTCGAACGCCTCACACATTCCCGGTACTTAAGGAGTTGGCATGCATTTTGCATGGTAGCCTCACAGCACACGCTCTGTTCATGCCTTGATCCACACTTTGTCCTTGAAAGGGCGAGCCGCCATGGAATCCTTAACAAAACCGACTGGACTGCGGGCCATCCTCTTTTTAGGACTGCTCACCTGGCTGCTGATTGCGTCCGCCTATCATGGGGCTGTCAGCCCCACGGCGGGGGTGACCGGCGTGGACTTCCATGTCTTTTATGAGGCGGCGGCCCGGCTGAACCACGGGCAGACACTCTACCTCACCAGCCATGACCTGTATGTCTACTCGCCGCTGTTCGCGCTGCTGCTGCGCCCGCTGGCCCTGCTGCCCTACAACGAAGCGCTGCATCTGTGGTACTTCGTCGGAGCCGGCGCCCTCGCGCTGAGTGTCGCGCTGTTTGCGCGGGCGGCCCGGCTGACCCGGCTCGATGTCCTGCCGCTGGGCCTGATGCTGCTGGTCGGGTTCCGGTTCTGGCCCACCACCATGAACTTTGGTCTCGGTCAGGCGAATTTCCTGCTGCTCGCCCTGCTCTGCGGCATGTACTGGGCCGACAGCGAGAAGAAGCCGTACTTGTTCGTGCTGCTTTTAGTCCTGGGGGCATTGGTCAAGGTCTGGATGCTCGGCTTCTTCCTGTATCTGCTCCTGAAGCGTGACTGGAAGCCGGTGTTAGCCGGCCTCGGCGGGTTCGCCGCCGCGCTGGGCGTTTTGTTCAGCGTCATCGGGTGGCGCGAGTGGCCGCTGTTCCTCCAGGCGGGGGCGGGGGCGGCGAAACAAATCGCGGACCACCAGGTCCGGCAGTCAATTGTCGGGTTTGCCGAGCTGCATTTCCGCGCCAATCCTCTGATTCAGCCGCTGATGGACAGCCGCCTGCTGCTGGGAGCGTTTGTGCTGGCTTGCGCGGCGGCCATCGGGGCGCTGCTGGTGTTTGTTTGGCGTCAGGTCTTTGCCCCGCAGCGAAGCCGGTCTTTGTATCAGGAGCGGCTGGTGCTGGGTCTGGTCGTTCTTTCGGTGCTGCTGCTGCTGCCGCCGTTTGAGAATGAATACCTGATCCTTTGCCTGCCGCTGCTCTGGACGCTGCTGCTGACCCCAGGCGGCACGGCACGGCAGCCCTGGCTGCTGCCGGGGGTGTTTGTGGTCTACCTGATCTTTAACCGGGGCTGGCCGGTCTACCCGCCGATTCCGGAAGCGTTCCAGCATGGGCTTCGCTCGCTGCTGGTCTCAATGGACTTCTTCGGGGCAGCGGCGCTCTGGCTCCTGGCAGCCCTCGCGCTGCGTCAGGAAGCGTCGGCGGACGCGGCGACGCGACTTTCGCAACACGCGGAAGCGCCCGCCGCCCTGTCAAGCGCCATCGGATGAGCGCCGATCCCTGACAATGCGCCCCGGTGTGGAGTATTTGACGGACAGCAGGACCGCAACACAGAGGGAGTTGGTCTCCCGATAAAGCGACGGGGAAGATTTTTCGGCAAACCGCCGCCTTGGGCACAAAGTTTGCAAGCAGCCTTCTCAGGGGAGAAGCCACCCATGCCGAAACCACAGCCGATGCTGCCGCCGCGCGGCCTCGCCGAGCCGTCAAAAGCGCTTCCGAGCCAGGGGAAATGGCTGCGCCTGGCTCAATTCGTGCCATATCTGATGCTGGCGTGCACCGTTTATTCGGTGTTTGCGGAAACCGTGGATGATCCCTACATCACCTTTCGGTACGCCGCCAATCTTCTGGCCGGGCACGGCCCCGTGTTCAACATCGGCGAGCGGGTGGAAGGCTTCACCAGTCCGCTGCATCTGCTGCTGTCGGCAGGGCTGCTTCTGATCGCGCCGTCCGTGGACATTCTCTTTAAAGCCAAATGTGCCAGCCTCGTTTTTGCGTTCGTGATGCTGGCGCAGATGGGAATGCTGGCCCGGCGGAGCGGCCTGCATTCCGGCGAAGCGCTGCTGGCACAGGCGCTGCTGGCGCTGAACATCAACTTTGCCCTGGCGGCCGTCAATGCTTTAGAAACGACGCTGTACGGCAGCTTGCTGCTGGGCTGCCTGCTGCTGTTTCAAGGCGAGTGCCGACGCGGGTGCGGGGTGTGGTCGGGTCTGCTGCTGGCAGCCGCCTTGCAAGCCAGGCCGGAAGCGTTTTTGATGGCGCTGGCCCTGCTGGGAGTGCGCGTGTTCTGGATGCGGCGTCAGCGTCTTTCCCGCCGCTTTGCCGCCGGGTGGCTGACGACCTTTCTCGTTCCCATTTGCCTGATCGAGATCGCCCGCTGGGGATACTACGGCCAGATCGTGCCGAACACCTATTTCGCCAAAGCCATGTCGCCCAGTCTCAGCTTCCAAATCGGCGCAGCTTATCTGCTGAAGGCTACTGCGCCGGGGCAGGGGGCGCTGAAGCTGTTCGGGCCGTTCTTTGGAAATGTCGCCCGGCTCAACGCGCACAACATTTTCGCGTTTGACAGCCTCGTGCAGAAGAATCTGCGGTCGGACTTTTTTTACATTTTGATGCCGGTGCTGTTCTGGGGACTGGCGTTGACGGGCTTCGCCGTCAGGCTCTCCCGCAGAACCCAGCCCCGGCTGACGGCGCTGATGAGCCTGGCGGTGCTTGCCGGCGTGGTCGTTTTTGTTCTTCGCGCGGGGGGCGACTGGATGTACGGGTGGCGCTTTGTCGTTCCGGCGCTGCCGGTCATCGCCCTCGCGCAGTGCTTCGGGGTTCGTGCGCTCAGCCGGCGGCTGACACGCCGCAGGCCGTATTCCTTCCAGGCCGCTCGCCGCTTGTGCGGGGTGCTCGTCGCGGCGGTCTGGCTGGTCAGTGCGGGGAAAACTACGCATTATCCCTGGAGCCTCGCGCACTTTTCCACGCACGGCAGCCGCCTGCTTCAAGTCAGCGAAGGCTACGGGCCGCTCTGGGTCAAGGGCGAGCGCTTTATCAAGCGCCTTCCCTACGGCAGCACGGTGGCGTATTCGGAGCTTGGTTATTCGGGTTATGCAAACTTAGACAAAAAGATGATTGACGTGCGCGGGCTGACCGACCGGCAGATCGCGCATCTGCCGACGCGCTACAAAAACATCAGCGGCGTCGTAGACCCGCAGTGGTATCTGCCCAGCCATCCGATGTACCGGATTTTAGAGCAGCGCCACCCGGACACAATTCTGTCGTTCAACAACGATCCGCCGACGGCGGCGCTCCAGGGCTACACGCGCACAGATATTTTGCCGATGCCGACCAACGACAAGCAGGGACTGTCCTATGTCTACGTTTACCGGCGGCTCTAGGGTAAAATCTAAGCGCGTCTTTTAGGATTTCATGAACATCGCTATTACATCGCTGTATCTGCCGAGCGGCAGCAAGATCGGGGTCGGTTATCAAGTCCATGCCCTGGCGAACGCGCTGGTGCGACGGGGCCACGACGTCACCGTCTTCAGCCAGACGGGCGCGTCGCCCGATACGCGCTACGAAGTGGTGGTCGTGCCGCCGGGAGCGCGTTTCAAGACGTTCGGCTTCGCCTGGGACCTGCGCCGCTTTGACTTTTCCCGCTTCGACGTGCTGAACGCGCACGGCGACGATTGGTTTTTATGGGGGCGGAAGCGCCCGCGCCATGTGCATACGTTCCACGGCTCCTGCCTGGCTGAAACGCTGCACGCGCGGGGACTGACCACCAAGACGCGCATGGCCGCGCTGGCGCTGTGCGAATACAGCGCGGCGGCGCTGGCTGATGAGCTGGTGACGGTGTCCGCCAACACGCAGCATTATCTGCCGTTTGTCAAGAAAGTTATTCCCTGCGGCGTGGATTTGGAAGCGTTCTCGCCCGGCGGCGAAAAGTCCGAAGTGCCGTCGCTGCTGTTTGTCGGGACCATGCATGGGCGCAAGCGCGGCGCGATGCTGCTGGATGTGTTCCAGAAAGAAATCCGGCCGCAGGTGCCGAATGCTGAGTTTTGGGCAGTCTGCGAGAACCCGGTGGAAGGGCCGGGCGTCCGCTGGTTCGGCCGAGTTTCGGCGGAAACGCTGACGGATTTATATCGCCGCGCCTGGGCCTTCTGCCTGCCTTCTACATATGAAGGCTTTGGGGTTCCCTATATTGAAGCGATGGCATCGGGCGTTCCGGTGGTCGCGTCGCCGAATGTCGGAGCGCGTGAAGTGACGGAAGAAGGCCGTTTCGGCGTCCTCGCTCGCGATGAAGAGCTAGGCTCCGTGCTGGTGCGCGTGCTTTCGGATGCATCGGAACGCGACACTTTGCGCTCGGCGGGTCTGTCTCGCGCCCAGGACTTCGGCTGGGACCGCGTCTGCGCCCAATACGAAGCGGTGTATGCCCCGTCATCCCGCCCGCTCGCCGCCGCCGGAGGGACTTCTTAAGAAGCTGTGTAGAGACCCGAAGCGGGCGACTGAAGTCACGGCAACAAGTGCACAAAGTCCACCTTCGTGGACTCATACAGAAGTGCTCCATATTAACCTGCGAAGGCAGGTTTCGTGCTTTCGTTGCCGTGACTTCAGTCGCCCGGATTTCTTTCTCTGTAGCCCCTAGAGCCTAGTTATGAACACTGTGATTTTATGAACATTGCCATTTTTGCCAGCGCCTTTTATCCGCATTTCGGCGGCGTCGAAGAAGCCTGCCGCCACTTGGCGCTGGAATACGGGCGGCGCGGACACACGGCCCATGTCCTCACCACACGCCACCCTAGCGATCTGCCGGCTCAGGAAACGACCCAGGGGGTGGACGTCTGGCGCTTTCCGTTTGAAATGCCGCGTGCCCGGCCCGCAGGTTTGGCGCGTTTTGCCGGGGCGTTTCCGGCCGAGCGCCGCGCCGTCGTAGAATTGCTTCGGTCGCTCGGGACCGACATCATTCATGTGCAGTGCGTCGGCCCGAACGGGTTTTATGCGCTCTGGGCGGCGCAGGACGCCCAACTGCCGCTGGTGGTGACGACTCAGGGAGAGCGGACAATGGACGCCGGGCAGCTCTACCAAAAAAGCCTGGTGGCGAACTGGACATTGAAGCGGCTCCTGCACCGGGCCGATTATGTTACCGCCTGCTCGCAGCAGACATTGGACGATGCGGAAGCGTTCGCCGGCGCGAAAGTCGCCCAAAGCCGGACAGTTTACAACGGCATTGATCTCAGCGAGTTTGACGCCGACACGACGCCGTATGCCCATTCGCGCCCGTACATCCTCGGCATTGGGCGCGTTGTCCCGCAAAAGGGCTTTGACCTGCTCCTGGATGCCTACGCCCGGCTGGTGTACCGCCTGCCCGGTGCGCCGGATCTGATTATTGCCGGAGACGGGCCGGAGCGGGAACGGCTGGAAGCGCAGGCAGAAGCGCTGGGATTGTCGGAGCGGGTTCATTTGATCGGCCGAGCGGACCGTACCCAGGCCGTCCGCTTATTTCATGGCTGCGAGTTCTTCGTGCTGCCGTCGCGTCAGGAGCCGCAGGGGATTGTGAGCCTGGAAGCGATGGCCTGTTCCAAGCCTGTCGTTGCCGCCCGCGTCGGCGGTGTCCCGGAGATTGTTTTGGACGGCGAAACGGGCCTGCTGTTTCGGGGCGGCGATGCCGTGGCTCTGGCAGGTAGCCTGGAAGCTATGCTCACAGACCCTGAACGGGCCGCACACATGGGCCGGGCCGGACGAGCGCGGGCCGAAGCGCATTTCACCTGGCAGCGCATCGCCGACCAGTATTTCGAGATTTACCGCCAGGTGTCGGCGCAGACTTAATCCTATGCAAGACCTTATTTTTGTGTCTATGGAAAACTGGGACGATGTCTGGCGGCGCAACCAATTTCTGTGCGCCGGACTTGCCCGCCGGTTTCCCGGCATCAAGATTTTGTTCGTCGGCCTGCCGCGCAACGTCACCAACGACCTGCGGCATGGGCGAATGCCGTCTCGGAGCGCCGCCGAGAGCGCCGTGCCGGGGCTACCCGGTATCACCCTGACGCGCCCGCTGAAGCTGCTGCCGGACACGCTGGGGTGGGGGCGGCGGCTCAATGAAGCGCTGTTCCGGGCGGACGTCGCCCGCGCCGCCCGGCGACTCAAGATGCAGTCGCCAACTCTTTGGCTGAACCCGCATTCGGCGGTGCATATGGCCGGGAAGATGGGCGAATCGGCGGTTATCTACGACATCACTGACGACTGGACAACGCTGACTCAGTCGCCCGCGCTGGCAAAGCGCACGGTGAACCAGGACGCCGCCTTGTGCCGCCGCGCCGATGCCGTCATCGTCTGTTCCGAGCGGCTGTCTGAGATGAAGCGCGGCTTGGCAAAGCATCTGTATCTGATCCCGAACGGCGTGGATGCCGACCATTATATTTCTGTTCTGGACGGAGCCGGGCCGCTGCCGTCTCCAGCGGACGGCTGGGCCAAACCGGTGCTGGGCTACACCGGGACGGTTCACCCGGACCGGGTAGACGTTTCCTTAGTGGAGGCGCTTGCCAGGCGCTTTTCGGCGGGAACCATTGCGCTGGTCGGGCCGAACCTGCTGACCGGGGAAGACCGGCAGCGGCTGGCCGCCTGCGGCAACGTCGCCTTGACCGGGCCGGTTCCTTATAGCCGCATTCCAGAAACTATGCGGGCATTTGATGTCTGCATCACCCCGCACCGGATGACGGCCTTTACGGAGAGCCTGAACCCGATCAAGCTGTGGGAGTATTTAGCCGCTGGCAAGCCGATTGTCGCCACCGATGTCGCCGGTTTCCGGGATTATCCGCAGTTTGTCCGCCTGGCCTCCGACGCGGACAGCTTCGGGCGAGCCGTAGAAGACGCTTTGAGCGAACAAGACTCCACTACGAGGGAAGCCCGCCGCGCGGAAGCCCGCCGCCATTCCTGGGAAGCACGTTTGGATCAGGTGGCGGCGCTGCTTTCGGGCGAACACGCGCCGCAAAGGAAAGAGGCCGGCCATGTTTCCTGAGCCGCTTTCCGTGTCCGTCATCATCATCAGCTATAACACGCGCCAAATGACTTTGGACTGCCTGGAAGCGCTCTTTGCCGATCTTGGAGCCGACGCCGAGGTTTGGGTGGTTGACAATGCTTCGCAGGACGGCAGCGCGGGCGGGGTCCGGGCCGCGTTTCCACAGGTACATTTGATCGAGAACCCCGACAATGTCGGCTTTGGTGCGGCCAACAATCTGGCGCTTCAGCGTGCATCCGGCGAGTTTCTGCTGCTGCTCAACAGTGATGCGTTTGTCCAGCCAGGCACAATCGCCGCGCTGGTCCGCTGCTTAGAGTCCCATTCAAAGGCGGGCATTGCCGCTCCGCGCCTGCTCAACCGGGACGGCTCTTTGCAGCGGTCGTGTTACAAGTTCCCGTCGCCGGGACGCGCCTGGCTGGAAAACCTCGGCGTGTCCGGGCTGCTGGCCCGGCATCCCGCCGCCGGAGATTACTCGCGCTGGGCGCACGACAGTGAGCGGTCGGTGGAATGGGCCATCGGCGCGTGTCTGCTCGTGCGCCGGGAAGCGTATAGGGAGGCAGGCAGCTTCGATGAAGCGTTTTTCATGTACCAGGAAGAAACCGACTGGCAGCGGCGTGTGCGGGATGGCGGCTGGGATATTGTCTTCACGCCGTCCGCCTCGGTGACCCATTTGGGCGGAGCCAGCGGCGCGTCCGAACAGGCCCGGATCAACGCGCACTTTTTTGACAGCTTGGACTACTACATCCGCAAGCATCACGGCCGGGCCGGGCTCATTTCGCTGCGCCTGGCGATGGTTGTCGGCGCGGCGGTGCGGACGCTCGTGTGGGGCGGGATCGCGGCCGCGCTTCCCCGCCGCCGACTGGCCTTAAAATCAGCGGCGCAGGCGAAGACACGCCTGCAAGCCTGGCTTTGCGTGCGGCAGGCGACGCAGTGGCGCGGCGCTGGGAAAGGAGCCAGAGCATGAAGCTGCTGACGCCGGGTGCTGGAAATCTATGGACAGCGGGCAAATCGGCAGTCCCGGCGTGGCGGCGTGTGCTGGGCGTCCTGGTCTGTGTCGCTGCTGCGGTGATTTTGACCAGGCTGTCCTTCGTCAGTCTTTTGATCCCGGCGGCGATCTTGTATGTCGTCGGCTTTTCGCTGATAGCCTGGCACTTTCCCGGCGTTGCCCTGATGCTGATCTTCGCGTCGGTCCCGTTTCAAAACGACTTGTCGGGCGGCGGCGGCGCGAAGTTCTCCATCGCCGAGATCAACCTGATGCTGACGCTGCCGGTCCTGTATCTGCGCTGCATCATGCAGAAGCTTCGGCTGCATGTCGGGCCGATCCTGGTGCCTGTTCTGCTGTATTTCACGGTCTGCATTTATTCCTCGTCGCTGCACTGGCTCGGCCCGACAGCGCTGATCTCGCTGATCCAGATGTTTCTGTATTTTGTCGTCGTCGTGGCCGTTTTCTGCGTCTTCGTTACGGACGTAAGGCACTACTGGATTGCATTCCATGCGCTGATCGGAGTCGGCGTCTTTCTGGCGATTGCCGGAATGGCGACCAATTTCTGGTTCATCGGTCTGAACAAAAACGGGATCGCCGCGTCTTTGGCCTGCTGCTTTCTAGTGAACGTCGAGCTGATCTTGTCGGCGGAGACCGCCCGGCGGCGGCGCTGGCTGCTGGCGGCGCTGGGGGTAATCGCACTCGGCCTGCTGTTTTCGCTTTCGCGCGGGGCCTGGCTGGGGACAAGCTGCGGCGTTTTCTTTATCTTTGCCCTGCGGGGGAAGCTGACGCTGCTGCTGAAGATCTGCGTGTGCCTGCTGCCTTTTATTGCGATTTTCTGGTTCACGCTGCCCCCGGCGTCCCGCGACTACGCTGCGGGTTTCGGCCAAAACCACTACAACATCAAGCTGCGCTATCAGTCCATCACACTCGCCCAGAATTATTTCAACGAAAGTCCTGTTTACGGCATGGGGGTCGGTCTGCGGAAGAATTACGACGCCACGAATGTTCTCTTAATGACGCTGGCGGAGACCGGCGTGCTGGGGGCGGTCACGTTCCTGCTGATCCACGCCGCTTTATTTGGGATGATCTGGCGGGCGCAGAAGCAGATCGCCCGGCCGGAAGCCTGGTTTTCGCTGCTGTGCATCGGCGGGGCGCTGGTGCTGAACAAGCTGGTCCACGGCATGGTGGACCAGTATTGGAGCCGGGGCGCGGTCATGGCGGCCTGGGCCGGGGGCGGCATGGCGACGCGGGCGTACTATGTCGCGCTGAGCCGCGCCCGAACCGCCTCGGCGGAGCCGGGGTGGGGGTCTCTTATCGCTGGGCCTAAAGAATGAAAAGGCGATCTGACGCAGAAAATCAGCGCATGAAAATCGCGGTCTCGTTTCCCGGCTGTCACCGGCGCGGCGGCATTGAGCGCTGCGTTTTGGAAGCCGTCAATTTCTTGGCATCGCAAGGGCATGACGTTCATTTATACACGTCGGACTGGGACCCGGATGCCCTGAGTCCCGATGTCCATGTCCATGCCGTGTCCCTGCCTCCGCGCGGCTCCCTGCTGCGCCTGCTCGCCTTTGCCCGGCAGAGCCGGAAGGCGATGGCCGCTCTGCCGCCGGGGACTGTCCACGCTGCCTTCGGCGTCCAGTCGCCGCCGGGGGGCGTGATGTGGGTCCCCAGCGTCCACAAAGCCTGGCTGGAAGCGAGCAAATCCCAGCGGAATTGGCGTGGGCGATGGAAGCAGAAGCTGAATCTGAACCATCCGGCGCTGCTGAAGCTGGAGCGGGAATACTTTGGGAGAGAAGCTTTTGCTGGATCACGCCCCCCCAAGCTGATCGCGCTCACGGATCAAGTCAAAGCCGATCTGATGCGTTTTTACGCGGTCCCGTCCGAAGCCATCGCCGTACTGCCGAACGGCTATTCGGCGGCGGAGTTCAACACGCAGCGGGCGTCCCAGCATCGGGCGGCGATGCGCCAAAAGCTGGGATACGGCCCGGAAGACAAAGTCGTGATCTTCGTTGCCAATGAGCTGGAGCGCAAAGGCTTTGGGCCACTCCTTCGGGCCGTCGCTTCCCTGCAAGACCCCCATGTCGCTTTGCTGGCGGTAGGGCGGCTTAATCCGAATGTTTATGCCGACGAAATCCAGCGCCTGGGCCTGGCGAACCGGGTGCAGTTCACCGGGCCGACCAGTGATGTGGCGACGTTGTATGCCGCCGCCGACGTGTTTGCCCTGCCGACGCAGTACGAAGCCTGGGGGCTGGTGATCGTGGAGGCCCTGGCCTGCGGCCTGCCGGTGGTCACAAGCCGGCTGGCGGGGGCGGCGATCACGGTGCAGGAAGGCGTCACAGGCGGCCTGCTGGACAACCCGAACGACCCCGCCGAGATCGCTGCAAAGCTGCGGCCGCTGCTGGACGGCCCGCGTGTTTCCGCCGAGGAGATTGCACAGTCAGTGGCGCATTATGCCTGGCCGAATATCCTGCGCCGCTATGAGCAGTATTTATACGAACAGCATTCAGGCGAGCCGCAGTCCGTTGAGCCGATGAAAGGTTAAGCTGTTGTGTAGAAAGTTTTTTGGGGGGGGGGGGGGGGGGGGGGGGGGGGGGGGGGGGGGGGGGGGGGGGGG
>CAXUNT010000070.1:0-23785 GCA_964252595.1 uncultured Armatimonadales bacterium
ACGCGGACACGGGGCTGGTGCTGATGGGTCATCGGTACTACGACACGCGCATCGGGCGGTTCATCAGCCAGGATCACGCCAAGTCCGGCGGGAACTGGTACAGGTATGCCAGCAACAACCCCGTGAACAAGACGGACTCCAGCGGCTTGTCTGACGGCTTGCCGGGTTCGCTGGGTGCGCCGGATAGTCGCTACGGCGGCTTGGGCGGCTTCTTGGACGGGGGCGGGATGTCCAGCTTAGACGGCTTCTGGGATGATCAGAACGCTTCGATGGAGCGGGGGCATGAGCAGTATCTCGCCTATGAAGTGATAGGAGCGGCAGTAATACTAGGGCCTGATGGCTACGAGAAACGTGTCAATGAATTATTGGGCGAGATTGCGGCCTCGCCCTTCGGATTGCAGCTTTTGGATGCAGCCTTCTATGGCAAGAAACTGTTGAACATTGAGTACTTCCATGATGCTGATCACCCAAACTCATACTATGATTTTAACACAGGCATCCTCAGCTATGATCCTGCGCTTCACGCTCAGGTTATGACTTCCGATGGGCTATCTGATGCTCCTCCTGTCTCTGTTTTAGAGCATGAACTGGGTCACGATATAACTGGTCTAAAAGACCCGGATAACCAGGATGTTTATCCGGGTGATCGGACTATATTTGACACCGGCGGCAAGGACAACATTGCTGTAAACGAGAATCCTTTCAGGGAGTATCTGGGGTTGCCGGACAGGATTGACCACAGTATTTATCCAGGTCCTAATGGAACGTACTTCGATCCGAGTTGGTAGTGTGGAAGAAGTGCAGGGGAGACTTTTATGAAAGTTTGTCAACTTGTTGCTTTTGCGGCACTTTTACTGATGCTCGCAGAAGATGGCTTTTGTTCGGGTGGAAGTGACACAAGCAACCATTCCGCAAAGGTTGCTGGCGGAAAAGAGGCAGTGCAAAGTGTTGTCCCCGCTTATGTGGACTACATCCCCTTTGAATGGGAAGATTTTCGCTCTGTCCCTCGACAGGAATTTGCGGATGGCCTGCATAAAGCAGTTCGCGTAGGATTGGACAAGGCGCAAGCTACAAGTACGCGCATTAGCATTGTGCGCTTGACTTCATCCAATGACATTCAAGCAATTCGATCCTTGCTCAAGGACAATCAAGATGTACCTCATACGAGAATTTTTGCCGACACGCGCTTCTTGTTTGACGCCGACCGAGGGGAGACGCAAATCTTTGTTGACAGGTATGGCATGGCTTCGCAAGGAACTCACCTGTGGCAGCTTTCGCCGCAAGATTTCGCGCAGTTAAGACAACTTCTGGAACGGATATACACGACAATTCCAAGGCAGAGGTAAGACCGGCCACCTACGACCACAACGGCAACCGCCTGACGCCGATGGCAAGATGATTACGCGCGGCCTATCTCTAACGCCTTCATCGCCATTGACTTGACCGCCCCGATGGCCGAAACGTTGGCTTCGTAGGCGCGGGTGGCGCTCATCATGTCCACCATTTCGGTCACGGTATCCACGTTCGGCAGGCTGACGTAGCCCTGACGGTCGGCGTCCGGGTGGCCCGGCTCGTAGACGCGCTTGAACGGGCGGGTGTCCGGGACGATGCCGGAGACCTGAACGCCGCCGGCCGCGTCGCCCCCGCCATCCTCGCCGCCGTCGCTGTCCGTGTCCGACAAGTGCGCCAAAGTCTCGCCGAACGAGGTGCCGGCGGGCGTAAACGTCACCTGCTGCCGCCGAAACGGGCCGCCGCCGGGGGTACGGGTCGTGTTGACGTTCGCCAGGTTGTTTGCGACTACGTCCATTCGCAGCCGCTCGGCGGTCATGCCCGACGCGCTGATCGCCAAAGTGTCCATGTAACCCATTTATTTGCCCCCTGCGATCACAAACTTCAAGTTGGAAAACTGGCTGGACAGAAGCTGCGCCGCGCCTTCGTAGTAAATCTGCGCCGCTGCCATGCGGCTGGTCTCGGCATCCATGTCTACGTTGTTGCCGTCCAGGCGCATCGCGCCGTTCTGCTGAGTCGTCAGCGTTGGGTGGCCCGTCTGGCCGGGGTCGTCGTCCAGCGTCAAATCGCGCGGGTCGGGCGCTGCCTGCGCGAGCGAACCGCCGCCGCCTGCCTGCGCTGAGTCCAGCAGAGCGGCAAACGTCGCATCCTGCCGCTTAAAGCCGGGCGTGTTGACATTGGAGATGTTAGAAGAAATCGCTTGCAGCCGGGCCGAGCCCAGATCAAGCGCCTGCGACAAAGCCGTAATCGGAGAAGACGTGAGTGGAGAAGTGTCCATACTCTGCTTATCGGCAGATGAGGGGGAGAACTTAAGGCCAAAAACCGTATTTTTGCGGAGAATGTTTCAGGGCAGTGTAACCATCGCGCGGGGTCGGGTATCTACCATCTTCTGCGCTTCGTCGGCCCCGGCAATGATCGCGGCGGCATCACGGGCTTCCGCCAAAAGGTTCGGGGGACGGCCGGACAGGTCGTGGGTGTCGGAGGCGATCACCAGCGGCCATTGGGCAGCCTGGTGCAGAATGGCCTCGGCGGTCGTCTGCGCTCTGGGGCCGAAGTAGCCGAGAAGGCTGCCGCTGGTGATCTGAAACACGACACCGAGCGCGGACGCGGCTTGGAGAAACGCCAAGTCAGCCTGGATGCCGGCGCAGCGTTCCGGGTGGGCGAGAACCACTTTGTAGCCGGCATCAAGCACTTTTTGCAGCCATTGCAGGCCGTCGGGGGGGATATGGTCAAACGGCGGCTCAATCAGCGCCCATTGCCCGTCGCCGAGCGTGCCGACTTTTTCTTTGATCAAGTCGTCTGCGTTATGGGTGTTCAGCTTGATCTCAACGCCGGGAAGAACTGTCAGCGGGATCTGGGCGCGGTTCAGTGACTCTTGCAGCACGGCGACATGCGCCCGGACGACTTCAGGCTTCGACGGCTGCCGCAGGAACCAGCCGCGATGCGGGGTCGCGACCAGCGTGTCCGTGCCGGACGCGACCGCAAGCCGGGCCATTTGCAGCGCTTCTTCAATCGTCAGCGCCCCGTCGTCCACGCCGGGCAGTATGTGGTTGTGGATGTCAACGAACAGCAGCCTACTCCCAGTAAAATAAGATCTGAGACGCCAGCACCAGTGCCGCCGTTTCTGTCCGCAGGATGCGCGGCCCCAGCGAAACGGTCTGAACCCCAGCCTTGCGAGCAGCTTTGACTTCGGCGTCGCTGAACCCGCCTTCCGGCCCAACAATGACCAGCACCCGCGCCGGCTTCTCGTTCATGGCTTGCAGCGCTTGTTTCAATCCCGTCTCGGTTTCGCCTTCATACGCGAGAAGCGCCGCATCATAGTCGGACGCCGTCGCCAGCACGTCCCGCAAGTCGCCGCTGATCGTCAACGACGGCAAAATCGCCCGGTGCGCCTGCTCCGCCGCCGTCTTGACAATCGCCGCCCACCGCACCTGCCGCTTCTCCTGCCGGTCGCCCGTCAGATGCGTCAAGCTGCGCTCCGAAGTATAGGCCCAAAAGCCGCTCACCCCGATTTCCGTCCCGCGCTGCCAGACCTGCTCCATCTTTTCGCTGACTTTCGGCAGGGCCTGCGCCACAGTGATGTGAACATTCGGCTCAGTGTTCGGCAGGGACGGTTCCCGGAGCTGCGCCGCCGCCTTTGTCTTACCCAGTTCCGTCAGAGCCGCCGGCCATTCTTTGCCGGAGCCATCCAGAACCGCGATTTTTGTCCCCGGCTGCGCGTGCAGCACCACCCGCAGATGATGCGCGTCATCGCCGTCGAGATACACAAATTCCCCGACAATCTGATCCGGCCGCACAAAAAAACGTGTCATGCCGCCGCCTGACGCGCGAAAATGAGCGCGACCCATTCGCCTTGATGGCGGGTGTCTTTGGACGTAAACCCGGCGGCTTCGACAGCCTGCCGAACATCCGACTCGCGGGTGTCTATAATGCCGGAAGCGATGAGCGTGCCGCTGGGCTGCGTCCATTGAGCAAGACTGTCCGCCATGCCGATGATCACGTCGGCAAGGATATTGGCAACGACGACGGCATAGGGGCCAGGCGGCAGGGTTTCGGCTACGGCGACCGAAACGCCGTTGACGGCGGCGTTCTCGGCGGCGATCTTCACCGCCAGCGGGTCGTTGTCATTGGCGGCAACCGGAGACGCGCCGAGCTTTGCGGCGGCAATGGCAAGGATGCCGGAGCCAGTGCCGACATCGGCGACGGCCATTCCGGGTTTGACATATTCTTCCAGGGCAACGAGGCAAAGCTGAGTGGTCGGGTGGCTGCCGGTGCCGAAGGCCATGCCGGGATCAACGACGATCGCCAGGTCGTCCGGGCCAAGCTCCGGTGTTTCCCACGGCGGGGTGACGACCAACCGCTTGCCGATCCGTATGGGTTTATAGTAGGCTTTCCAGGCAGTTGCCCAGTCAGTTTCTTCCACAGTGCGGAGTGTTAATTCGGTTCCCGCGCCGACTACGCCGAACTCCGGCAGCTTTGCCAGCGCCTCTTGAAGCTGTTCCAGACGCCCTTCCAAACGGTCGTCTACCGGCAGGTAACCTGCGACGGCCGGCGGCAGTGCGGTTTCGCGCACTTCAAAGCCGCCGCAGCCGGCGGCGTACAAAGCCGCGCCGACAGCGTCCACAGCATTGGGTTCGGTTTCAATTTGGATTTCAGCCCAGCGCATAATTGTTTTCCGGACCCACCTCCTTGCTTCGTAACAAGTTACTTCGCAGGGGTCCTCCCCAAAGGGGAAGACGAGGAGTTCAGGACAACCACTGCGGTAACTGTCTTATTCTCTTCGTCCTCCCCTTTGGGGAGGACCCCTGCGAAGTAACTTGTTACGAAGCAAGGAGGTGAGCTACTTGTGTGAAATGGTGCCTTTGAGTTTGCCGAAAAACCCACGCTCCTCAGTATGGAGGGTCTCGCCGGACGCCGTCGCCAGCTCTTTGATCAGACGCCGCTGGTCGTCGGAAAGGCGGGTTGGGACTTTGACTTTGATGGCGACGATTTGCTCGCCGCGCTCGCCGCTTCGGGAGTTCACGTCGGGAAGCCCCTTGCCGCGCAGGCGAAACGTTGCGCCTGGCTGGGTGCCTTCGGGAATGGAAATCTTTTCGGTCCCGCCCAAGATGGGAACCTCAAACGTGTCGCCGAGCGACGCTTGGGCGAAAGAGACGGGGGCTTCGTAGATCACGTCCATGCCGCGCCGGGTGAACTGGGCATGCGCCTGGACGAAAATGACCACATACAAGTCGCCGCGCATTCCGCCGCGCAACCCTGCGTCGCCCTGGTTGGGGTCTACCAGGCGGACGCCCGAATCCACACCGGCGGGGATGTCCACGACGCGCTCGACGGTCTGGCGCTGCCGTCCCTGGCCCCGGCAGGCGGGGCAGGGATCGGAAATAATCCGGCCTTCGCCCCGGCAGCGGGCACAGGGAACGACGCTGGCGAACGAGCCGAGAATGGTGTTTTGGACATGGCGCACCTGCCCGGAGCCGGAGCATGTCGGGCAGGTCTGGGGCGCGGACCCGGCCTTCGCGCCCTCCCCGTGGCAGACCTCACAGCCTTCCAGGCGGGACAAGCGCAGGGTTTTGGAAACGCCGAATGCCGCTTCTTCCAAGGTGATTTCCAGATCATACCGGAGATCATTGCCCTGGGTCGCCTGCTGCCGGGCACGTTCCTGTCCGCCGCGTCCGCCGCCGCCCGCGCCGAAGAACATATCAAAGATGTCGCCGAAGCCGCCTTCGCCGCCGAAGCCCTGCGGCGGGCCGTCATGCCCGAACTGGTCGTACACTTGCCGCTTTTCGGGGGACGACAGTATCTCGTTCGCCTCATTGATCTCTTTGAACTTGTCCTCAGCAGTATGGTCGCCGGGGTTCACGTCGGGATGGTATTTGGCGGCGAGTTTCCGGTACGCCGACCGGATTTCCGCGACGCTGGCGGTCTTGGGAACGCCGAGCGCTTCATAATAATCACGTTTAGTAGCCATAAATTACAATAGCCGTTTCAAAGCAAGATGGTGAAAAGACAAAACAAAGGGCCGAACGCCTTAAACAGAAACAACACTGATTATACCAGCAAAGTTTCCATTCGGGAGTCCGGCCCTATAGAACAATCGCAGCAGTTTAGCTTTTCAGCCGCTCAAGCTCATCGAGCCGCCGCTCAAGCGCAACTTGCTTCCAAGCCATTAATGTTAATCCGTATGCCAGTATAAATACCCCTGCTATTGCAATCCCGTAGTCTAGCCAATCAGGTCTTTTAAACTGGGCGTAGATGAGGGGATAATGAAGCCCCAATACCATAAGGAACGGTCCAAATATGATTAGAAACGGCAAAATCGGCTTGATCTTGGCTTCAGGCTTTTCCGCATCCGAGATTTTTGTAGCCATCACGGTCTCTTTCTCGTTTCGGCAAGGAACCATGTGTTGATACGAAGTAATCAGAATGATATACGAAGTAATGCCGCAGGCATAAACACACGGCTGTTGGGCGCGGACTCCGGAAACCCGGCACTGAAGTGCCGGGCTACTATTGAGTGAAAGTCGAAGCGACTAAATGCTGTTGGCGTTTGGCTCTTCAGTGTATGCCTGCGGCATTACTTCGTATATCATTCTGATTACTTCGTACCGGAGACACTTTCTCCGAGTAGCCCGGCATTTCAACGCCGGGTTGACCTTCGAGATTAACGATCTCACATTTTATCGCGCGACCCATGACTTACACGTCGCGGAACTCGTTGGAGCTGGCTTTGTTCGTTTCTTCCTGCTCGGTCAGCGTGTCCATGTCAATGCGGAAGTCGGCATCCGGGTCGGGGAACGACTGGGCGGAAGACTCTGGAATGAAGTCTTCGGCGTCGGCTTTCGGGGCAGAAGCAGACGGCGCGGGGGCGGCGGGCGGCGGAGCCGAATTGCCGTTGGTGTGCGATTTCGCGTCGTAGAAGGCGCTGCTCAGGGCCATCAAAGACGAGTTCAGCTCTTCCATGCCGCGCTTTGCACCCGGTGTGTCATAAGCGTTCACCGATGCAGTCAAGTGGGAAGCGGCCTGGTTGACGGCTTCGATCAAACGCTGGTCCACGATCCCGCGAGCGTCGGCGGCGATCCGCATGGCGGTGTAAATCTGCTGTTCGGCCTTGTTCTTGGTTTCCTGCTCTTCGCGGCGCTTTTCGTCGGCCTTGCGGTACTGCTCGGCCTCGACGACCATGCGCTCAACTTCGTTAGTGGCAAGGCCGCTCGACGCCGTGATAGTCACTTTCTGCATATTGCCCGTCGCCGTATCTTTGGCGGACACATGGACGATGCCGTTCTGGTCGATGTCGAAAATGACTTCGATTTTCGTGACGCCGCGCGGGGCCTGCTGGAGACCTGTGAGCTGGAACTTGCCCAAAGTCTTGTTGTCTACGGCAAAATCGCGCTCGCCCTGCAACACATGAATATCTACCGCCGATTGGTTGTCCACGGCGGTGGTGAAGAGCTGGGCGGCGGAGGTTGGGATGGTGGCGTTGCGCTCAATCAGCTTGGTGAAGACGCCGCCCTGGGTTTCAATGCCCATGGACAGCGGGGTCACGTCCAAAAGAACAATGTCGGTGATTTGGTGGTTTAGGATGCCCGCTTGGACCGCCGCACCCATGGCGACGATCTCGTCCGGATTGACGCCTTTGTGCGGCTCCTGGCCGAACATGGTGCGGACGCGCTCCTGGACCACCGGCATCCGGGTCATGCCGCCGACCAGCAGCACGCGCTGGATTTCCGACGGCTCCAGCCGGGCGTCTTTCATGGCCTGTTCGGTCGGGCCGATCATGCGCTCCAAAAGGTCCCGCGTAATATCTTCAAGCTGCGCCCGCGTCATGGTCAGCTCAAGATGCGCCGGGCCTTCAGGCGTGGACGAGATAAAGGGAAGATTAATGCTTGCCGTCAGCAGCGTGGACAGCTCGATTTTGGCTTTTTCGGCGGCTTCTTTGAGGCGCTGCATTGCCATGCGGTCTTTGGTCAGGTCAATGTTGGTTTCTTTTTTGAACTCGGTGGTCATCCAGTCAATAATGCGGATGTCCCAGTCGTCGCCGCCGAGATGCGTGTCGCCGGAGGTCGCGCGGACTTCAAAGACGCCGTTGTCCAGCTCCAAAATGGAAACGTCGAATGTGCCGCCGCCGAGGTCCCAAACAAGAATTGTCTGCTCGCCGCTTTTGTCCTGCCCGTAAGCCAGCGCGGCGGCAGTCGGCTCGTTGACAATCCGCACGACATCAATGCCGGCGATCTGTCCGGCGGCCTTGGTCGCTTCGCGCTGGGCATTGGAAAAATAGGCCGGAACCGTGATGACCGCCTCGGTGACGACATCGCCGAGGTACGCTTCGGCATCGGAGCGCAGCTTCGCCAAAATCATGCCGGAGATTTCTTCCGGGGAATACTCGGTGCCGTCAATGCCAGCCCGGTAGCGGGTGCCCATCTGGCGCTTGATCGAGGAGATGGTCCGGTCGGGGTTCGTCACGGCCTGGCGCTTGGCGAGCTGGCCGATCAGCCGCTCGCCGGTTTTGGAGAAGCCGACGACGGAAGGACACAAGCGGCTTCCCTCGGCCAGAGTGATGACGACCGGGGTTCCCGTTTCGTCAATAGCGGAAACGACGGAGTTTGTCGTTCCCAGGTCAATTCCGACTGATTTCGGCATGATGTTTCCTTATCCGTTTGCGCCGTCGCTGACTTCGTGGGATGTGTCGCTGATCTGGGGCAGTCCGGCGGGAACCGGAACAATATCTCCATCGGCTTCAATGGCCGTGACTTTGCCGGCCGCGATTTCTTCCAGCGCAATGGTCAAAGGGTTTGTGGAGTCCGTATCAATGAGAATCGGCGCTCCTTCTTTGATCTGCTTGGCACGCTTGGCGGAAAGAACGACCAGCGAGTAACGGCTCTTGACGCGGTCTTCAATGGTATCGGCGGATGGATAAATCAAAAGTGGGTGTGTCCTTTGTGAAATTCGCTTGTGAAAGTTTGCTGTTTTTGCAAAAAATCGGTTACTCGGTTGGCTCCAGCAGGATGCCTTCCATTTCCAAAATCAGCTTGACGCCGTTCATGTTGACCCCGCGCTCTTCGGTCAAGTACCGAATGCGGGCCAGCAGCTCGATGTCTCGGTCCGAGTACAAGCGCCGGTCCGTCGCTGTTCGCTTAGGCCGGACGACGCCTTCTTTGTCCAGAACGCGCAGCGTCCAGCTCGGCAGCCCGGCGAGCTTCGCCGCAATTGAGATGACATACACGGGCTCGTCGGACGCCTTTGGTTCTTTGTCAGATGCTTTTTGTTCAGATGGCTTGTGTCCGGGCGTGTCTTGTTCCCCGGCAGGCATAAACGGAACCTCAGTGTGCGGGTGTGCGGCAGAAACGGCGAAAAGTTATGTGGAAACCGCAGAAAACTTTTGTTGCAAATTTTCCTGCCTTTATTATAGTCGTTTCTTTCCGCTTCGTCAAGTCTTAATGCGCTTATCGATGGAAGATGCGGGCTTGCGTTGAATTGCTGGGGACGACACATCGCGCAGTAGCGTATAATAGAAGGCATGAACGTTCGCCAACGAAAGTTTTCTGCGGCCTTTGCCGTTGTTTTTGTCGTCCTTGCGGCGCTTGTGGGCTGGGCGCTGAACCCGCACCGCAAGATCCCGCTCCGAAAAGTTTTCAATCCCGCCGAATGGGTTCTGCACTGGCAGGGCCGGGACCACTATGATGCCGAGAACGCTTTGCTTCAGGAAGGCGACGGTTCGGTTCCCGAAGTCGCGCTGACCTTCGACGACGGTCCCGACCCGTCATACGGCCCCCAGGTCGCCGCCATTTTGACCGCCAAACACGTCCCTGCAACGTTTTTTCTCGTCGGAATGCGCGTCAAGCAGTATCCCGAAGTCGCGCGGCTGCTGGCGTCGGATGGCTTCGAGCTGGCGAACCATACCTACAACCACCAGGACCTGCCCGCGCTGAAGCCCCACGAGATTGCAAACGAACTGCGTTTGTGCGACTCCGACATCTTCGCGGCCACGGGGCGGCACACGCATCTGATGCGTCCGCCGGGCGTGCAGTACAACGACAAAATGCTCGGTGTCACCAAAGCTCTCGGCTATGTGACGGTGTCTTGGACGGTCGGCGCGAAAGACTACGACAAGGACACGTCGGCGGACTTCATCAAAGAGCGTGTTTTGGACCGCACCGCCCCCGGCGCGATCATTCTGCTCCATCAGGACACGCCCGCCACCGTCGCCGCCCTTCCCGCCGTGATAGACGGCCTGCGGGCGCAGGGCTTTCGGTTCGTCACCGTCAGCCAGATGCTGACTCGCCTTCACGCCAAGCTGCCCACGCCGCTGTCACCGTGAAACTCCCACAAGGAGGATGCCGCAGGCAAAATTGCTGTTTTCCCTGCTGCATCTTCTCGCATGAGAGCGGCACTTGACAAAAAAACTGGGAGGTGGGTACACTGGGGAAATCTTTATATAAAGTCGTGCAGCGCTGCCGACCGGAAAGCTTTGTTGTCCCATGCCGTCCCTGAAGTCGGTTACATTAAAAGATGTCGCCGGACTCGCGAAAGTTTCGCAGTCCGTGGTCTCGACCGTGCTGAACGAGCGGCAGAACGGCATCTTTGTTTCGGAAGGCACACGCCTGAATGTTCTCGCGGCGGCGGCGGAGCTTGGCTACTTGGTGCGCCCGCGTGCCTTGCCGCCGATCCGCAAGCCGGGCGCGGCCCGGATCGGGACGCAGGGGCATCTGGTGGGAGTGCTGCTCGGAAGGCGCTTCGGCGGCTCGCTGTTTACCGATACTTTTTACGGCATCAACGAGACTCTGGCATCCCAAGAATACCACCCGCTTGTGCTGGACACGTATGCCGACACCTACCAGAAGGCGGCCGAGAAAGAAGCCGAATGCCTGCGCTACGCGCAGGAAAGCGGGTTTGCTGGGCTTGTGTTATGGCATGAAGGCGGCCCGGCGAATGTGGATCTGATCCAGCGCCTGCGGCAAGATATGCCGGTGGTTGCAATTGACCGCCGGGTTCCGGGCATCGCCCTAGACTTTGTCGGAACCGATAACTACGGCGGCGCGTACCAGGCTACCCAGCACTTAATCGCCCAGGGACACACGCGGATCGCGCATTTGACCCGCATGGAAACGACCGAATCCGCCGCCGACCGGCTGCGCGGCTATCGGCAGGCGCTCGAAGACGCAGGTCTGGAGTTCAACCCGCGCAACCTGATCCTGCTGCGCGACGGCGGGCGTCGCTTGGACCCCGCGCAGATTGCGGCGCTGTTTACCGAGCGGGACGCGCCGACCGCCGTGTTCCTGCTGGCGGATTACTGGGCGCCTGCCATTGTCGCCGAGCTGCGCCGGCTGGACCTGCGCGTTCCCGAAGACATCGCCCTGGTCGGCTTTGACGATGTCGTGCCGCCTGGCCTCGATGATCTAGGGCTGACGACGATGGCGCAGGACTTCAGCGGCATTGGCCGGACGGCGGGCGAGCTGGTCCTGCGAAGACTCGCCGACCCGTCTGCCGAAGCCGCTTCGCAGGTCTTCCCCGCACATCTGGTCGTCCGCCAGTCCACACTCGGCTATGAGCGGACCCTGCCGCGCCTGCCCCGTGCCGGGCGCACCTCGCTTCTTGCCAGCGCTTCTTCTTCCTAATCACCGGGTAAAAACCCGGCAATTCTGCTGTCTCCTGCTCGGAACCCGGCTCGCCGACAATCTGTTTTAACTCTGCTTCACACAGTAAAAGTGTCAGCAGTATTTGTCCGAGGAGAAACAGCCATGTCGGTGCGCCTTTTTGCGGGTTATTTTTTGGTTCTTGCGGCTTGTGCGATCGTCGCGTTCGGGTCGCTTGGGCCGGAACCCGCTGCGCCGCCCTTCGGCGCTGAGGCTGGAATGATGCCGGCAGGCTTTGAAGCGTACCGGACCGGCTCTCCCGCCGGGGCGTTCTCCCTCCGCCTGCACCGGCTCGCCCCGAAACGCATCCGTCTGGCCGACGCCCAATAAATTGCTTGAAACAAACCTCGTGCTTTTGCTGTCTGTGGAGGTATAATGGGAGGTCGTAGCGGCCTTCCAGAAGTTGCTTCCAGAAAACGCCTAAAGACAACGCGAGGATGTTTATGCCCCCCGAAGGATGGACCGACCGGTTCCGCCGGAAATCCAAGTTTCAGTCCGCGCCCGCCGCCGGCAGCGCCACGCAGGTGCCGGACGGCGTCGCGACAAAATGCGCCAAATGCGGCGAGATTTTGTTCACCAAAGACTTTGAGAAAAATCTCAAAGTCTGCCCTGTTTGCGGCTTCCACCATAAGCTGACCGCCGAAGAGCGCGTCGCATTTACCGCCGACGACGGCGCATGGACGGAGCTGTGGACGGACCTCCGCTCGACCAACCCCCTGCCGTTTGACGACTACGAGGCGAAGCTCGCCAAAGCCGTTGGAGCCACTGGGGCAAACGACAGCTTCCGGGTCGGGCTGGCCCGCATTCTTGGCACGCCGGTCGTTTTAGGCGTCGCCGACTTTCATTTCATGGCCGGCTCGATGGGATCGGTCCACGGTGAGAAAGTCGCACGGGCGATGGAAGAAGGGGTCAAGCGGCGTCTGCCCGTAGTCATCTTCACGGCGACCGGGGGCGGCGCCCGAATGCAGGAAGGGCTGCTGTCCTTGATGCAGATGGCAAAAACCGCCGCCGCCGCCGCGCGTCTTGCCGAAGCCAAGCTGCCTTACATTGTCGTGATGACTGATTCGACGATGGCCGGAGTCCTTGCTTCCTATGCCTCGCTGGGCGACGTGCAACTCGCCGAGCCAGGTGCTTTGATTGGATTTGCCGGGGCGCGTGTGGTCGCGCAGGCGACGGTGCAGAAGCCGCCGGAAGACTATCAAACCGCCGAGTGGCAAATGGCCCACGGCCACATTGACTCTGTCGTGCCGCGCCGTGACCTGCCCCAAACGTTATCTACTTTGCTCTCGCTCTTCACCCCGGCACCCGCCGAGGCCGCCACTGCTCCTGCGCCGAGGCCGCAGAACGGCACCAGCACCCACGTGGCCTCCTCGCTTCTTGTTTCCGCAGTGACGGGGGACTCGCATGGCTAACATGAACGTTTTGGACTTCGAGAAGTCCATCGAAGAGCTGAACAATGACCTGGCGAAGCTTCGGCATATCGTCGCCGACCGGGCGAACCCGCAGAACACGCCGGAATTGCCGTCACAGATCGCCGAGTATGAAGAGCATCGCACGGCGCTGCTTTCCCACTTTTTCGATAACCTGACTCCCTGGGACAAAGTGCTGCTGGCCCGCCATGTCAAGCGGCCTTACACGCTGGATTATGTGGCGGAAATCTTTGAGGACTGGACAGAGCTGCACGGGGACCGGCTCGGAGCGGACGATGGCGCGATTGTGGCGGGCTTCGCCAAGCTCGACGGACGGCCGGTTGCGGTCATCGGCCATCAAAAAGGCCGGGATCTGAAGCAGCGGCAGTTCCGCAACTTCGGTTCCGCCCGGCCCGAAGGCTTCCGCAAGGCGGGCCGCATTATGGGTCTAGCCGCAAAGTTCGGGGTTCCCGTTGTCACGTTTGTGGACACCGCCGCCGCCGCCGCCGACATTGCCGCCGACGAAGGCGGCATCTCGGAAGCGATTGCCCGCTCCATGTTTGAGATGGCGACTTTGCCCGTGCCGATTGTCTCCGTCATCATCGGCGAAGGCGGCAGCGGCGGCGCTCTCGGCATCGCCGTTGCCGACCGCGTCCTGATGCTGGAACATTCGGTCTACTCGGTCATTCCCCCGGAAGGCTTTGCCGCGATTCTCTGGCGTGACCCGACACGCGGAGCCGACGCCGCTGCCGCGCTGAACCTCACGGCCCAGCGGGCGGCGGAGCTTGGCATTGTAGACACGATTATTCCGGAGCCTGTGGGCGGAGCGCACCGCGACGGGGCCAAAGCCGCAGCCAGCGTCAAGACTGCCTTGCTGTGTGCGCTGACCCTGCTGCTGACCGTGCCTGTCCCGGTCCTAGTGGCCGAGCGTTACGAAAAGTTCCGCTGCATGGGGCAATTTGTGGAGGATGGTGGGATGGAAGGGGAAAAGAGGGTGTAGAAACGCAGGCATAAGTGCGATGGCGTGAACGCCTTCGCTGGAGGGCGAAGCGCCAAGCCGCCACCTTCGTGGCAGAAGATAACAGAATAAGAAAACTCTCGCCCCGCGTAGGCGGGTCATTGGCGTCTGCGCCCCTCAGCGAAGGCGTTTACGCCATCGCACTTACGCCATCGCACTTACGCCATCGCTTCTGACGCTTTCCGCTCTTGCCCGTATTGAATTACCATGGCCCTCAAGTATCAACGCCCACGCGGCACACATGATTTCGTCCCCGACGCTGCAAAGTGGGCCGATGACAGCGGACGCCGCCAGTATCTGGAAGATCAATTCCGTAGCCTGTGCCGCGTCTACGGCTACGGTGAGGTTCGGACACCCATGTTCGAGACCACGGAACTGCTGCGGCGCTCGGTGGGTGAGGAAACTGACATTGTTTCCAAAGAAATGTATACGTTCGAAACCAAAGGCGGCGACTCGCTGACGCTGCGGCCCGAAAGCACGGCCCCGGTTCTGCGAGCGTATCTCGAAAACTCTTTGCACACGCGCGGCGGCGTGGTCAAGCTGTATTACTGCGCCCAGCACTTCCGTTACGAGCGCCCGCAGGAAGGCCGTTACCGGCAGCATGAGCAGCTTGGAGTCGAGGCGCTCGGCACCGATGACCCGGCTTTAGACGCTGAAGTGATCCAGCTCGCGCTGGCATTCTTTCGCAGTGTCGGCATCAGCAGCCTCACGCTGAAGCTGAACTCTGTTGGCTCTGTCGAGTCCCGTGCGGCGTACTTAGTTGCCCTGAAAGCCTACGTCGAACCCTATTTGTCTGAGTTCAGCGCGGAAGGGCAGGGGCGCTATCAGACCAATCCCCTGCGGATGCTGGACACGAAGAACCCACGCGAATTAGAAATTCTGGCAAGCGCTCCGCATCTGTCGTCGTATCTGACGGAAGACGAACGCGCTCACCATGCCGCCGTCATGGGGTACCTCGCCGATGCCAGGGTGGACTACGAGAACGACCCGTTTCTCGTGCGCGGCTTTGACTACTACACCAAGACCGCGTTTGAGATCCAGTCGCCGGATCTCGGCGCACAAAACGCGCTGGGCGGCGGGGGACGCTACAACCAGCTCGTGGAAACCATTGGCGGGCCACCTACGCCAGGGATTGGCTTTGGCCTCGGCGTAGAACGGGCGTTGATTGCCTTGCAGGCACTGAACGTCGAAATGCCGCCGCTGCCTGCCCCGACTGCGTACCTCATCACGCTGGGCGACGGCGCGAAGTCTATCGGCATCAAGCTGCTTGCGGACCTGCGGCGGCGCGGCATTTCTGCGGAGACGGAATACGGCGCCCGCAGCATGAAAGCGCAGATGCGGGCCGCCGACAAAGCCCGCGCCCGCTACGCGGTCATCTTAGGCGATGACGAAGTCGCGCTCGGCACGGTGCAGCTTAAAAACCTGCACGACGGCTGGCAGCATAAAGTGCCGCTGCCCGAAGTCGCCGATTGGCTGTCCGGCGACACCGGCGGCAAGCCGCCCGCCCCTTCGCCGCTCTTGCCCACCTGAAACTTTGTCCAGAAAGAACTGTCTATGGTTGATATTCGGCCGTTCCGGGGCGTTCGCTACGACCCCGCCCAAGTAGGCGTGAAGCTCGAAGACCTGGCTGCGCCGCCTTATGATGTCATCTCGCCGGCCGAGCAGGACGCGCTTTATGCCAAACACCCAGCCAACTTCGTCCGGCTGATTTTAGGCCGCGAAGACGACAAGTATGCTCAGGCCGCGTCGCTGTTCCGGGAATGGCTGGCATCAGGCGTTCTCGCTGTCGACGACACGCCTTCCTTCTATGTGTACCGCCAGACGTTTGAAGACCCCGCCACTGGGCAGCCGGTCCCGGAGCGTCTTGGCTTGGTCTGCCTGCTGAAGCTGGAAGACTACGCTACGGGAAATGTTCTGCCGCACGAAAAAACGCTGTCGGCCCCGAAAGCCGACCGCTTGGAGCTGCTGCGGGCGACAAATGCTCAGTTTGAGTCCATCTACGGCCTGTTTTCCGATCCAGACAGCGCGGTTCGCAGCTTCATTTTAGAGTACGACGACCGCGAAACAGTAATTGAGCGCGTGGACGGCCTCTTGGGGTCAACCCACAAAATCGAGCGGCTGGCAGACAGTGATGGGCAGGCGGTTCTGCGGGAGCTGATGGCCGACAAGGCCGTGTTCATCGCCGACGGCCACCACCGCTACGAGACGGCGCTCAATTATCAGCGTGCGCTTCGTGCAGCCCAGCCCAGCGATGCGCCCCAGGCCGCTGACTTTATCCTGGTGACGCTGACGGCGTTTGAAGACGAAGGCTTGCTGGTGCTGCCGACGCACCGCCTGGTCCGAAATGTGCCGGCGGAGCAGATCACTGCGCTGACATCCGCGCTCGCCGAAAACTTCACGCTGTCGCCGAGCCGCGCCGAAACCATTGAAGCCGAAATCGCCCAGCAGGCCCGCTCCGGGAAAACGGCGTTCGGGATTGTCCTGCCGCCCGGTACGGTGCATCTTGCTGTCCTGAACGCTGCTCCCGCCGAAGACGCTGCTGCCGTTCATCGCCTGCCGGTCTCGCAACTGGAAGCGCTGGTGCTGGACGGCTGCCTCGGCATCAGTGCGGAGATGGTCACGGCTGGGGAACATGTCTCGTACACGCGCGATTTGGCTGAAGCGGTGTCCGCCGTGGCGCGAGGCGACGCGCAGGCGGCGTTCCTGCTCGGCAGACCGACCGTAGACGAGATACGGGATGTGTCGCTGGCGGGCGATGTCATGCCGCAGAAGTCCACGTTTTTTTACCCCAAGCTGCTGTCGGGCCTGGTCCTGCGCGATTTGACGCTTGATCAGGCGGATTTAGACGCCGGGGCAGAGGCATGAAAGAGCAGGCGACTAAAGTCGCGGCAACAAAGGCACAAAACCTGCCTTCGCAGGTTAATATAGGCTTTAGAATCCGAGTCCGCGGAGGCGGACTTTGTGCCTTTGTTGCCGCGACTTTAGTCGCCTGTTCCGTGCTGGCTTCCGCCCAAGCGGACGCGCCGAAGCCGGCTCCCAAGCCGGCTCCCAAGCCGCCCCTGCTGCCGCCGTCGTTTTATGCCGGGCCGAGCTTTCCGAAGAATGCCCGGCCCTTCGGCGCTCTGCTGGCGAAAAACGAGTATGCGCGGGACCTGGGTGACAAGTTCAACAAAGTCCTGCGCGGGGACACGCGCCGTCCGCGCCTCGCGCTGACGTTTGACGACGGCCCGCACCCTGTTTACACGCTTCAGCTTCTGGACATCCTGCGCCGCACCCATACCCCGGCAACATTCTTTCTGGTCGGCGAACAGGTGGCAAAATACCCCGGTCTGGTGGAATTAGAAGTCGCCGAAGGCAACGAAGTCGCCGACCATACCTACGATCATATCAACCTGACCGTCGTTCCACCGGAGTTGGTCGCCTACGAAGTGCAGCGCTGCAATGCCGCCCTCGCCAAAGCCACCGGAGCGCCGGTTCGCTTTTTTCGCCCCCCCGGCGGCGAGTACGACGGCGAAACCGTGCGGGAAGCGGCCAAGCAGGGCTTAATCACCACGCTTTGGACGAACGACCCCGGCGATTTCAGCCGCCCGCCTGCCGCGATGATCCAGAAGCGAACACTGGCGCATCTAGAAAACGGTGGGATTATCCTGCTCCACGACGGCATCCCGGAAACTTTAGCAGCCCTGCCGGCGATCATTGCCGAAGCGAAGCGCCGCGGCTTCCAGTTCGTCACCCTCAGCCGTTTGGTCCGTCCGCAGTAAGTTCTTTGAACCTTATCTCTTTTGTGCCGTCAAAAACAAAGTCACGCTTTTCATGAATTCTTCATGAAGTTTTCATAGTAATATGGTAAAGTCAATCTGCTTACCAAAACTGAGCCTCAATTTGATCTCTGAAGGAGTTCCAATGACTACACCCACCCCTGCAAGGCCCGCCCAGCGCGGCTTTACGCTGATTGAACTGCTCGTCGTGATCGCCATTATCGCGATTCTCGCCGCGATTTTGTTCCCTGTTTTCCAGAAAGTCCGCGAGAACGCCCGCCGTGCTTCCTGTGAGTCCAACATGAAGCAGCTTGGTCTTGCGTTCATTCAGTACACGCAGGACACCGACGAGCAGATGCCCAGCGGCCGTTATATTCCCGGTGTTGACGACACGACAACGCTGGCTCCGACCGGCGCAGGGTGGGCCGGTCAGCTTTATCAATATGTGAAAGCCACTGGTGTTTACAAATGCCCGGACGACAGCACTGGCGTCGGAGCCAGCGTGAACGGCAACACTGCCCAGCCCATCTCGTATGCGTTCAACAAGAACCTGCGCGGCGGCGGCGGAGCAGGCTCGCTGTCTGCCCAGCAGTCTCCCGCCAGCACTGTTCTGCTGACCGAAGTGCAGAACGTGACATGCTATTTCAGCGTCGCGGCTGACGAAGGCTACGCCGCCACAAACAACGATGCTTCCAGCCAGGTGCTTTCCCCTGCGGTAGACGGCTTGGATAAAGCGACTACTGACACTGCCGCTCTTCCGGCAGACCTGGTCACCACAAACCAGGGCGCTGCGGGCAAAGTCATTTACGCCACCGGCTACCTGGGCGGGGTTACGCCGACATCCACAACGTACTTCACCAAGCCGACCGGGATTCATACCGACGGCTCCAATTTCCTGGCGGCGGACGGCCATGTCAAGTGGTTCCGGGGTGCTGCGATCTCGCCGGGCTACACGGCAGACTCTCAGAACACAGCGCAGTTTCAGGGTGCCAGCCAAAAAAATGCGGCCGGAACGGGCAACCTCGGCAACTATGTGCTGACGTTCAGCCCAACATAGGAAAACAGAGGGCGAAAGCGAAACAAAAGGGGCAGGCTGTCGTGCCTGCCCCTTTTTTCTGACCCACGCTCAGGAGACGCCAAGTTTAATCCGCGCCCGCTTGTTGGAAAACCGCTGATAGATGCTTTCCCTAAAGGACAACCAACAATGGCACAGCGATTAACTTTGGATGATATGGACAATCTTTCGGTCGGCAAAAAGGTCCGCCTGCACCGGCTGATGCACGAGCATGGCCCCGGCAACGGAACCCTGCTGCTGCTGCCGATTGACCAAGGGTTAGAACATGGCCCGCGTGACTTTTTCACCAACCCCGACTCAGCCGATCCAAACTTCCAGTTTAAGCTGGCAATTGAAGGCAACTATTCGGGGATCGCGCTTCAATACGGCCTTGCCCAGAAATACGGCACGCCTTATGCCGGACGCCTGCCGCTGATTGTGAAGCTGAACGGCAAGACAGAGATCCCCTCGGACGCTGAGTCGTTCTCGTCGTGCAATGCATCGGTGGAAGACGCCGTCGCCCTCGGCGCGGACGCGGTCGGCTATACGCTGTATGTCGGCTCCCCGGCACAAGACAGAGATTTCGCCCAGTGGGAGAGCGTCCGGCGCGACGCCGAGCGGTTCGGGATGCCGACGATCATCTGGGCGTATCCGCGCGGCGAAGCGGTGGAAGCCAAAGGCGGCAAGGAAAGTGTTTGGGCGATTGACTATGCTGCCCGTGTCGCGACCGAAATGGGTGCGGACGTGGTGAAAATCAACTTCCCAACCCATAGCCCGACCCCGGCGTCCCCAAAGCCTTACGACACGCAGGAGTTCTCGCCCGAAGAAGGCATCGCCAAAGTCATCAAAAGCGCGGGCAAGACGCTGGTGCTGATTTCCGGCGGCGAAAAAGAACCCGACGACCAGCTTTTAGAAAAAGCTCGGCAATCGTTCGCCGCGGGCGCGACCGGCCTGATCTTTGGCCGCAACACCTGGCAGCGCCCCTACGCCGATGCGCTGACTTTGATGCGTAATCTCAGCAAGATTGCCGAAGAAGCATAGGAAGCCCCCCGCCCCAATTCTGGGGAGCCGGAATAGGAACCCCGTAGGGGCGAACCCCCGTGTTCGCCCTTCTTTATCCATGTGGTTCCCCCATTATTGGGAGCCGGGGGGACTCTTGGAAAGCTTCCTATCTGGTACAATACGGCTATCATGCCTCTGCTCGAAGTTTCTCATCTCACCAAACAATTTCCGATTTCTCGCTCTACCGGCCCGCTGACCCGGACGACCGACTTTGTCCGAGCCGTAGACGGCATTGACCTCACGCTGGACGCCGGAGAAACCCTGGGATTGGTCGGCGAGTCCGGCTGCGGTAAATCCACGCTCGGCCGGTGCATTCTGCGCCTCATCGAGCCGACTTCGGGAACCGTAACGTTCAACGGACAAGACCTGCTGGCCCTGCCGCCGGAGAGCCTGCGCCGGGCCAGGCGCGAGATGCAGATCGTCTTCCAGGACCCGTTTGCGTCTCTGAACCCCCGCATGAGCATCGGCCAGATTTTGGAAGAGCCGCTGCGGGTGCATCAAGTTGTTCCCGCGAATGAAGTCCGGGCCGAAGTCGCGCGTCTGCTGGATCAGGTCGGCCTGCCCCAAACCGCTGCTGCTCGCTACCCGCACGAGTTCTCCGGCGGTCAGCGGCAGCGAGTCGGAATCGCCCGCGCCCTGTCTCTGCGGCCCAAGCTGATTGTCGCCGACGAGCCGGTCTCGGCGCTGGACGTGTCCATCCGCGCCCAGATCCTCAATCTGTTCCGCCGATTGCAGGCCGAAACGGATGTCGCGCTGCTGTTTGTTGCCCATGACCTCGGCGCGGTCCGGTCCATCTCCCGCCGGGTCGCCGTCATGTATTTAGGCAAAATTGTGGAACTTGCCCCCGCCGACGAGCTGTACGACAACCCGCGTCACCCCTACACCCGCGCCCTGCTCGCCGCCGTGCCAAGCCTGGACGGCGTCAAAATTGCCGCCGAAAAAGTCGAAGGCGATGTTCCCTCCCCGATAGACATTCCGAGCGGCTGCCGCTTCCGCACCCGCTGCCCGTTCGCCGAGCCGATCTGCGCCGAACAAGAGCCGCCTCTCGCCCCCTTCAACGGCGGCCTGCCCGGCCACGTCTCCGCCTGCCACTTCGCCGCGTCTCTGCCGGTACTGGACACACTGCCGCAACCACATTGATTTTGTGAAAAGCGCAGGTTAAGCGGCCTGCGCTTCGCTGCTACGTCTCATTCGGCGATGGAATACTGAAGGGATTCGTTAATCTTCTTGTCATCTGCCGACGGGAAGAAGCTGGACTCGATGTTTTTTTGGCGCTCAACCTGCAAAAATGGCTTTCCATGTCCCATAAATCTGCCGGAGATTGCGGATTCGGTAATGCGTCCGCTGGCCCAGATCACAAAACACACATTGCCGGGATCAACAGAACGCGAAACCCGGAAATCTTGGTAAGCGGCGAAATCCTGGCGAATGCCTCGGCAGATCGGTTCCTGTGAACGCTGCAAGTGAGTTAGCGTCAGTGCGGCTGTTTGGGCGCTGAAACCTGGGTCCGTGCCGCCCCTGCCAATACGCGGGTCTCCATTCCACAACGGCAGCGGCTGCTTGGCAAGCGAGTCGTACACTCGCATCAAAGCCGCCAGATCGTCCGGCCGCGCCTGTTGCATGTGCAGAAGCGCCGCTTTGTTGGCTTGCGCCCAGGGGGCTAAGTGTTCCCGAATCTGGCGGGCCTGCTCCAGCCGAAGCTGCTTCTGTACGTCGCTCAAATGGAGCGTTGCCGTTTCCTGCTGACCCGGCACCGATGCCGACGGCGGCATTTGCGCTTTGGCTGCCGGCTTCAGCATTGCCAGCGGGACAAGCACGGCGGCTCCCGTGACGGCGGCGAGCAGCAGAACGCGGCGCGGGGACGTGCGGTGGCAAGTGTCGTCCAAAATCATAGTCAGCCTCCCTTCAATCTTCGACGTGTGCGCCATCGGCAGCGCGGCCCAGAGGGCAAAGTCAAACGGCGTAAGCTTGTGTTTCATAGCAAATCGTCCCAACTCTTCCCCCGCGAAGCCGGAAGATTGCACTTTGAAGCACGGGGGTTCAGCTCCATGTTCCCTTCATTTTCTCTTCACTGTCACTGCACCGGCTTCAGCGCGACATCCTTGAACTCAATCCACTGGAACGGGCGGGTTTGGACACGGAATGCTTTGATCTTGCTTTGCGGCAGTGCAAAACGGGCCGTAACCTGGTCCAGCGTACCGATGCTGTTGCCGCCGATTTGGTCTGGCAGGACGATCTGCCCCTCGGTCGTTATTGCGATCACCCGCAGGTCGCTAGTCGCATCTGTTGAGAGTGAGAAGACCAAGCCGTCCTGTGTTTCGGCGATGGGGCTGAACAGAAACCTCGCGCCACCGTTCTCAATCCCCATGCTCCCAGTCAGCCCGGCGACTCCCGACGGATTCGGCCCGATGCTGTCCTCGGCGGCCGTTTTCCATGCTCCTGACGCGATGCCGACGCGTAAACTGGTCTTCGTGAGGGAAGGCGGAAAGGAGGCGGTCACGACTCGTGTTCCGTTCGTTTTAGCGAACATCTGGGCTTCAGTGCGCCCCGTGTTACCCTTCAATTTAGTGGGCCAAAACCCGTCCGATGAGTAGCCGGTGCTTTGCGGGAGTTCATATTGGACTGTGTCATCCTGAGCGTCCGCAGGCAGTCGGAACGCGAAGCTGACATTGTCTGTGCCGCTGCCGGCATGGTCTTCAGCATGGTAGGTGTTCGTGTCGTAAATGGGCGCTGATAAGACTGCTCCCGATGCCGACCACCACGGACTGCCAAACTTGTTGGCATCGGTGACGCCTGCAAACAGCGTTGTGCCGTCAATGGTAAGACTGGGGGCTACCGTACTGCCTTCTGCCGACCTCACTGTCAGAAAAGACCCATGCGGGTCTCTTGTTATTGCAATGTGGGGCGCACTGAGAACCGAGCCATTCGGCATTGTTACTTCAAGACTTGGCTTGGTCACAGACAAAGCGGGCATGGTCTGCGCTTTGACGCCGGGCCGCAGGGCGGCGAGGGTCAGGAGAGCGGCGGCGCTGGGAACGAGGGCGACGATCAGGATGCGGCGGGTGAGGGTGCGGCGGCTTTGGGTGGTGTCTAAAAGCATCAGGAGCCTTCTTTCAATGCGGGAAGTCTGAGCCATCGCAATGGCCGAGTGGGGTGACTGTGAGACAGGCGGCAGCGTTTGGGCGATGGCGAGCAAGTGCCGGGCGTAGTCCGGGGCGGAAACGCCGGAGGCAAGAACGAGGTCGTCGCAGGCCGCTTCCGACTCGGCCCGCAAACGCCGGGCAGTCAGCCAGACCAGCGGGTGGAACCAGTAGACGGCGCAGGCGAGGTCGGCCAGACGGTGGCCGGGCCAGTCCCGGCGCTTGACGTGGGCCATCTCATGCAGCAGCACCGAGCGCAGGCGGTCTTCCGGCCAGTCAGCAGACGCCAGCGGCAGGGCGATTACGGGATGCCGCCAGCCCCAGGTCATCGGGACGGGAACATCGGCGCGGCATAGGCGCGGCGTTCGCAGACCGAGCAAAGAAGCGCAGGCGGCGGCGGTTGCCAGGGAAAACTCATCGTCAACAGTGACGCAAGCATGGCTGAGGCGGCGGATGCCCCAGAGGCCGAGCAGGGGACGGGCGGCCGCGAGGAGCAGGCCGAGGAGGTAGAGGGCCAAGAGGAACCCACCTCCTTGCTTTGTTCGTTCCTCACTCCACAGGGGTCCTCCCGAAACGGGAAGACGCGGAGTTGTTGCCGCAAATCTATCCTGAGACTCTTGCCCTTCCCGCTCTGCACTGGCAGACCCGGAGGGCGGGAGGGGTGGTGAGGAACGAACCGGGGTGGGTGCTTGATAAACCGAAGTG
>CAXUNT010000071.1:0-23749 GCA_964252595.1 uncultured Armatimonadales bacterium
ACACTTCCATAAGCCTAATACTAAACCCTAACCCCTGCCGACCCCTGCCCCCTTTGCGCGGGAGAGGGGTGAAGACAGTTGGGCGGAGGCGTTATTCGTTTTTGGAAAGATGGGCGGCGAGAGCGCCAATGCAGGCGATGACGTTTTCGGATTGGTAACGAACTTCGTCGTTGGTGACGCGCAGAAAGCGGATACCGAACTCTTGCTCCAAAATCTGCTGCCGATCGGCATCGCGCCGCTGAACGCTCCCGACTTCGTGAATGCTGCCATCTACTTCGACCGCCAGTTTGAGAGGGCGGCAATAAAAGTTCAGCCGGAACGGGCCAACGCCGTCCTGACGCCGAAAATGCAGTCCGTGGCAGCGATGGTCACGCAGCCGCTCCCAGAGTTCCTTTTCGGCGGGTGTCGGTGTGTGACGCGCCTGCCGCGCGAGTGTCCGCAGGGTTTGCTGCATTGATTCTTCCATGAACTAGGTCTCCTTAATGCGGATTGGCCCCCACCCCCGGCAGTCCCTGCCGGGGGTGGGGGCTTCCTACTTCCCCATTCCTACCACCTTCGCCTTCACCGCGGGGCTGCCATACCCCACCAGCTCCATATACGCCACGCCATGCTTACGCAATGACATCCCGTAGCGCTGCGCTTCAGCAAAAGAGTACGAATGAGGTGCTGTAAATCGGTAAACATCCGCGTCCACTTGACATAGACCTTCCCAAATCCCTGCGCCTGGCCCTAAAATCGGCATCTCCTGATTTTGGACTTCCGCTGTGATATGCAGGCTGAGATTGTGGTCAGGGAACGCTACCGTCCAACCCAGCGGGTAGGTCACGCCGCTGGTTGGACTCTTCCACAGCGACTTCGGATCAGGCGTGAACACGATATTCTTGGTGACAGTCTGATGTCCGTCTTTGTCCATAAACGTCGCCAGCGGATAAAAGATGCGGCCTGTTTTGAGATCGCGCTGACGGAAAAACAAAATATCCGTGCCGTCATCAAGCTGCACGCCCCACCAGTCCCAGCCGTCGTTCGACGCCACCCACGAATTGCCCCATTGATGGTCGAACCAGCCCTGCCCGCCGGTGATGGCTTCCGGGCCGGAACCCGTGTCAATCGTGCCGCCAACCGCACACCGGGTCAGCGAAAAGTAGTACATATCGGTTGCGGTTTTGAGGCCCGTTTCCCCTTTGCCGCCCACGGCCATCGCTGGCTTCTGCGCCGACAGCGTCAGATGGATTTTGTCTGGGCCACCTGCGTTCAGATGGAGGTCGAACGACGTATTTGTGCTGTTGGTTGCCGCCAGCGTGTTTTGGGTGCCGTAGGCCAAGTGGAAAGGACTGTTGACCACCGTGGACACCCCAGCGAGTTTTTGACTGGGCGGCGGCAGCTTGCCGTTATTGAGGTCTGTCAGGAACGCCTGCATATTCTTGTCGCCGGGGTTCTGCGCGGCCAGCAGCGGGCCGAACTGACGAAGTAAACTCATCATCGTGCCGTCCGCCAGCGAATAAGGCCGCTGGGTTTTGGCATCTAGATCCGTCACGGCGTAGATCAAATAATGGGCGCGAGGCATCGGCGAGCCGTCGAGCGGATTGACTCCAGAGCCGAACCGGAAGAACGAGCCGATGAGCGCGAGATGCCGTTTTTTTTCGGTCGTGACATGGGCGTTGACATACCACCATTCAATGTTGACGTCGCTGTGCGCCGCAACGCCGAAGTGGCCCGCTGGGGCTGTCGGCAGCAGGGCAGCAGGCGCGGCATGAGAGAGGCTGCCGAGCGAAAATAGTAAAAGCAGGGCGCACAAAGAGTGGCGCATGGAAGAGTTTTTCTTTCTAAATGGTGAGCCGGACACCACGGCTTAAAAGCCGAGGCTGAGAAAAAACACCGCCCTCCGGGTCTGCCAGTGCAGTCGCAGCGACGGAAGATCTGGGCGCAGACCTTGTCCTTGTGTCGCCCCGACACTGTTTTGATTAGCCTCGGCTTTTAAGCCGTGGTGTCCGGCGGCTCGCTTGTTGAATAAGCCCAGTATACCCGCAAGGCCGTCTCTGCGCTTCAGTGTTCGCCTTGACTTCTTGCCTTGACTTCCCGGCACGTTTCGGGCTATGATTTACGCAGATTAGGATGAGGGCAATGCGTATTTTAGTGACCAATGACGACGGCTTCCAGTCCGACGGCTTGTTTGCGCTGGTCTCGGCCCTGCAGGAAGTCGGCGACGTGTCGGTGGTGGCCCCGGAGCGGCAGCAAAGCGCGACCGGCCACGCGATCACCCTGCACAAGCCGCTGAGGCTGTCGGAAGTCCATCTGCGCGACGGTTCCCCGGCGTTTGCGACCAACGGTACGCCGTCGGACTGCGCGGCGCTGGGCATTCTGGAGGTGATGGGCGGAAACGTGGATTTGGTCGTGTCCGGCATCAATCATGGTCCTAACCTGGGCTGGGACGTGCACTATTCGGGGACAGTCTCAGCGGCGATTGAAGCGGCGATGATCGGCAAGCCGTCGGTCGCCGTGTCGGTCGCAACGTGGGACAAAGACGTTCACTGGGAGCCTGCCGCGAAGTTTGCCGCCCAAGTGGCGAAGCGCCTCTTGAGTCAGCCCCTGCCGCCGCACACGGTCCTGAACATCAACGCCCCCAACCTGCCGCAGTCACAGATTGCCGGCGTTGCCGTCACGACCCAGGGCCGGCGGCAGTATGTGGACCGATTGGAAAAGCGACTGGACCCCATCGGACGCCCGTACTACTGGCTCGGCGGGTCGCTGGCCGAAGAAGCGCGGGGCGCCGAAGCCGGCTCGGATGTCCGTGCCGTCGCCGACGGCAAAATCTCGCTGACGCCGCTGCACCTAGATTTGACCTCGTACTCCCTGCTGCCAACGCTGGCAGAGTGGAACAACTTTGACAAGACGGCATTCAAGTAGAAGCGAAGACGCTCAGATTAACAGACTGTATGACAGACACCGCATATTATTCCCAAGCCGCGCACTCGCAAACACCGCACCCGCGCCCGATTGTGGCGAAGTTCGGCGGGTCGTCGGTGGCGGATGCCGACCAAATCCGCAAGATCGCAGCGATTGTGGCGGCGGACCCTCGGCGGCGGTTCGTGGTCGTGTCCGCGCCGGGCAAGCGCACGGACAAGGACAAGAAAATCACAGATTTGTTGTATCTGTGCCACTCGCTCGGCGAGCAGGGACTGGACGCATCCGCGCCGTTTGCGATCATCAAAGAGCGGTATCTCGGTATTGCGTCCGAGCTGGGCGTGCCGGGGGCGTGGGAGTGGCTGCGGGACATCGGACAGCAGATTAACGCTGGGGTGGCGAAAGACTGGGTGGCGTCGCGCGGCGAGTATTTGTCGGCGCGGATCATCGCCGAGTTTTTGGGGGCGGAGTTTGTAGATGCTGCCGAAAGCGGCATTCGGTTTGGCTCCGACGGCCGGTTCCATCCCGGCGAAACTTACGGGCGGCTGGGGGCACGGCTCGCGGCGGTTCCCGAAGGCGTGATAGCCATTATTCCCGGCTTTTACGGTCAGGACGCGCACGGCAAGATCAAGTGCTTTTCGCGGGGCGGCTCGGACGTGACCGGCGCGATTGTCGCCCGCGCGGTCCATGCGGCCATCTACGAGAACTGGACTGATGTATCCGGGCTGCTGATGGCTGACCCGCGCCTTGTAAACAACCCCTGCCCGATTGAAGAAATTACCTACCGGGAGCAGCGGGAACTGTCATACATGGGCGCGACCGTGCTGCACGATGAGGCTGTCTTTCCCGTGCGCGAAGCCGGCATTCCGATCCACATCAAGAATACCAACGCGCCTGATGATCCCGGAACGCACATTGTCACCGAGCGGGACTCGCGCACGACTACCGTGGTCGGGATCGCCGGGCGCAAGGGGTTTGCAACACTGTTCACCGAGAAAGCGATGATGAACCAGGAGCGCGGCTACGGGCGCAAAGTTTTGGAGATTTTAGAGTCCCACGGCATCTCGTATGAGCATTCGCCGACTTCCATTGACACGCTTTCGGTGATTTTAACCGACGAAGAACTTGACGGCAAAGAAGCCGAAGTCGTCGCCGACATCCGGCGCATCGTCCAGCCGGACCGCATTGAAGTCCAGCGCGACATGGCGATGCTGGCCGTGGTCGGCCAGGGCATGGTCCACCGGGTCGGCATCGCCGCCCAGGTCTTCGGGGCACTGGCCGAGGCCGGCGTCAACATCCGCATGATCAACCAAGGTTCCAGCGAGCTGAACATCATTGTCGGCGTCCCCACCGAGCAGTACGAACGCGCCATCAACGCCATTTACGAGGCGTTCCGAGACAAGGAGTAAGCTGTGCTGATTTGGGAAGAAGTGAAGTGCGAGATGAAAGAAAAAAAGCTTTCTGGGCAAGGCGCTAACGCCTCTGTGGCGGACAAAAGTTCCCGGCGGCTGGCTTGTCAGGATCATGGTCGGCGCGGCGGACAGCGCGTTCTTCTACCCGGACCCGCAGCATCTTTGGGATGGGTCTTCGCTGCCGTAGGGGTACAATAGCAGGCAGAGGGCAAAGCGCATGGCGGCTGTCGCAGAGACGATAGATTTAGCGCGTTTACTTCAAGAGAAGCGCGAGGACATTCTGCGGATTGCGGAAAAGCATGGGGCGTTCAACGTGCGCGTCTTTGGATCGGTCGCGCGGGGCGAGGCCGGACCGGACAGCGACATAGATTTCTTGATAGACGTTGGCCCGGTGCATTCGGCGTGGTTCCCCGGCGGGCTGATTGTTGATTTGGAAGACCTGCTGGGGAGGCGTATAGATATTGCCGAGCCGGAGACGCTGCATTGGTTTATCCGCGACCAAGTGCTGAGTGAAGCACGCCCCTTGTGAACATTCATGGCAAACATTTATGAAACCCAACCGTGACGGTCTGTATCTTCTTCATATTCGCGAGTGTCTTGAACGTGTTGCCGACTACACGGCGGACGGCTGGGAGAAGTTTCAAACTGACCTGATGGCACAAGACGCTGTTTTGCGGAATTTGCAGATCATGGGCGAATCAATACAGCGTTTGAGCGCCAGTTTGAAGGCAAGCCGGCCGGATATTGATTGGCAAGACATCGCAGCATTTCGTAACAGACTTGTCCATGATTATCAGAGCATCAACTTGAAGCAGGTTTGGCAGATTATAACCGATGACCTACCAGCATTCAAGCAGGAGATTGAGGCAATACTTCAGAGTGTGAACCCCGCATGACACAACTTTCTACCCATATTGTTGTCGGCGCGTCCAGCGGGATCGGGCGGTCGGTGGCGCTGGCGCTGGCGCGGGAGCGGCGTCATGTGACGCTGATCGGGCGGCACGAGGAACGGCTTCGGCGAGTGGCGGACGAAGTGCGGATGTTCGGCGGGGAGCCGCTGGTCGCGATCTCGGATGTGCGTGAGCCGGTGTCTATCCAAGCGGCTTTGGCGCAGAGTGTCCTGCGTAATTTGAGAATTGAGCTGGCCGTGCTGTCGTCGGGGGTTGGGCTGACGACGAACGCCGAAGAGTTTACGACCGAGACGCTGCACACGCTGCTGGAAGTGAATGTGCTGGGCGCGGCGCACTGGCTGGAAGCGTTGCAGCCAGTGCTAAAAGCGCAGCCGGGCGGGGCGACGGTGGCAGTGCTGTCGAGTCTGGCTGCCGACCGGGCGTACCCCGGCGCAAGCGCGGGCTATTCGGCAAGCAAAGCCGCGCTGTCGCATTTGTGCGACGGGCTGCGGGCACCGTGGGCATCCCAGAACATTCGGCTAATTACAGTTGAGCCGGGCTTTATTCGGACCCCGATGACGACAGAGCAGTCTTGGACGCCGTTTTTAATGGAACCCGAAGACGCGGCGCGGGTAATTTTGGATGGTATTCGCGCGGAAAAGCGTGTGATCCGGTTTCCTCGTGCCGCCGCACTGACGACCGCCGCGATTGGTCTGCTGCCGCCGGCCTTGCTGGACCGGCTATACGAGATGAAGCCGCCGAGTGGGGTTCGGGTTGGGAACGTGCGGGAATAATAAGCCGTATCTTAGCCAGGAGAATCTTGAACCCATGCAGAAGAAGCTAGTATTGATGGCGGCCGCGCTTGTCGGCGTGTGCGGCGTGGCCCATGCGGACCTGAAAGTCGTGCAGACGACCCGGATTGACAACCCGCAATTAAAAGCTTACGAAGAGACCATGACCCCGCAGCAGAAAGCGCAGATGGCGCATTCCGGCAATCCTTTGTTTCAGGGCGGCCCGCAGATCACGACGCTGTACACGCAGGGCAGCCGCACCCGGCTTGACCTCGGCGGGACGACGTTTCTCGTGGACACCGCCGCCCGCAGGACGGAAACGGTCAACCGGCGAACTCACACGTACAGTGTCCAGCCATTCCGCGTACCGTCCGCCGGGCAAACCACTGTCACGGTCAAAGACACGCATCAAACCAAACTGATCGCAGGCCATCTGTGCCGGCATTATTTCACCACGGCGACTTTGGCGTCTCAGCCCGGCACGCTGATCCAGGGCGATATTTGGGCCGCGCCCGACATTCCCCAGCCGGCGGCATTGTCGGCGGGATCAGGGCCGTTTGCGGCATTGCAAAGCCAGTTCCGCAAGATCAACGGCTTCCCATTGCAATCGTCGCTGGTTGTGACCGGCAGCCCGCTCGGCAACACGACGGTGCAGACTTCCGTGGTTTCGGTTTCGAAAGCTCCTCTGCCTGCGTCTACGTTTACGGTTCCGGCCGGTTATGCAAAAGCCGCCGCGCAGGGCGCGGGGTAGTCGCCACAGCAGAACCAGTTGAGAACTCGGCACAGCAAGAGACCCGGCGCTTCCAGTACCGGGTTCCTTTGCTGCGTCGGCTTATTTTATAACTTTCCCGCAAAAAACTTCTGCATCGCGGGGTAGACGACTTCGGGCGGCGGGACATGGCCGTACTGAGGATACCAAATAATCTGCTTGGGCTGACGGGCGGCATCAAACAGCTCCGTCTGCGCCTGCGGCACGATAGTCGTGTCCTGCCGCCCGCCGAGCATCAGGATCGGGCGCGGCGCGATGCGCGGCGCGAAGGTCAGCGGGTCTTCGGGCGCGAGCAGAACATTCAGCGCCGCGAAGTCAATCTTCTTGAAGGCGGACATATCCCGTCCGCCGACCGTGGCATTGCGCGACGACAGCGTCTTCAAGATCAGCCCCCAGTCACCGCCGCCGGAGATCAGCACGGCAGCTTTGATGCGCGGCTCCACGCCCGCCGTCACCGTGCCGATGATCGCGCCGAGCGAGACGCCCGCGAGGCCGACACGCTGGGAGTTGATGTCGGGCCGGGTCGCGAGATAATCTATCCCCCGCCGAACATCCACGGTTGTCTGCGCCACGGTGGTCGCAAGCTGCTGCGCCTGGCTGCCCGGCGCGGCTTTAAGCGGCCCGCGCTCTCCCTGTCCATATTCATCAATCACCAGTGAGGCATACCCGAACTTCGCCGCGGCCAGCGCATAGCCTGCCATGATTTCTTTGGAGCCGCCGAGGCCGTGCAGGATGACGAGGCACGGCACGGGATGCGCCGCCGCCGCGCCCGGCGGGGTGAACAGCAGGGCGGGAACCCGCTGCCCGTTCGTGCTGGCATAAGAAAACCGCAGAAACTTGACTGCGCCGATTTTTTGGGTCGCGCCGAGCTTCACTGCCAGCGGCTTCGCGCTCTCGTACTGATACAGCGGCAGCGCTTTTTGGTACACGGCATCGCGGTCAATCACGGGCGGCGTTTGGGCGTGGGCGGCGGAAAGGCAGCAGAGGAGGAGAAGCCCCCCCGCAGTACTGGCTACCTGGAAGGCCCCAATTCTGGGGAGCCGGAGTGGAATGTTCTGGCCCGCACGGTTGGTCTTGGTCTTCTTTTTCGCTACCCAGAATTGGGACGACGGGGCTTTTGTCATCATATATTCTTAAATCACATTCCTTAAAATTGCCTGCAAGCGCTCATAATCGGTCGCCAGCAGGGTCGCCAAAGTGCGACCGGCTTTGAGTAAAAACGCCTGGTCGTCCGGGTGCGCTTCTCGCGCCTGACGCAGACAAGCCGCCGCCAGCTCATCCGACGGCACGCCGGCCAGCGCTCCGCCCGACGGCAGCAGCAGGCCGCGCAGGAACGACAGGTCTTCGGTCAGCAGGCGGGTTTCTTCCGGCGTACAGGGGTAAACACGGCTGTGAATGCGCGGCGGCAGGGGCGGCAGATGACGCCGCAGGGGCTTGTCGCCGCCTTCCGCGTAGGCAATAAGCAGGCCCGAAAACTCCGTTCGCAGCAACTCGAAGATCTGTGGCTGCTGGAGCCGCATCTCGTCTTCGTCGGCAAAGCCAAGCGCTGACGGCCTCCGGTTCGGCTCTAGCGACGCCGTATTCGCCCCGTAGACCAGCGCATAGACAGCAGGCGGCAGCCCCACCCCTGTGCTGATTTGGTTCAGCGGCGGGTCAAACGCCAGCGCAAACGGGTCGTCTTCTTCCGCGCTTTCCCCAGCGATGCCGAGCGGCGGCGGAATCTCGACCGTCAGCGGCGTCGGCTTGCCGATTTTGACGAACGAGCCGAACGGCGGCGGGTCATAGAGACGCGGCACGATCTCACGCGGCACTTCCAGGCACTGCGCGACAAACGCCGTCGTCCCCGCTTCAATCACTTCCCCGATGGGTTTGTTGGTCATAAACAGCTCGCCTTATTCAGTGCAGTATTTGGCCGATAGCGAGAACGACAATGTAAACGACCGGCGATGCGACAAGCCCAAGAATTAGCAGCAAAAAGATAATTCTGACCAGCACCTTAGCAAACCTTGTTGCCAGCGGCTGATTGGCAATTAAGGCTTCCAATTCGGCATCTTCCCAAACTCCTGGCCGCACTTCTACCCACCGCGAGTGCGACGCAGACTGTTTTACCGGGAAAGTTTGCTGCCGCTGCACTTGAACTCTTTGACGGCGAATTTCAGCCAGCTTTGCTTCTTCTGCGGCAAGCCGCAACCCTTCTTTTAGTATTTCCTGCTCGGATGCAAGGGTGCGTTCTTCTTCCAGCCGCCGCGCCCGAACTTCCGTCAGCAATCTTTGGACATCTTCGACGGTGATTTCCAAGCCCTCGGCGACATCCGGCACGGCAGGGCGGTCGGTGAGGCCGGTTTGCTCCACCCGTTCCTGCTGCCACAAGTCAATGACGGCACGGGACTCCGCCGCCGTCATCCGCTGGGTGCGGGGCGAACTCGTACTGTCTACAGGCTGCTGTTGCTGTTCCTGCGCCATGCGTCTATTTTAGCATATCCGGCGTTAATGGGATAGGGGTGGCAGGGTAGCAGAACAAAGACTCTTGGGACGGCATTTTTTCTCCCGGCTTCCCGCCGTCGAAGGTGCCGGTCGGACCGGCGCTGTAGACGATGAATCCATTTGTGCCCTCACGGCGATAAAGTAGCGGCTTGTTCGTGAACGGGTCGGTGAACGCAGTGGGGAGTGTCGCCGGGAACGCGCCGGTCTTGGCTTTTTGAGCAAGAACAGCAGCGGCAGCGAGAGTCACGGCAACACGGGCTTGGGTGCGCGTGTCATTCAGGTCAATCTTGGTAAAGACGGGAAGCAAAACATAAGATGCGAGCCGGACGGAATTAGCAGGGTCAGACAATTCAGGCTGTTCTCCCAACGCCGCAAAAACAGCGCGGCGTGGTATAGCAGGGGAATTGCAGGCACGAACAACTTGGCGCATCCGGTGAAGGAAGTCGGCTTGCCAAGCATCTATTAAATTGTGGACGCGCATTTGCTCTGTCAACGGCACAACTTGATTGGCAGTCGGTTTCTCCAGAGAAAGCCCACCTACGAACATGACTTCCTGAACGCCATGTTTTTCAGATTGATGCATCTGTGCATACGAAAGGCAGTCAAACCCCGTCTCCCCAGCCAGTGCATCTCGAAGCGACGGGCGCGGAGGCGCGTTCAGGTCTGCCTTTCGGACAGCCTGATCAACAGCAAGACTCGGCCCAGCAAGGGCCAAAATACTCTGCATTCCAGAAAGTGTCCGGCTTTCACAGACAACGCCGACAAGATACTCGATCAAAACAGGATCGGAAGCGGCGGAGGCAGCGACATGGAAGCCTCGCGACTGATTTAGGACGGCTTCTCGGTAATGCCCCTCCCGCGCCAGCAGGTAACTCTCGGTTTTGAGCAGCCAAACCGAGGCCAGAAAAGCCTTGTACTCAGGCCATGCGAGATCTCGCCCCTTGCTCCAGTTTCTCACAAACACGCACTGCGGCTTGTCGGCGGCTTGATGTACCAGTGTCATCACGTCCTGCCGGGCGGCGAGGGTTTGGCGCACGGCGGCGATTTGAGCAGGTGTATAAGAATGGAACGCATCCATGCCCTCAGCGTACTTGGGCAGGCCGAGCGGCTTATCGTGAAGAAGTTTTGTCAGCTTTGTGTAGAGCGGCGCGGCGTTCTGAGCGGGAGGCGGCAGCGGACGTTGCAACTCCTGAGCGGTCAGCGGAATGCCTTCACGCCGGGCTGTAGCTTCTTCCCGCACCAGATTCGCGGGGCCGTCTGCAATCCGCTGGCGGACAGCCGCACTCTGGATTTGCTGGCGGGCGACTAGGACAACTCCGGTAATACACAAGCAGAAAACGAGTGCTGCCGCGAGTGCAATCAGGAAGCGTTTCATTGAGAAAGTATAACAGGGCGGCGAAAGGCTGTCAACCTCTTATCTCAGCGCCTCCGGCGGCACGGGAATAGGCACAAGCGGGTAACGGAACACGGTGTTTGGCCCGAATGCGGGGTCGCCCGGCTTGCCGCCGTCAAACGTGCCGGTTGGCCCGGCGCTGTAGACGACAAAGCCTGTGCCTTCGCGGCGGTAGCCGAGCGGCTTGCCGGTGAAGGGGTCTGTGAACGGCGCGGGCAGGGCTGCCGGAAATGCGCCAGTCTGCGCTTTCGCGGCGAGAACGGCCGCGCCGGCAGCGAGGACGAGGCGGCGGGCGGCAACGCGGGCGGCCTGCTGTTCCAGGCCGCCGAGCGTAGGCGAAGATCCCATGATCCGCTCGGCGGAAACGACGGGGTTCAGCGTGTCGGAGATCGTGCGGATCGGGTCGTCGGTGTCGGGGCGTGCCTCGGCGGCGAACACGGCGCGGCGGGCGGCAGGATTGTCGGCGGCAGGGATGATTTGGCGCATCCCATGCAGGTAGTCGGCCTCGGCGGCGTCCAGCAGATTATTTATTTGCCTCTGCTCGGCAGGCGTGAACTTGGCGGCAGGCGAGACGGTTTGAAGCCCCGTCAGTTGAAGCGCTTCGGCCAGTTCGGCAGGCTTAGCGCGGCGGAGGATGTCAAACTCAGCGTCAGCTTCGGCTGGCTCACCGCTGAGGGCATGGGATAGGGACAAGGGCGGCAGGGCGAGAACGTCGTCGGAAACTTGGTTGTCCAGATCGGCATTCGGGCCGGCTTTTGCAAGAATGTCCTGCAAGCTGCCGACTGTGATAGCGTCAATCGCTTCGCCGACCAGAAGGCCGATTTGTTTGGGTGTGGACGTGGCCTGAGAAGAAAAGCGAAAGCCAAGCTCTTGATTGGCGACGGCTTCTGCGTATTTGCCTCCGAATGCCAGCAGCGCGCTTTCGGCCTTTAATTCCCGCGCGTCTTCCCGCAGTCCAGTGTATTCTTTGGGAAAGTCAAACGGCTGGGAATCGGTGGGAAAGACGCACTGCGGCTTGGCGAGGGCTTGATGGAGCAGGGTCAAGATGTCCGGGCGGGAGCGGATAATGCTCTGAATCGCGTCAAGCTGCGCGGGGGTGTAGGTATAGCGCAGGCTGAAAGATTCAGCAGGATCAGTTAAGTAGAATGGCTTCTGCTTCCGCAGGGCGTCTAGCTCCGTATACAATGGCGCGGCGTTTTGGTCCGGCGGCGGCAGGGCCTGCTGCGGCTGACCGGCGCGGGTGATGATGCCTTCCTTCTCGGCCAAAGCACGCTCGCGAGCCAGAGCGGCGGGGCCGGACGCGATCCGCGCCCGGAGAGCCTGCGCCTGTGGGTCGCCGGACCGATCAAGGGCTTGCAGGTAGAACGGGATGTTTGGCGAAAAGAGCGGCGGCGGAGCGGCCTGAGCAGCAGTGGCGGGCAGAAACAGGGCGAAGGGCAGCAGATAAGTGGGGCGCATAAATTCGTGTATCCTTACAGAGTAAGACACGAGAGGCGCGAAAAAGTTGCAGACTGCGCTTGAGGCGGGATTTGACTTGGGCCGGGTGAGTGGGCTATAATGGGCGTGTCTTTCACGCTAAGAACCGGCACTTCCAGCGCTGGTTGCAGACATACAGCCGCACCGAAAACCCAGCCGCACCGAGAACTTTCCCTTTGACCAAAACGAACCCATCTATGACGCCGAACGCGCCTGCCCGACGAAGCTCCCTGCCAACCAACTTTTTGCTTGCCCTCTTGATTGCCCTCGGCCTGCTCGGCGGGCTGGTGTCGGCGGCGCACCGCTGGTCGGCGGAGGCGCGAAACCGGCGCGTGGAGCTTGTGATTGACTACGGCGACGCGCAGGCGCTGGCGAACACGACGTCCCGGCAGATAGACGACGTGCTGACGCAGTTAAAATCGGCGGGCATTACGACGGTCGCGGTGACGGAAGACACGCCGGCGTCGCTGAACGCCAATGGGATCGTGACGTACACGCGCACTGGGAACACGACGCATCTGCAATTTGCACTGGGTTTTCCGGGGCAGCGGGCGCGGGTGGTGCAGATGCTGGCCCATAAAGCGCCGGGATTGGTGGTGACAACGGACGGACCGAGCGGCCTGACGGTCGGGGCACCCTGGCCGCAGTTTGCCTCGGTTCCGATTGGCCTGGACGGCGACACGGTGAACACCATCAAGCGCAACAAGCTGCTTGTTGCGCCCCGGCTGGTCAACTTCACGGGGGTCACGGCGCAGAATATCGCGTGGGAGCTGGCGCAGACCCGGCGGCAGTGCGGGGGGCCATCGGGTATCGGGCCGGTGATCTTCGCGGGAACGTCGGTGCTGGGCAACCGGGCTTTGATCGGCGCGACGGCGGACGCGCTCGGAGCGGATCATCTGGCCTACGGGTCGGTGGAGCTGGGCAAGACGCTCGGCGACGATGACTTGTCGCGGATGGCGGATGCCGAGACAATCCGGGTGCATTCCATCGGCACGGACGAAATGGGAACGATGGACGAGCCGACTGCTGTGGAGCGGTTTGTCCGGGCCGCAAAGGAGCGCAACATCCGGGTGTGCTATGTGCGCCTGTTTTTGTCAGGCCTGACCCATGCCCCGGATGTTCTCACGGCAAATACGGCGTTTATCGGCAAGATTGTCCGCGGGATGCAGGAAGCGCACTTGAAGGTGGGGGACGGCCCGGCGCATCCTTACGCCGATGACCCGAAGCCGGGCATTGTTTTACGCGCTTTGATGGCGCTCGGTGTAGCGGGTGGGACACTGCTGCTGCTGCGGGTCTTCACGGGGATCACAGGCCGGGCGTTGGCGATTGCTTCGGTCATCGGCCTGGTGCTGGCGCTGGGGCTGGCCGCGCCGGGAACGACGCCGAAGGGGCGGGAAGTGCTGGCGCTTCTTTCGGCCTGTGTTTTCCCGACGCTGGGTCTGTGCGCGGTGGCCCTGCCCCGTTTCCATCCGAACGCAACGAACGGTCAAGTTCTGAAGCAGGCGTTTACCGCGTATGTGCAGATGACGCTGGTGACAGTCATCGGCATCATTTTGACCGTCGGGCTGCTGTCCGGGCGGCTGTTTTTAATCAAAGTGGATGCGTTTCTCGGCGTCAAGCTGGTGCTGGTCACGCCGGTGGCGCTGGTCGCGGCCTATTACGGCCTCGGATTGGCGGCACTGCCGCGCCGGGCCGGATGGACGGAGCGGCGGGATGCGGTGCTGTGCAGCGTTCGGGCGCTGGCGGATAGGCCGCTGCTGGCGGGGCAGCTTGCGGTCGGCATTGTCGCTTTAGCGGCGCTAGCATTCTTTGTGGCCCGGAGCGGCAACGACCCCGGCGTCGGCGTCTCGGCGACAGAACTCAAAACGCGGGCGCTTTTGGACAAGTACTTGTATGTCCGGCCTCGGACGAAAGAGTTCCTGCTAGGCCATCCCGCGCTGTTTCTGGGCCTGGCGGCAGCGGCGTCCAAACGCTTCCCAGCATGGGTGCTGCCGCTGCTGGTGGTCGGCGCGATTGGGCAGTCGTCGCTGATGGACACGTTCTGCCATCTGCACACGCCGCTGCTGGTGTCCGCCCTGCGCGGCCTCATCGGCTGGGCGCTCGGCGGGCTGATCGCCGCTTTGGTCTGGACGGCGATTTCCCGCCCTACGAAAGATACGCGCGTGCCGGGGTTATAGAAAACCCCGGCAAAGAAGCGTCCTGCGGACGAAGAAATTAGCCTCATCTTTGTCCGAAGGACATTTCCTGCCGGGGTTTTCTACAACCCCGGACTTCTTGTATGCCTCAACACACACAAACAAAGCGCCTGCTGCTGTCGGGCTATTACGGCTACGGCAATGCCGGGGACGAGGCGGTTTTAGCGGGCCTTGTCGCGGGCTTCCGCTCCCTTTCCACGGGGCTGGACTTGACAGCGCTGTCGGGGGACCCTGCCGAGACGCGCACGGCGCACGGGATCAATGCCGTGGACCGCTACTGGCCTGCCGCGCTGCTGCCCGCGATTGCCCGGTGCGATTTGTTTCTGTCGGGCGGCGGCAGCCTGCTTCAAGACGTGACTTCGGCGCACGGTATTTTTTATTATTTGGGCGTCGTGCGGCTGGCGCAGATGCTCGGCAAGAAGACCATGTTTATCGCGCAGGGTATTGGGCCGCTGAAGCTGCCGCGTTCCCGCAAACTGGTGGCTGCTATCGCGAACAAGTTGGACGCCCTCACGGTCCGCGACCCTGACTCCGCCCGGCTGCTGCGGGAGATTGGCGTCTCGCGCCCTCCGATTGAAGTCACTGCCGATCCGGCGCTTCTGCTTTCGCCCCGCACGGTTTCCCAAAAAAGCGGCTTCGGGATTGCCTTGCGGCCCTGGCACGGGCAGGAACAGCTCGGCACGCAGGCTGCCGCCGCGTGTTTCCCCGCGCTTGCCGGGCAGACGCCGCGCCTGCTGCCGATGCAGCCGGGCAGCGACACGGCGATTGCAGACCAGTTTGCCGACGGATGGGTGCGGCTGCAAGGGGCTACTGTCCCCGCCCCCGCCCCCTTTCTTCCTGATGGCTTAAATGCGCTCTTGTCAATTATCGCCGGGTGTGATATGATGGTAGGGATGAGGCTTCATGCGCTGATTTTGGCCGCCGCTGCCGGGGTGCCATCGGTCGCGCTGGCGTATGACCCGAAAGTCGCGGCGTTCATGCAGGCCTCGGGACAGGGCGACGCCGTGTACGATGTGACCACGCCGAATACGGAGGCGCTTACGGCGTTGATCGCGCGGGTTTGGAGCGAACGGGCCACGCGGGCATCGGCGCTTCAGACTATGCTGCCGGAACTGCGAGCGGAGGCGCGGCGGAACTGCGAGGCGGCCCTGGAAATTTAGAACCCTCACCCCATGACGATCTCCCACACGAAAGAAATATCCATGAATAAAAAGGCTACCAATATCACCTTGTCGCGGAGCGCACTGCGGCGGCTTGCGGCGGGAGGAGCGGCGCTGCTGTCCGCGTCTTTGCTGGCGGGCTGCGGCGGCGGGGGCGGCAACGGTAATTCCGGCGGCGGCGGGACGAACACCGGCACGTCCAGCACCGGCACGAGTACGACGGGAACGAATACGGGCACCGGCAACACGGCGCAGATTGCTGGCAAGGTGACGGATACCAACGGGCGCGGCATTCCCGGCGTCTCCATCGCCGTGGACACGGGCGGGCAGATCACGAACACGATCAGCACCGGCGGCTACCGCTTGACCAATCTGAGCGGCGGAGTCGCCCATCGTATCACGGCGGCGGCGACGCTGAACGGCACGGCGTATTCAGGCAGCACGGAAGTGTTCACGTCCACCGGCAACCTCGTGACTAATGGAAACATCCTGCTGTCTCAGACTAATCAGCAGGCAACAGTGCAGGGCTATGTGCGGGACACAAGCGGCAACCCTATCGGCGGAGCAAGCGTGTACCTAGCTGTGCCGAACGTCGCGACGGCGGCCACCAGCGGAAATTATTCGTCTTTGATCGCGTTCACGGACAGCTCCGGCTTTTATCAAATCCCGAACGTTCCCGCCGCCTTGCCGTCGGGCAGCCTGCTGGTGACGGCGGCCTCGGCGACGACGACGAATTCCAATGCTACGATTGCCCAGAGCAGCGTCACGCCCGGCAGTGTCGTCACGCAGAACTTCACGCTGACGGCGTCCGCCAATGCCACGGCGGATACCCCCGTCCTCAGCGCGGCGATGGCGTTCACCCAGCCGCTGGACGGCCTGACCACCAGCGCCCTCAAAGCGCGTCTCGCATCCGGCCCGCTGTCTTCCGGGACCGTCTACGAGGCCCTGCGCCGCACCTTGTCGCCGTCCTATGCGGCCCTGTCGGGTCAGCGCCGCAGCTTAGGCAAGCGTCTGGCGTCCCGCGCCGTCGCGGGCAGCTACGCAGTAGAAACCGACCTCCTGTTCAACCCACCCGCCGCCACCGACACCAGCCTTTTAGGTTATTATGTGTACCGGACTACGGGAACGCTGGCTTCCAACCCGATCACGGAAGCAAACTCTGACTTTTACGACTCGCTGCTTGACCCACTGGCGAACTACTACGCCGATGTCACAGCCAGTGTTGATCCGTCGCCTTACGCTCCAGGCACGACGTATAACTTTGCGACCAGCGCGACTTATCCCGTGACAACGGCCGCGGGGGCGGCGACCTCGGCGAGCGAGACGCCGCTGTCCAGCCCGGTTTCGGTCACGCCGCTTTCCTTGTTGACCTTGAACGCACCCACCGCCGGAACGACCGTCATCAGCCCGGTCGCGATCTCCTGGAACCCCGTCACCAATGCCACCAAGTACTATGTGTACGTTTACTCACAGTACCCCGGCATTGACGCAACGCCGCTGAACTCCACCCAGACGCCACTTCCGGCGGGAACAACGGGCGCAACTCTGACCCTGACCGGGGGCGGCGCGACCTATTATGTCGTCGTCGTGGCAACTGCCGACCAGACGGAAACTGCCGGCGCGACCGCGCCCGTGACGAACGCGGTCCAGAGCTACAGCGAGATCACCAAGTTCACGGTGCAGTAGAGAAGAACCCGGCGCGTCTGTACCCGGCATTGAAATACCGGGCTGCCGAAGCACAGAAAGTCCCAGCGGGACTGAAGATTGGCCGAATGTCAACGGCATTCAGTCTCGCAGAGACTTTTATGAAATAGTAGCCCGGCACTTCCAGTGCCGGGTTCTTTTTTCATGACTGGGTGCTACTTCTTCTGCTGAATAAGCAGAAAAGCGGCTATCAAATGCTGGTGAAAATAGTACTGGAAGAGTAGAATATGACCGAGAGCGAGACGAGAGAAGCAGAAGAGACTAAAACTTGGCCCCCTGCCCCCGCCCTGCCAGTTCCGCCGGTTCCCAAACCACTTGGCTGGTTTCGTTCTATGGCGGACGTTCCCTTTTGGGTACTGCCGCTGTATGCTGCTTTTTGTATTCTGGTGTTCACCGGCATCTAGTTTCTGGTGCTTCACCCACACCATCACCCAGTCGTCTGGGTTGATGCATTGATTATGGGGCCGGGTCTGGGATTATTGTTGTCTTCTTTTTATCTCTGGCTATGGCGGGATGCCAAAAAGCGGCGCCGAGACAACCCAGCAGAATAGTCCGTCCTGTCTATCGGCTCCGCTACTTCTTCTGCTGAATGAGCAGCACCCCGGCCATGAGCAGGACGGCCCCTAAGATGCGCCAGACGTTCAGCGGCGCACGGGGGACGCCGAGCCAGCCGAACGAGTCCAGCACGAGGGCAGCGGCGATCTGGCCGCCTACGGCGCAGGAGACGACCACCGCACTGCCGACTTTCGGAACGCCGACCACGGCCAGCACGACATAGAACGCCCCGAACAGGCCGCCGATCCAGATCCACCACGGGTTTTCGCTGAGCAGAGACAGTGACATCCGCCCCCGGCCCAGCACGCCGAACACCGCCAGCAGCCCCAGCGCGGTCAGCCCCACCCCAAACGAGATCACGGCGCTCAGCACGGGCGCCCCGACCGCTTCTTTGAGCCGGGCATTCACGGCGGACTGGAGGGTCAATCCGATGCCGCCCAAGATCAGCAGCGCGATAATTCCAAATTGCATAGGCGCATTGTGACGGCCCGGCGAGGCAAAGTCAAGCAGAGGGGCAATGGCTGTCAAGGCTGGACGTGGAAGACAGACCATGTGTTGAAACACACGGCTATACGGCGAAGACGCCACAAAGTACCGCTTCGCGGCACTGAAACCTATCTTTCCTAACCCCGCGGAGCGGGTGTTTTGTGGCGTCTGCGCCGGGTAGCCGTGCCATTCATGGCATGGTCCTTTACCACGCCGCGCCCCTCTTCTTCCCTCACCCACCGAGTTCATTCAGCCGCGCCTGCGCCCGGCGGGCATCCAGGCTGTCAATGCCGGGCGCGACCGCCTGCCGGAAGAAGTCGCGGGCGGCGTCGGTTTCGCCGAGGCGCAGATGAGTCTCGCCGAGCCAGTAGTGTGCCGAGGGCCGACTGCTTGGGTCCGGTGGGCAGTCATGGTATTGCTGGAACAGCGCTTTGGCTTCCGCCAGGTCATTTAAGACAAAAGATGCTTTTCCTAAATGAGCCAATACAGTCACTTGACTGGCTCGATCCTGATGAAAATGCGGGAGCCGACGCAGGACATCTGTGTGCAGATACCGTGCGGCTTCAGTATCCCCCCTCTGCGCGAGGGCAAGGGTTTGAACCGCATCGCACCACAGTAGCAGCTTATCATCCCCTTTCTGCGGCGCAGGCGGCCATGTCTTAGAAGAAGCGGCTTTGGCTTCAAATGCCGGCCGCGCTTGTTCCAGAAAAGAAAGCACAGCGTCAGGTTGATCGGCGCGGGCTTCAATCCAGGCCGAGCCGAGCGCGTTCAGGGCCTGCATTCGGCGCTCCGTTTCCGGCTGATCAAAACCGGGAGCCAATCGCCTTTGGGCCATGACAGCCCGTGCTTCGTCGAAACGTCCCATGTCGCGCAGAGCTTCGGCTTCGGTCGCGTAAGAAACTCGCGAAGGTTCAGCAAACACCTGACGAGCCTTGCGGCAGGCGAGAATAGCGTCTTCAAACTGACCGCGCTTTTTCTGAATACCGGCCAGACTGCTTAAATCCTCTGCAATCTCTTTCAAATTTTTGCTTTGTTCCGAAAGCCGGAGGGCTTCTTTGTAGTGCGCTTCCGCATTTTCCAACTCGCCTAAAGTGGAGTACCCAACGCCGCTCATGCGCTCCATGCTGCGGCGTGTGCCGGGATCAGGCCGGGATGCCAGTGCGGCTTCCGCCCAGCGCACTGTTTCGCCGGGGCGCGAGGCTTCGTAGTGGGCATGAGCGAGCTTCGCCATGACGTGGGCGCATCCTGGCCCGTCTACGGCAGGCATTTTAGTGAGGGCCTGAAAATACGCTTCGCAGGCTTCATTGTGTTGATGCTTGCGCTTAAGCAAATCGCCTTGTGCCTGCAACGCCATCGCATCTTTGGGGTTGCGTGAGATCGCGGCCTCGGCTTTTTCGCGCTCCTGCGCGGCTTCTTCCGGCTTTCCGAGAACATCCAGTGTATCAGCGAGCCGACGGCGCGTGTCGGCTTCTATTCCTCCTGGCGGACGGCGATTTACTACAATTTGGAACGCAGCGGCGGCTTGTTCATAGCGTTTTGCTTGGTAATGTTTTGCGCCTTGACTTTGGGGGAGAAAGAACCAGAGCAGGTAGTAAACGAAGTAAACGCCGAAGATGACGGCAAAAAGGACCAAGCCGGATAAAGGCGAGTGGAGTAGTTGCAGGATAACCATGCAGGCACAATACGTCGGGAACTATTGTTTCTCCTGCTGCGTTCTTTCCATTGAGCGTACCAAACTCAAGTAACTTCCGAAAATATGTTACAGGCAGGCATAGAGGAGACGCAAAGCGATGGCATATAATGATTACCGCGACATCATCCGGCAGATGGAGCGTGAAATGCAGCAATTGTCGGATGAAGCGTTCCGCGGGTTTTTCGCAATCCCCGCCGGCGGCGCAGGGCGCTTCTGGCAGCCGCCGATTGACATTCACGAGACGGACGATGCGATCTTGGTGAAAGTCGAGCTGGCCGGGGTCAAGGCCGACGATTTGCAGGTGTCGCTGTCGCCCGACGACCGGCTGCTGAATATCAGCGGGTCGCGCTCGGAAAGTCCGCGCGACCGGGACGGGCGAACGCGCTGTCATCAAATGGAGATTTACTTCGGGCCGTTTGAGCGGGCGGTCGCCCTGCCGAGCGGCATTCGGCTGGACCGCGACGCGATCAAAGCCACTTACAAAGAAGGCTTTTTGCAGGTCACGCTGCCGAAGAAGCGCACCCCGGAAGCCGTGCAGCCGCAGATCATTCCGATCAGTACGGAAGATCCTAGAGAGAACGAGGACAACAGTTAATCATGTCCGATACCAATAACAAATCTGATAATAACAATGAAGAGGTACACGCGCAGGTAGACGCCATCGCGGAAGATATGCCGATTGAAGGCGAAGTCGCCGAGCAGATCGTCTCCCAGATCAACTCGGAAGGGGAAGGCCATCCACCGATCCCGGAAGAATTGTCCCTGCTGCCGCTGCGCGACACGGTCATTTTCCCGGTCTTGGTCGCCCCGATTGCCGTGGGCCGCGAAAACAGCATCAAGCTGGTGGATGAGGCCGTTTCGGCGGGAGACCGCATCATCGGCGTGGTTGCGCTCAAGGATAGCTCGGTCGAGAACCCGACGGCGGCGGATATTTACCCGATGGGCGTGGCCGTGATTGTCCGCATGATGGCGAAGGTGCCGGACGGCATTCGGATGATTGTCCAGGGCGTCGCGCGAATTCAAATTCAGCAGATCACCAGCGAAGAGCCGTACCTCAAGGCGCGGGTCAAAGTCCTAGACGCCAAGACCGAGATCGCCGCTGAAGACAAAGTCGAGATTGAAGCCTTGAAGCGCTCCATCGGTGAGCTGTTCCGCAAGACTGTGGCGCTGTCGCAGAATATGCCGGACGAGCTGGCGGGCCTGTCTACGTCCATTGACGACCCGGCGGTGATGACGGATCTGATCGCCGCGCATTCGCCGATCTCCGCCGAAGACAAGCAGCGTGTTTTGGAGACGGTTTCACTGAAAGAGCGGATGAACCTGCTTTTGACCCTGATGACCGCCGAAGTGCAGGTCTTGGAGCTTGGGTCGAAGTTGCAGTCCCAGGTATCGTCGGAGATCAACAAGACTCAGCGCGATTATTACCTGCGCGAGCAGCTCAAGGCCATCCAAAAGGAACTGGGCGAGGGCGATGAGCGCGGCGAAGAGATGGACGAGCTGCGCCAGAAGATCGAAGAAGCGCACATGCCGGAAGATGCCTTGAAAGAGGCAAACCGTGAGCTGGACCGGCTTCAGCGCATGTCGCCGGGAGCGCCGGACTACACTACGACCCGGACGTACCTGGACTGGCTGGTCGCGATGCCGTGGGACAAGGCCACGCCGGACAACCTGGACATTCCGAGTGTCAAAAAGACGCTGGACGAGGACCATTTCGGACTGGAAAAGATCAAAGATCGCATCTTGGAGTACCTGTCGGTCCGCAAGTTCAAGCCGGAAGGCGATGTCCGCCAGCCGATCCTGTGCTTTGTCGGCCCTCCCGGTGTCGGCAAGACGAGCCTCGCCAAGTCTATTGCGAACGCGATGGGCAAGAAGTTCGTGCGAATTAGCCTCGGCGGCACGCATGACGAGTCGGAGATTCGCGGCCACCGGCGCACCTATATTGGGGCGCTGCCGGGCCAGATCATTCAAGGCATCAAGCGGGCGGAAACGAACAACCCGCTGTTTGTGCTGGACGAGATTGACAAGATCGGCGCGGACTACCGGGGAGATCCGTCATCGGCGCTCTTGGAAGCCTTAGACCCGGAGCAGAATGCGACATTCCGCGATAACTACTTGGACGTGAACTTTGATTTGTCCAAAGTCTTGTTCGTGACGACTGCGAACCAATTAGATACCATTCAACCGGCATTAAGAGACCGAATGGAGATTATTGAGCTGTCGGGCTACACGGAAGAAGAGAAAACGCAGATCGCCGTGCGGCACTTGGTTCCGAAGCAGCTTGAAGAGCATGGCTTGACTCAGGTGAAGTTCACCGAGGACGGCGTCAAGGCCCTTGTCCGGGGCTACACCCGCGAGGCAGGCGTCCGGTCTTTGGAGCGGCAAATCGCGGCGGTGTGCCGCAAGGCGACCCGCGAGTATGCCGATGGGCGCAAGGCCGCGATGACGATCAACGCCAAGCAAGTGGAGAAATATCTCGGCTCGCCGCGCTTTGAGTACGAGGAAGTGGCCGAGCGCACCGAGCAGCCGGGGGTCGTCACGGGTCTGGTCTGGACCCCGGTGGGCGGCGACGTGGTGTTTATTGAAGCGTCGCAGATGACCGGCGGCAAGGGACTACAGTTAACAGGCCAATTAGGCGACGTGATGAAGGAATCGGCGCAGACGGCCTTGTCCTATGTCCGCGCCCACGCCGGAGCCTTGAACATCGCGCCGGACTTCTACGAGAAGTCCGACCTGCATATCCATGTGCCGGCAGGCGCGGTGCCAAAAGACGGGCCGAGTGCGGGTGTCACGATGACATCGGCGATTGCGTCCCTGCTGTCGGGCCGCCCGATCAAGCCGGCGCTGGCGATGACCGGGGAAGTCACGCTGTCGGGGAAAGTGCTTCCCGTCGGCGGGATCAAAGAAAAGGTCTTGGCAGCAAAGCGAGCCGGGATCAAGACAATCATCCTGCCGGAGCGAAACCGCAAGGACCTGACCGAAGACATTCCGGCCGAGCTTCGCAAGGGCATGTCGTTCATCTTCGCCAAGAACGTGCAGGAAGTCATTGACGCGGCCTTGCAGCCGATGGACACGCCGAAGGCCGAGAAGCCGAAAAGCGGCACACGGCTCAAGACAATGGAGACCGCCCCGCCGTCCGCCGACATCACGGCGAACGTGCCGAGCCTGGCCTGACGACAATCTAGAAAAGCCCGCGCTTCGGCTGAAGCGCGGGCTTTTTTGTGTGGTATCATTTTGGGATGAACCGAATTGCTATCGTCGGGTCAGGGGGTTCCGGCAAATCCACGCTGGCGGCGCAGCTAGGCGGCGTGCTGGGCTTGGAGGTCGTGCATTTAGACAGCTTGTTTTGGAAGCCGGGCTGGGTTCGGATTTCAGCGGCGGAACAGGAAGCGATTGTCAGCGAACTTATAGGGCGTGTCGGCTGGGTCATAGACGGGGACCATGTGCGGACGCAGCCCTATCGGTTTGCGGCGGCGGACACGATTGTCTTTTTGGACTTTCCGCGCTGGATTTGTTTGTGGCGCATGATGAAGCGGTTTTTGCAGAATAGGGGCCGCAGCCGGACCGGCATGGCGGCAGGCTGCCCCGAACGATTACCTTGGGCGCTGCTGCGGTGGGTTTGGCGGTATCCGAAAGACAACCGTGCTCAGGTTCTTGAAAATATCAGGTGCAATGGAACAGGCTGCGAAGTGATGACGCTTCGCAGTCCGAAAGAAGTGCGGCGGTTTCTTGACGCTTTGATGCGCGAGATCGGCTAAGGCGTTTTGGCTGGCGGCGGGGTACAATCGCGGTTCTATGCTGGCTTATTGGATTTCCATTTTTCGGGGGCGGCGGGCCGGGCGC
>CAXUNT010000072.1:0-23707 GCA_964252595.1 uncultured Armatimonadales bacterium
ACCAGCCCTGTGTCCGCGTCCGTCTGGCACCCACTCCCCCCGCCGTACCCGAACGCAGAACCGCTGCCCGCCTGCGCCGTCACGCCCCCGAACCCCGCGAAGTCCTGGTAGAACAACTGCCCCTTGCTGCTCCCGTCCAGCGTCCACAGGTTGCCCAAGCGGTCGTTGGAGTAGTAAGAGGCCGTGCCGCCCCGGTTCTCAGACAGCCCCGGCGTGTAGAGGGCATGACCGTCCGAAAGCACTGGGGAGCCGGGCGTGGTGCCGTCGCAGACATAGGAGTAGGTTCCCGTGCTGTCGGTCTTCCCCACCCGCAGACCCAAGCCGTTATAGCTGAACGTGTCCACAATGCCGCTGGGCAGCGTGAGGCGGATGAGGCGGTCTTCATCATCGTAGGTGTAGCCATAGGCGACGCCGTTGATGCTCAGGCTCGTCTCGCTGCCGTTGAGGTCATACTGAGGAGCCTCATTGCCTGCCGTCCCGCTCACCAGCTTGTCATGCACGTCGTAGCCGAACGACTGCACCTGCGTCCCGTTGCTGGTCTGGGTCAAGCGGTTGCCGTTGTGGTCGTAAGTGTACCCCAGAGCCGGTGGCCCGGAAGCGTTGTAGCCCCCCACGCTGGTTTCCGAGACAAGCTGGTTCGCCCCGTCGTAGCCGTAGGAGGTGGAGTACCACCCCTGGTTCATGGTCTGCACGCTGCCCCCCGGCGTGTACGAATACGTCAAGGTGTTCTGCTCGGTCATGTCCGCCCACCAGTACCCGATGCTCGTCAGCTCGGCGCAGGTGTCGTAGCCGTACAGCTCGTAGTTGCCGTTGCCCAGCGTCTTGGTCGCCGGCGTGTTGTCCGGGTTGTAGGTGTAGCTTGTCACGCCGTCGGCGGGCGATTGCAGCTTCGCCAGACGCCCCCCGGCGTCGTAAGTCCAGGCCCAGGCAGAAGTCTGACCGGTGGACGGCGTGTTGATGCTGCGCTGGTAGCGCCGCCCGTCGCCGTCGGAGGTGAAGTAGACGGTTCCCTGCGGCGTCGTCTGCTGGTTCTCGTGCAGGCCGTCGTAAGTGAAGTCCCAGGAGGTGTCCCCCGTGGCGTCGCTCATGTGGGTCCTGCGCCCGTCCGCGTCGTAGTCAAAGTGCGTGGCGTGGAGCGTCGGGTAGGTGATGTCCGTCAACCGGTTGTCGGCATCGTAGGCATAGTGGATCACCTTGCCGTCGGCCTTCGTGCGCGTCAGCGTGTTGCCGTTCGGGTCATAGGTCACGCTCTCGTGGGTGCCGTCCGGGTAGTAGGTCGCCGCCGGCTCGTTGCGGGCGGTGTAGCTGTAGTACGTCGTGTGGCCGTTGCCGTCGGTCTTGGACGACAGCAGGCCCTTCTGGGATGCGCCGGTCGCGGTGTCCGTGCCGTCGTAGGTGTACTTGACCACATCCCCGCGCCCGTTGGTGGTTTGGATCAAGCGGTTGTCGGCGTCGTAGACGTTCGTGACGGTGTGGCTGTCGGCATCGGTGATGGTCAGGACATTGCTGTTTGCGTCATACGTCGTCGTCGTCTGCGTGTTGTCCGGCGCAGTCACGGCAGTGACGCGCCCCCAGTTGTCGTAGGTATAGGTCGTCGAGTGGCTGGCGGCATCGGCGGAGGATGTTTTCCAGCCCAGCGCGTTGTAGACCGCCGTGGACTTGTTGGAATTGGCGTCCGTGGCGCTGTTGGGGTAGCCGTTGCCGTCATAGCCGGCGCTCGACCCGTAGCCGAGCGGGTCGGTGAACGTGGTGGGCAGGCCGTTCGCGTAGCCGCCGACTTTAGAAGTCGCCTTGAACGGAGCCGCCCCGGTTCCGGTCACGCTGGTGGAAGACAAGTCCTCGGCGGTGCCGGTATAAGTATTCGTCGTCGTATTGCCGACCGCATCCACCGACTGCACCACTTTGTTCTTGGCATCAACCGTGCTGGTGGTAACATAGTTCATCGCGTCCGTGTTGGTGGACGTGCTGCTGTTATTGCTGAAGTGCGAGCTGAAGGTCGAGGAGTTGCCGCGCTTATCCACGGTCTTGCTGGGAATGTTGTTATAGTCGTAAGTTGTGGAGGCGGAAAAGTTCAGCGCATCCACAGCCGAGGTAAGCTGGCTCGTGCCGTAATTGTGCGTCGTCGTGTGGCCGTTCGGGTCCGTGATGACCGTGCTGCTCGCGTTGTAGGTGAACGTCGTCTGATTGCCAATGGGGTCTTTGGCCCAGATGAGACGCGGCGGGCTGCTGCCGTCATAGCCGAACGTTGAGGTCGCCCCGCTCGCATGGCCCTGCGGCGTCTGCATGGCTGTGATGTTGCTGTTACCGTCGTAGCCGAACCATTCGGCGTAGCTGTTCCCGTTCAGGGCCGGCAGAGTGACATACCATAGGTTGCCGCTGCTTGTGCCGCCTGCCGTGCCGTAGCTGAAGTACCAGACCCGGCCCAGCGGGTCCGTCACGGAGGCCAGATGTCCGCCGGAGTAAGCATAGGTCAAAGTACGGTTCGTGCTGTCCACAAGGCTGCTGAGGGTCGTGTCGGAATTGTGGTTGATGGTCAGCGTGTTGCCGTCCAGGTCTGAGATCTTGGACAGATACGAGTTGCCGGGGGAATAGCCGAACGTGTAGACTGTCTGCCCCGGCGTGGTCAGCGTCCAGACGCCATTGCTGTAGGTCAGCGTGTCTAAGATGCCGTAAGGCGGCACATAGGTTCCGTTGTTAGACGTGTACGCATAGGTCAGCCCGTTGTCCCAGTGCAGCACCGGCGCGGATGACCCGCCGCTGATGTAGGAAAAATAGCTCGCTGTCCACTTGTTGCCCCAAGTGGCATAGTTCAGCCCCTGGCTGTTGTGATACAGGGCGCACGAGACCGCCATCCCGCCGCGCTGTGTCCAGCCTGTAATCGGCATCGTCGTCGTCTTATTGCCGTTGCCGGTGTTGACGCCTGCAACTGTCCCCTGCCACGAGAACGCCGGGTTCCCGGCAACAGGCAGCGTCGGCGGTGGGGCGACGACCTGGAAAGATGCCGCGTAGCCGACGGTGTACGAGTATTGTTGTGATGTGTTGTAGCCGACTCCAGTGGCGTAGGAAACAGTGTAAGAGCCGAGCGGTGCATTGGCGGGAACAGTCACCGTCAGCATATACTGATTGCTGCTATAAGTCACATTCCAGCCAGCCGACGCGGCGGACGCGCCGCCTGCGCCGTTCGGCCCGTTCACGACCCAGCTTTTTGCCGTTTCACCATCCCCAACATTGTTCTGACGGGTTCCTGGAAATCTGCCGGTCGCGCCAGGGTAGACAGGAGGAGCTTGAGCGAGCAGCGGTGCAGAAAGGAAAAAAGCGGCAAGGCAGCAAAAGACAAGGCTGAAGTGAAGGCGGCGCACGGGCATGATCTCCTGGCAGGCATGATCTCCTGGCAGGCATGATCTCCTGGCAGGCATGATCTCCTGGCAGGATGCAAGTCGTTGTACAAGGCATTATACGGCATAAACCGTGCAAGCGCAATATGATTTTGCGGCGGAACGAAAAATAAGGGCCGCCTGCATCACTGCGGGCGGCCTTGACGGAGGAGACTTGGGTTAAGCGGCTTTCAGTAAGACTTTTTGTCGGGGACGCTTTCCGACGAATGGCCGGGATTGACTTTTGCCGCCGGGTCCACATGCGCTTTGGCGTGGTTGACCGCCGTAGCCGCCTCGCCGAAACCGGTGGCGATCAGCTTTAATTTGCCGTCGTAGGTCACGATGTCGCCTGCGCCGTAGACGCCGGGAATGTTTGTTTCCATGCGCGTGTTGACGCCGATGGAATTGCCGACAATGTCAAAGCCCCACTGCTTGATCGGGCCGAGATTGGTCAAAAAGCCGAGGTTCAAGAGAAGCTCGTCGCACGGGTAGTATTCTTCTTTGTAATTGCCGTTGGCGTCCTTCGTGCGGTTATCAAAGATCGTCACGCCTTCCACATGCTCCTCGCCATGCACCTGCTTGACTTCGTAGAAGGGCTTAAACGTCACCGGCAGGGCCATGACCTTTTCAATGGTGTCTTCGTGCGCCTTGTACTTGTCCGAGCGGTGGATTTGCAGAATACTTTCGGCGCTGCCCGAGAGGTTCAAAGTCCAGTCAAACGCGCTGTCGCCGCCGCCGACCACGACCAGGCGCTTGCCGGCGAGAATGCTCTTGTCGGTGACAAAGTAATGCACCCCGCGTCCTTCCAGCTCTTCCAGCCCCGCCTGCGCGATCTTGCGCGGCATGAACGCCCCTACCCCCGCTGCAATAATCACCGACTTGGCGTAATGGGTCTTGCCCTTCTCGGTCTCCATCGTCACGACGCCATTGGATGTGAGATTGACGACTTTTTCATCTAACGCCAGCGTCGGCTTGTACTGCATCATCTGCTCGCTTAAGTTGTCGACCAAGTCTCGCGCATAGACTTTTGCGTAGCCCGCCACATCGAAGATCAGTTTTTCCGGGTACAAGGCCGACAACTGCCCGCCAAGCTGCGGCAAACTGTCAATGACTTTGGTTTTCATGCCCCGCAGGCCCGCATAATACGCCGCGTACTGCCCCACCGGCCCGCCGCCGATAATTGCCACGTCAAATAACTCGTCTGGATTGACTTCGCTCACAAAAACGCTCCGCTTCTAAATTGTCACAGGCTTCCCTAAAATCAGGCACTATTATAGGCAACAACGGCCTTCATTGTCAGGTTCCACACTGGCAAAAGCTAACGGCCCGGCGCAAGTGCGCCAGGCCGTTTGTTGAAAAGAGTATTGCTACTTCTTGACGATAAACTCGGTCTTGCTGGCGTCAAAGCCTTCCGGCTCTTTTTTGGCATCGAAGCGCCACTTGTTCGCGCCCCGGTGGAACGCCGAGTAACCCGAAAGCACGCTCGCCAGCAGGCGGCGGGGCGTGCGCCGGACCAAGTTCACTTCCGTCAGCAAACTTAGGAACGAGAGGCCCTTGCCGTAGTTGGTCAGGATGCGCCGGGCGATGTCATACGTCGAGATCGGTGCGCCCCCCTCGACTTCATTGCGGAAGTCCAGCAATTCTTCCATCCGGGCCGGGCTGACAAAGACATTGGCGTCAGTCTCGTTCTCGTCGGTGAACTTGTACTCGTCAGGCTTATCGGTCTTCTCCAGGTAAACGACCGCCCCAGACTCGGCGGCAACTTCCGAGTAAACATCGAACAGGCCGTACACCAACTGGGCATTGTAGTCTGCATAGATCGGGTAACCGTTTCCCGATGCGTCGCGCAGGGTCAGCTCGACAATGGGCGGCTCCGGCGGGAAGAAGCCGGGCGGAACCTGAGCCAGCGGAAACGTGCCGATTTCTTTGTGGTGCGCTTTGACGACCAGCCGCAGACGCGGGGAGCCGGCGGCCGCGCCTTCCGGCCAGAGCGTGACATCAGTGGGGTCCTGGTCGTTGACATCCTGGGCGACCGGGTCCAAAATCTCTTCCTGCAAGCCGGCTTCTAACCCGGCATCAGCCAGCATCTGGTCCAAAATCTCGCCGTCAGCGGTCTCGAACCGGGGCAGAGCCGGGAACGTCAGCGACTCCGGAAGCTGACCGCCGATATACAGCGGCAGAGTGCCGAGGGCGCGGAAACGGTCGGTTCCGACCCACTGAAAGTCGTTGGGCTTGCTCCGAAGATAGGCCGTCAGCGTTTCGGTATCGGCGGCGAACGTTGGGCTGCCGGACCGGATCTCGAAGATCTGCGTCAGCAGATCGCCGGTGCGGGCGAACTCTTCGCGGCCGTCAAAGTAGCTTCGCAGCTCTTCGGCGTCCTCATCAGTTACTTTCAGCGGCTCTGCCGGAACATCAATCGCGGGGACCGCTTCCACCGGGGCAGCCGCCTCATCAGGCGCGGTAAGCGCGGCGGCTTCCGCCTGAGTCCGCCACAGCACCTGCACGGGGCCGAGCGAGTCCCGCAGCAGCCACCGATGATCGGACAGCGCAAGGAACGTCTCGCGGTCCGTGGCGATGGCGTCATAGATCGCTGCGCCGTCAAATTCCTCGCCCAAAGATTTCCAGGCGAAGTACTGCAAAATGCGGTTGTCTACCGGCTGCCCACCGGCGGCCGACACCAGTGTGTGCGCCGCGCCGGTCGGATTGCCGTCCCAGTCCAGGCCGCTCGCGGCGCTCCCGAACGGGGCCAGCTTCTCGGCGCTGAGATAGTTGTAGAACAGCACATCGTCTTCGCGCTCGGACGTCAAGTCCAGCAGCCACGACCGCAGGCCATAGGCCAGGCCACCGGCAATCGGGAAAAACGGCGCTCCCCGCAGCAGCCGGGCCGCGACTTCGGTATAAGCTTCTTTCGGACGGCCTGTGATCTGGGCCATCTCCCCAGCCACATCGTCAGCCGGGATCGGACCGCCATAGACCGCGATCACTTCTTCCAGCGTGCGCTCCACCGGCTTGGTCTTGTCCAGGTAGCGGCTGGTGATGTCCCAGCGGCGGTCTACGGCCACAAAGCGCCGGGGCTGAGTCTCCATCTGCCGCCGGGCCAGTGCGGGCGTCACTGTTTCATCGCTGGCTTCGCGGACAATGTCGCCGATCCGGGCCGGTTCGCCGAGGCGCACCAGTGCGCGGTGCAGCAGAGTCGTCAAAAGCTCGGATGCCAGCGCTTCGTTCGGGTCGGTGGCCGGCGTGGCCTTTTTTGTCGTCTTTTTCTCAGATGTGCGGGTTGTCGCCATGCGGTCTCCTCAAAGGGTCAATTACAAGGGGAAGACCGGGGTTGTAGAAAACCCCGGCAGGGAAATGTCCTTCGGACACAGTCTTGTCTTTTCTTCGTCCGAAGGACGCTTCTTTGCCGGGGTTTTCTACAACCCCGGCTGTCAAATCGTAATCGCTTCCAAATCGTAAGGCTCGGCGGCAGAGACACGGGCCTCAACAAATGTCCCAGGCACGGCATCGCAGTCTTTGACTCTCACCATGCCGTCAATCTCCGGCGCGTCCCGAAATGACCTGCCCACAGCGTCTGCGCCGCGCCGCGACTCGACCAGCACAGTCAGGTCGCGATTAAGCCATGTTTGATTGCTTTGCAGGCTGATGCTCTGCTGCGCCGCCATCAGCGCATCGCGTCTCGCCCGCATGATTTTTGCCGGCACGGGGTTTTCCAGCGCGAACGCTGGGGTGCCTTCTTCCGCCGAGTAGGTGAAAACGCCCAATCGGTCAAAGCGCATCTCCGTCACAAAGCGGAGCAGATTAGCAAAGTGCGCGTCGGTCTCGCCGGGGAAGCCGACCAGAAACGTCGTTCGCAGGGCCAGATCCGGCAGCGTTTCGCGCATCTTTCCAAACAATCGCTTGTACTGCTCGACAGATCCGCCGCGCTTCATGGCTTTGAGCATTTGATCGTCGCCGTGCTGCAACGGCATATCAATATACGGGATGACTTTCGGGAAATCACGCAGAACGTCCAACAGCGGCTGACGCACCATCGTCGGGTAGCAGTAGAGCAGCCGCAGCCATGAGATGCCGTCCACATCCGACAGCGCCGTCAGCAGTTCCGGCAGAGCCAGCCGCCCGTACAAGTCCATGCCGTAAGCGGTCGTGTCCTGCGCGACCAAGTTCAGCTCTTTCGCACCCGATGCGGCTAATTGCCGTGCTTCTTCCACTAACCGCTCAATCGGCTTGGAGCGGTGCTTGCCGCGAATGCCGGGAATGGCGCAGAACGTGCAGGAGTGGTCGCAGCCTTCGGAAATCTTCAGGTACGCCGTCCACGGGGTCGCCGTAGCACGCAGTCGCGCCTGGGGAATCAGAGGATACTTGTCGGCGACCGCTTCGACCAGATTGATCTGCCGGGGCCGGGAGCCGAAAACGACATTTCCAATGCTCGGCCCGCTTTCGATGCCGAGAAACGCATCCACTTCCGGGATTTCTTTGGCGAGGTCGCTGCCGTAGCGCTGGGCCAAACAGCCCGTGACGATCACTTTCGACACCTGCCCGCGCTTTTTGCGCCGGACGGCGTCAAGAATCGCCGCGATGCTTTCTTCTTTCGCCGACTCAATAAAGCCGCAGGTGTTGACAATCAGCACATCGGCGTCCGCTTTGTCCGCCGTGAACTGCACGGACTCGCCGCGCATTCCCGCCAGCGCCCCCAGCATTTCCTCGCCGTCCACCTGGTTTTTCGCGCACCCAAGTTGCACCAGACCCACTTTGGTCGTCAAAACGTGTTCTTCCCCCGCCCAAACTCAGCACAAATCGTAAAAATAGTCGGGTAAGTATACCCGGAACAGCAGGAATTCGTCAAACTATGCTGGCGGATTTTGCATTCAGTAAAAGCGCCTGCACCTCAGTGGGGTCGTCAATTAAATCAAACATAAACCGATTGCTAACACGCTTTTGGATTGACCGATGATAAGCGCAAATCAGGTTGCCGATGCCCACCGCTTCTTCATGCGCTTTTTTCGCATGGCGAACCGAGATGTCTCTCAAATTGCTAAGTTCCGTTTGGTAGGTCGCAAATTCTGAGTCTTCATCGTCCCAAGTCACCAGAAAGATGCGTTTCTCAGAAAACGCATACCAATCCGCACGCTTGTAGTCTTGTGGGGCGAGAAAAGAGAAAGCGGTGATGGGTATTATAACCAACAGCATGATCAAGCAGCAAGTTGCCGGAAGAATGGTACTGTAAAATATGCCGATCACTGTGGCAACCAAAAGAATGCAGGTCCAGGCACAAATTCTGATGATGCCCCGCCGTGTACGGTTGCCGCGAACATAGATTGCTTCGTTCGGCCGTCCGATCCAAAGCAAGTTTTCGCCGGGTTCAAGAATATCGTTGATAGGATTGCATTTGCGCCACTCGTCGTTGATAAGCATAAGAACCTGCCTGTTGGCGAACATAGGATAAGAACAACAGGACATAGCGGGCAATGCTCTTAGGAGACAGTCATGACGCGGCGCTTGGCGGGGCTGCGCCTCGGCTCTGGTGCGTCCGCCGTATGTACCACAATGGCTTCGTCCGCGCCGAGCGCCCGCAGCACTTTACGAATGGTGCGGAACGAGGGATTGCCTTCGGCATTGAGGGCGCGGTAGAGGCTTTCACGCCCCAAGCCAGTTTGCGCGGCAAGCCAGGTAAAGCCGCTTTCTCGTGCCTGCACTGCCCGCCGGAGGCCCAGATAAAACGCTTCGTCGCTCTCCTGAAGACACGCTTCTAGGTAAGCATCCAGATAGGTTTTGTCCCGCAGTTTATGGGCGTAAGTCTCGCTGTAATCTTTTAGGATCATCTTTGTAGCTCACTTCGGAACCCACCCTGCCTCGTCCCTCGGCACCCCTCCCGAAACGGGAAGGGTCAGAGATATGGACGTAAGACTAGCTTTGAAACTCTTCATCTTCCCGCTTCGGGAGGACCCCTGCGAAGTAACTTGTTACGAAGCAAGGAGGTGGGTTCCAAATGTACAAGGAATGCAAGGCAAATAAAAACGGCCCGGCGCTCACGCGCGGGCCGTTCTAGGGATGTCTACGTCTTCGCCGTCATCAGCCGGGTGGGGTCCACGATGTTGGCGTCAAAAATGGCGACGTTGGACTGGACCTGGGCGTTCGTACCGACGACGCAGCGCTCTAGGTGCGTTCCGGCGGAGACATGCGCGTTCTTCCAGGTGATGGTGTCTTTCAGTGTCACGTTCGGCTCAATCACCGTACCATCGTCCAAAATCACGTTGCCGAGCAGTTTTGCGCCCGCGCCGACGGTGACGTTGTTGCCGATGGCCGCCGGGCCGGTGATCTCCGCCGATGGGTCAAGATGCACGTTCTCGCCCTGATAAACGCCAGGCGCGGTCTCGGCCAGGCCGAAGTCCAGATGGACCAGGCCGTTCAGCGCATCGAAGTTGGTCTGGCGGTAGACCAGCAGGTTGCCGACATCTTTCCAGTAGGAATGGGTGGAAAAGCCGTACAGCGGGCGGCCTTCGGCAAGAAGCTGCGGGAAAACTTCGTTGCCGAAGCCATAAAACGTGTCTTTCGGGATCAAATCAAAGACGCCCGGCTCAAAGACGTAAACGCCGGTGTTCGCCATCTTGGAAAACACGTCGCCGCCCTTCGGCTTTTCCAGAAAGCGCGTAATGCGCCCGTCGTCATCGGTGACGACAATGCCGAACTGCGACGGGTCTTCCACCAGCGTCGTCGCAATCGTGGACGCCGCGTTTTTCTCCCGGTGCAGGGCCATCAAGCCCGACAAGTCAATGTCCGAGATGTCGTCGCCGCCGACCACCAAAAACGTCTCGCCCTGGAAGAAGTCTTCCGACCGCTTGACGCTGCCCGCGTCGCCCCACAGCTTGTCTTCATGGGCATACGAAATCTTGACGCCCAGCCGCGCCCCGTCGCCGAGGCCCTCTTCGATGACATTACCCAAGTAGTGAACATTAACCCGGATGTCGTCAAAGCCATGCTTCTTCAGATCCAGCACGATATGCTCAATCACAGGCCGGTTGACAATCGGCACCATCGGTTTCGGAATGGCGCGGGTGAGGGGGTCTAAGCGGGAGCCGACCCCTGCCGCCAGTATCATTGCTTTCAAGTGTGTCTCCTGTTGGAAATAAGGAGCGTGGGATTGAAATCCTACGCTGTGGGGCGCGGACGCCCATTGTCCACCTTCGTGGACACAGACAGAATTGGCTGGCCGGGTTCTTCGGCGTCGGGCCAGAGTGTGCCGCCCTCAGCATGATGTTGTCTTTGATGTGCGACGTAGCGTACGACTTCGTCAATCTGTGGGCGGCTGACGGAGAATGCGCCGTAGCTGCCCTGCCACTTGAACCACTCACCGGGCCTCAGCTTGTCCGACACGAACGAAAAGGAGCCGCCTTTGACGTGCTTCACAAAATCTGCCAGCGTGATCGTGTTGGACAGCAACACCCGCAGATGCACATGGTCCGGCATCCCGCCCACCGCCAAGAGGCCGCATTGTCATCCGCGCAAACCGCCCCGATGTACCGCCACAACTCCCGCTCGATGTCCGGCATAATGAGCGGCTGCCGGTCCCACGTCGCTCAGACAAAATGCACCGCCACGCACAACTTATTCTTTAACATCCGTCCCTCCCTGGACCTTAATCCTGAACTTCCTATCTTACTCCTCGTCCGCGAAGGCGGACACTAGGCGTCCGCGCCCACAGCGTAGGAGTTCACTCCCACGCTCTTACTCCCACGCTCGGTCACTCACTCAAAAAACGCACGAACGGCTTCGGCGGCGTATTCAGCTTGGTCGCGGGACAGTTCAGGATGGACGGGCAGGGACAGGACTTCTTTGGATGCCCGTTCGCTTTCGGGCAGGTCGCCCTCCTTGTACCCCAAAAACGCATACGCTTCCTGCAAATGGATCGGCAGCGGGTAGTAGATCGCCGACTGGACGCCGCGTGACGCCAGGTGCTTTTGCAGGGCGTCGCGATTGCCGTCTAAAACGCGCGTCGTGTACTGGTGGAAGATGTGATGGTTGCCTAGCTCGGTGCAGGGTAGAACCAAGCCATCTAAGCCCGAAAGAGCCTCGGCATAGAACGCGGCGTTGGCGCGGCGCTGGTCGTTCCATTCCGGCAGGCACTGGGCTTTGACGCGCAGCAGTGCGGCTTGCAGGCCATCAAGACGCGAGCAGTAGCCGATTTCTTTGTGGAAGTAGCCTTTGCCGCCGCTGCCGTGGAACCGGAGCAGCTTGACCTGCTCGGCCAGGGCATCGTTATCGGTCAGGACCATGCCGCCGTCGCCGCACGCGCCTAGATTTTTAGTCGGGTAGAACGACAGCGTGTTGGCGTCGCCCCATGCACCGAGCGGCTTGCCCTGATGGAGAGCGCCGATAGCCTGGGCAGCGTCGCCTAAAATCGCGACGCCATGCTTTTCGGCGATCCCGGCGAAGCGGGTCATGTCGGCAAGCTGGCCGAAGAGATGAACGGGCAGAATGACTTTTGTACGGGGCGTAATTTTGGCTTCGGCATCATCGGGGTCTAAGTTATAGGTCCGCGGGTCAATGTCGGCGAACACTGGGGTCGCGCCGGCGAGGCAGATGGTTTCCCCCGTCGCGATAAACGTGAACGGCGGGGTAATGACTTCATCACCCGGTCCGACGCCCAAGGCGAGCAATGCCAGCAGCAGGGCATCGGTGCCGGAGTTGACGCCGAGGCCGTGCTTTGCACCGCAGAAATCGGCGGTTTCGCGCTCAAACGCGCTTGCCGTTTTGCCGAGGCCGCCAAAATCGCAGGCAGCCATTGTCTCGTCAAACGCTTGGGACAGCTCATCTTTGAGGGCGCGGTGCTGCGTCTGCAAATCCGCCATTGGAACGTTCATGGAAAAACCTTAACTAAATGGTGCTTTTCTTATTCTGACAACAAAAACGGCAAATTGTTACAGTGTTTTGCAGGGGTACAATTGTAGTATGGACAAGCTTTTTCATAGTTGGTTCGGCTGGTGGTTTATCGCGTTCATGCTTTACAGCATAACTGTGATAACTTACGGAGTTCGGGCACAAACGCAGGCGCTGGCAGGCTGGCAAGTCGGAGACAAAGAAGAAACACTGGTATTCCGCAAACCGCGTGCGCTCCGGCGAAGCACCCTGATGATTCCGGGGGTGTTCTTCTTGATGCTGATCCCCAACCTGCTGGCCGCGCCACCTCACCACCAATACGGACAATACGAAATAACGCCAACCCCGCAGCAACAGTTGACCCACACCCTGATTAAAGGCTATATGGCCGCCAGCGTACTTGGCCTCAGCCTGCTATTTGTCTACATGAGCGGGCCATCCGAAATGCGCCTCGACGGACGGCGGCGGGTTTACGAGAAGACGGAAGGCTGGCCCTGGCGACCCAAAACAAGCCGAGGCTCTTTAGACGACTACAAGGGCATTTGCATCACGCCACGCAATAGCATTCAGCTTGTGCTGAGATATCCAAGCCGCCGCATCATTTCAGGCAACATCCTCAGCAATGCAACTTCCAAGCAAGCAGCCCAAACGCTTGCCGAAGAAGTCAGCCGGATTACCGGCATTCCGCTCATTGACTGTCCCGTGAGACGCTAAACTTTAGCAGCCCTGTTTACAGAAGCTCGTGCCGCCCGCGCGCTTTCAGCTCATCGACAATCTTTTTGACTTCTTCCGACCGGGACTTGGGGCAGATTAGTGTCGCGTCGGGCGTGTCAATCACGATCAGATCATCCAGGCCGATGGTGGCGATGAGCCGCTTGGGGCTGTAGATTAGCGAGCCGTGGGTGTCCACGCCGACATGGTGGCCGATGACGACGTTTTCGGTTTCTTTGCCTGCGGCAGACAAGATTTCAGCCAGGCGCTGCCAGGAGCCGACATCGTTCCAGCCGATGTCGGCGGGGATGACCGCCACTTTGTCGGCTTTTTCGGCGATGCCGTAGTCCACCGAAATCTTGTCGAGGGTTGAAAAGACTTCACGCATCACAGCGTCAAACTGATCCGTGCCGAGGGCGGCGACGATTTGCGCGAACGCCGCTTCCATCTGCGGGAGGTGGGCCTTGTACAAATCGCGCAGGGTCTTGACTGACGCGATAAACATGCCCGCATTCCAGTAGTAGCCGCCGTCACGCAGGTACTGTTCGGCGACTTCCAGTTTCGGCTTTTCCTTGAACTGCTTGACTTCGTAGACCGGAACTCCGGCGTCGGTTTCGGCCCGCAGGGTCTCGCCGCTCTGAATGTAGCCAAAGCCGATGTCCGGGCCGGTGGGCGGGATGCCGAGCGTGACCAAATAACCGTCGGCGGCAGACTCGGCGGCGGACTCTAAAATCTTGGCGAACTGGGCGGGGTTCAAAATCACATGGTCGGCGGGCAGGGTCGCCATGACGGCATCCGGGCCGAGCGTCTTTTCCAAGATCGCTGCCATGAGGCCGATAGCGGGAGCGGAGTCGCGGCCTTCCGGCTCGCCGACGATGTTTTCGGCAGGGACTTCCGGGAGCTGGGCGCGGACCCCGTCCGCATGGCGGGCGTTAGTAATGACATACAGCCGCTCCGGCGGGACCAGGGATTCCACGCGGTCGGTGGTCTCCTGAAGCATGGTCCGCTCGCTGACAATGTCCAAAAACTGTTTCGGCGTTTCCTGCCGGGAGCGCGGCCAGAGGCGGGTTCCGCCGCCCCCGGCGGGAATGACGACGGCAATGGCAGGCTGGGAAGATGACTCGCTCAATAGATGGCTCTTTTCGGGAATAGTTTTGGGCAGGGATTTTGTCCAGAGTTTACCGAATTGCAGGCTAACGTGTCAATCGGACAAGCTTATGCCTCTTCTCTGTTCTCATGTCTCTTCTGCGTTCTCAGTGAACATAAGCGCTTCATCCAGCTTTTCTTCCAAAGCATCCAGCACTGCATGGGCATCGGCGGCCTCGGACATGGCTTCGGCTTCCGGGTCGTGCCGGTTCCGAACACTGGGAATGTCCCGGCGCAATTCTTCCATCAGCGCGATGACTTTGGCGATTTTTTGCTCGGACAATAAATTGACCTGCAAGTCAAGCTGGGCGCGGCGCTCGGCGAGACGCGCCTGCCGGTTCTGGGTGATCAAGACAACAATGGTCAGCAGCAGGCCGCCGGTTGAGACAAGCCAGGACAGCAGAGGAAACGGCGGCGGGTCGAACGGAGCGAGATTAGGCCGATTGGCAGGAATGTTGAGGAAAATCCAGACGGCAATTGCCCCAATGATCAGGTTCAGAAAGAGCGGGCGTCCGAGAAACGCCGTGACACGCTCAATGAGGCGCTGGTGAACACTGACCTCGCTTTCGCCCCGCGCATGAAGCGCGGCAATCGTGTCTACCTGCTGGCTGACATGGTCCGGCAGAGCATCATCGCCCGGTTCGTTTGAGTACACCACAGAATTTCCGCTCTTTTTTGCAGTCACTTCGGCCCCAGCGTGAAGTGGTCTATGACGCTGCCATCGGGCCGGATCACTGTCATCGACACGCGCGGCCCGTCCACATCGCACCGGATCGCGTGGTAGATGAGAGACTTGTACTGCGCTTCGCTTAGCGCGTGTCCCGCGCTGTCCGTGTCATGGACATACACGTCGCCGGGCAGCGCGATCTGCCGGTTTTCAGGCCGGTACGGCGGAGCGCCGCCCCCGCCGGTCACGATGTACGTCACGCCGTTCCGCCGGGTGCGGTAATACAAATGGTCGTGGCCGCAGAAGACCGCCGTCGGCTGATATTTGACAAACAGCGGGTGCAGAAACTGCTGCGCTTCCGGCGTCGGTCCGTGCGGCCCCACCGAAAACGGCGCTTCGTGGAACATGACGAACGTATTGACGGCGGTGTTCCGCGCCCGCGCCAGCTCGCCTGCCAGCCAGGCGTACTGGCGGCTTGACGGGTCATAATCTTCCATGCTGTCTACGATGATGAACCGGTTATGATGGCGGGTGAACGCATAGTAAAGCTTGTTGACTTTGTCGCCCGAATCAAACGGCTCCGTGACCGTGTGCGGGTAGTAGGCTCCGACATCGTGATTGCCCCGCGCCGGGTAATACGCGATGTGAGCCTCGCGCAGCGGCTGGGTAATCTGGGCGAATTGCAGCCACTGAGCCGGATTTCCGCCGTCGGAAACGAGGTCGCCGCTTTGCAGGACAAACTCCGGGTGCAGGCCGACAATTTCTTTGATGATGACCGCATGTTCTAGTGGGTTCGAGCGCGTATCGCCGTAAGCGACAAACGTGAACTTTTCGCGTGCCGCCGATGCAGTCTGCTTGACGGCTGTTTGCTTCATCTTGGGCACGGCATGGGCCGTCAGCGGCAAAAGCAAGGCGAGAGCGGCGAAGAGAGAGAAAGTTTGTTTTGACATATTTGGGTTCCGAGGCTCCCAGCGGGGGTGTTATATCTTCAGCCGCTTCAGCAGCAGCGGCATCGTAATTCCCTGTACGACGACAGAAAACGCGACGACGGCGAACGATGCCAGGACGATCTGTGTCCGGTAAGCAATGGTTCCCGGCAGGCTGAGGGCCAGGGCCAAGGCCAGCGCCCCGCGCATTCCGCCCCAAAACAGCAAATGCTGATGCGGGGCCGAGATTCGCAGGCGGCTGCGGGAAAACAGCAGCGACAGCGAGTACACAGCCGCCGCCCGGCCCAGCACGGTCAGCCCAGTCGCCATTGCCAGCGCCGCCATGCCGAGATGCGCGAACGACCGCCGGGCGGCGTCCAGGCCGATCAAAAGAAAGATCAAAGAGTTTGCGACAAAGGCCGCAAAGTCCCAGAACGCGATGACGACCTCGCGCCCGCGCTGCGTGATGACTGCCTCTTCATCGCTGCCCAGCACCCCGATATTTCCCAGCAGGAGACCCGCCGACACCGTCGCCAGGACCCCCGAGACGCGAAAATGGTCCGCTAAGAGAAACGACCCATAAGCAGCCACGGCAGTCAGCGCGGTCTCAACGAGATGGTCTTCCGTGCGGCCCGCCAGTCCAATCGCCGCTGCGCCGCAGGCCAGACCAATGGCAGTCCCGCCAAGCGAAATTTTTCCCAGTTCCAGCACGGCGGACCCCGGCGTCAGCGGCTGCCCCAGGGCCAGCGTGAGGGCGAGCGCGAAAAAGACCGCCGCCACGCCGTCATTGAACAGGCTTTCCGACTCCACCAGCAGCCGCAGGCGGCCATGAACTTTGTTTTCCTTAAACGTCGCGATGACCGACACGGGATCGGTCGCGGCAATTAAAACGCCAAACAGCAGCGCGGACGGCGGCGGCCAGTGCGCGAAGTAAACCATGCCGCCGGCCACCAGAGACGCCGATACAGCGACGCCGAGCGTGGACAGCACAAAGATCGGCAGGCCGTCCCGGCGCAAATCCCGCCAGCGCAGGGACAGCGCGGCTTCAAACAGCAGGGGCGGCAGGAACGCTTCGGTGATCAGGTGTGGGGTCAGCAGCTCTCCCGGTCCGACCCGCACCAGGCGGATGCCGATCCCTGCCAGCACCAGCCCGACCGTGTACGGCAGCCGCAGACGCCGGGCGAGGAGCGCCACGACCACGGCAATCAGCAGCAGAACCACGGTGCGATCCAGTGTCAGTCCGATAACGATGTCCCCACCGCTATTATACCAACGTCCCCAATCCGGCACACAATTATTTTTCGGCCCTGGTCGCAATGCTTGCATTGCGATTAAACCAGTGGTATAATCGCGTTACTTGTCCACCATCAGTCTACTCAAAGGAGACCGAAGCCCGCCATGTCTGTCCAAACGCCTTCGCCCGCTGACACCAGCACCCAGAACGCCAACTGGGGAACCCTGGTCATTGTCCTCGTTCTCGTCATCGCCGCTGTCGTCATCGGCACGACTCTCTATAGCAGCAACACCGCCCACCGCCCCGCCGCCGTCGTCAGCCAGGCGTCAACCCACTAATTTTTTCATGCGTCTGTGTTCGGGCAGGGTGTATCTCTGCCCTTTTTTCGCTGGACTTGCCCCATGCCTGCCCCGCTTTGCTCCGTCTTCAGCAGTTACTCACCCATTGAGGCCCGCATCGTCAGCGGAATGCTTGAAGATGCCGGGATTGAGTGCGTCCTCAGCAACGAGTTTTTCGCCGTCGCCGACAATCCCGTATCCAATGCCAGCGGCGGCGTTCAAGTCTTCGTCCGCGCTGTCGACGCCGACGAGGCACGGGCGCTGCTGGCAGAGGCGGGTCGGCCACAGGAAGACAATATCAGCAAAGAAGCAGCGTCGCCGCCACGGGAAAATGGTCCGAGGTGAACGGACGAGTGCCATCGCCGTACAGCACTTCGGCGCTTACAACTTCCCAGTCCCAAGACAGCAAGATATGATCAATCGGCGGCTCCGTCGCGGTTCCCGTAAAGCCATGAAACGTCCCTGGTTCCTGCTGCTGTTCGGTTGAGAATGCACTGTGCGCGACCGGCGAACCCGGCTGTGTCAGGTGCGCTACGGCAGGGTTGTCGGCGTGGGCGTTGAAGTCGCCCAGGACGATTATCGGGACGCTGACAGCCCGCAGAAATCCCCGCAAAAGCAGGGCGCTGTTCTCGCGGGCGGCCTGCGACTCGTGGTCCCAGTGCAGGTTGTAGACCCGGAACGTCTTGTCGCTGCCGCGTTCCCTGAGTTCTGCCCAGGTGCAGATGCGCGGGTGGCTGCTTCCCCACGACTGCGACCCCGGCACGTCCGGCGTCTCCGAAAACCAGAACGTGCCGTCGCTGACGCGCTCCCAGCGCTCGCGGCGAAAGAAGATCGGGCAGAATTCGCCGGCGCGTTCGCCATCGTCACGGCCCACGGCGACGCTGCCGTAGTCCGGCAAGGCTTGGCGCAGATCGTCAAACTGCGATGCTCGCGGCTCCTGCAAGCCCAGCACATCGGGCCGCCAATCGTGCAGAAGCGCAAAAAGCCGCTCTTTCCGCAAGTCCCACCGATGCTCACCATCGTTCGGGTTTGCCCAGCGGACATTGAACGTGCCGACTCGCAGCGCTTCATTCATGAGCGGCCTGCACGGCGCGGACAATCGGCAGAAGCGCGGCGTCCAGAGCCGCGTCGGTTTCGGTCGGCCCAGACAGCGCCCCTAAATACCACTGCTCGGTATGTGACACTGAGTCACCCGGCTGAAGCATTGTCAGCGGACCGAGGGTTTCCAGCTCCTGAAACGCGCCTTTGGTGAACGTCTCAAAATTGCAGCCCATGTCGGCCAAAGCACCCGGACCGCCGGGCGCGGGCTTGATTTGAAGCACGAACGCTTGCGTGTCGGTGACATGCGCCCCCCACCCCTGCGCGTTGTACAGCCCGACTTTCTGCGGCGTGTCCAAATCCTCATGTGCGGCCAGGGTCAGGTACTTGGTCCCCCAACGCCAGCGCGGGTCGGCCATGTCAGTAAACTTCCACAGCACCAAAGGCCGGGCGGGCAGCAGCTCGTCGCCGTGGGCGACAAACGGCTCCTGAGGCAGCACGACCTTTCCGCCGGGGGCGACAATGCTCAATGCCCACACCGACAGCGTCACCGGCCAGACGTTGTGATTCGTCAGCGTATGCTCCACCGTGACAGCGGGACCCGACGACGCGAGCGTGACCCGCATTTCTTTCGCGATTCCCGTCGTGCTTTCAACGGGACTGCTGAGAACCAGCGTCTCCCCGTCCATTGTTGGCGTCCCGTAAGCGCCGGTGTCGGGGAAATACGAGCGCGGCATGACTTCCGGCGCGATCCACAAACGATGCCCGCCGTAGGGCTGCCAAGTATCGCCGCCGCTCTGCCCGCGCGTTTCCGGGAGAACGGCAAACACATTCGGCCCACCCGTCAGCCCGTAGTGAATAATGCGCGGCCCCACCGACGTCGTGACCACAAGTTCGGCATCGCCGTTTGCCAGGCGCACCGCCTCCCAGCCTTCATACTGCACAGTTTCTAAGTTCATGCCGTCTTATTCCTCCTTTTGACGCTGATTTCCTGCCCGAAAAATAATTTAGCTTCGCTCTTGACAGCCTCCGTTTACCGTGGTAAACTGCACGTATCATCTACCACAGTAAACGGAGAGCAGTCATGCCGAAGACACCCATACCGAAATTAGGCAAAGTCCAGCTTCAAATCATGCAGATCTTGTGGGAGCGCGGGGAAGCGACCGCGCGGGAGATCACCGACGCCCTGAATTTGACGGATACAGTCGCTCATTCCACGACCCAAACGCTGCTCCGCAAGATGGAAGCCAAACATGCCGTCGCGCACACGGTTCGCGACCGCGTGTTCGTCTTCCGGGCCTTGTCGGAGGAAGCCGACATCAGCGAGACCGCCGCCCGTGATCTGCTCACGCGCGTGTTCGGCGGCTCGGTTTACGGCCTGGTCTCACATCTTTTGAAACACGAAGCCGTCTCCAGCGACGAGCTGAAGCGCCTGCGTGAGCTGATTGACGACACACCGGAGGCCACACAATGACGATGCTGCTTGTGCTGCTGTGCCAATCTTCCGCGCTTCTCTCAGTGGCTCTGCTTGCTCTGCGCCTGACCCGCCGCTTCGGTCCCTCCGTGCAGTCATTGGTCGGACGGGCATCATTGATCGGCGTCGCACTTTTGCTGCTGCTCACCCCGCTGACTGGCCACATCCGGCCAGTGGTGCGGGTGCCGACGGAACCCACCCCGCAACAAGTTGCGATACGCAGTAATCCGCAGGATATCCTCCCGAAGCGGGAAGGTGAAGAGTTCAGGTCACAGACCGTAGGAGCGCTGCTTGCCGCGCCCTCTGTCATTCCTGCGCCCTCGGCTGCGCCAAAGCTCCTGGCTCTGTCGCGGCCTCCCGTTTCCATTTCCGCTGCTGACCCACCGATCACCGCCACCGAACCGGCCATTCAAGAGAACGCGGCAAGACAGAAGGACGCGGCAAGACAGAAGGACGCGGCAAGACAGAAGGACGCGGCAAGCGACACTCCCACGCCGCCTTTGCCTCTTGCTCCTCGTCCTCCCCTTTGGGCGGGTCCCCCGCGAAGCAAGGAGGTGGATTTTTTCTCCCTCGCCGTCTCTGCCCTCCTGCTCCTCTGGCTCGGCATCTGCCAGTGGCATTTGATGCGCCTCAGACACACGGCGGCAGAAATCACCTCCGGCCCTGCCGCCGCGCTGCTGGCCGCACTCACGCCGCATCCGCCTGTGCTGCTGACCCACCCATCCGTATCTAGTCCGTTCCTCGCCGGACTGCGCCGCCCGGCGATCTTCCTGCCGCCGGCCTTTGCTGCCGATGTTGCGCCTGACGCCCTCCGCGCCGTCTTTTTGCATGAGCTGGCCCACCGAGACCGCCGCGACACTCTTTGGACCCTTGCCGCCCGCGTCTTGACCACCATTCTCTGGTTCCAGCCCCTGCTCTGGCTGCTTTGCCCTAAGCTGGAACAACTTAGCGAAGACGCCTGCGACGAGGCTGTTCTCGCCGCCCATTGCCCGCCACGCGCTTACGCCGCCTGCCTCCTGTCGCTGGCCGAGCGCTCACCGCTCACCCGCCTTCAGCGCACCCTAACCGCCGGCGTCGCTCCCTTCCGATCATCCGTCGGCCGCCGCATTGCCCGAATTCTCACGTTAGGAGTCCCCATCATGCCCGCCGTCACTCTCCGCCTGCGGCTCACGATTGCCGCCCTCACCGTCGCCGCCGCGATCAGTGGCGCGTTTCTCGTCTCGTCCGCCCCGGCTCAAACCCAGCCGAAGCCCTCTTCTCTGGTCGGCATTTGGCTGGGACCTTCCTGGGGCGGCGAACGCTCTGCTCTGATCTTTTCGCAGAATGGTCAGCTTGACCAGGTCAGCGGCTGGCCCGCGAACAACAATGTCATTTCTCACTGGCAAGGCACCTACACGGTGTCAGGCTCACACATGATTTGGCGGCTCACACATGTCAAGGTCGGTGACGCACCGCCGGATTATGCGACAAACCCAACTGTGCGCGACCTAGAGTACCATCTATCTGACGATACACTCACCATGCACTTGAACGTCAAAGGCGGCTGGACCCAAATCAGCCACCGCATCGCTGCTTACACGCCGGAGATGCTCGGCATCACGCCAGATGTCGTTCCCGACGCTCAGACTGCTGCGACAAACTTGACCCCAGCCCAGCAGCGGGAGTATCTGAAACAAAAGATCGACATCATCAACTTGGAACTTATCGGAACCGCGATTACGAAGTACGCCGAGAACCATCAGGAACACCTTCCCGATGCCGACCATTGGATGGACCAAGTTCAGCCTTATTTGATCTTTCCCAATGTCTACTATGATCCCTTTCGGAAGGGACAGAAGGAGTTCCAGAAGGGACCAAAAGAGTACGGATATGCGTTCAACCGGAACTGCTCCAAGCAGCTCCTGACGGCTTTTCCGAAACCAGGGCAGACGGTAATTGTTTTTGACAGTCCTTTCGCCGCCCGCAACGCCAGCAGCACTGGCGAGACTGTGCGGACATGGAAAAAGCCGACCAACAAAGCGCTCATCCCCGGCAGCGGCCTTCTTTTTGTCAACGGGAAGTCTGCTTGGCTCAGTCCTGACCTTGTGTCGTTCTCAATCACAGGTGAGACTCCCGGCATGACTGCCAGAAGTATGGTGTTGACACGCCTGCTTCAACCCGCTGGCGGGCGTTCTTCCAGCAGCCCACTCAATCGGGTCCAGTTCCTCGCGGGCCTGACTCCTGTGCAGGGACCCGGCGTTGTCGTGACGCTGACCGACAGCAAAAAGCCATTCCCCGCGCCGATGCCCGCAGGCATAGCGGCACCGAACCTGATCCATGACACTGACATCAATCAAACTGTTAATGAGCTGAAAGCGGCAGGCGCGGAAGCGATTGCGGTCAACAATCAGCGGCTTGTCGCCACCAGCGCCGTTCGCTCTGCTGGTCCAGCCTTACTCATTAATAACACCCCACAGGAGCCGCCGTATGTCATCCAAGCTATCGGCGACCCGAAGGCACTGGCCGGAGCGCTCAACATCCGGGGCGGCATTGCCAGCCAAATTAAAAACTACGACCCAGCCATGTTCTTGGTGCAGCAGGCTGCGACGCTAACCCTGCCTGCCTACGCGGGCAGCGGAGAAATGCGCTATGCCAAACCGGTGGCAGAAACAGCGGAAGCATTGGACGCTCCCATTCGGCAGAAGCTGCAATATCTGCGGCAAACTGAAGAAACAATGCGCGTCTGGCGCAGTCAGCCAAAGCGAACCTTCCAAATACTTTACTGGGTTCCCTACCGGTTGCCCGCAAATGGTCCGCACATAATCCAAGCGTTCGTTCAAGATGCCGTCGGGAAGCGCCTTGTTCTGTCGAAAGTGTATCAACAGAAAACCGAAGTGAACATCCCGGTGAATGCCGTCGGCCCCCTGATCTCGCTCCAAATCTACGACAACGACAAGCTTGTCAAAGATCAGCGGTTCACAAGCAAGCCTGCGCCCCCGACTCCAATCATCAAGCCATTGACAGCAACAGATACGGCGAGAATGCATACCATTGTCGGCTACGGATCGAACTGTTCCATGCAGAACAAAAATTTGTATTTTCGGGTGGTCAAAGGCTCGCCGGCGGCTCGCCTCGGTCTTACAAATCCAACCTACCAGGTTTTTGGCGTCAATGGACAGCCCGTTCCGCAGTCCATCACGCAGTTTGCCGAAATCTGCCAGGCCGCGCCACCCCTGCGCCTGCTGCTCAGACCGGTGCTGCTGAAGAACTTCGGCAATTGGAAGGCGCACTTAGTTGTCTTCCAAACAAAAGCGCCCTTTTTGGTGCTGACCGATGCCGCGGCGGCGGAAGACCGTGCGAAGTATGTTCAGTCGGCCCAAGCGGACGCAGCCGATGCGAAAGCGTCGCTGGCTCAGACCAACCGGCAGTTGACGGAAAAAGTTTACGCCCTGCTTCCCCAGGCGGCCCTGGCAACACGGGCGAAAGCCTTGAACTTGGAACGAAAAGTCGGCTGGGCAATGCACTGTATGAGTTATGCAGCACAATATGTTGCTTGGAACCAAAAGACGCACAAGCCTAACAGCAAGGCGATGGCATTAAATTTGGAAAAGAACAGGCGGACCTATCTCAATCCTGAAACGGCTGAAGAAGCCCAAATCTTTCCGCAAACAGCGGATAGCCGCCAGCAGATCACGCAAATCCATACCCTTGCGAAACAGATAGGAAATATGCGGATCACAGTGATGGATAAGCAGATTCAGGCTCAAGTTATCGCCGACCTGATGCATCAGCGCGGTCCTGACATGAACCTTTAAGTGCCTAATTCTTCCTGTTCGGCGACGGCGGCTTCCCACGCGGCGAGGGCGGCTAAGAGATCGTCTTGGAGGCGGGTGTGGTCGGCGGCGAGGGCGACATCATCAAGAAGATGCGCGTCGGGCAGCTGCAG
>CAXUNT010000073.1:0-4351 GCA_964252595.1 uncultured Armatimonadales bacterium
GGGTGACCCCGACCGGCAGAAGATGATCGCTGCTGACGTGCAGCAGCCGGAGACCGCCGCCGACGCTTCGGAGGCGGCAGGCTATGCCGATGCGTCGTTCTAAGGCTGTCCTGCCCGCGGTGCTGATCAGCCTGGCGCTGCTTGGCGTGACTGCGCCGCCTTCTACGGCAACGCCTGCCGCTTCGGCGAAACATCTCCGGAAATCGCCACCGAGATCGCCGGTTCTCCAAGCCCCGACCGCTGAGTCCCTGTTCGTCAAAGTTTTGCAGGCCGACGACTTTTTTCCCTACACAGGCCGGCAGATCACGACGTACTGGCCGACGGGGCGAACAACGGAAGTGCTTATCTTTCACCGCCCTCAAGACGATCAGCGCATCCAGTTTCTCAACCCGGAGCGCGAGCGGGGCCGGCTGTTGGTCAGCGATGGTATTCAGCAGTGGGAATATGAGCCGCACCCCAAGCTTTTGCGTCATCGGCGGCTTTCGCCGGGCGCACTCGACGACGATGATCTGCTTTCTTACACACTGCTTCGGGTCAATTACCTGCTGACCGTGGACCCGCGCCCGCGCACCATCGCCGACCGGAAAACCTACCTGGTGACGGTGAAGCGTCCGCAGGGCGCGACACTGGCGCGTCAGTTCTGGATTGACAGCGGCAGCGGCCTGATCTTGAAGCGCGAGATTTACGGTGAGGACGGCAAGCTTGCCGTGACGGTCGGCTTTTCCGATATTGCTTATCATCCCATACCGGCACCGGATTTGTTCGATTTGTCCGCGCTCGCGAAAACTGTGCCTGTCGCCGAGCTGCCGACCACCGAGGTCGCCGTTTCCCTCCACACCCTGCCGTCTCAGCTTGCCGGCAAAGCCTCCGCCCCGGCGTCCCTCGCCGGATACCGTTTGGTGGGCGCGACCACGACTAAAATCGGCCTGCGCCCGATCCTGCACCTGCGCTACTCCGACGGCCTGAACCTCGTGTCCGTTTTCGAGCAGCGCCGCACCCAGCCGGGCCGTCCCACCCTGGTTCCTCCGGGCCAGCGCGTGGCGCTTATTACTGGAGTCCCCGTTCACATCGGCCACCGGGCATCGCTGACGACGCTGAACTGGGACACGCCCACGCTCAACATCACCTTGATGGGCGAAATGGGCCTATCTACCCTCCGCACTCTCACCCAATCTTTCATTCAAGGCCGGTAGTAAAGCGCTACTCTGCTCGGAGCGCAGCTTTGGCGGCGGCTTTGACGCGGGGGGAGATGTCACGGGCGGCGAGGGTTTTAAGGAGCGCCTGGCTGGCAGCATCGGGCGGCAGGGCGTCAATGACGGCGAGGCGGACGGCTTCCCTTTCTGATTTGAGAAGACGGTGCAGGCGATCATAAGCATCGGGATCGCGGATCGTCGTGAGGGCGAGGACGACTGCCTTCAGGACGTCACCGGAGAACTGCTCGACGGCCCCAGCGAGAAGTGCAGCAGCTCCGGGTTGCTGGCTTTGGGCGATCATCAGTGCGGCATACGCGGCCAAGCGACGGTCGGTGTGCGCGAGGTAGCGCTCCAGGACTTCCAGTGCGAACGGGTCTTCGAGTTCCACCAGCGCCTGCATACACTCCTGCAAGACTTCGGGTTCTTCGTTCTCCGGGTGGGCTAGCTTCAGCGTCAGCGGCAGTCGGGCCTGAATGTTCCCGGACAGCGACAAGGCCCGCGCGGCGGCTTTGCGCGGCTCCATTTTGACGGTCGGATCAATCGGCGCACGAACAAAGGCAAAGCCGCTGCGGTCGAATAGCAGCAGGGCGATGTCCCGGACGCAGTCGGGGTCACGGATTTGGGCTAAAGCTAACGCGCAGTTGCCGCGCAGGTGTGCGCCAGTGTCAAACGGGACGCCCCCGACCGCCTCGATCTGCGTTAGCCGAATACCAATGCGAAGCATATCCGACGCCGGGCGATGCTCTAGGCGGCCCAGCGCGAAGGCGATGTTCGACCGGATGTGGCAGCCGGGGTCAAGCTTGATGCCGTCGGCGCAGAGCGACCCGAACATCTCCGTCATCGCAAGCGCGGCCCTGTCGTCGGCTCCTTCCCCTAATGCTTCCGCCGCCAGTGCGGCGACATACGGCGACTTGTCGAACAGCGCTTGAAGCAGCAGCGGCTGCCGCTCGGACGGCAGGAGGTCCGCGATACGCTTGACCGCTTGCAGCCGGTCCTGCGTTTGCTTGGATTTAAGCATGGTGCGGATTTGGTCGGCGTCCATCGGTTATGATTGCCTCGGCAGCTCAGCAGTTTTCGATTGCCAGGCGGTGATGAGGCGATCTTCATAGTCGTCGGCATCGCTGTCTTTCAGCTTGCTGTTGGCTTCCAGCCAGGCCAGCGTCCGCCGTATGCCTTCCTTGAAGTTAATGGTCTGTCCGACGTAGCCTGTGTCCCGCTTGAGCTTGGAATTGTCAAAAATGGACGGCCATTCGAAAATCTCGTGTGTGCCGCCGGACAGGCCCGGTGCGGCTTCCCGCAGCGTGTCGGTCGGGATATGAACCGGCGTAAATGTCCCGCCGCAGACTTCAGCCACCTGCTCATGGTAAGTGTTCCAGGTGAACCACTCGTCGCCGGTGATATTGTACGCTTCGCCAAGGCAGCGCGAGTTTCCCATCGTGCCGATAAAGCCCCGCGCGACATCGTCCACATGGCAGGACGCCCACAGAGAATTGCCGTCCCCCTGCACGATGACCGGCTTCTTTTTGCGAAGGCGGTCCACAAACGTGTCGCCGGGGCCAACCGAGCGAATAATCCCCCCGCCTTCGCCATAAGAGTGCGACGGGCGCATGATGGTGACGGGCAGCTTGCCGTCTTCAAACGCCTGCAAAAGCAGCATCTCGCAGATCGCTTTGTCTTTGCCGTAGCCGCCGATGGAATGGTATGGCTCGGTCTCGGTCGTCGGAATCTGGGTTACGGGACCGGAATACACGCAGACTGTCGAGCAGTGGATAAACTGGCCGCAGCGGCCTTCAAACGCCCGAATAGCCGATGCGCTGTCGTTGGGCGCAAACGCAACCATATCCACCACGACATCGTAAAACTTATCCGAGAACGTCTCCTCAAACGCCGTATACTCTTTGCGGTTTCCGTTGATGACCCGTGCGCCTTCAGGAAGCCGGTTCTCCGATTTGCCCCGGTTGAACAGCGTGACTTCGTGGCCGGCCTCGAGAAGCTGCCGGGCAATCGCTGTCGAGATCAGCCCAGTCCCGCCGATAAATAAAACGTGCATTAGAAACCTCCGCCAATTGGTTCAATGCCCCGTTGTACCCGATTCTGGCGGCAGATGTCACCCGGCGGCGATGTCTGCGCTGTAGGCGGTTTTTTTCTGCGCTTCCAGTGTCGCTAAACGCTCTGTCAGGGCCTGATGGACATGTTCGTAAGCGTCGCTGCCGGTTAGCAGGCGGCGCGGCGCGGGGGTCACATCTACCGAGGCGATCATGGCTCCTACCACTTTCGCGGCGTCGCCGTTGATAAGAAACGAACCCGACGCAATGGCACGGCGTGTTTCGCCCGACGGCGTTTGGTCGTACTCCGCCATCGCGGGCGGGCTGATCAATCCTACACCGAAGTTTGTGCGGGTCGGGCCGGGTTCTACCAGCGTGAACTCAATGCCGAAGGGCGCGACTTCCTGCGATACGGCTTCGACAAAGCCCTCAATACCCCACTTGGTCGCGTGGTATAAGCTGAAGTTCGGATACGCGATCTGCCCGCCTTCCGAAGACACCTGCAAGATGCGCCCGCCGCCCTGCGCTCGTAGGTGCGGGAGCGCAGCCCGGATGACTTGAACGGAGCCGATAAGATTGGTGTTGATCTGCTGGACAATCTGCTCGTCCGTGACTTCTTCCCCGGCCCCAAAAAGCGCGTAGCCAGCGTTGCTGACGACCACGTCAATGCGCCCTAAGTCTTGAAACGCTGCACCCACAACCTGCCGGATGGCCGCCGTGTCGGTGACATCAAGCGCCTGCACCCAAAACTGCTCGCCGTGCTGCGCTTTGAGGTCGTCCAGCGTTTCGGGCCGGCGGGCGGTGCCTGCCACGCGATCGCCGCGCTCCAAAAGCTGCTGTGCCATGATACGTCCCAGCCCGCTGTTCGCTCCTGTGATGAACCATGTTCTTGTCGTGTTATCCATCAAGCATTTCTCCCTGCTGTTGTTTTTTGCTGGCTCCTTTATTATGTCTGGGCTGGGCCGAAGGCCGGTAACCTAATCCTAGGCAGTTCTTGCCTAATTCCTGAAACCGTCGGCGGCGCTGGGGCGGCAGCGGGGTAAACTCTCTTTATGAACAGCACTCACGCGGAACCCTCGGAACTTGCGGCGCTGATCGAGCGGCTGACGACCG
>CAXUNT010000073.1:4451-23018 GCA_964252595.1 uncultured Armatimonadales bacterium
AGGACGGCACCCATGCGACCGAGGACGGCACCCATGCGACCGAGGACGGCACCCATGCGACCGAGGACGGCACCCACGCGACGGCGATTGCTGCGCTTAACTTGTACCGCTCCTCTGTTCCTTGGGAGCCGATCCATGCGGTCTACAAGCCGAGCTTGTGCCTGATTGCGCGGGGCAGCAAGCAGGTGATGCTGGGGGAGAATGTCTACCGGTACGACCCGTCGCATTTCCTGCTGGTTACTGTAGATTTGCCGGTCACGAGCCAGGTGGCGGAAGCGACCCCGCAGAAGCCGTACTTGAGCTTGTCGCTGGACATTGTCCCCCGGCAGATCAGCGCCCTGGTCGCGGAATTAAACCTGCCGCCAGCGTCTGCGCCGCCGCTGATGGAGCGCGGCATCGGCGTCGGCTGCCTAGACACGCTGTTGCGCGACACAGTCGTGCGCCTCCTGCGCCTGCTGGACACGCCGCAGCACATCCCCATGCTGGCCCCGCTGATCCAGCGCGAGATTTTGTACCTGGTGCTGGCAAGCGAGCAGGGAGCCGCTCTGCGGCGGATTGCCTTTGCCGGGAGCGAAATGGACGGCATCGTCAAGGCGCTGCACCGGCTGAAGCACGGCTTCGCCGAGCCGCTTAAAGTGGACGATCTGGCCCGCGAAGTGCATCTGAGTCCGTCGGTGTTCCACCAGCACTTCAAGGCCGTTACCGCTCTCACCCCGCTTCAGTACCAAAAGCGGCTGCGGCTTCAAGAAGCGCGGCGGCTGATGCTTGGCCAAGGAGTAGATGCGGCGACAGCAGGGTTTCAAGCCGGCTACCAAAGCCCGTCGCAGTTCAGCCGGGAGTATCGCCGCTTGTTCGGCGAAGCACCGCGCCGGGACATGACACGGCTCCGTGCCTCGCCTGCAAAAAATAATCTCGCGTCTTTTTGATCTCCCTTGACTTCCTATATTTAGTATGTTATACTCTAAATCCGCACAAGATATAGGATAAACACAGGCCATGAAGTGTCCGTACTGCGGCCACGATGACGATGCCGTGCTGGACTCGCGTCCGATGCGGGAAGGCGAAGCGATCAAACGACGCCGTGAATGCAAACACTGCGAGCGGCGCTTCACCACGTTTGAGACTATCGAGGAAATGCAGCTCACGGTGGTCAAGAAGCCCGACCGGGACGGCCACCAGCGCCGGGAGCCGTTCGACCGCAACAAGCTCCTGCGCTCACTGCGAGTCGCCTGCCAAAAGCGGCCCATTTCGGAAGAAACCCTGCAAACCATCACCGACGACATCGAGCGCACCCTTGCCAACCGTCTGGACAAAGAAGTGCCGTCCGCCGACATCGGCGAGATGGTCATGGACCATTTAGGCCGCCTGGACCAGGTCGCCTATGTCCGCTTTGCGTCCGTCTACCGCCAATTTGAGGACGCCACCCAGTTCCGCGACATCGTGAACCTGCTGAAAAAGCAGGGCAGCCGTTTACGGAAAGAATAAGATGCAGCCCTTCCAGAAATTTGAACAGGAGTCAGAGTCTGTTCTGCCTCCCTACGATTTTTCCGAGGCTCTCGCCCTGCCTATCACGGAGAGGTTTGAGCAGTCAGTTGCGATTTTGCAGAAACATGAGCAGGCGGAAATGGTTATCCGGGGTGAAGTCTCGACGCCAAACCGTCCAGGGCTTTCGGCGATTGAAATTGCTGACTTGGAAAGAAGTCAGGGTGTGTCGTTTGCACCGGAAGCCAAAGAGTTTTTTCGGCAATGGAAGCGGGCCGAAGGCGGAAGCGGCCTGGGCTTCCATAGTCTTGACAGGTGGATTACGGATACGAGACTTGCAGAAACGGCTTATCTGATTGCTGGTGACTACTGGCGTTACGCTGACGGTGATGCTCTTATCATGCCGCTGTCGAGTGAAACTGAAAAAGTGTTTCTGTATCTGCATGAGGATGGACCGAAGATTGAGGAATTTGCACCCTCTTTCTCATTGGCCCTGTGGCGGATGGCACATGACGACCGCGACGAAGATTTTGACGAAGACGATAACGAAGACCAAGATGACGACGAATAAACATCAAAGATACTAGAAGAGGAACACCATGCCTGAGAAAAGCAATGGCAAGAAGAATGGATCGGGAACGACGCTCGATCTCATGGGCGATGATGAGGCGGTAAAGCCGCGTCCGGCACGGAAGCCCGCCGCGCCGGTCCAAGCCGCTGAAACAGTCTCAGCCGACACCGGCGGGGCGCTGTTCGGCGGCGACGATGTAGATTTAGACGCCCGACATCCCGCCGATGTTCCTGCCCTCGGCTTCCCGGCCCCGTCGCAGATCGCACAAGTCAGTGAAAACAGCGACCCGTTCGCCGATGGCGAAGAAGACCCGTTTGAAGACACTGTCATGGCCCGGATGCTGGCCGACGAGCCGGCCCCGCTCCTTAGCCCGCTCCGCGCCGCCCGCGAAGATTTTCAATTGGCCCCGCCCGAAGCCGCCGGGCCGGACTTGGAAGCGTTTGCCGATCCCGTGGCAGCGCCCGAAGTGGAACAAGTCGTAGATTTCCCGATAGAACCCGAAGTGGCCCCGGAACCTGAGTTCCTCCCGGAACCCGCCACTGCGCTGGAAGCCGAGATCGTAGAAGAGCCGATAATCGCCGAAGAAATGGAAACGCTTATGCCCGCCGCAGTTGCCGAAGCCCCTGAAGCCATCACTGAAATGTTTGCCGAACTCCAGCCGGAGCCCCAGGCCGCCTCCGCGAAGACAACGAAAGCCGCGCCGGGCCTGACTTTTACCCGCCGCTATACCAAGCCAGGCCAGAACGTGTGGGAGACGACCGAATGGGAAGTCCGCTCCGCCAGCATTGTCGGCAGCGATGGCACGGTCGTGTTTGAGCAGAACGGCGTCGAGATCCCAAAGCCTTGGTCTCAGCTTGCCACCAATGTCGTCGTGTCCAAGTACTTCCGGGGACAGATCGGCACGCTAGAGCGCGAATACTCGGTCAAGCAGCTCATTGGGCGCGTCGCCGACAAGATTTTAGAATGGGCCAAGCTCGGTGCGTACTTCGCCACCGAAGATGACGCCACGATCTTCCATGACGAACTGCGCTTTATTCTGCTGCACCAGTTCGCCGCGTTCAACAGCCCCGTCTGGTTCAATCTCGGCTGGGCCGGACGCCGCCAAGCGGTGTCGGCGTGCTACATCACGGAAGTGGATGACTCGATGGAGTCCATTTTGGACCTTTACAAGACCGAGGGGATGCTGTTCAAAGACGGTTCCGGGTCGGGGCACAATTTATCCCCCCTGCGGTCGTCGAAAGAGCCGCTGTCGGCAGGCGGGCGCTCGTCGGGGCCGATTGCGTTTATGAAGGGCCTGGACGCCTCCGCAGGCTCGATTAAAAGCGGCGGCTCCACGCGCCGGGCAGCCAAAATGGTCATCTTAAACGCCGACCACCCGGACATTCAAGAATTCATTGACTGCAAGAAAGACGCCGAACTCAAGGCCCATGCCCTGATTGATGCCGGCTACTCCGGCGCGTTCAATGTCAGCGGCGGCGCGTATGACACCGTGCCGTTCCAGAACGCCAACCACTCCGTCCGCGTGACCGACGAGTTCATGTCGGCGGTCGAAGCCGACGGTCCCTGGGAGACCAAGTTCCGCACCGACGGCAAGACCGCCGAGACCCTGCGGGCGCGTGACCTCTTGCACTCCATCGCCGAAGGCACCTGGGTCTGCGGCGACCCCGGAATGCAGTACGACACCACCGCCAACGACTGGCACACCTGCGCCAACACGGACCGAATTCATGCCAGCAATCCATGCTGCTTTGTTGGTGAAACACTCGTTGAAACCGCCGAAGGGCAGGTTCCGTTTGCTGCCTTGTTCGGGCGACATGAAGCAGGGGACCTGCTTCCCGCAGTCTTCTCGTTTGACCGTTCCAATCGGCAGCCGGTCTTGCGCTCCATTCGGAAAGTCTGGGTGGCTGGCTACACGCAGGAATTAGTAGAAGTCAAGACGGAGCGCGGCTTGACGTTCCGCTGTACGCCGGAACATCGCTTCCTGACCCAAGAAGGCGTTTATGTGGAAGCGCGGCATCTTGCCGTCGGTACTGCCCTATGCTCACTGCGCTGCACGGCGAAAGACTTGCCGGAAGACAAAGACGCCTTGCAGGCGGCGTTTGCCGAGGCTGCCGACGTTCTTTTGAGCGTCATGCCCCTGACGCTGGAGTCTCCTGTTCCGGTTTACGACATGGAGGTCGAAGGCACGCACAACTTCGCCATCACGGATGCAAACTCGGCTGGCTTGCTGTCCATTGTCGTCTCCAACAGCGAGTTCTTCTTCTTGAATTCGACAGCGTGCAATTTGTCGTCGCTGAACTTGATGAAGTTCCGGGATGCGGGGAGCGGGGCGTTTGATACCGAGTCGTTTGAACACGCCGTTCAAGTGATGATCACGGCCCAGGAGATTGTGGTCGGCTTCGCCCACTACCCGACTGAGAAGATCGAGCAGCGCTCGCATCGGTTCCGGCCGCTGGGGCTGGGCTACGCTAATCTCGGCGCACTGCTGATGGCGGACGGCCTGCCGTATGACAGCGACGCGGGCCGGGCGTATGCCGGGGCCGTGACCGCGCTGATGACGGGCCGGGCCTACCATCAGTCGGCGACCGTGGCCCGCGACTGCGGCGGGCCGTTTGCGGGCTTCGCCGAGAACCGCGCTCCGATGCTCCGGGTCATGGGCAAGCACCGCGCGGCAGTAGATGACATCAACGGCGCACTGATCCCGACGACACTCTTGGATGCCGCTCGGACGGCGTGGGATGAAGCACTGGAAGAAGGTCAAGCGTCGGGCTATCGGAATGCTCAGGCCACAGTTTTGGCTCCTACCGGGACGATTGGCTTTTTGATGGACTGCGACACGACCGGGATTGAACCCGATATCGCGATTGTCAAGTACAAGTCGCTGGTCGGCGGCGGCATGATGAAGATCGTCAACCAGACCGTTCCCGAAGCGCTGGACCGCCTGGGCTACGACGAAGCGGCAGCAAATGGGATCATCAAGTTCATTGACGAGAACGACACCATCGAAGGGGCGCCGGGCCTGAAACCCGAACATCTGGCGATTTTCGACTGCGCGTTCCGCCCGATGAACGGCACCCGCTCCATCCATTACCGGGGGCATCTCAAGATGATGGCGGCGGCCCAGCCGTTCATTTCGGGAGCGATCTCAAAGACCGTCAATGTCCCCACCGATGCGTCGCCGGAGGACATCGCCGCCACCTACCTGGAAGCCTGGAATCTCGGCATCAAGGCGGTCGCCATCTACCGGGACGGCTCGAAGCGCACCCAGCCGCTGAACACGGCCAGCGAAAAGGCGATGGAAGCTAAAGCCGCTGCGACCGAAGCGGTTGCCCCCGAAGCCGCGCCCAGCGCTGCCCTGACGGTGCCGAAAGCCGTCCGGCGGCGTCTGCCCGACGAGCGCGACGGCGTGACCCACAAGTTCAGCATCGGCGGCCACGAGGGGTATCTCACGGTCGGCCTGTACCCGGATACCCGCCAGCCCGGCGAGATCTTTATTCGGATGTCCAAAGAAGGCTCGTCTATTTCGGGCCTGATGGACAGCTTCGCCACGGCCATCTCGCTCGCGCTCCAGTACGGCGTCCCGCTGTCAACCCTGGTGGACAAGTTCATCCATTCGCGCTTTGAGCCGTCGGGCTTTACCGGCAACAAAGAGATCCCGATGGCGAAATCCGTCATGGACTACATCTTCCGGTATCTGGCCCTGCGGTTCCTGCAAAAAGAAGACCGCCACAACGTCGGCCTCATCGCCGACCAGCCAGCCGACGGCGGCGATGCTTACTCGGCTCCGCCTAAACTCGCGGCCCCGGCCCACGACTCCAAAAGCGGCACATTAAGCAACAAGAACGGCAACGGCCACCAACCCGCGAACGTTCACCTCGCCGAGACCACCACGGCGTCCGTAAGCGACCACGAGCGCGAAATCTACCGCGCCCAGTCCGACGCCCCGCCGTGTCCTGAATGCGGCGCCATCACCATCCGTCGGGGCGCTTTTAACAAATGCCTTTCGTGCGGCACCTCGCTGGGCTGCTCTTAAAACAGCATAAGGGCGCTGGCTACATAGCCTGCGCCTTTTCTTCTAATAGAGGTAATTTCATGCCCAAAAGCGTCACCCAATTTAATGTTTTGATTGCATCGCCCTCAGACTTAACAGATGAACGACAGATTGTTAAGCAAGCCATCGACAACTGGAATATAGAGACCGGGCAGCGGATGGGCGTTGTGTTAAGTCCAGTGATGTGGGAGACACATGCGGTTCCAGAAATAGGTGAAAGACCTCAAGCAATCATTAACAAACAACTGGTTGATGATTGTGACATTCTCATTGGCATGTTTTGGACAAGGCTTGGATCACCCACGGGAGTAGCTGAGTCAGGCACAGTAGAAGAGATCAACCGATTCATAGAGGCCGGGAAGCCTGTTTCAATCTACTTTTCCTCAATTCCTATCAATCCTTCTAAGATTGATAAAGAGCAATATCAAAGACTAGAAGAATTTGCGGAAGCGTTTAGGACTAAAGGATTGTTAGGCGAATTTGCGACACAGGAAGAGCTAAAAGGTAAGCTTCCTGCAACCTTGACATTTAACGTAGAAAAACTTTGCAAGATGAAGTTTGTGTCAGGTCTGCCCGATGCTAATATGATCATGCCGGTCACGCGATTTCCAACTGAGGCGCAGTTTGTTCAGCCACAACAGTCAATACCTGCCCCTCTTGTGACAGATGTAGTAGCTGTGAACGTCCTAAAGCTCATAGGGATGCAGGCAGATTTTGGAGTCAAGTTGGTAAACGAGGGGAGAATGACTAACAAAGATCTAATAGCCGCTTTGGACACATTTGTTGGCGTATACTTTTACGACCCGCGCATTCATGGCCTTGATCCAACCCGTGTTGATTTGGAACATACGACAGCAAACATTGATGTTATTACTGGGATGATAGGCTAAACGTAGTTCAATCTGTATGGCCGGCGGTGGCTGCTTCGCGCGTTGTTGCTCTTTGATCTCGTTCCTTGGCGAAATCTTGTTTGTGAGACAGGACCTCGAACGTATCCATAATCCCGAAATCTTGGGGATAGGTGCGTGTCCATTGCTGTAGCTCCTGCGTGGCGTGGCGGACTTCGAACGGTGTCAACGCGCTGAGTGCCTGTTCAATGATGCGCTCGCGCTCGGTGTTGTCCCATCCCATTAGGATTTTCCTTTCGTTCCAAAGTGGATTGTACCTGAACGGGAAGCTTTTTTCTCTGTATGCGCTCAGTAGGGTATACTGTGCCTGTATTTTGCTGATGGCCCAAAGCAGGGCAGGGGAGAAGGAACGTGCCTGAGATGAGTAGGACAGAATGGAAGCGGACGGTTTCGTGCGGGGACGTGTCGGAGGCGATGATTGGGCAGACGGTGACGCTGAACGGCTGGGTCAACCGGAACCGGGACCAGGGCGGGATCGCCTTCTTAGACCTGCGGGACCGGAGCGGGATTGTCCAAATCGCTGTGGACGGCGGGGATGCGCCGGACGCTTTGGCGGTTGCAGAAAAAGTGCGCTCGGAATACTGCCTGAGCGTGGTGGGTATGGTCCGGCGGCGGCCTGCCGGGAGCGAAAACGACAACCTGGCGAATGGGACGGTCGAAGTCGCGGCGTCGGCGATTGAGATCCTGAACCCGGCCAAGACGCCGCCGTTCCCGATTGCCGAGGAAAAAGACAGCAATATCAATGAGATGCTGCGGCTCAAGTACCGGTACTTAGATCTGCGCCGGCCGGTCATGTTTGAGAAAATGAAGCTGCGGCATGAAGCGATCCGGCTCATTCGCGAGTTTATGTACGGGCGCGGGTTTTTGGAGATCGAAACGCCTGTCTTGACAAAATCGTCGCCGGAAGGCGCTCGCGACTATTTGGTGCCGTACCGCCTCGAACCTGGCCTTTTCTATGCGCTGCCCCAGGCCCCCCAGCAGTTCAAGCAGCTACTCATGGTCGGCGGCATCGAGCGGTATTTCCAAATCGCCAAGTGTTTCCGTGACGAGTCCCAGCGGGCCGACCGGCAGCCGGAGTTCACCCAGCTTGACCTCGAAATGTCGTTCGTCGAGCAGGACGACGTGCTGGAAGTAGTTGAGTCGCTCTACTCCGAGATCATCCCGAAGATTTCGCCGAAGTCGGTGGTGACGCCGTTCACGCGCCTGACTTTTGACGAGAGCATGGCCCGCTACGGCACGGACAAGCCCGACCTGCGGTATGGCCTAGAGCTGAAAGACGCCGGGCCGCTGCTTCAAACTACCCAGTTCTCGGTCTTCCAATCCACGCTTGCGGCGGGAAATCAGGTGAAGCTGCTGCGTTACCCGTCGGGCGCGTCGCTGTCCCGCAAAGAGATTGATGATTTAACGGCGTTGGTGAAAGAAACGGGCGCGAAGGGTCTCGCATATCTTTTGGTGACGGAAGACGGCGTCAAATCGCCCATTGCCAAGTTCTTGACGGAAGAGGAGATCTCGGGATTAGTAGCGCTGGCTGAAGCCCAGCCCGGCGATTTGATCGGCTTTGTCGCCGACACGCCGGAGATCGTCGCGAAAGCATTGGACCTGCTGCGGCGCGAAATCGCGAAACGCCAAAAGCTGGCCGACCCGAATGTCCTGCACTTCGCCTGGGTCACGGACTTTCCGGTGTTTGAGTGGGACGATGATTCCAAAAGCTGGACATTCGCCCATAACCCGTTCGCCATGCCCCATGCCGAGCATCTGGACATTCTGGAGTCCGACCCTGCCGCCTGCCGCGCGTACACGTATGACCTTGTCTGCAATGGCTCCGAAGGCGCATCAGGGTCTATTCGTATTCACAAGCGCGACATTCAGGAGCGCATCTTCCGAATGCTTGGCAAGACCGACGCGCAGATACAAGACCAGTTCGGCCATATGCTCGAAGCCTTCGACTTTGGCGCTCCGCCCCACGGCGGCATGGCCCCCGGCATTGACCGGCTGATCATGTACCTGACCGATGATGAAAATGTCCGCGAAGTGATTGCCTTCCCCAAAAGTGGTGGCGGCTTCGACCCGATGATGGACGCGCCGTCGGAAGTGGAAGACAAACAGCTTCGGGAACTCGGTATCACGGTCAAGCGCCCGCCGAAGAAAGACAACTAAAGACCGATGGCACGACCGGAGTTAACCGAAGATGCTGTCAACATTCCGGCACTGGCGGCACGGACGGACTCCGGGACATTCCAGCGGGGACGTGAGTATTCCCTGCAAGGCCGGGTCCGCCTGCGCCACATCGGACGGGACGGGGCGGTTGCCGAAGTGCGGGGCGCGGAGACGTACTCGGTCGTATTTGAGGTGGACGCCGAAGGGCGGCTGCTTTCGGCCTGTGACTGTCCTGTCTCTGGTGCCAATCCCAGCATCGTCTGCAAGCACCAGATCGCTGCTGCGCTTGCTTTGAAGAACCACCTGCGGAGCCACCCACCGCAGACCTGGGAGACCGTGCTGACGTCGGCGGTTAAAGCCAGTCAGCGCTCAAATATGCCCGCCGCCCGGCAGGTGCTGTTTTTCAGTCTCCAGGAGCGCCGCTCCGAATGGGCTATCTTCCCCTACACCCTGCCCCTGAGCCTTTTTGCCGATGCCGATCTCGCCGGCGCAGACGCGCTGGGCGCGTTTATCAAGCGGCAGAAACTGTCAAAGCTGGCAAAGTCTGTCCGGTCCCAGATTGACCCGCGCCGTTTTGTTCCGGCCTTCGGCCTCGGCCCGGATGCTCTGAAACTGGCCGCGCTGGCCGGGTCGGGGAACAGTTTGTATGCCTACGAAAAGGCGTTCGAGCCGCAGACACTTTTACCGCTCCTCGTCGGCGGCTTTGTCTTTCGCGGGCGTGAAAACGATCCCCTGCAAGCGCCCGTGCAGGTTTCGGCAGACGCAGGCCGGGCGGAAGTGGAACTGGTGCAGACGCCGGACGGCATGGTCCTGCGCCCGTCCATCAAGCTGGCCGACGAGACGTTCACGCTGACGCCGGAAAAGACCACTATTGTCAGCGCTGACCCGCTTTGGCTGCTGTCCAAGCTGACCCTTTATCCCGTGGACGAGGGCGCGGGCCTTGTTGCTATTTTGCTAGAGCATCCTGATCTGACCGTGCCGGCGGAGGAAACTGAGACGTTCTTCGACACGTTCCTGCTGCCGCTGGCCGAGCAAATTCCTATTACTGGGGAAGGAATCGTTTGGGAAGAAGAGGCAGCTACCGAGCCGGTCCCGCGCCTTTATCTCAGCGAAGCCGAAGGGGCGCTCGCGGTCAGCCTGCGCTTCGGCTACGGCCAGACGGAGGTGCAGTTTGACCGCGCCGCCGCCCAGACTCTTCTGATCCGAAAGCCTGGCTCACTGACCCTGGTGCGTCTGCACCGGCAGCCCAATATAGAAGCGCACTGGGCGGAAATGCTGGGCGAGCATCACCTCAAGCGCGGCGCTGAACCCGGAGTGTTCGCGCTACGGGCCAAGACTGCCGCCATAGACTTCCTGCTCTCCGAAATTCCGAAGCTGACCGCCGCTGGGTACGAAATCTACGGCGAGGCTGATCTCGTCTCGGCAAAAGTCAACCGAAACATCCCCATTATTTCGTTTCGCGTGTCGTCGGAGATTGATTGGTTTGACGTGGACGCCGTGGTCCAATTCGGCGACACGAAAATCACGCTTAAAGAGGTCCGAAGAGCCGTGCGGAAGCGTGAGCGCTTTGTGAAGCTCGCCGACGGCTCCCTCGGTGCGATCCCTGAAGACTGGCTAGAGAAGTATCGGTACTTGTTCTCGATGAGCGAGGAAACCGAAGACGGCCTGCGGCTGGCCGGGGCGCAGATCACGCTGCTAGACCAGCTTCTCCTGGAAGGCGACAGGGTGGAAGCCGACGCCGAATTTCAGCGCCGCCGGGACCATCTACGCGGCTTTGAGGAAATCGAGCCGTCGGTCCTGCCGCAGAATATCCGCGGCACGCTCCGTCCGTACCAGAAGTCCGGCGTAGACTGGCTGCATTTTCTGCACGACTACGGGTTCGGCGGCTGCCTCGCCGACGACATGGGGACGGGAAAAACATTCACGACGCTGGCGTTTTTGCAGTCGCTGTCTGAGTCAAATCACGCCACCGCCGCAACACTCTTGGTTTTGCCGCGCTCCTTGATCTTTAACTGGGAACGCGAAGCCGCCAAATTCACGCCCGGCCTGCGGCTGTTAAACCACGCGCACGGTACCCGCGTCAAAGATCTGGCTCAGTTTGACGAGTATGACTTGGTGCTGACCACCTACGGTATTCTGCTGCGGGACATTGAGCTGCTGCGGCAGCACAGATTTCACTATGTCATTCTGGACGAAGCCCAAGCAATCAAAAATCCGCTGTCTCAGAGCGCCAAAGCCGTCCGCCTGCTCAATGCCGATCATAAACTCTCGCTGACGGGAACGCCGGTCGAAAACTCGACCATTGAGCTGTGGTCTCAGTTCGCGTTCCTGAACCCCGGCCTGCTCGGCTCCTTCGAGCAGTTCCGCACGGAGTTCGCCGGGGCCATCGAAAAGAACCACGATGAAATCGCCGCTGCGTTTCTGCGAAAGCTTGTGCATCCGTTTATCCTGCGCCGGACCAAAGATCAAGTCGCCCCGGAGCTGCCCCCGCGCACCGAGGAAATCTTAGAAGTCGAGCTGGAGCCGGGCCAGAAGAAGCTCTACGACAAGACCCGCGACTTCTACCGCGACCAGATTCTCGGGATTGTAGACGGCAGCGGCATCAGCGACGCCCGCATGAAGATTCTGGAAGGGCTGCTGCGCCTGCGCCAGATCGCAAACCATCCCCGCCTGGTCGAGCCGGATACCCGCGCTCGCTCCGGCAAGTTCGAGCGGCTTTTGGAGACGCTGGAGACGCTCCAAGCTGAGGGTCACAAAGCTTTGGTGTTTTCGCAATTCGTGTCGATGCTGTCGCTTGTCCGCGAAGCTTTGGACGCGCGAAAAATCCCTTATGCTTATTTAGACGGCCAGACCCAAAACCGCCAGGGCCGGGTGGACGACTTCCAGAACAACCCCGAGCTGCCGTTCTTTTTGATCAGCCTCAAAGCCGGCGGCGTCGGCCTGAACCTCACCGCCGCCGACTACGTCATCCACATTGACCCCTGGTGGAACCCCGCCGTCGAGATGCAGGCTACCGACCGTACCCACCGCATCGGCCAGACCCGCCCGGTCTTCGTCTACAAGCTGATCACCCGCGATACCGTCGAAGAAAAGATTTTGCTGCTTCAAGACCGCAAGCGAACGCTTGTCAGTCAGCTCATCTCCACCGAGACCAGCTTTTTCAAATCCCTCACCAAACAAGATATTGAGCTGCTGTTTGAATAACAGGCACTCTATCAAAAGCCCCTCCGCCCCAATTCTGGGGAGCCACACGGAGTAGGACAGCCTTGCCAGCTTCTTCTCCTATCCGGCTCCCCAGAATTGGGGCGGGGGGCTTTCAACGGTTTCTACACAGTTCCTAAACACGCCCGCGGACTTCGTCCTGGATCATAAGAAGCTCCTTCATCACGCCCGACAAGTCCGGCGGCGGCCCGCACACGCCGAAGGCATCGTGAATCAGCCGGTACTGTGCATATAGCCTTTCATAGACGGCCTGGCTTTCTGGGTGCGGCAGGAACGACTGCGGCTGCACCGCGGTCATGGACTGCATGGCTTCGGTGAATGACGGATGAACCCCGGCAGCGACGGCCCCGGCAATCGCCGCGCCGAGGGCGGCGGTCTGCGACGACCGAGAAACGGCAATCGGACGGCCCAGCACATCGGCGTAAATCTGCATGACCAGCGGGCTTTTAACCGAAATGCCGCCGCAGACGATGATGCGCTCGACTTTCTGCCCGTACTCTTCCAGGCGCTCGGCGATCATCCGGGCGCCAAACGCCGTCGCTTCAATCCAGGCCCGGTACATCTCGCTTGGGGTGGTGCGGAGGGTCATGCCCAGCAGAGCGCCGGAAAGGCGGTGGTCCACCAGCACAGTTCGGTTGCCGTTGTGCCAGTCCAGCGCCAGCAGGCCGCTCGCGCCCGGTACAGATTTTTCCGCTTCGGTGGTCAGCGCGGCATGGCTCATTCCGGCGGGCTGGATTATACTGACGAACCAGTTGAAAATATCGCCGACCGCCGACTGCCCGGCTTCTAATCCGTAGAAGCCCGGCAAAATGGACTCCGGCACGATGCCGCACAGGCCCGGAATATCCGGCATTGGGGCAGACAGCGGCGCGGCCATCATGTCGCAGGTGGAAGTCCCGATGTTCTTGACCAGCACTCCCGGCGCGATGCCGCAGCCGACCGCGCCGAGGTGGGCGTCAATCGCCCCGACCGACACGGGAATGCCTGCCGGCAGGCCCGTCTTCGCTGCCCACCCCGCGCTCAGTCCGCCCACCGTCTGCCCGACCGCAAATGCCCTGTCCGGCAATGTCCGCCGCAGGAGCGCGAGCCGGGAATCAAGCCGCGCTAGAAATTCTGCGTCCGGGTAGCCGGCCCATTGGGGGTGGAACAGTCCCTTGTGACCCGCCGCGCAGAGGCCGCGCTTCATCTGAGTCGGGCGCTCGGTCCCCGTCAGGACGGCAGGCATCCAGTCGGCGTGTTCGACCCAAGTGGCCGCGGCCTCAAAGACATTGGGATCGGCCCGCAGGCAGTGCAGGATTTTGGCCCAGAACCATTCCGCGCTGTAGACGCCGCCGCATTTCAGGAGATACTCCGGGCGCAGCCGGGCCGCCAGTGCGGTGATCTCCGCCGCTTCGGCGTGGCCCGTGTGATCTTTCCACAAGTAGACCATCGCTGCCAAGCTGTCCTGAAATTCCGGCAGAAGCGCCAGCGGCACGCCGTCCGCGTTCACCGGCAGCGGTGACGACCCGGTCGTATCAACGCCCAGCCCGACGACTTGCGCCGCCTCAAATCCTGGAACGCTTTTTGCCGCCGCCAGCACGTCTTGAACCACGGCAACTGTGCCATCCAAGTAATCCTGTGGGTGCTGCCGGGCCAGCAGCGAGTCCCTCGCGTCCGTCAAAACGCCGTCCGCACCGTGCGGGTAGGCAAACTCGCTTGCTGCAATTTCTTTGCCGTCCGCCGTGTCCACCAGCAGGCCGCGCACCGAGCTTGTCCCATAATCCAGGCCGAGTGTGTATGCGGGCATGAACATTCCTAATCGGATGCCTCAGGCCATCCGTCTGCACCCCAGAAGAGGTTCCGAACATTCAGCATCGGGGCGCCGGCGTGATCCTCGGCCCACTCATAGTGGCAGGAAAAATAATCATGCCCGCCGTCCGTGAAAATCGCTGCCTGACCGGAACCGACTTCTTTGTGTCCTGTGCTGCCGCTGGCAGCCGCACCCAGAAACGGCTCGCCGCCGCCTGCCGTCATCGCTCGGCCGGCTTTGTCCAAATAGGGTCCGGTCACGGACCGAGACCGGCCCAGGCGGATATTGTAAGTGCTTCTTTCGCCCTGGCAGCACCGATCCCAGTTGACGAACAAATAGTAATAGCCGCCGTGATAGTATAAATACGGCGCTTCGATCGAGTTGATTGGGTCCTGCGGGTGGGCGGCCAGCGCATACACTTTCGGGCTGGAAGCAAGCGGTCTGCCGGTCGCCGCGTCAAGCTGGACCATCTTGATCCCGCTCCAATACGAGCCGAAGGTGAGCCAAAGCTTGCCGTCCGGCCCGGACAAGACGCTGGGGTCAATCGTGTTGTAGCTGCTGCGGGAAGACGACTGAATGACAGGCCCCCGGTCAGTCCAGTGCGGGTTTACCAGGGTCGGACTTGTCGCCAGTCCAATAGCGGATGTGTTGCTGCCGAACGTTGAAACCGCATAATATACATAGTACAGGCCGTGGAGGCGGTGGACTTCCGGCGCCCAGTAGAGGCGGTTGGTATTGCCGGGAACCGCCGCAGCAACCCAGCCCGGCGCGGCGGCAAATACCGGCGGCTCCGGTGTCCAGTGCCGCTTATCTTGCGACGAGTAAACCGTGACTCCGGTGCCGGTTCCGAAGACCCAGTACCGCCCTCCGCTGTTTATGATTGTGGACGGATCATGGATCACGCAGTCTGTTTCCAGGGCCAGAGCCCGGCCAGTCCACAGAAGCGACACTCCTGCGAGGAGCAGCGTGATAAACTTATTCATGACGGTTAACGTCCTGCCAGTCCGGTCAGTGAAATGCCTTTGATCAGGTGCTTCTGGAACAGCAAAAATGCGATCAGCACCGGAATCGCCGCCAGCGCCGCAGCCGCCATCAGCGGGCCGTATTCGGTGCTGTAGTGGCCCTGAAAGATCATAATCCCGATGGGCAGGGTTCGCATCTCCGTGCTGTCGGTGTAGATCAGCGGTCCTTCAAACGCATTCCAGATCCCCATGAACGTGAAAATGCCTAAAGTCGCGAGCGCCGGGCGCGACAAAGGCAGGATGACGTGCCAGAAGACGCCGGCAGGCCCGCAGCCGTCGAGGCGAGCCGCTTCTTCCAGCTCGTTTGGGATCGTCAAAAAGAATTGGCGCAGGAGAAATACGCCGAAGGCATTCGCCCCCGCCGGCACGATCAGCGCCCAGTAGGTGTCAAACCAGTGCAGCTCCCGAATGAGCAAATAAGACGGAATGAGCAGAACTTGGCCCGGCACCAGCATTGTCGCGACCAGCATTGCGAACACCGCATCCCGCCCGCGCCACCGCAGGCGCGAGTAGGCGAACGCTGCCAGTGTGTCCACGACCAGCACCAACGCTGTCGCGGCTAGTGCCACAAAGACACTGTTGCCGGTCCAGCGCCAGACCGGGAATTCTTCCACATTTGCCAGCACCTGGCGGTAATTGACCAGGCTTGCCGGGTGAGGCAGCCAGCGCAGCGCCCCCAGTCCGGAAATGATGTCGCCCGGCGACTTCAGCGACGTGGACAGCATCCAGACCAGCGGGGCCACAAACAGCGCGGTCGCCAGCAGCAGAACCAAATGCAGCGGCGCTTGGCCTTGACGAAGGAGTTTCATGCTTTCGCCGCCTTTGCCGTTTTATCAATTCTGTTCTGTTCGCGATCGGACAGCAGGCCGAACTGAATTCCCGTGAAGATCAGCACAATCGCGAACAGCAGGTACGCGACAGCCGCCCCGTAGCCGATCTCGTACTGTGAAAAGCCCTGCTGGTACATATACAGCACCAATGTCAGGCCCGCCCGGCCCGGCCCGGCCCCGCCGCCGAACAGCACATACGACTGGCCGAAAATCTGGAATGCGCCCAGCACCGAGAACACTAGGCAGAACAGCCGGGTCGGGCGCAGCAGCGGCCAGGTGATCGCCCAGAACTGCCGCCAGCCGCTCGCGCCGTCCAAAGTCGCCGCTTCGTAGTAATCCGGCGGAATATTGTTGATGCCCGCCAGATACAGGATCATGTTGCCGCCCGCCCCCCACCAGATGGACATGAGGGCCACCGACGGCATGACCCAGTGCGGGTCGGACAGCCAGGGCAGCGGCGAGAATGGGGCGAGAGGCAGCCCCAAATGCCGCAGGCCGGTGACCACCGACTTCAAATACAAGTTCAGCAGGCCGACTTCCGTGTTGTACAGCCACTGCCACAGCACGGCGACGACCGTGATGGAGATGACGACGGGCAGGTAAAACGCAACTTTGTAGAACGTCGCGAACCGCTTGAGTTTTGACAGTCCAACCGCCATCAGCAGTGACACCAGATTGCCCAGCGGCACGACCAGCAGCGCAAAATACGCCGTGTTGCGGAGGGCCAGCCAGAAAATATCGTCATGCAGCGCCGCCCCGTAATTTTCCATGCCGATAAACGGGTGGGTTTTGGCGAGGACATGCCAGTTGTGCAGGGAGATCCAAAAGCCCAGCAGAGTGGGGGCGAACAGAAAAATTAAGAACAGCAGCAGGTGCGGCAGGGCAAACAGCCAGCCATACCATCCGTCATCGCGCCGAGGCGCGGTCCGGCTGGCCGCTGCCGGCAGTGTCACCGTTCGCCGGTAAAGCATTTTTTCCGCAACAGTCATCGTCGCATCTTCTCCAAGCAAGGGCGAACACCAGGTTCGCGCCCTACATTTCATTACTGACCCCGTAGGGGCGAACCCTGTGTTCGCCCTCATACACGGTGTTCGCCTAACAGTACGAGAGCAAGTCGTTAAGGCCGCGCCAGGACTTGATTGATGCGCCGGTCGGCGTCCTGCATGGCCTCTTCCGGCGTCTGCTCCCCGGAAAGCGCGGCATCAATCGCCGGGTCCACGAACTGGTTCAGGGCATTGGCACGCGGCACCTGCGGGTCGTACACGACGTAGCCGATCTGCCGGGCAAACTGCGCCTGCACCGGCTGAGACTGGAACGCCGCCGAACGGGTCACGGCAACCCGCGCCGGAACCTGGCCGCCAATTCCCCAGGTCAGGCTGTGGTCCGACAGGAAGCGCATCAGCCGCCCTGCCGCTTTCGCATGCGCCGGATCAATCACTGCTGGCTCACAAAGCAGGTGCGAGCCGCCCCACACGCCCTTGTCGGGACCGAACTGCGGCACCGGCGCTCCGGCAAACTGAAGGCCTGTGGTTTCCTTCAGCGACGACAGCATATAAATCCCTTCCAGCGCCATGGCGACTTTGCCTTGACGGAGCGCCAGCCAAGAGTCCACGCCTTCGGGTTTTGGGGCGACTTTGTACTTATAGATTAAATCGTACATGAGATGGGTCGCCGCGAGGCTGCCGGGCGACGACATCGCGCCGTGCTTGCCGTCGGGGGTGAGAACATCGCCGCCGAACTGATGGGCGAACGTCAGCCAGTTGGTATGCTCAAACGTGAACGCAAATCCCCACTGGTCGGGGCTGCCCTCGCCGGTGGTGTCGCGGGTCAGCTTTTTGGCGTCCGCCAGAAACTCCGGCAAGTTCGTCGGCGGCTTGGCATTGCCATTTTTGTCCACGATCCCGGCCTGCTTAAACAAGGCCGTGTTGTAATACATCCCAATCGGGTGCGTGTCCAGCGGAAGTGCATATTGCGTTCCTTGATAAAAGCTTTCGCGCCAGGGAACTGGCGCAAAGTCTTTCGGGCCGAGCGCGGGCTTAGTGTCGGCAAACACATCGGCGACGGGGTGCAGTGTGTGGAACGAGGCAAATTCTGGAAAGCGGGCGGCCTGTACGACAAACACGTCGGGAGCGCCGCCGTAAGCAAGTGCGAGGGTCAGCTTGTCGTAATAGGTCCCCCATGGGATAATCTGCATATGGACTTCAACGTCTGGGTTTTCCTGCTCAAACTGCCGCACCATCGCGGACATGGTCTTGCCGTCCGGCCCGCTGAACCCGTTCCAAAAGTTCAGCACGACCTTCCTATCGTCTGCGACCTGCGGCCTGCCTGGCCCGCAGCCGCCGGACAGCACCAGCAAAAGCGATACGCAGAGGACGGCGATTCGGAAGGGGACAAGAGGCTTTCGGAAATGAGACATCGGTGTCTTTCTTGCTGGTCGGCATTTAAGAACCATGTCCCGAAGGACACGGCTATTGGGCGAAGACGCCGAAAACTACGCCTTCGGCGCACTTAGATGTTTATGTCTTGGTCTTAGTC